>JAKAXU010000089.1 GCA_021816455.1 Acidobacteriota bacterium
CGTCTTTGCTCCACGCTTCCTTCAGACCCCGCCTCGCGACGACGCCCCTGCGCTTCGCTATCACTTCTCCTCCATCAGGATGTGAAGAGAACTTACACCTCCAAGATGTCATTCATGCACGGCGTACAAAACTACAGCGGGGCAGCTTCGGCTGCCCCGCTCTTCATTCCGGGATTGCACCGCGTCCTTGTCGCTCCAACTCGTTCAGGCATACCGTGCACGTGTGCGATACTCGAAATGGCATGTATAAGAGGATCGTTCTCAAGCTCTCTGGCGAAGCTCTGGCAGGCTCGCGCGGTTTTGGTCTAGATGCGCAGCGAGTCATCGACATTACCTCCGAAATTGCGGAAGTCCGCGCGCTTGGCGTCGAAGTCGCAGTCGTAGTCGGCGGAGGCAATTTCTTTCGCGGTGTCGCCGAGCATGCGAAAGAGATGGATCGAGTCAGCGCCGACAATATGGGCATGCTTTCGACAGTCATCAACGCCATCGCCCTGCAGGACGCCATCGAAAAACACGGCGTTCCCTGCCGCGTGATGACAGCCATCGCCATGAACCAGGTGGCGGAGCCTTACATCCGTCGCCGCGCCGTGCGCCATCTCGAAAAGGGACGAGTCGTCATCTTCGCCGCCGGAATCGGCAATCCGTTCTTCTCCACGGACACGGCGGCTTCATTGCGCGCCATGGAGATCAAGGCTGATGTGCTACTGAAGGCGACCAAAGTTGAGGGCATCTACAACGCTGATCCGGTGCTTTTCAAGGACGCAGTGAAATACGACGAGATCACCTATATGGACATTCTGAAACAAGGCCTGAAAGTGATGGACCTGACTGCCGTCAGCCTCTGCAAGGACAACAACCTGCCCATGATCATCTTCAACATGAACCAGCCGGGCAACATCCGCCGCGTCGTTCTTGGCGAAAAAGTCGGCTCCCTGGTCACAAGCTGAAGCAGACGGCTAGATTTCCTTCCGTTGCCTGCTCCCAACCACTCCAAACCGAGTCCAATTTCTGTGGAAGTGACCAAACCTGCACGTCTGGATGCCTTGACAGGGCTGCGCTGTTTCGCCGCGCTGAACATCGTCTTTTTCCACTTCTCCAACCCGCTGTGGTTCGGTCCGTTCGCTCCCATCGTCAACGCCGGCTATGTTTCGGTCAGCTTCTTCATCATGCTCTCCGGCTTCGTGCTGGCCTACAACTACGCGGAACGTGCGCGAGCTGGAAAACTGGACCGGGTGCGCTTCTGGAAGGCGCGCTGGACACGCCTCTATCCCGTCTATCTGCTCAGCCTCATCCTGGGTGCTGGCATGCTGGCCGCCGAATACCGCGCCCACTCGCATCCGCTCTTCTGGTCCGGCATTGTACTCACGCCGATCCTGCTCCAGGGATGGATTCCACAGATCGCCACCTTCTGGAACACCCCGGCCTGGACCATGTCCGCCGAGACTTTTTTTTACCTGATCTTCCCCTGGCTGGCCTCCCGGAAGTATCCGGCGACCGTGCGCGGTTGGATCACTCTTCTTGGCGGACTATGGCTGGCGGGTATCGTGCCGGGCGCACTCTATGTGCTGCTCAGCCCGGATCACATTCACAAGCCCAACCGCTTTTCGTACGGTATCTGGCTTCAGGCTCTCAAATTCACGCCACTGCCGCACCTTCCCGGCTTTGTCTTTGGCGTCTTTCTGGCCTCCCTGGATGCACGCATTCCCCGCGAAAGCCGCCTGCGCTTCGGCGTTGGACTTGGTGGTTTCCTCGGCCTCTATTTCGCGCTCATGCATGAGCCGTTCCTACCTTATGCCATGCTGCATGACGGCCTGCTGATGCCGCTCTTCGGCGCCATGATCCTCGGCCTGGCCGGACGCAACCCGCTATCGCGCTTCTTTGGTCTCGCGCCTCTGGTCTTCATCGGCGAGGCCAGTTACTGCCTTTATCTGCTCCACTTCAACTTGTGGAATCTGCTGCACGCAAGCGGAGTGCTGCCCGCGCTTGGCCTGGCACGCTTCGATCCATGGATCAGCTACGCACTGCTGATCGGGTTCGCCCTCCTCACACTGCATCTGGTGGAAAAGCCCGCCCAGCGCTGGCTGCGCAACCGCATCGGAGCGTAACTCCAGGCGGCTGCGAACTACTCAGTGAGTCTGGACGGTCGGCGGTGTGTCCTTCCATGTGTGCGCCACAATCGGCAGTCCCGTCTGTGGCCAGTGATCCACCTGCGCATTCACATTCAACCCTACCGGAACCGGCGAATCCGCATCCGCCGCCACGCCGATATTCCAACCATCCACCACCACCAGCGGATCCTGCCCCATCAGCTCCGAGGTGTCCGTGTCGATCTCAATCACGCGGCTCTCGCCCTGCGTCAGCGAGACATAATTGTCGCTGTAGAAGACCGGCAGCACGCGCACGCCTTCGCGATCCGGCTCCACGTGCCGCCTCAGTTGCACATGCGCCATAACCGCGATCGTCTTGCCGGGATTGGTCAGCGTCACCGTGATGTGCAGCCGTCCGTTTGCATCCGCGCGCACCGCCCGAGCCGTCAGCACCGCGCGCGGCATTGTGTCCATCGCCTGCAGATTGTCCGGATCGGACTCCGGCGCTCGCCAGTAGAAATTGCGGCTGAGCAATTGACCATTGGCATCGGTCAGCTCCAGGCGAATGAAGTGTACCGGCCCAAGATCCTTCGGCCAGTTCCAGTCTCCGTCCACCGGATCGATTCTCCCAATGCTGATCGCCGAACTGCTCGGGCCGGTCACCGGAAAATTATGTTCATATTTCAATGTGCCGTCAAAGGAATAAACCCACTCATGCACCTTCGCGCCCTTCAGCACATCGGGGCGGTTGTTGATCACCTGCAACTCGCCATCCCCCTCGTT
Source organism: Acidobacteriota bacterium (assembly GCA_021816455.1). Lineage (GTDB taxonomy): Bacteria > Acidobacteriota > Terriglobia > Terriglobales > Acidobacteriaceae > Acidicapsa. Next base: position 2,871 of record JAKAXU010000089.1, read on the forward strand.
GAGCTGCACGTGCACCATCTCACTCGCCTCCTTGACGGCGAACAACGAAGAGTTCGGCTCCAGATCGTGATGGTAGAGCTGCCACACAAAGCTCGGCTGCGCCGGATTACTCATCCAGGTAATGACGGCTGTGGCGGGATTGAAGAGCCTTGCTTCTCGGCCTTCGTACATGGCGCGAAAGGCTTCATAGTTGGCAAGCTGGCTCTTACGCACAAAATCGGCCAGATTGGCGATCTTGCCGTAGCGCTCGGCCAGCGTCTGCGGATAGGTGTCGCCGTGCGCAGCCCCACGCGCCAGATCGTGCTCAGCCCAGTCGTCGTTGATCTCGGTCCAGTCCTTTTCGGGCATCATGCCCTGCACGCTTTCCATGGTCGGAATCGAACTGCTTCCGATCTCTGTCTTGAAGGCTTCCGAGTACTGGTAGTAAAACCGCGGCGCACGCCAGTAATACGGTCCGCCGGAGTTCACGCCGCGCCCGGCCGTCGAGCTTGGCTGATAGAGCCGCGTCGGTTCCAGTTCCGCAAGCAGCGTCCGTAACTGGTCATCAATCTCCTTCGGCGGATACCCCTCGTTGCGTGCGCACCAGATTGCGATCGAAGGATGGTTCCGGTAACGCAGTACCTTGTCGCGTACGTTTGCGATATACGTCGGCAAGTCATCCGGATTCGGTCCGTCAGACGGGTTCGGCTGAAAAAATTCATCCCACAGCAGAATGCCGTACTTGTCGCACAACTCGTAAAAATCCTCGTCCGTACTCTGGCCCACCCAGTTGCGGATCATATTCAGATTGGCCAGCTTGTGCATGTAAATCTCGGCGTCGAGCCGCTCGCGCGGAATCCGTTTCATCGCCTCATCCAGACCCCAGTCGCCGCCCTTCAGAAAGACACGCACGCCGTTGACGGAGACTGTCAGATTCTCCGAATCCGGAACGGTGTAGGTGATCTTGCGCACGCCAAAGTCGAAGCTCGTCTCATCCGAAGTCTGTTCCGCCGCCTCGAAGCTCAGGTGCATCGTGTACAAATTCTGCGGCCCGTAGCCGTTCGGCCACCACAACAGAGGATGCTCCACATGCAGTGCGGGCTGGGACTTCGGATCCATGGCCACTGTCTGCTCTCCGTGCGCCGGGATGCTAACTTGCGTCTCAACATGCACCGCCCCAAACTCGGCGCGAAGCACCCCTGTCACCGGCTGATCGGTCACATTCACAAGCGTCGCCTGGATCATCACGTCGGTTGAATCCGTGCGCGGCAGCGGCAGATCGGTCGTCACCAGCGGATCGCGCAGCACCACCGGCCCGGTCGCCGAAAGTGAAATCTGATCCCAGATGCCGGTGTCTCGATCACGAATCGCAGGTATCCAGTCCCAGCCGATCGTCGAGAGAAATGTCGGTCCGTCGAGCGCCGTGACCCCTCCGTTTTTGCCCATGCCGTCTGCGATCGTGTGCTCGTGCGGTACGCCCGGATGCGGTTGCGGCCAGACATGGACCGCGAGAATGCCATGACCACCCGGCTGAACCAGGCCCGTAACGTCGAAGATGCCACGACGGAACGCGCCCTTCATCGATCCAATCTGCTTGCCGTTCAGCCAGATATCGGCCGAGTAATTGATTCCGGAAAAATTCAACCAGATACGCCGGCCGCGATAGTTTTTCGGTACGTCGAAGACCGTCCGATACCAGTAGGAAGTCTTGTTCAGCGTTTCGGGAATGCGATTGGGTCGGTTGTTTTCGCCATAGAGCGGTTCCGGATAAACGCCCGCATGCACCAGTGTCGTCAGCACCGTCCCTGGTACGACGGCGACATACCAGCCACGCGGCACGAAACGATCCGAAGCGATCTGAGCAGGCTGCGCTGAAACCTTCGCTGCGTCCTGCATCGTCCAGCCATCGCCAATCGCCATTCGTGCAGGAAGTTGCGCCAGCGCCGTTGCTCCCAGCAACGCACCCAACACAGCCTGCGTTGCTATCCACCGTCTCCGCCCGAGTCTGTTGCCCATATCTTCCTCCTCCCCCTCCCCGCTGATTTTCCTGTATTAGGTAACCGCATCATGATATCGTTCCCAGTCACCCAAGACAACGCACAATCGGCATAGGGGGGAGCCTCGCGGCTCCTTCCCTGCCACACCACCGTACATGCGGGTCCGCATACGGCGGTTCGGGTGGATTGAGCTATGGACCAGCGAACAGCCTTGGAACTCCAGGCGAGT
>JAKAXU010000048.1 GCA_021816455.1 Acidobacteriota bacterium
CGCCTTGATCATAGGCGAAAAGAAGTTTACGACGCAGATCATCCCCAAGGGGTTTTCCCATGTCTTTGTTCGCCGCAAAGAGTCGCCAAAACCAGTCTACACTATTTAGGAAAATGCTCTAATACGCAATCGGAAGCGTAAAGGAAAAAACCGAGCCATAGCCCGGCTGGCTGGTGCAGGTGATTCTCCCGTTGTGGGCTTCTACTATCGCTCGCACTATCGCAAGACCCATGCCAGTACCGGAGACGAGTTCACGCTGCCCACGACCGCGATAGAACTTGTCGAAGATCAGCGATTGTTCGAGTTCGTCAATTCCTTCGCCTCGATCGGCAACATTCACGGTGAGGATACCTTCGTCAGTCTCAGCGCTGATGGAAATAGGGGTGCCCGGCGCAGAATACTTCACGGCATTTTCCAGCAGATGCCGCACCACTTTCGTGATGTAGGCGAGGTCCATTCGCACCATGGGCAGCGATTCTGGCAGATCGGTTTGAACCGGATTCTCTGCCAGCGTCTGGGAGAGTTCTTCAACCGCTGCATCGATTGCAGTGCGTATCGAGTACGGATGAATGTCCAGCTTCACCTCGCGCGCATCGAGTTGCGCCATCTCTACGGCCTCAGCAATCAGGCGGTTGAGCCGGTCAGTCTCTTCTTCGATTACGCAATACAATTCCTCAATCTGCTCGCCGGTCATTCCGGGAGTCTCCCTCACGCCGGTGATGGAAGCCTTGATCGCGGTAAGTGGAGTGCGCAGTTCATGCGTGATCGAGTCGAGAAGTGCCGTGCGCAGGCGTTCGCTCTCTCTAGCGGCTTCTGCGCGTGTCAGTCGTTCCAGCGCGATGGCACGTTCGACGGCGATAGCGATCATTCCGGCCAGCGCCTCGATCGTTTCGCGCGTCGGCAGGGTCCCGGTGCCGCACACGCCCAGCGATCCGATCGATCGGACGCCCATCATCAGCGGTGTATACAAAATCCCCGTTCCCTCAAGGATCAATTCGCGGCTTTTGGCCGCTTCGCGCAGGCGCTCGGCAGGCAGGTCTTTCGCGTCTCCGCTCGATCGATAGATGCGGTTGCGTTCGCTGACAAAGAGAGCTACCTGAGTAAACTCGAAGAACAGTGTGACGTCGCTTGGAATACGTGACAGTAACTCCGCCAGATTTTCTGTCACCAGCATTTGCTGGCTGAAGCCATAGAGCCGCTCTGATTCGTGCCTTCGCCGATTGGCCATTTCGGCTTCCTTGCGTGCACGTTCCGAAAGATGGCTGGCACTGACCGCGGTTACCAAAAACGCTAAGAGTGCCACCCAGTTGCGAGTGTCGGCAATCGTCAGCGTGAGTACCGGAGGAAGAAAAAAATAATTGAAGGCAAGTGTGGAAATGACGGAGACGTAGATGGCCGAACGTAGTCCCCAACTGGCTGCGGTGAACAAAACTACCAGCAGTAATGAGAGTGCTACTGTGACATCATTGACGTGCAGTAGACGATATTCGATGAATGTGACACCGGCGACTGCGGTCGTCCCGGTGGCATATTTGGCAAGCTGGAGTATCCGTTTCCTGACCATGCGTTGTATTGTACGGACAAGAGGAGCGAAATGACTCTGCAAAAAGAACAGAGCGTTCCGGCCAGGACTCCGGAAGAGTGGCTGGAACAAACCACAGAAGAAAAAACCGTCGGCATCTTCAAAGTTTTCCTCGGCTATGCACCCGGCGTCGGCAAAACTTATAACATGCTCAGCGAGGCGCTTCGCCGCGCCAGTCGTGATGAAGATGTAATTGCCGGTGTGATTGAAACGCACGGACGCAAGGGTATCGTGGAATTGTCTTCTCAGATTCCTTCGCTCCCGCTGGTGCCGCTTGAGTACAAGGGCACAGTCTTTTATGAAATGGATGTGGATGCCATAGTTCAGCGCAAACCCTCAGTTGTTCTGGTGGATGAACTGGCGCACACGAACATCCCGGGAAGCAAACATCGAAAGCGATACGAAGACGTTCTGGAGATTCTGGCCGCAAAGATTGATGTGCTGACCACCGTCAACATTCAACACATCGAGAGTCTGGGGCCGACCGTGCAGTCCATCACAGGCATCCCCATACGTGAAACAGTTCCAGACTGGGTGATGGAGCGCGCGGATGAAGTCGTGATGGCAGATCTGACGCCCGAGGCTCTGCTGACCCGAATGCGTCGGGGCGACATTTATCCGATGGATCGCGTGGATCGCGCGCTTGCAAATTTCTTCCGGCGCGGGAACCTAATGGCGCTGCGCGAACTCGCCTTGCGCCAGGTGACGCGCGCTGTCGATCGTAATCTAAATGCATATCTGCGTCGCAAGCGGTTCGGCGATCATTGGCAGGTTCAGGAGCGTGTTGCGGTCTGCATCAGTGCCAGTCCCTCGGCCAAGCAGTTGATTGCCCGCGGTGCGCGGATAGCCGAAGGTATCGATGCGGAATTATTTGTCGTCCATGTGGGCAGTGAAGCCGATCTGGAGCCGGAAGAGCGTCGAAGTCTGCAGGCTAATGTTCGCTTTGCGGAAAATCTTTCAGCCAAGGTCGTCTTCTTGAAAGGCAATACTGTTGCAACCGCATTGGCAGCATTTGCGCAGGAGAGACGCATCACGCAGCTACTGCTGGGGCGCAAAGCCGTCCACGGAATCCGGAAGTATCTTTACTACCAAGCTTTGCAGCGACTCCTGCAGGGTGCGCCGCATCTGGACGTTCATATCATTACGCAGGAATCGCAGTAAATCCCGATGACACGTGAACCGTGTCGGGATGCGTCGTCTGGCACAACTCATGCGTCGCGCACACCCGAACGGCTGCTTTCAAACCATCTGAAGCCTCGCTCCGAGCGACTGTCCCGGTCGTGCTCTTTATGCCATTTTTATTTCCTTCTCACCCCCACTTTATCCCGCATCTGTTGCACTGATTCCAGTGGTTGCGAGATGACGATAGATTCCTTTAGCGGATATGTCTTCCCGGTCGGCGCTCAGGCTTCCCGCGTGCTGCAGGAATTGATCGCTGTGCGACGCAGCCGTACGAAACGGTCCCTGCAGCAAGTTCCCGCACTGTTTCCAGGGCTACATACCTGCGATGGCCAGTGCACCGGCGCGCGCCGGACAAAGGATGAACAGCTATGACGGACGCTTACATGGTGATCTTCGGAATCGCATTTTTTGCGATCTCCGTGCTGTACGTACACGCTTGTGAACGCTTGAGGTGACAACGATGTCAGTGGAAACTGCAATTGCGCTGATTCTCTCCATTCTTCTGATGGGCTACCTGGTCTACGCACTGCTGCGTCCGGAGAAATTCTGATGACGATGAATGGATGGCTCCAGATTCTCTTGTTTTTCGGCCTGATTACACTAGCAACCCGGCCTGTCGGGCGGTATATGGCCTGCGTTTTCGAACGTAAACGCACGTGGCTCGATCCTGTGCTTTCTCCGCTGGAGCGGTTGCTCTATCGGTTGACGGGCATCGATGCCGACGAGGAAATGGCTTGGACGACGTACAGCGTGGCTGTGCTCGCATTCAGTCTGGTTTCAATGCTCATCCTCTACGCGCTGGAACGGTTGCAGGCCTGGCTTCCCCTGAACCCGCAGCATCTGCCGAACGTCCCCGCGGTTCTGGCTCTGAACACCGCCGCATCCTTCACCACCAACACCAACTGGCAGGCCTACACTCCGGAGAGCACCATGAGCTATCTGACCCAGATGGCCGGGCTTGCCTATCATAATTTCGCTTCCGCCGCGCTGGGCCTGGCCGTTGCTATTGCGTTGATCCGTGGCATCGTGCGCCGCGAACAGAAGACGCTAGGCAATTTCTGGGTAGACATGACTCGCGCCACGCTGTGGGTGCTTTTGCCGGGAGCCTTACTTCTGGCGCTTGCATTGTCATCTCAAGGAGTCATTCAGAACTTCCGTGCTTATGATACGGCCAAAGTTGTGCAGCCGCAGACTGTGCAGCAGACAGGCGCCAACGGGAAAATCCAGACACAGACCATTGCAACGCAGACGATCGCGCAGGGTCCGGTAGCTTCGCAGGAAGCCATCAAGGAACTTGGTACCAACGGCGGCGGATTTTTCAATGCAAACAGTGCGCACCCGTTCGAGAATCCTACTCCACTTACAAACTTTTTGGAGATGCTGGCCATCTTCATTCTTCCTGCTGGACTGACGGCAACGCTGGGCATGATGACCGGATCTCCGCGGCACGGCTGGGCTGTCTTTGCGGCCATGTCGGTGCTATTCTTCGCTGGCGTCGCAACGGCCTACTGGGCTGAGTCGCAACCCAACCCTCTACTCCACCGCGTCGAGCAGCGCGCTGACCAGCAGCAATCCGGTGGAAACATGGAAGGCAAAGAAGTCCGTTTCGGCATCGCCAACTCGGCTCTTTTTGCAACCGTCACGACAGATACAAGCTGCGGTGCGGTTAACTCGATGCACGATTCCTTCATGCCGCTGGGGGGAATGGTTGTGCTCACCAACATCCTGCTCGGCGAAGTTGTCTTCGGCGGAGTCGGTTCCGGACTTTACGGCATGGTGATCTTTGTCATCCTCGCGGTGTTCATCGCGGGTTTGATGGTCGGGCGAACACCGGAGTATCTCGGTAAGAAAATCGAATCCTATGACGTAAAGATGGCTATGCTCTACACGCTGATCTTTCCGCTCATCGTACTCAGCTTCTCCGCAGTTTCGGTTCTGCTGCCGAATCTCGGATTAAGCAGTCTGAATAATTCCGGCCCGCACGGACTCTCGGAGATACTCTACGCTTACACCTCGGCCACCGGGAACAACGGCTCCGCATTCGCCGGCCTGAACGCCAACACCAACTGGTACAACCTGACACTGGCCTTCTCGATGCTTGCAGGCCGTTTTCTCATGCTTATCCCTGTGTTGGCACTCGCTGGAAACCTTGCAGGCAAGCGCTATACGCCGCCATCGCTCGGAACCTTCCCTGTGACCACGCCACTGTTCACCGTGCTGCTGGTGGGCGTGATCCTCATCGTCGTGGCGCTCACATTTTTCCCTGCGCTTGGCCTTGGTCCTGTTCTGGAGCATCTGCTGCTTCATGCCGGACACAGCTTTTAAGGAGAGATTGGAATGACTCCATCCACACGTGGCCATAAAAAATCCCTATGGGATCGTCGCATCGTCACAACCGCATGCCTGGACGCTCTGCGCAAACTCGATCCGCGCATCATGATGCGCAATCCAGTGATGTTTGTCGTGGAAATCGGTAGTCTGCTCACGAGTGCGCTGGTATTGCGCGACGTGTTTGCAGGCCGCAGCGCTCTCGGATTCGATCTGCAGATTACGCTCTGGCTCTGGTTCACTGTACTCTTTGCTAACTTTGCCGAAGCAATGGCCGAAGGCCGCGGCAAGGCACAGGCAGAATCTCTGCGCAAATCCAAGGCTGAGACCATCGCATGCCGCCTGTTACCCGACGGAGAAACCGAGGATGTACCCAGCACGCAGCTCCGCGCTGAGGATCAAGTGCTCGTTGTCGCCGGTCAGTTGATCCCCGGTGATGGCGAGGTGATCGAGGGCGTTGCCTCCGTCGATGAATCCGCAATTACAGGCGAGTCTGCGCCGGTCATTCGCGAGGCAGGCGGCGATCGCTCGGCAGTCACGGGAGGAACGCGCGTGCTCTCCGATCGACTGCGTATCCGGATCACATCCAATCCTGGCGAAACATTTCTTGACCGCATGATTGCTCTAGTCGAAGGCGCGGAGCGTCAGAAGACGCCCAACGAAATTGCATTGAACATCCTGCTGGCCGGCCTGACCCTCATCTTTTTGCTTGCCGTGATCACGCTGCAACCCTTCGCCGTATACTCCAGCGCGCCACAGAGTATCTTTGTCCTGGTTTCGCTGCTTGTCTGCCTCATTCCCACCACCATTGGCGGCTTGTTGTCCGCCATTGGCATTGCCGGCATGGATCGCCTCGTTCAACACAATGTCCTAGCTATGTCCGGCCGTGCCGTGGAGGCAGCAGGAGACGTCAATACGCTACTACTGGATAAGACCGGAACCATCACGCTGGGCAATCGCGAAGCCACGGAGTTCGTTCCTGCTCTGGGTGTCAGCAAGGATCGACTGGCCGATGCGGCACAACTCTCCTCGCTGGCCGATGAAACGCCCGAAGGGAGATCGATTGTTGTTCTGGCCAAGGCGCAGCATGGTCTGCGCGGCCGTGAGATGGCTCCCGCGCATGCCGAGTTCATTCCTTTCAGCGCAGTCACACGTATGTCCGGGGTCAACCTTGACGGACGAATCATACGGAAAGGATCCGTCGATGCCATCGCAGGGTATTTGCAGCAGGCGGGCAGTGAACTGCCGCCCGATGTGCGCAACACGGTCGAGACCATTGCACGCTCCGGTGGAACTCCACTGGTGGTCGCCGAAAACGCCTCCGCACTTGGCGTCATCCATCTGAAAGACATTGTCAAGGGCGGCATGAAGGAGCGTTTTGCGCAACTGCGCAGCATGGGCATCCGCACAGTCATGATCACCGGCGACAATCCTCTGACCGCGGCGGCCATTGCGCGCGAAGCAGGCGTGGATGATTTTCTGGCCGAAGCAAAACCCAAGGACAAGATGGACCTGATCCGCCGTGAGCAGGCAGGTGGCAAACTGGTGGCGATGACCGGAGACGGCACCAACGACGCTCCTGCACTGGCTCAGGCCGATGTTGGCGTCGCCATGAATACCGGCACGCAGGCGGCGAAGGAAGCAGGCAACATGGTGGACCTCGATTCCAACCCCACCAAACTGATTGAGATCGTCGAGATAGGCAAACAGCTTCTGATGACACGCGGTGCGTTGACTACTTTTTCCATCGCCAACGACGTGGCCAAGTACTTTGCCATACTTCCAGCGATGTTTGTCGTCGCCTTTCCAGCCATGGACTCGCTCAATATCATGCGTCTGCATTCGCCGGAATCGGCCATACTATCCGCCGTCATCTTCAACGCGCTCATTATCGTCGTGCTCATTCCTCTGGCACTGCGTGGGGTTCGCTATCGAGCAATGAGCGCAGAGGCTCTGCTGCGTCGCAATCTCTTCATCTATGGACTCGGAGGACTGGTTGCGCCCTTCGTTGGCATCAAGCTGATTGATGTGGTTATCACAGCACTACGCCTGGCCTAACAAGGCGTAACTATCTTTCGATACTGGAGACTTCCGTGCGAAAACTCTTACTGATCTCACTTCGATACACTCTGGTCACTACGCTTCTGCTTGGTCTGGGCTACCCACTGCTGGTCACGGTCATTGCTCAGTCGCTTTGGAAACAGAGAGCTGACGGCGATCTGATTGTCAAGGATGGAGTCCTCATCGGATCACGCTGGATCGGTCAGTCCTTTACCGGGCCGCGATACTTTCACAGTCGTCCCTCCGCGGCAGGCAATGGCTACGACGCCTCGGCCTCCGGCGGTTCCAACTGGTCGCCGTCGAATCAGAAATTTGTCGATCGCACCTCGGCCAGCGTGAGCGTCGAGCAGGCCGATGCCTCTACCGCTCCCGTTCCCGTGGATCTCGTCACTGCATCGGCCTCTGGACTGGACCCGGACATCACGCCGGCCGCGGCAGATTACCAGGCCCCACGCATCGCCAAGGTGCGGGGGCTCACTCTGGAGCAGGTTGAAACTCTCATCCGCAATCACACGCAGGAGCGCGATTTCGGTCTGCTCGGAGAGCGGCGTGTGAACGTGCTCGCGCTCAATATGGCGCTCGACGAGAGTGCCCCCGCTGCAAAGTGATCGTCACTCGCCTCGAACAGCTTCATCGTCTGGTAGGCAGAAATATGCAGAACTACGCGCGACAACTGCTGGGCGGATGGCAAAATATTTTGCTGAAGAGGGCAATGTTGAGCCGATGGAGCTGGAGATTCTTACTGGCGAATACGTGCCACAGTTGTGTATGCGAGGCAAACAGGACGCGTTGAAGGCTAAGTTGGAAATGGTTGACTGTACGCTACAGATTTCACTTGTCAGCCTGCTGGTATTTCCGCAGTTGCACACTGCGAGAGTGGTGGTGGCAATGTTAGTGACACAAGCTGGATGCTGGTAGAGGAACAGGTTCCGCTGCCGCTTTTCTGAACGGATGTTACGGTTCTGATTGAAATCCCGTTTCTCCACCTGCCTCGGATGGAACGAGTTACTGCCGGACAGTATCTGACTGCTTCCGAGTAGAATCTAAGTCAATTTCGGATGTGATCCGAAGAAGCCTTCTGCAAATCAGTAGTACGTCGTTTGATTTGAGCGGAGGTGAAGTGGAGGGCACAAAGGCATCCGGATATGCGGCCTCCAGCGTACAGTTTTTCTCCGGAACTCAGTTTGGCTTGAATGTCCCGCTTGGGATTGCCATCGACTACTCCGGCGATGTCTGGGTCTCGAACTCAGGTATCTCGGTCCAGAACAATCTGATAGACCGTTTTCGCTCACACTGTTTACAGTGGAGACGCTCTCGGCGTGGCTCTTCCTCAATGAAAAGCCACACTCACCATTGCCAGTCTGTATAGACCATGAGCGAAAACGCCCAGTCGGTCAGGCAGGAAGCATGACGGAAATCGCCGGCGTAGCTTCGCCAGTGATAACGCCGCTCGATTAGCTCGAAGGTACCCGAAAGAGACTCTGGTGCCGATGTGGCCGAAATCGTGACCAGTCAGGATACCTATTCATGAGGCTTTCGACGGAATCACTAATATCCGCCGAAAGCCTCATGGGAATCAGGCCAGGTCGAAGCGGTCGAGGTTCATCACCTTGTTCCATGCCGCCACGAAATCACGGACAAAAACGTTCTGTCCGTCGTTTGCTGCATAGACCTCAGCCACTGCGCGGAGCTGCGCATTGGATCCGAAAAGAAGATCGACGACAGTCGCTGTCCAGCAAAGTTCGCCGGTCTTGCGGTTGCGGCCTTCCAGCACGTTTTCGTCGCTGGCTGAGCGCTGCCACGCTGTGCGCATGTCCAGCAGGTTGACGAAGTAATCGTTCGTCAACTCGCCCGCGCGCCGGGTGAATACGCCGTGCTTGGAGCGATCGAAGTTTGCACCCAGAACGCGCAGACCGCCAATTAGCACCGTCATCTCCGGAGCGGTCAGCGTCAGCAGTTGCGCCTTATCCAGCAAAAGGTCGGCGGAGCGTGTCTCCAATCCCTTGCAGACGTAGTTGCGGAAGCCGTCGGCTGCCGGTTCCAGCACAGCGAAGGACGACACGTCGGTCTGTTCCTGGCTGGCGTCGGTGCGGCCCGGAGCAAACGGAACCTTAACCGGGTAGCCGACCTTTTTCGCTGCGGCTTCCACCGCCGCGCCACCGGCCAGCACAATCAGATCCGCCAGCGAGATTCGCTTTCCGCCCGATTGCGCGGCATTGAATTTCTTCTGGATCGCTTCAAGTTTCGCCAGCACGATTGCCAACTCCGCGGGCTGATTCACCTCCCAGTTGTTCTGCGGAGCCAGGCGGATACGCGCACCGTTTGCGCCACCGCGCTTATCGCTGCCGCGGAAGGTGGATGCTGATGCCCAGGCTGTGGTGACAAGCTGGGCAATCGACAATCCGGAGGCAAGTACCTCAGCCTTCAGAATCTCGGCGTCTTGCTCGTCAATCAGTGCATGATCTACCGCAGGAACAGGATCTTGCCAGATCAGCGCCTCCTTCGGCACAAGTGGGCCAAGGTAGCGCGTAATCGGACCCATGTCGCGATGCGTCAGCTTGAACCATGCGCGAGCGAAAGCATCTGCCAGTGCATCCGGATTTGCCAGGAAATGCCGAGAAATCTTCTCGTACGCCGGATCGACACGCAAAGCGATGTCGGAAGTCAGCATGATCGGCGTGTGACTCTTTGCCGGATCATGAGCATCCGGCACGGTGCCTGCTCCAGCGTTGCCCTTCGGCTTCCACTGGTGCGCACCTGCAGGGCTTTTGGTCAGTTCCCATTCATAGCCGAAGAGCGTTTCGAAGTAGCCATTGTCCCAACGGATTGGATTCGGCGTCCAGGCTCCTTCCAGGCCGCTCGTGATAGCGTCGCCGCCTTTGCCGGTTCCGAAGCTGTTCTTCCAGCCGAGGCCCATCTCTTCGATGGGAGCGGCTTCCGGCTCCGCGCCCACATGGCTGGCTGGTGCAGCGCCATGCGTCTTGCCGAAAGTGTGGCCGCCAGCGATCAGCGCCACCGTCTCCTCATCGTTCATGGCCATGCGAAGAAAGGTTTCGCGAATGTCGCGCGCCGAGGCCAACGGGTCGGGGTTCCCATTTGGCCCTTCGGGATTGACGTAGATCAGGCCCATCTGCACGGCCGCCAGCGGGTTTGTCAGCTCGCGGTCGCCACTGTAGCGCTGGTCGCCGAGCCAGGTCGTCTCAGGACCCCAGTCGATATCCATCTCCGGCTCCCAAATGTCCACGCGGCCACCACCAAAGCCGAAGGTTTTGAAGCCCATCGACTCCAGTGCCACGTTTCCGGTCAGAATCATCAGGTCGCCCCAGGAGATTTTGCGCCCGTACTTCTGCTTGATCGGCCACAGAAGGCGACGGGCTTTGTCCAGATTGACGTTGTCCGGCCAGCTATTGAGCGGGGCAAAGCGCTGAGAGCCATGGCCTGCGCCACCGCGTCCGTCGTGAATCCGATAGGTGCCGGCCGCGTGCCATGCCATGCGAATGAAGAGCGGTCCGTAGTGTCCGTAATCAGCAGGCCACCACTCCTGCGAATCGGTCATCAGGGCGCGCAGATCCTGAATGACAGCATTCAGATCGAGGCTCTGAAACTCCCTGGCATAGTCGAATTCTTCGTCCATCGGGTTGGAAAGCGAAGAGTGTTGATGGAGTATCTGCAAATTCAGCTGGTCAGGCCACCAATCTCGGTTTCCCTTGCCACCGGACTTGGTGTGCTGGAGCATCGCGCCTGAGAACGGGCACTTCGATTCGTTCGACATGTCTTCTCCTGTTGTCGTCTGCCAGAGACGCACTCTCTCAGTATAGAAGTTGTGCGGAAGTTCGCACGCGCCTCACTTCGATGCCATGAAGCACCGACCCTATCGCCGGTTTTCTGCTGGGGGAGTAGAGAAATTGTAGGCCAGGCTACTCCGCAACGCCGTCGTTGATCTGCGCACAATCCATACGAAGCGCACTATTATCATCAAAAACCAGCCCATAAAAGCGCGCGGTGCTGCCGACAGCTATGGGGCTGCTGGTCAATTGTTGCGCACTGCTGTCGGCATAAACCGTCACTGTTCCCGGATTATTGACGGTATTGATTTGTCCACTCTCCGTGCCTAACCGAGGAAACAAGTCATAAGCAGCCAGACTTACCGTATAGACAGTAAAATTTCCGTCAGAGGAGATATATGTCACTTTGCCGTTGATTGTCTGCGGCAGTAGAGTTATGGTCGTCGCTGCTGGATTTGGATATATGAATAGAACCGATGCGTGAGAAGTAATCATGATGTTTTGGCCGGGTACGATCGTTGTATTCGTGAAAACAGCATGAAACGGGAGTTGCGGGAGATTTTGCAATTGATCGGAAATCTGGAAGGTTGCCCCAGCGGGATTAAAGAATCCAAAGTTATCTGGCGTCGTAATCGGGTAAGGGGTTGAATCTGGAACATCCGAAAGGGTCTCACGTTGAAATAGGGCTATTGCTGGCACTCCTGAATGAATTAAATTGTTGGTTGTGGGGCCGGTTTCATACGTCAGATTGGTTGGATTTGTATCGTATACGGCGACGCGAGTGGCTAACAAATCACCACCGGGTTGAATTGCAGCATCCATGTCAATCGGTATGCCCGCTGCGAGTTTCGAAACTCCAGAGACGCCGAAAAACCGCGTGTTGCTATCGGTTGTCACTTGCCATGGAATCGATCCGGATTCACCTGTAACTTCAAAACTTGAGCCACTGGATGGAACACTCGAGATGCTGCCGCGGAGTCCCACAAGAAGACCATTCTCGGTATTCGTTGGCTGGGCAGCAAGCGTGACGGGTTGAAGATTGAAGTTGGGTGTGAGCGTGAACGGAGCGGGTCCGTTGGTGATAGAGGAGCAACTTGTCAAGTTTGTGGATTGTGTTACCTGTAAACCTAACTTTAATCCCATATTGCTTCCAATAATTGTGATAGGAGATGGTATGTTAACGGTTGAAGTTGTAGGTAATTCACCCACCTCGCCGAAAATTCCGATCGATCCATTGGAGTCTACACCAAAGCATGAAATTTGGCTGTAAACGACAGAAACTGAAGCGGAAGAATAGACTCCCTGAGGCACGCTTACGGTCGTCAACGGCTCTGCAATGCCATTCAAGTGCATGAACTCAAAGGGATATTCGTTGCCAGAAGCGGAGGGCCAGAGTTTTACGCTGTTACCTTTCGAATCCGTGAGTGTGAGCGAAGATATCTGAAGGGAAAAATAGCCAAAGCGGTCATTCGCTGTACTGGAGAGCAATACTGTAACTGCCGTATTACCACTCAAAGTTGTCTTGGCGCTGCTCCCGCCGCCACAACCGGTTAACAGCAGTGCGGCGGCTGTGGCCATAGTGAAAAGTAAACTGGACGCAGTAAAGCTGCGAAGACGAATTGGATTCGGCATAGGGAACGTCCTTTTCAAAAAAAACTCTGCGATGGCTTTGGAAAGGCTGACACCGAACGTCAGGGATGCTCCGAAGATATGGGATTCGAAATCGTAGGAACTTTAGCACCCATTGCCTGGATTGTCCATAAAAATGCCGAAGCGGAATGGCCCGAGCAAAACGGACGATTTGGCCAAAGCGTATTTCCTCTATGCGATAGGGACTTCGTTGAGTTTCCTGAACCCCGTCTGGTTGTCGGGTCTCATCCGGGACGCTTCCAGTTTCCATTTGTCGATGAAACACGCACCATGAAATGCTTTATCGCAATCTTTGTGAATGGAATGTCAACTGCCTATAATCACCTTCATGTCTGTTTCTTGCATCGTTCTTGCAGCCGGCGCTAGCCGACGCCTCGGACATCCCAAGCAGCTTGTGTCTTTGGGCGGCCAGACGCTGGTCGAGCACAGCATACGTCAGGCGCAGGAAGCAGGCATCCAGCATCCGATCGTTGTTCTGGGCGCGCACGCAACTGTCATCCGAACCGTGATCGAATCGACGTTCGGAGCCAGCGTATCCATTCTCGAAAATGAGCAATGGGAGAAAGGGCTTTCAGCTTCCATCCGGGTTGGCATAAGTTATGCAATGAAACAGCGGGATTGTTGCGGCGTTCTGCTGATCACCTGCGATCAGCCGTACGTGACCGCCGACCATCTGTGCGCGTTAATCGATAGATTTCGATCCAGCCAGAGGAAAAGGATCGTGGCGTCGCTGTACGGTGAGACGCGAGGAATTCCCGCGATCTTTCCCCACACGTCGTTTCCGGCCCTGCTCGCGCTTGAGGGGGACAAAGGCGCACGACATCTGCTGGCCGAAGATGCATCCCCAGCTGTAATCCGGTTCGAGGCGGCTGCGCTGGACATCGATACGCCCGGAGACGAAGCGAAACTTGCCGCGCGGCCCGCCGCCGAAAAGGTCCGGTAAATCTTCGCGTCTTTGTGGTGAAAGCCCTCGCGCCAAATTCTGTATCCTCTGTATGCTGAGAGCAGTCATGCAAGCGAAAATTCTGACTTTCGGGATTCTCAAAAGCGCTTTTTCCGTTTCCTCTGTAAACCTGAGCGACGGAGCAACGGTTGCTGATCTGATTGCGGTGCTGCGCCGCGACCTCGAAGAGCGATCGCTCGATGCTGATTTGCTCAAAGGCATTGCGATCAGCGTGAATGCCGAGTATGCGCAGACCAGCCAATTGTTGCGCGATGGCGATGTGGTTGGACTGTTGCCTCCAGTCTCAGGGGGTGCGCCAGAAGCAAGCCAGCCAATCGTTACGTATCTTACGCAGGAGGCGATTCCAACGTCCGCGCTGATGGAGGCCATCAAGCATCCTGGCGACGGCGCGTTGGCTTCGTTCGATGGAATCGTCCGCGACCACACGCGCACTAGGCGGACGCTGTATCTCGATTATGAAGCGTACGAAGAGATGGCTGTGACGCAGATGCGCCAGCTTGCCGGACAGGCCATCGAGCGCTTTGGGGTGCGTGCCGTCACCATCGTCCATCGACTTGGACGACTGAGGATCAGCGAAACCTCGGTGCTGATTCTGGTCGCTTCAGCGCATCGTGCACCTGCGCTCGACGCCTGCCGTTGGCTTATTGATACACTGAAGCGCACGGTGCCTATCTGGAAAAAGGAGACCTTCGCAGATGGCGCGGTTTGGGCCGACGGGGAACCGTTCCCGGAGACGATTGCGCTCGACGTTACGGACGAGCCAGGGATCCTTCCGTGAGTGTCACACGCGTCATTCCTGTTTGCATCGTAATCACGCTCGGCTTTCTTTTGGCATCGCAGCCCGTGGTTGCACTCGCTTCCTCAGCGCAGACGTCTTCTGCGCAATCCAATACTTCCGATGCTTCCTTGGTTCCGACGTTACACATGGATGTTCGTCTGGTGACCGTGCTGACCAGCGTAACGGATGCCGCAGGCGCCCCGGTAAGCGGACTGAGAGCGCAGGATTTCGCGGTCTATGACAATGGCCAACCGCAAAAAATTGCGTTGTTTGAGCAACAGACAAATGTGCCCCTCAATCTGGTGCTTGCGTTGGATACCAGCGGTAGTGTGCGCAAGGATCTGGGCGCAGAGCGCGATGCGGCGAAGCATTTTGCACGCTCCATACTGCGGCCACAGGACAGCATGAGCCTGATCGAGTTTGCCACGGATGTATATCAGGTGGTTCCGTTTACGAACAACCTGAAGTCCATTGAACACGGCCTGAACACGCTGCATGGCGGAGCGGCGACTGCTCTCTATGAGGCCATTCAGAAGGCTTCCGAGAGTCTGGCCCCGCGTGACGGGCGCAAAGTACTGGTGCTCGTCACCGATGGTGGAGACACCGTGGATACGGTCACTTATCGACAGGCGCTGGAAGCGGCTCTGCGCGGAGAGGTTCTTGTCTACTCGCTCATCGATGTGCCGATTGAGGCAAGCGCGGGACGCGATATCGGCGGCGAACACGCGCTCATCACGCTTGCCGGGCAAACCGGAGGACGCTATTTTTACATCGACCAGACAGGTCCCGATGCTTCTTTTGCAAAAATTGCCGACGATCTTCGGACGCAGTATCTGATCGGCTATTACCCGACGCGTCAGCAGGATGTCGATGCTTTTCATCGCATCAAGATCGCCATTCCGCGCGCCGACGGCGGAGCTTGGCGACTGCGCTATCGCACAGGGTATTATGCGGATAAGAGTCCATAGCCAGGATGCGGTTGCACGTGGTCCGTTGCATTGCGTAGAGATTTCCATCGAATGCGGATACAACCATCGTTCCGTAACTTGCTTCACAACACTTATCTACTCTATGAGCCCATTTCGCCATCTGCGTGCGTCCCACATGGCTCCGCCGGGAGAGACCGGACAGGAGAACCTTTACCTGCGCTCGCTCAGTGAACGCCAGATTCCGGTCACGGTTCTGCTGCGCGACGGCGAGACGGTTTCCGGCTGGATCGAGTATTTCGACGATTGCATGATTCGCCTTACGCGCGAACATCAACCCAATCTCTTTATCTATAAACAGCAGATTCGCTCCATCGTGGAAACTTCGCATCGCCGCTCCCAGGCATCTGCCGCCAGTAGGCAGGAGGAGCAGTGAGCGTTCTGACGCCCCAGCAGAATCAAGCGGACTTCACCTGGGTGCCCGACGCTGCGAAGATTGCCGTTGAGGCGGGCAGGCAACTTCGAGATTTTTTCCTCGCCGGCGTCGAAACGGAATACAAAGGTGAAGTCGATCTGGTCACGGTTGCAGACCGCACCGTGGAAGCGTATGTTCGCGCGTCGCTTGCGGAGCGGTTTCCGCAGCATGGTGTCTATGGTGAGGAAGGAACTCGCGATCGGATGGACGCCGACTTTCGCTGGTACGTGGACCCGCTCGATGGAACGACAAATTTTGCGCATGGATTTCCGCATTTCTGTGTTTCGCTGGGGCTGGAGCGGCGGACGGATGAACTAACCTCCGACGAGGACGGCCAGTTGGTTGCGGCCGTGATTTATGACCCGATGCGAGACGAGTTGTTCCTTGCCGAGCGGGGTAAGGGGGCATGGCTGAACGGTCGTCGAATCGCCGTTTCGCCAGCGAAGCATCTGGCCGAATCGCTCATCGCCACAGGTTTCCCAAGCCGCAAACGTCATGCCAATCCGAATATCCACTTCTACCATGAGTTCACACTACGCTCCCACGGGGTGCGGCGAGCTGGGTCGGCCGCGCTGGACCTGGCTTACGTCGCGTGTGGCCGGCTGGAAGCATTCTGGGAGTTTCATCTCAATCCCTGGGACACGGCGGCTGGATTCCTGCTGGTGGAAGAAGCTGGCGGTAGAGTGAGCACCTTCGATGGAAGTCCCCGCGAACTGAACAGCAGGGAAGTGCTTGCCAGCAACGGCAGGATTCACGACGAGCTGCTCGAAACCTTCGAAGCATTATTTGCCGGGCGCAATCTGGATCCGATCCCGACGCCGGCCGAGTACGCAGGCCGCCGCAAAGCTGCGGCGGGTGCCAACCGCACAATATGAGACTCTCTGCACTGCTTGCTGCTTCTGCTTCGTTTTAACCCATCTGTCCAGTGTGCTACTATTTGGCTGGCAGCATAACTCCACGGAGAGCTTACGTTATGGCATACGTCATTGCAGAACCCTGTATCGGCACCAAGGACACCGCCTGTGTAGACGCCTGTCCAGTCGATTGCATCCACCCCAAAAAAGACGAAGGACAGCACGACGAAGCCGATCAGCTTTTCATTGATCCGGTCGAATGCATCGATTGCGGCGCGTGCGTTCCGGCCTGCCCCGTGTCGGCCATCTTCGCTGCGGATGACCTGCCGGAGAAATGGGCCCACTTCGCGCAGAAAAACGCCGAGCATTACGGAAGATAAGTTTTCAGAAGCGTTTGATTCGGGGAAACGAGCCTGGGATCGAAAGCGAAATCAAAGGCGCGCGGCAACTCCAGCCTGCGCGCCTTTTTCCTTTCCCTGCTCCTCGACTCACTGAGCGTAGATCGGCTGCTGCATTCTTTTTGCAATCAAGTCTTCACGGCCAGCGCTGCGCGCCATCCATGTGCGTATTCCCTCCTGGACAACCGAAGACGCGCTGGTGAAGATCAACGGCAGACCGCTCGAAGCAATCGCTGATTCGGGGTCGTATCTGTCGATTCGAAGAAACTGGCAGGATGGCGACATGACCAGCATAGCCCTGACAATGAAGCTCCGCCAGGGGGCGCTGCCTGGCGATGACTCAGTCGCTGCGGCGCTGTACGGCCCACTCGTCCAGGCAGCCGATCTTGGTGCCGGGCCGCCTCCCGACGCTCCCATGCGAGTGGTTCATAGCGGAGACGCGGTACTCAGGAGTTTACCTCCAGTGGTTCCATTGCCGAAAGTTGCGGCTGGGCAGGATGCAGACACGAAGCAATGGATTCAGATCGACTCTCCTTCCGAATTGCGCTTCACGATTGCCAGCGAAAACTCAAAATCGCAGTTGATGCCCATCTACCAGATCAGCGCTACTCCGTTTACGGGCAGTTGCAAAGCACCAGGTTTAGAGCATTTTCGCTCACACTGCTTACAGTGAAGACGCTCTCGGCGTGGCTTTTCCTCAATGAAAAGCCACACTCACCATTGTCAGTCTGTATAGCCTATGAGAGAAAACGCTCCTAAGCACTTTAATAATCAAGGATATAGGGCGCATAAGCGGGCAAAATATCGTCAAAAACTATAGAAAACATTGCAACAACCGGTAAAATCGATGCGCTCCAAGAGTGAATCGCAGCAGCCACAGCGGGGCACACCAAAGGCAGACGAATGGCGCCGTCGGATTCGATTCAAAAACCAGAGTTCCGGTAAAAATCCGATGATCCGGAGATCGGAACGAATCAGTTGCTGGTGGGCAGAAACTCCGCGGGTGGTCGATGGCCACCATAGCGTGTGGTGAGGATGCGCAGCAGAGGCCGTTCGGCGTAAACATGGAGGGCGATGGAAAGTGCGACCGAGGCGAGAACTCCGAGGATCATGCCGGAGACGGTCGAGTCGGAGAGCCAGTGACCGATGTGCCGGACAAGAGCACGATCAAGCAGGTAAATGACAAAAGTGTGAACCAGATAAAGGATATAGCTTGCGTCTCCGATGAGGATCAGCAGTTTGTTGCGTGTGTCCCAGCCGCTGGCGGCAAGCAGAACAGCGGCGCAGACGGCGATCCAGGCGGCGATACCGAGCGAGATGGCGCGGATGTGAGTGAAGTAAAAATGAAAGGCTTGAAAGAAGGAAAGCGAAAGAGCAGCGAGTATCCCGACGACGAGCAGCAGGGTTTTGAGCGTGCCGGACTGGATGATTCCCACGGATTTGCAGACGTAAAAACCGAGAACGCCCATGACGAACTCAAGGATGATGGGGTCGGCATAGAACTGGACAATGGCTCCGGGGTGCGGGACCAGCGAGCAGATGGCGAGGATCGCAAGGATCAGTCCTGATCCAATCCAGACGGCGCGGCGCGGTGCGATGGCGAGTCCGATAGCAAGCGCGACGTAGAAGAACATTTCGTAGTTGATACTCCAGCCAATGAAAAGCGTGGGCCGGATGACGCTGTTGCCCTTCATGAAGGGAATAAAGAAGAAACTTTTGAAGAGTTCGATGACGTTACCGCGGGTCGAGACCATCAACTGCGGGACGAAAAGCGAGGCGACGAAGACGAGAACCGTGAAAAACCAGTAGGGGGGGACGATGCGCAAAAGACGGCGGCGCAGGAAGTACTGGCGAGTCTTTTCTGAGTAGAGGATGCGGGCCATGATGTAGCCGCTGATGACGAAGAAGAGATCAACGCCAAAGGAGCCGATGGGGTAGACGGGGCCAAAGTGAAAGCCGGTGTG
The DNA here is from genome assembly GCA_021816455.1 of Acidobacteriota bacterium. Taxonomy (GTDB): domain Bacteria; phylum Acidobacteriota; class Terriglobia; order Terriglobales; family Acidobacteriaceae; genus Acidicapsa. The sequence continues at coordinate 18,948 of JAKAXU010000048.1, forward strand.
GAAATAGACGACGGCGACCGAGGCGTAGGCGCGCAGGAGTTGGATGTTGTTGAGCTTGGCTGCGGGGGGTGCGGTCATAAAGCTCCTGGCGGGTGGGGCCAGGGTCAGTATACGGTAAGCAGAAACAGGGAGATGAAGGCGTGAGCCGAGTCCCCGAAGCTCGCGAGCAGGATTCCGGGAAGAGTGTGAGAGCAATCAGAAGGCGCCAATGGACGTAGGAGCATCGAGCAAGCTGATCCTGGCTCCTGTCTGATTTGCGTAAAGAGCCATGGCCGCTGTTGCATCTTTCGCGTAGCTTTACGGTTCCGAGAATTTATCCTGCGAAACATCCAAAGCAGTTAGACGAGCATCTTTCAAGACAAGTCATTCGTTTTCATTTCGGATAAGTTATGTTTCCAGAAGGAAGAATCGATGGCTAGCTGGTGGAGCAGGATCGCGATCGCAGAGGTTTCGTTGGGAGTGATTCTCGCCTCCGGGTGCGGTGGAATGGGTTCGATGGGGTCCACCTCGGGGACGAGTTCGCCAGTGACGGCATCTGGCGAGTGGACGTGGGTGAGCGGATCGAATGCGGTGGAGCAGAATGGCTCGTACGGGTCGTTAGGGGTGGCCGCTTCTACGAACACACCGGGCGCACGGTCGGGGGGCGTGGGCTGGACAGATACAGCGGGGAATCTGTGGCTGTTCGGCGGCAGATCGGCGCAGGTGGGCGGGCAGTGCAGGCAGTATGATCCGCTGTGTACCGCCGGGACGAACGCGTGGTTTAACGATCTGTGGAAGTACAGCAATGGGCAGTGGACGTGGATGGGCGGGTCGGATACGACCGATCAGCCTGGGGTTTACGGAACGATGGGCACCGCCGCATCGACAAATACGCCGGGAGCACGCTACGGCGCGGTGAGCTGGACAGACGGAACTGGAGACTTCTGGCTGTTTGGCGGCAATGGATATGACGCACAGGGAAATGCGGGTGAATTGAACGATCTGTGGCGTTATCACGCGGGCCAGTGGACATGGATGGGCGGGGCAAACCACGTGCAACAGGCTGGAGTGTACGGCCAGCTGGGTGTGGCTGGAGCCACGAATTATCCTGGCTCTCGTGCCCATGCGGTGGGCGCGGTGGATGCTGCGGGAGATTTCTGGCTCTTTGGCGGTAAAGGGTGTGACGGGACAGGGAATTGCTTTTTCGCGTTGAATGACCTGTGGAAGTACAGCGGCGGGGAGTGGACATGGATGGGCGGAACAAAGACAGCCAGTCCTGGGCTAGCGGGAGTTTATGGGACAGAAGGTGTCGGCGCGCCGGGCAACATGATTGGTGGGCGTTACAGGGCAGCGGGTTGGATGGATGGAACAGAGAATCTGTGGATTTTTGGAGGCGCTGGTTACGACGACTCGAACTATAACATTGCCGAGTTGGACGATTTCTGGCAGTTTGGCGGCGGTAAGTGGACATGGATGGGTGGGCCAGCCAACCAGATCGACGTGCTTGGAATTTATGGCAGCGAAGGTGTTGGAGCGGCAGCGAACATTCCGGGAAGCCGGGACAGCGGGATGACCTGGACGGATAACAGCGGGAATCTTTGGTTTTTTGGTGGGGAAGGCTTTGGATCCACGTACACAAGCCACATCGACAGCACCTTCAACGATCTGTGGCGATATAGCAACGGGCAATGGACGTGGATGAGTGGGTATGGAGTGGAAGGGCAGCCTGGCAGCTACGGGACCGAGGGCAAACCTGCCGCAGCGAATGTACCCGGATCACGCAGAAGCGGAGTGACATGGACGGACGCCGCTGGGAGGCTATGGCTTTTTGGTGGTATGGGAGTTGGATCACAGGGGAAGGTTGGATATCTGAACGACCTCTGGGTCTATCAGCCGTAGAGGATGAGACTGTGAAGGTACACAGAATATCCCCTACGGGAAAAAGTCCCTTGATTCCTACAGCCGTCTCATAGAAGGCCTTAGAAGGCGGGGATGCCGGTGATGTGCTGGCCGAGAATCAGTGCATGGATGTCATGCGTGCCTTCGTAGGTGACGACGGATTCGAGGTTCATCATGTGGCGCATGATGGGGTAGTCCTCAGTGATGCCGTTGGCGCCGAGGATATGCCGGGCCATGCGGGCGGTTTCAAGCGCCATCCAGACGTTGTTTCGCTTGGCGAGAGAGATCACCTCGTGGCCGAGTGTTCCAGCATCCTTGAGTCGGCCGGCGTGGAGCGAGAGCAGTTGAGCCTTGGAGATTTCCGAGATCATCCAAACCAGTTTTTCCTGGATGAGTTGGTGGCTGGCGATGGGTTCATTGCGGAACTGCTTGCGCATTTTGGCGTACTGGAGCGCAGTGTCGTAACAGGCCATGGCTGCGCCGATGGCTCCCCAACTGATGCCGTAGCGTGCCTGGTTGAGGCACATGAGCGGACTTTTGAGTCCGCCTGTTCCGGGCAGCAGGTTGGTGGTCGGAATGCGGACCTCCTGAAGGGCCAGGCCAGCGGTGACCGAGGCTCGGAGGGACCATTTGCCGTGGACCTCGTCGGCGCGGAAGCCGGGACGGTCGGTTTCGACGAGGAATCCGCGGACTTTATCGTCTTCGTCGGTGACCTTGGCCCAGATGATCGCAACGTCGGCGATGGTGCCGGAGGTGATCCACATTTTTTCGCCGGTCAGGATATATGAGTCCCCATCTTTCGTCGCGCGTGTGGTCATTCCGCCAGGGTTCGAGCCGAAGCCGGATTCGGTAAGGCCAAAGCAGCCGAGCTTGCGTCCAGCGGCAAGCTCGGGGAGCCATTTGGATTTCTGTTCCTCTGAACCAAAGGTATAGATGGGATACATGACCAACGCGGATTGCACGCTGACGAAGCTGCGAAAGCCGGAGTCGCCGCGCTCCAGCTCCTGCATGACGAGTCCGTACTCGACGTTGGACATTCCAGCGCAGCCGTAGCCCTCGATATTGGCCCCGAAGAAACCAAGCTCAGCCATCTGGGGGACGAGTTCGCGAGGAAAACGGCCCTTGCGGAAGCAATCTTCAATGATGGGAATGAGGTTGTCGTCGACGAACTGCCGGGCAGTGTTGCGGACAAGGATTTCGTCCTCGGAGAGCATGGAATCAAAACGGATAAGGTCAACGTTACGGAATGGGAAACCCATGGAGTCCTTTCGCTGGCGGGGCTGAACGACCCGGACACCTTACGCTAGCAGGTTAAGCGTGTGCGGGGGAAGACGAGATTTTGGCGTTAGCCGCGATTTCTCACACGGATCGATTTCATCCGACAGCTCGGTGGTCTGATAGGGCAGAAGGGTGGTCATTCGGTCTCGGAGTAGTCTTCAGTCTGGGTTTGGCGCTTGGGTGGAGGTCTTTT
>JAKAXU010000049.1 GCA_021816455.1 Acidobacteriota bacterium
AAGTTAAAGAAGGCTGCAACGGAACACATGTCGGCAATCGAAAACAATCCAGAAAGAATCAAAGCCTTCTTCAAAGACCCCATCGTCGCCTATGCCGCGTAACAGTATTACCGGGCCAGATCAATAAGCAACACAATTTGCCGGAGTCCCTGTCACGAAATTGAGGGGACTCGTTTGTTGTCGGATTGTCGGGTTTTTAGGGGCAAGGTCACAGAGGTTGAAAAGGATGCAAAATAGATAAAATCTGTACGGGTTTTGTCGGCCACCCGACAATGCCAAGTGGTTGATATATATGTATATTATTGATTTCGGTCGATTTATAAATGGGATTGGCGGAGAGAGAGGGATTCATATCGATATATATCATTATTGAAGTCAATAATATAAGCGATAAGCATGCTTGACATACCGCTATTTATACCGTCAAGAAACAAAGACTACGGTCGAACGGTGGGTTACGGCATGCAACGACGATTGACCTAGCCCTCAGGACACGTACCCCATATGCGCTGAGGTTGAGGGTATAACCCCGTAGTCGTCGAGTCTCGGCAGATGCCCCCCGCACAAGGCGCTGCAATGATCTTTCTGCGTAACGCTCTGATATTCAATAAGATGAATGTATCTGAGGGTAGCCATCAATCCATTTAGCCTTACCTGGCCACAGTGGACAATGTGACCAAAATGAGCAGCCTCGGAAATCATTTCTGGGTGCGCTGTCAACAGTAGACAGCGGGTGTAACTCAGGGCGAGTTTTCCTCGGAAAAGATTCTGTCTACTGTGGACACAATTCGGAGCGGTGTCCACAGTAGACAGCCTGCACGAACTGAAGTCATGCGTTGGCCGATGGTATCTGTCACCTGTAGCCAGATTGTCTGCATCCGTCGTCAGAAACTGCAAATCCCGCTGTGAAGATTGTCTCGATCCTGATCGTCCGCGCCCGATGTCGGGATGATCTGTTGCGTCTGCCGCAGGCGGTGTCAGGTTTGGGTATAGTCCAGATGGACACTCTGCGCCTGACACTTTTGCCGCAAATTCGCGTCAGAATGAAGTTCTTCCCGCCTTTTCTGACACCTCTTCCCGAACCTCTTAGACCCTAACCTGACACTTTGAAAGGAGTACCCATGACCGGTCATCGGATCGGGTATCGACGTGTATCGACAATTGACCAGAACACGGCGCGCCAGCTCGACGGCCTCGCGATCGACAAGCTCTTCGAGGACAAGGCCAGCGGCAAGGACACAGCACGCCCGCAGTTGCAGGCGGCGATGGAGTTCTGTCGCGAGGGCGACACGTTGCTTGTTCACTCAATGGACCGGCTGGCGCGCAATCTGACGGATCTGCGAATGCTGGTCAGGCAACTGACCGAGCGTGGCGTTGCGGTGCAGTTTCAGAAAGAGGCGCTCACGTTTACCGGCGAAGACTCGCCGATGGCGAACCTGCTGCTGTCGATGCTCGGAGCTGTGGCCGAGTTTGAGCGCGCGCTGCTGCTGGAGCGTCAGCGCGAAGGCATCGCCGTAGCTCGCGCGGCTGGCCGATACAAAGGCCGCAGGCCGACGCTGAGCACAGCGCGCATTGCCGAGATTCGGCGACGCGCTGCGGCAGGCGAGAAGAAGGCTGCACTGGCGCGCGAGTTTGGCGTGAGCCGCGAGACTGTCTACTGCTGGCTGCGAAGCAGGAGTGTCTGACGCAGGCAGTTCAACCCATAACCAACACATCGCAGAAAGAGATGCGTCGCCCCAAACCGGGCGGCGCTTTTTGTTTTGCAAAAGGAGAATGCATGCAACCAGAATTTGTTCCTCGCCGCAGAGAAAAAGACCTCTTCGGCAATGTGCCGGACGAGAAGTTGTCGGGCGAGATTTCTGCCCAGATTGAAGCGGCAGCTAACCGCGGGTGGAAGATCTTTCCCATTCTCACTCGCTCACGCCACACAAGCCTGGCGGAGCTGTGGATCGGGCAGGCAACGAGTGATCCGGAGCAGCTACTGCGCTGGGCCGCCGAGCACGCGCGCTGCCACTGGGCTGTGGCCACCGGCGAAGAGTCCGGCATTGTTGTGCTGGAGATGGATCGAGTTCTCGGCCAGCGCACTTGTCGCGAGTTGATGAAGAACGATCCCGGCGAAGGCGATCGAATGCAACAGACGCTTACGGTGATGGCGGGCATGGGCGAAGCGGCGGCGCGGTACTCGTTCTTTCGCTGGCCGCGCTGTCGACGGATGCGCCGACTGCGGCTGAGCTTCACGCCCGGAGTCCGGCTGCATGGCGAGGATGATTATGTTCTGATTCCGCCATCGATGCGCACCAACGGCGAGCGCTATGTCTACGTGGACCCGGAGGCCGATCCGCTGGCCGCGCCGTCCTGGCTGCTCAGCCTGGCCTTCGAGCCGGAAGATGGTGATGGATAGTGGACGTTGCGCCAAGATATCGCAGGTTATGGCGGACGGTGGCTCAACCGGAAACGAGTGGAGGCGACGAATATTTATCCGTAACGAAGGACAGAGCAGGAAGAGGTTTGCCAGCTTTCATCGAGAGAGGAGGACCAAGCCAATGACCTCTTCCATGCCATGGAACTGGCGAAATTGTAAGTTATTGACGGCTATGTACTTAAAAGTCGGATGAGCCGGAAAAACCGGCCAAATCGGCGCATTTTGACACCAATTTGACACCAAAATTCTGCCGTCAATCTTGACACCAACTGGGCCGTGGGCTGAGTCGTGGCGGGTCAGCCCGCAATCCTTCTCCTTCATTCTGTGTCGGGCATCGCTTCCGTTGATCAAAACTGCTTCAACACACCGCAAGCAGCGATGTAGAGATATTTGCATTCGCGCTAATAGCCAGATGCTTTATTTTCGATTAAGATGAATATCGAAAATAGCAGCTCTCGCCATTTTCGTGCCAAGAAATTATGCCCAAGTCCCCCAACATTCCCGGCAGGATGATTTCCCTCGGTTCGTATTCGGCCTTTGTACCCACCCCTTTGCCTCCGGCAGTGGAATGGACGCCGCGGCTCATTCGCGTACTCTCCGACGCGGACCGGCTCATCGGGAGGCTGGCCGGCGAGGGCGGACGTCTGCCCAATCCTCATGTTCTGATGCGACCTTTCGTGCGGCGTGAGGCCGTCTTGTCCAGCAAGATCGAAGGCACGCAGGCCACACTCGGTGAATTGCTTGCAGCCGAGGCAGGAGCGGCAGTGAACCGCAGTCCTGAAGACCTGCGCGAAGTCGGCAACTATGTGGTCGCGCTGGAGCATGGTATCGTGCGACTCAAGGAGCTTCCCCTTTGCGTGCGCCTCGTTCGCGAGTTGCACGAGAAGCTGATGGAGGGTGCAAGAGGGCATCACGCAACTCCAGGCCGCTTCCGCACCACGCAAAATTGGATCGGCAAGCCCGGCAGTACGCTGGCGACGGCCACCTTTATTCCTCCACCGCCTGGCGAGGTGGAACCATGTCTCACGGCCTGGGAGAAATTTCTTCATGGATCGGAATTGCCACCTCTGGTGACGATTGCGCTGGCCCATTATCAGTTTGAAGCCATCCACCCATTCCTCGACGGCAACGGCCGCGTGGGACGGTTGCTCATCACGCTGTTTTTGATCGAGAGAAAAATTCTTCCTACTCCACTACTCTATCTCTCCGCATTCTTTGAAGCTAGCCGCCGAGACTATTACGACGGCTTGCGTGCAGTGAGCGGGCGCGGTGCATGGCAAGATTGGCTGGAGTATTTTCTACAGGGAATTGCACGCATGTCCGAGGATGCGCTGAGCCGGGCGACGCGCATCAACGATTTGCTTGTCCAATGGCGAATCGATTTGGCTGGCCAGTCGACGAATACGCCGCTGCGAGTGCTCGATCTTCTGGCGGCAAATCCCTTCGTTACAACCACCGGCGCTGCCAATCAATTGAACCTTGCTTTTACGACGGCGCAGCGCGCCATCGAGCGGCTGGAGCGAAATTGTGTTCTGCGCCCGGTTTCCGACTCGAAGCGCGGCCGGGTTTATTGCGCGCGGGCGCTGCTCGACATTCTTGAAGAACCGGCGCAGCTCACCCCTTTGAATGCCGAGTAAAGGGAAAGCCAGGTAGCACATTTGATTGCTTGCTGTGCCAATCGCGTTAGGCGCTTCTCGATTCCGTCATCCACGAGCCGAGCGCATGGCTTAAACTGGGTACGTTTTGAGGCAGATATTCTGTAGTCCATGTTGCTAAGTAGTGGAGGAGATGAGAGACGGCCACGCCGCCCAGCTCGGACAAGGAGTATTCGACATGAGATACTTTCCCGCTCATGTCGGTTCGAGTGATGATTCCATCCCGTTCCATTTGACGGAGGTGCTGGGTCAGCATTTTCTTCGACGCATCCGGGAATAGTCGGCGCAGTTCGCCGGGCCGTGCCGGACCTTGCTGAAGCCGACAGAGTATGCCGATCTTCCATTTTCCCTGAACCAGCGCCAGCGCAAATCGGATCGCGGCTTGTTCCTTGGACGAAAACTGGCGGTATTCCGAAATTGCGTGGTGTGTGGGTTGCGACGGACGGAGACGGCTCAGTCCACAGCCCATTGCGGCTGTAGGGTTATGCCTGTAGCCGTCTTTAGTTCCATCGAGATTGGCCTCAACCGCCGTCCTCGCCACACAACACCGCCGCTACTCGACATTGGCGGACTTGCGCACGCACTCCTCGGGCAATTCTTCAGAGGCGTGTTCCGTACTTACTAAAGGCACCTCTGGAAGCCGTTTGGGGCATGGATATTGGAAGTCTTTTCACTATGGCGGCAATCTCATCGCCTATACTTCTGGATAACTGGTGGTCAATCCCCCTCGCGCAGACGCTCGCAAATGCCGCCAAATGGTCCTCGCTGGCAAGATCGGACGTGGAGTTGGGCCTATTCGACCGGGCATCCAGCTTCTGATCGGGTGCTGGAGGCCGCTGCCCAGGCAGCCTGGTCTTACGCTCTTCTTTGCGCCTGGACATATCTATACGATCACGATGCCGCGCACGATTTGATGGATCACGCCGTTCACAATGCAGCGGATTACCTCGGGCGACACCCCGATGCGCTTCAAGTCAAATTGACAGCGCATGTGAAGAGCATCCTCCGCAGACGCGCGAAACAGCTTGCAGCGAAGCGCAGCCGCGAGCTTTCGCATGGCTCTCTTGCCGATCTGGAGCCGATGTACGCTGAACGGCCTGAGATCGAGCAGCGCGTATATGCCAGGGAACTATTGGCGCAACTGTCCCCATTTGCAAATTCCATCGTTCATTGGCGCTGGATGGGATACTCGTGGCGGGAGATTGCGAAGCAATTGGATATGGACCACACAGCGGTACGCCGCGCATACTTTCGGGAGTTAGAATCGGTTCTTCAGAACCTCTCCCGGTCTGGAGATTCTTCCCAATGCGATTGAATCTGCAGTGGCCCTCACGAGCCGAGGACCGTTTCGAGAAATGGATCGAGCAACGGCATCAGGAGCGGGTGCTCGCAGGTGAGACGACACCGCAAGGCCCCTGCCCCGGAGAAGACTTTCTACAGAAACTGGCCCGCAAATCCAGGGACATCCGTCTTTCCGATCCGCGTGTCGATCACGCCGCAACCTGTCCTGCCTGTATGCGTCGTCTATTGACGATGCGGCGCGAACATCAGTCGCGGCAGCCAAAGCTGGTGCTCACAACCGCTGTTGCGACGTGTGTCGTCATCGCAGCGGTCATCACGATTGCTCGACACGAGCTGCAGAAGCATTCGTTGGCGACAAATAGCGCGGTTGTCTCCGAAACGGTCAATCTGTGGGACGCTGGTGCATTTCGAGGCCAGCAGCGGGGGCAATTGCAATCTGTCACGCTGCCTGCCGCTCGTGTTCGGCTGACCATCGTCATGCCGCGCTTCAGTTCCCCTGGCCAATATGTCGTGGCGGTCACGCATGGTCCAGATGGAAGTGGATTGATTAGCGAAGCTGTTGCAACGACCAGCAATAGCGGACAGCAAGAAGCGCTATCTGTCGATCTCGATTTACGGCGTGCCCATGTCGGGCAGTATTACCTTTCCACCACGCATGAGCAGGATAAAGCGGCATATTACTATCCGCTTAAGATTCAGTAGGTGATCGCTGACATGAAGCGCAGGATAGATCGTAAAGCGCGACTCAAATACGCCACAGTAGGTAGAAACCGAGCAGTAAAAGCGAACCTCCTACGATGGGGTCGATCCAGTTTCCGAACCGGCTGCAATCCAGCCGTTTCAGAAGTCCTCCAGCGGTTGTTCCCACCAAAACGAGCGGGAGTCCATTGCCGATACCGTACAGGAACAACAACAGCCCTCCGTACAGAAAGCTCTGTTTGTAAGCCGCGAAGGAAAGAACGGAGGCGAGGACGGGCGTGCCGCACGGGCCGATGATGAGCGAGAGCAACAGGCCGGTTCCAAACGCTCCGCCTAAGCCTGGCCGGAAGGCTTTGGGCACCATCTTCGGCAACCGAATCCATCCCAGTCGATAGACTCCCATAAGGATCGGCAGAACGGCGATGGCATAGCGGAACGGTGTCGCCACCACTGCCATCCGGCCAATATAGGCCGCGAGCGAGCCGAGCAGTGCGACGGAAACAGCAATCCCGAGCACGAAGGCGATGGCATTCCCAAGCGGGCGCTTTAGGCTTTGCTGTTGTGTAGTACCGCAGCACGCGCCTGCTGCTGCCGGGTAAAGCGCAAGGCAACAAGGATTCACGCCCGCGATCACGCCACCCACGAGCGCAAGCGGCAGCGCCGCGATGTTTCCTCCAGAGAGTGCTTGGTTCAACGTTTCAGGAATGATCATGCTGACCTACTTCAACTGCCGCATCTGGCTGCGTACAGCCACCACGGTATCGGGGCCTTCCCCCTCAAAGCGTGCAACAACCTGTTCGTTGTGGTCGAGGATCAGGACAGTAGGAATGGTCAGGACATGGTAGCGCGTAAGCAAATTCGATTTGCTGTCAGGGCTGAGTTCCAGCACGGCAATGCCCCGGGCTTGCGCCGCTCGGACCGAGTGAATGATTTCGGCGCAGGCGTCGCCGTCTGAACCAGCTTCGTGAAGATCGGCCACAAGCAACACGCGAGGATGGGTCGTAGTGTTCTGCGTTTGCGGTGTCCGGTTCGTCTTATATGCAAGGATGCATACGACAATCAGCACTACGGCAATGAGTCCGAATACTCTGGTTTTCATTGGTAGACCACTTTCTCTGCGTCTGGCGAGGAGCAGGAACTTGCCGCAGGTTTCGGAGTGGGTGGGCAGCCGCACGAATTCCCAGAATCGCAGGAAGCCGCGGTTACAGGAAGAATTTCTCCGGGAGCTGCATCCTGAACGAAGGGCGCACCGGTCAGAATAGCTTGTTCAGCGCGGGCAAGCTCTCGTCCCAAATACGCGGCATGGTCGAGCCGCGTAACCAGTTGGCGCTCGATCGCTTCACTGTAAAGCGCCCCGGTCGATGCGCCTTCGAGCACACAGTTGAGCACGCCCTGGTTTGTGTAGTGTTCCACTACAAGCCGCTTGCTGCGCATTTCAGGGTAGACCACAAAATACCCAGCTTTGTCGAGGGTCAGGCGTTTGGGTTCGGGTGCCTGTATGCGTTCAATTTGAGAGTCCTTAAAGGGGTATGGATACGCGCCGGGGTTGCGGTCGGCACAGGATTGAATCTGCCCGGTGATGATGTCGGCATCTTCCTCGCCCACCATCGAGATCAGATCCACCTGCTTCAAAAAGGCATCCACCTCTTCACGGCTCACATTCTTGAGCACCGGTCGGCGACCGCGTGCGCCGATGATTCTGCTGCGTTCGTCCATTCCATTTTGGAACAAGCTTTCAAAGCACTGTCCGGGCAGATGACCTACCGTCTGCTGCGTATCCTCACCACAGAGCAGTAGGCAGCGAATGTGCGGGTTTGCGAGTGTATTCTTAATCACGCGCTCGATACCGAGGTTTTCCGTATGCATGGTCCCGACAACAGCCAGACCTTCGGGCTTGCGCTCGGCGAGAGTTTTTACCAGCAGTTCGCTATTGAGCGCGCAGACGGCGACCGGAGCCCCGTAGCGGACAACGGAATAGTCGCCGGGTAACGATGGCCAGCCTTGTCTTTCTTCTGGTTCCTCCGTCGGGCAAAGATCGAGACCCGCGCCTGCTTCAGGAAATGCCTCGACAAAGGCATTGGCAGCAAGGGCCGGGTAACAGACGGGGCAGCCCAAACAGTCGTACTTCTTCGGCCCGAAGATGGATTTTGCTTTCGCAAGAACGGGAGCCAGCTCCCCTTTCCCTGCCTCTGTGCCGGCCAATGCCTGCACTGTCTGCTGCAGGCATCCGCACTTGTGGCACTTGGATGCGGCAATGGCCTCATCAATTTGGGTAGTGATGATGTGAAAGGCCGATGTGACGTGTTCAGCAGTTGCCATCTTTGACTCCTTTTCGCTTACCATTCATCGCCTGTGCCGCATGAAGTGTGATCTTGAACTCACATGAGGAATCGCCCAGGCCAAGGCAAGCTGTTTCTTCAACGCCGACGCTTTTGCCTATCGCAGCGGAAAGAAAACCCTCGAAAAGCCCTGCGTCGAAGCCGCACACCGCGCGATTTACACAGGGGATTTCCCAGCCTAAAACCGTGGTGCATCCCGTAATTTGCAGGAGTGTCCCGTCCGGATTCCTTTGCAGGAAGAGTGATTGAAGGGCACATTTACAGCCGCAAGCGGACGCCAATGTCGATAAAGCCTCATCCTGAGACAACGATTTCGTGCAGCGCTCTATGGCGATGCGCTCGCCTAACAGGCGACCCATCTGCCGAGCAGGGGTTGAGAACCTTCCGTCGGCACAAATGAGCTTCACTGCTATCTCATCCAGTGCTGCGAAATCCCGCGCGGCTAATTCGCCGAGCGATTGCGCCGCGCTGCCGCAGCAAACAGCTTCACGTCCACGAGTGCTCATGATGCAGCGCTCTCTACTTGGTCAAATGCCCTGATCTGCGCATCCTCCGCCAGACACCATCCTTGATGCAGCAGGGTGAGAACGCATGGGTCAAGAATGGAATAATGAATTTGAAGGCCGTCCCGCCGCGCTTCCACGATGCCACGCGCAGCCAGCCGCTGGAGTTGATTCGAGACTGCTTGAGGCTTCATTCCCAGTACGTCTGCTATCTGACCGACGCACAGCTCACCCGCGCGGGCGAGGGCGTGCAGCATCCGCAGGCGCGTGGCGTTGGCCAACAGTTTGAAAGTGGACTCCAGCCCTTGCGCCTGCCGACTGGAGAGTAGTGGCCTGGTGGTCAGAACAGGTTTGGGCGAACACTGATGGCGGGTTTTAGCATTCACGGTTTTGTATCCTACTATTACACGGACTAATGTAACACGGTCGGTAGAACCCTGCCAAGAGCTGAACCCCACGTCAAATCAATTCACGACCGGCGGCGCGGATTCAGGAATCTCTCCTGGAAGAGTCTGACGGAGGGAGCGAGTGTTCGCTGGAGTGGGCGGAATAAACGCCCAAACAACAGCAGCAAGACGCCAGCGGCAAACAAAACTCCAGACCAGACAAAGGCCCAGCGTGGTGGGGTCCAATGCAGTCCAACGGCGGTGCCCCAATACCCTAGCGCGATATACGAAGGCGATGTAGCCTCCAATGACAAAGAGCACCGCCAAGAAGACGGTGTTGATGATTTGGTTTCTGCGGAACTATTCGAATACACTGCTGGTGCGACTTCCCATTCAACTGGCTGTTTCGGTCGGTCGACGGGCAAGAGATTTAGCCGCATTCTCAAGTTGAGCATCCGCGCCCGCCCGTGCTTGGTGCCAATCGAACTCGACAATCTGATCGGGGACGATGGGAGTCCCCTCCAGGATCGTTCCTCTCCACGTGCAATAAGCTCCGGTGGGCAGCGCCAATCGAAAGTCCTTGCCAACTTTGACGGATGTCGCCGAAAGGAGCCGTCCGGCGGTCTTCTCGCCAATGATCGTGGCCAGTTTGTTTTCGCGCGCAAACGCGACGATCATCTCGGCGGCGCTGGCGGTGTGCCGGTTGACGAGCAGTACGACCCGTCCATGAAACGGCTTTTTGCCCACCCCTTCAGACTGAAGCACGATCGGCTTCCTGGCCAGCATCGCAGGTGCAAATTTTAGAGCGAGTGGCCAGAGGGCTTTGGTGGACATAGGGATGCGTGAGAATCTGGGAAAGGTGAGCTTTTCCGAATCCAGATTTGCTGTGATTCGCCGCCTGTCCAGTGCAAAGCCCACCGGGATTTTCTCCGGAGTCAGCAGGCTCATGACGCGCAGCGCGCCGACGCCTCCTCCGGTGTTGCCTCGGAGGTCGATCATCAGGCTTTCAATCGCACCCAATTCTTCAACCGCGCGGGAGATAGCATTCGCCACTTCGACGCCAACCATGCCGGGGAACATTGCAACCTTCAGATACCCCAGTCCACCGCCCATGTGGCGGGTCTCAACGAGCGTTGGTTGAATAAAGTGGAGCTTCTTGCCTTTCGGACGAGCTACATCAACAGACGTGGTGCGTCGCTGCTCGTCGTTGCCGACGATTTCAATGCTGGTCTGCTTGCCCATGACAAAGACGGGATGCTCAGGCGGAGTGATCTCCCGGCCATCGACGCTAAGCAGGATATTGCCCGGCTCAATCCCGGCAATGCTCGCGGCCCCGCCGGAATGGACATCCTGAAAAATCCAGCGCTTTCCATAGGGCGTGTCATCGGCAAGATAGGTTGCACTGAGGGCGGCGCGGCTGGACGCTCTGCGCGCGCTGCCGTGAAAGAAGCCCAGATGGGACGTGTGCAACTCAGTGAGCAGATCGCTTATGGCTTGCTCAAAGGCGTCCGCAGTTGGCGATCCTTCAATCAGCGGTCTGTGGCGCTCTACAGTCGCAAGCCAGTCTTCGTTCAGTTTTTCCGGCGAATAGAACCGTTTCTGCAGGGCTTTGAGTACATTGTCGAGAATGACATGCCGGTCGTTCGCGGAGAGTTGGATGGGCAACGTGGTCTTTAAGGCCGAATTCGTCGTCATTGATTGCTCCTGACCGGGGTTTCCGTGCTCGACCTATTGAAGAGGCTGCCGCTCGGCTCGCCTACCAGCTCGAATCCGGCCCAATAAAACGGCGGCTCGCCAGTGTGCAGCATATCGAGCTGTGCTTGCCGCAGCGCCTCGGCTTTTCCTTCGTTGCGGCCAAGGTGCTGATAGAAGTCAATCATGAGCTGCGCGGTCGCCCGATCTTCCACCTCCCAAAACGTGGAGACGACGCTCTGCGCCCCCGCTTCAATGAAGGCATTGACGATGTTCGCCACGCCCTCTTCGCCCACCGGCCCGACGCCGGTGTTGCAGGCCGACAGCGTAACCAGGCGGGCATCCAGAGGCAGTCGCCGAATTTCGCGTACCTGGAGAAGCCCGTCATCCACGGGTGGGTTCTCCGGCGCAAAGACGAGAGCCGAACGATCCGGGAATTCGGAATCGGCGTATCCGTGCAGAGCAAGGTGGATGACGTTGTATTGGTTGAGCGGCAGACGCTTGAAGTCCGTCTCGGTGGCGTGATCGCCCAGCAGGATGGTGCCGGGCCTGGGAAGATCGGTGGCGATAGTCTCCACTTCATTCCGACTTTCAGGCAGAGCGACCAGTTCCTGCCGCTCCGGCCCGGAGACGGCTCTGCGGATGGCGGCAATCAACGTCGTCGGTGGCGGCTTGGATGTCCAGGCAGCCACTCCCAAATACGGCAGGTCCTCTTGTGCCGTCCGATCGGCGCGGTGTCTGAGCATATCGAGCACGGTTCCCGAAGGCTCCACTGAAACCAGATGAGAGGCGAGGACGTACTGTCCGGAATCTGCCAGCGCGGAGAACGGCAGAAGATGCAGTTTCCCGTCAGGAACCACAATCAGAGACTGCTTCTCTCTGAACTCCGGTATGCCGCCAAGTAATCCGTCAAAAAGGTGCTGCGCCAGAGCCAGGTCCGTCTTCTGCTGGATGAGTTCGGATCGATACAGCGTCGCCTCCTGCTCCAGTTCTGTCTTCGGCGGCATAGCGTAGCGATGAACCGTGCTTTGCGTAACCGCGAGCGCATAGGAGTGCGGATCAGCAAGCACATACTCGACGAGAAGTTCCGACGGTCGCAGGTCGCGCTGCAATTCGAAGAGCGGGACAGGCGTGGGCGGTTCGTCCATCGCCGATGCTCCGCCAGTGAGTTGCTGTTCCGTGGCGTAGATCGCTGCCAGGATATTGCTTCTTGCCTTTGAGTCATCGGCGTTGAGTAGCTGGACATTCAGCTTCGTCAGGCGGACCTCTCCGGTGTCCGACTCGCCCGGTGCGACCACCTCGCGGTGGGCAAGAGCCTGCACCTCCACGCGTCCGCGCGCACGCTCGATGGCGCGGAACGCATCAGTCATCCGGCCTTGATCGGTGAGCGATACAAAATATCCCGCATATACCATGCTTAGGTCACTGAGCAACTGCCGCTCGACCATTGGGGTTGGGACCTTACTCAATAGCGCATCCAGCAGGTCCGCACTTTTCTCGTAGAGATCGTTCGATGCCTTCACGTTGCCAAGCCGCTTCATGATCTCCGCTTTGATGGCAAGATTCTTGGGCACAAAGTACATCTCATCCGGGATGTTCCGGTTGGCATCGATGGCTTCGTTGATCGTCGCCAACGCAGGTCGCAAAGCTCCTTGATGAAGATAGGCTTGGGCCAACAAGCCGTCCACCTGTGTCAATCCACGCCAGTACGAGAGCTGCTTTGCATAGGTGGCTGACTTTTCGAGGTCGGAGATGGCCTGACTCCAGTCGCCCATTCGCTCTTCAACGTCGGCCCGCGTCTGGTAAAGGTCATAGAGATGTCCCGTGAGATGGTATGAGGATACTTTCTGCATTTCTTCCGCAGCCAGTGCCAGCGCTACTTTGTTCTCGCCAAGGCCGCTCAACGCTTCTATCTTGGCGGTGGTTGCGATAGTTGGGTAGGCTGCTCCGTGAGTCTTTGCAGCTACCTTGATCGCCTCATTGAGCGGTCCAAGTGCCTCCTTGTATTTATGCAATTCCACCAAACCAACACCGTACATGCTGGCGTATCGAATCTGCGCGGCGGGGTCAGCGATCTTTGCAATCGTCCATGCCTTCACGACATCTTTCTTGGCAGTTGCAATGTCACCCAGCAGGAATGCGGCAATCCCTTGTTCTCCAATGGCGCGAGACGCGAGCAGGTAATGATGCTGTTGTATCGCGAGAGACTCGACCTCACCCCACGTTTCGCGCGCCATGCCGGAGTCGTAGTTCACTTCAAGCATTCCGAGAATCGTTAGAATGCGGAGCCGCGTCTCTGGATCGCGCGCCTCCGGAAAAATCAGATCGTGGCGCAAAACCGCAATCTGGCTCGGAATCGTCGTGGAGGATTCGCTCTGTGCCGGCACCTGACTGACGCGCGCATACAGAGCCTTCGAGAGATTGTGTTCGTGTAGGAACTGCAATTCGGCTTGATGATAAATGGATGCCGCCGCGATCCAGCTATTCAGCCACGACATCTTGTCGGCCCGCTCCAGGAGCGCCTCTGGAGAATCTTGGCTTCTGCGGCGGACAATACGATATCCAACCCCGCCCAGGGCGGCGGCAACGAGCAAACCGGCAGTGACGCGAACGGCAGGGGAGGAGGCAATTCGCATAAGGCCCCGTTCACTTGGGGTCAATGATGCCAGATTGTGTCGAACAGTTCAAATATTCGCAGATTCGTCCCGATCAGCGTGATTGAAAATGTAGCCGCAACAGATTACTTCTCCCGCCGGTGCGCCCTCCTTACCCGGCACAGCAGGAAAGCTGCTTGACGTCTTTGGTAAAGGTCTGCGCCGCCAGTTTGAGTCCTTCCACCATCGTAAGATATGGAAAGAGTTGACTGGCAAGGTCATGGACGGTCATCTGCGCGCGGATGGCCAGTGCCGCAGTCTGAATCAGTTCCCCGGCCTGCGAAGCGACGGCCTGCGCGCCCAGCAACCTGCCGGTTTCCGGCTCCGCGACCAATTTGATGAAGCCCCGTGTATCAAAGTTGGCAAGTGCGCGGGGGACATTGTCCAGTGTGAGCATGCGCGTGTCTACCTTTACTCCATTGCGCCTCGCGGTAAACTCGTCCAAATCCACCGTCGCAATCTGCGGATCGGTAAAGACCACTCCGGGTACAACGGACAAATCCAAACGCTCATTCCCGCCGAGCATGTTCGCGGCAGCTCTGGTTCCGGCAGCAGCGGCTACGTACACATATTCCGGGTTGGGTGTGCAGTCGCCCGCAGCGTAGATATTCGGGTTGGACGTGCGCAGGAACTCGTCCACCGGAATCGCTCCGTTTTCATTGGTCAGCACGCCCGCATTCTTCAGACCGAGGCTCGCAGTATTCGACCGCCGTCCAGTCGCAATCAGCAGACGATCGCCAACGATACGTTCGCCGCCAACTTCCACTGTGAACCGGCCACTTTGATGCTCTACGCACTCGATCTCCTTGTCGGTGAAAATGCGCATACCTTCGTCGATCAGAATCTGTTGGATCGCGTCGCCAATTGCGTGATCGCTGCGCGAAAGAATCCTGGAGCGGACGATCATCGTGACTTTGCTACCTAGGCGCAGAAATGCCTGCGCCAGCTCCAGTGCAACGTAGGAGCCGCCATAGATAATCAGGTGTTCCGGCAGTTTCTGCGAGGCAAGTGCTTCCGTGGAAGTCCAGTAGGGCGTGGTGTTGAGGCCGGGCACCGGCGGAATCGCTGGAGACGCGCCGGTGGCGATCAACGCCCGGTCAAACGCGAGAGGCTGATCCCGTCCACCTTTACCCTTTACCAGCAACGTGTGATCGTCTTTGAATCGAGCCTCACCGTGCATCAGGCGGATATTCGCACTGTTCTCGATGATGGATTCGTATTTGGCCTTGCGTAGTTCCTCGACGCGCGCCTGCTGTTGAGCCTGCAAGACGGCTCGATTCACAACCGGCGGAGCGACGGAGATGCCAATATCGAACGGACTGGAGGCTCGCACGTGCGCGACATGAGCGGCGCTGATGAGAATCTTTGAAGGTACGCAGCCAATGTTGACGCAGGTGCCTCCAGTCGTGCCGCGCTCCACCATCGTCACGTCCGCGCCACCTTCCTGCAGGCGGATGGCCGCTGCAAAGGCCGCGCCGCCGCTGCCGATGATGGCGACCTTGTGCGGTTTCGAGTTCGGCACAGCGCAGCAGTCATCCTCTTTCAGGGCAGAGCCGATTCTGGAGAACAAGCTTCTGGCAGACGTCACTTCGCCGTTCCTTCCGGCTTCGAGGGATACCCGGCGTCCGCCGTCGCTTTGGTCAGTGCGGCTACCGATGTTTTGGCATCATCGAAGGTTACGACAGCGTCTTTCTTAGCAAAGCTGACATCGACCTTGGAAACGCCGGGAACGGCCTTGAGCGCCTTTTTCACTGTGATCGGGCATACGGGGCAGGTCATGCCGGGAACCGCGAGCGTCACGGTACGGCTTGCCGCCAGGGCGGGAAGCGCAGCGGCAAACATGAGGAAAACTGGCAGGACTTTGACAAACTTCACGAGGAATCTCCTATTTTCAAAATGATTTTTCATGAGCAGGCCTTTACTGATTCGCACAGACACGTCTCCTATACTTGCCGAGAGGAATTTCCGCGAGACGGGCAAGTAGAACCGTGCCCACGAAGCAATACGAAAGGATTCCGAACGGCGAAGGCACCACGTGGAAGCCCCACAGAAGCAGATACACCGCCGCGAGCAGGAAGAGCGGCCCGGTGACGTAGCAATGCAGTCGTCCGCATCGCGTGGCGTTGACTGAACAGGCTGCGCCCATTACAAGCAAGGCGGGAATCCAGAGCAGCAGTCGGAAATTTGGCCAGTTGGCTCCAGCAATTAAAGCTGCAACCGGGAACCACCAGAGCAGCACGGCGCTGCCACCGCAGGTTAGATCGGTTACTTTGCGGCTTTGCTCAGACATGGGAATCTCCTTTTCGTTAGTAGAAAAGCGGTGCCACATACGGGAAGGAAAGTGCTACCAGTACTAGCACTGCGACGACCCAGAACAGCACCTTGTATGTGCGTCGAGTCTGCGGCAACGCGCAAACCTCGCCGGGCAGGCACTTTTCTGCGGGATGATAGATTCGCCGCCAGGCAAAGAACAGAGCGACCAGCGCCACGCCGATGAATAGAGGGCGATAGGGTTCCAGCTTCGCCAGGTTTCCGATCCATGCGCCGCTAAAGCCCAGGGCAATCAGCACCAGCGGTCCCAGGCAGCACGTCGAAGCAAGAATCGCCGCCAGTCCACCCAACGCCAGCGTGCCCGATTTGGATTTCTCCGATGCCATGCGCTTTCTTTTCCTCCGCAATAAAAACAGAGTAATCTCCGTACATGGGTACGGAGTCAAGCATGAAATCACGAATGACCATCGGGAAATTGGCGGAGGCGGCGGGAGTGGGAGTGGAGACCATCCGCTTTTATCAGCGCTCCGGGTTGTTACCGGAGCCGGAGCGGCCCACGTCAGGGTATCGGGAATATGCGGAGGACGCTGCGCGGCGCATCCGCTTCATCAAGCGGGCGCAGACTCTCGGCTTCAATCTGGAGGATATTACCGGCCTGCTCCGGCTGGACGGACCGCAGACGTGCACGGTTACACACGACCTGGCGCTGGAAAAGCTGCACATAGTGAAAGAGAAGATCGCGGCCCTCGCATCCATCCAAGATGCCTTGCAGCAATTGGTTCGGCAGTGCGAACGCAAACATCAGCGCGGCACCTGCCCGATCATCCAGTCGCTCGTGGGGGAATAGGTAAAGCGCTGGACCGGGATTTGTGGGAGAGCGTCGCTGGAATTAGGATCAATGCGAAAGATGAAAGAGGAAGCGAGCGCACGGCAATGACCCTTCGTAAAAGGTACATCCTGGCTGGATACCTCGCCATGAGTCTATTCGGCTCGTCCTGCCTGACCTTGGCGCAGTCCGACAAGAGACGCATGGCAATGGCTTAACCATCGTGGCCGATATACCCCTGCCTGGGCCTACAGTCAGGTTCGATTATCAAAGTCTCGATATGGTGAATGGCCGGCTCTATATCGCGCACATGAACGCGGACCAGCTCGTCGTCTTCGACGTTCGCGACCGGAAGCTGGTCGCCAACCTGGACGGCTTCCCACGGGTACATGGGGTCTTCGTAGCTCCTGAGGTTCATCGCTTGTTTGCATCGGCGACCGGCGGCCACGAGGTCATTGCAGTCGATACTCAGACGCTGAAGATCGTGGGCAAGGCAGGGCCGATCGATTACCCGGACGGTCTCGCCTACGCTCCCCGGCAAAGGAGGGTGTTTGTTTCCGATGAGCACGGCGGCGTGGATGCTGTCATCGACCCAATCCGCAATACTCTTCTCACCAAGATTCCTCTCGGCGGCGGCGCGGGAAACACCGTCTACGATCCGGTATCGGGACACATCCTGGTGGCGGTGCATGGCCTGAACCTGCTTGTCGCCATCGACCCGAACACCGACAAAATCCTGGACCGATACCCGCTTGCCGGAATTCAAAACCCTCACGGCATCGCGCTCGATGTGGCGGACCATCTCGCCTTCGTCGCAGGGGAAGAGAACCATTCGCTGGCGCTGGTGGACTTGAACAGCATGAAGATGCTTTCGAGCTACGAGGTGGGTGACGATCCCGATGTGCTGGCCTTCGATCCGGGCCTGAAGCGGCTGTATGTCTCCGCCGAGTCGGGGACCGTTACGATTTTCCAATACGGCGGCAGGAAACTGACTCTGCTTGGCTCGTTCAACATGCCGCACGCCCATACTGTGGCCGTCGATCCAGAGACGCATCTGGTCTACTTTCCATTGCAAAACCTCAACGGTCATCCCGTGTTGAGGATCATGCGGCCTGCCGATCTTAAGTAGACTGCGGAGGAGGCATAGGACACCGCGATGCGATCATGGAAGCCGGTTCTGATGACGATCCTGGGATGCATCGCCGTGGGGCTGCTCTGCCTGACGTTGCTTGTGTGGCGAGGCTTCCGCGCCACTTCGACACCATCAACCTTCGAGACCACCGTGGCCCGTGGTCTGCGGAACCTGGCTATTCCCCGGCAGGAACGACATAGGAAGAACCCCTTCACCGGCGATTCCGAAGCATTGGAACAAGGGCGTCAGGAGTTTTTCACGCGGTGCGCTGTCTGTCATGGCATCGACGGCGGCGGCAAGACGCAGATTGGGCTGAACGAGTATCCGCGCGTGCCGGATCTGCGCGCCTCCGCGACCCAAAATCTATCGGATGGCGAAATCCACTACATCATCGAGAACGGGGTCCAGCTCAGCGGTATGCCGGCCCTTGGCAGTCCGCATAGAATCTCCGGCCCGGAGAGCTGGGAACTCGCGCTCTTCGTGCGCAGCCTCCGCCCGTTCACACACGAGGAACTATCTCAGCAGGCCACCATCACTTCTTCCGCACATTACGTTGGCTCGCAGGCGTGCGAAAAGTGCCATGCCGATATCTATCGGCGCTGGAAGAAGACGCCGATGGCCAACGTGGTGCGCGATCCGAGGACACATACCAATGCCATTCTTCCCGATCTTGCAACCAACAAGGTGGCCCCATTCACCAGAGAGCAGGTTGCCTTCGTCTATGGCAGTATCTGGAAGCAGCGCTATTTCACCAAAGTTGGAGACGATTATTACCCGTTGCCGGTGCAGTGGGACATCGGCAATCACAAATGGCTCAAGTATGTCATCCCCGCGCATGGAGCCGACTGGTGGGCGCATCTCTATCCGCCAGACAATATGCAGCGTCCCACCGGTCCAACCTGCGACGGTTGCCACTCCGTCGGATACAACATCCACACGAAACAGGTGGCGGAGTGGAACGTGGGCTGTGAGCGCTGCCATGGTCCGGGAAGCGCGCATGTTGCGCATCCGACGCGGAGCAATATTCTGAATCCGGGGCAGATGGATTCCGTGGCGGCAAGCGATACCTGCATCCAGTGCCACTCGCAGGGACGTCCGCTGACCAACCCGATCGAGGGAAAGTATTACGACTGGCCGGTTGGCTATCATGTCGGTCTAAAGCTGCAAGACTTCTGGAGACTGGAAAACTGCGCCCTTGGACAGACTGATTTCTACTATTTTCCCGACTGCACGGCGCACAAAAACCGCATGCAGGGCAACGATTTCGTGCAGAGTGTGATGTACCGGCACAACATCACATGCTTCGATTGCCATGATGTGCATGGAACGGGAAACTACGCGCAGCTCATTAAACCCGCGAACCAAATCTGCCTGGACTGTCACGGGCCTGCTTCTCCGAATGGACCGCATGAAGCCACTCTGGAGGCGCACACGCACCACAAGGACGGCAGTGCTGGGAGTCAGTGCGTCGCCTGCCATATGCCGGAGATAGAGAGTGAAGGCGTTCCCGGCGCATATGTTCACGCCAATACGTTCCAGTTCATTTCTCCCGCAATGACAGACAAATACAACATTCCCAATCCATGCACGTCGTGCCACACGGACAAATCGACGGCATGGGCCGAGAATGCAATGAGCCATTGGCCTGAGATTTCTCCGTGGCGGATCAAGTAAGCCTTGTGTGTTTTTTGTCACTGCTCGCCGGGTGGGCCAGAGAAGACGCGACTGCAAGGCAGGCGCATCGCTGAGGGCGGGAAGGCGGGCCGGTGAGCCAATAAAATGCGGAGCCTTCGACTTGAAAGGCTCCGCAGAGTGTTTTTTTTGAGTGGGTGATTAGGCTGCGGTTTTTTTCGCAGCTTTCGCTGGCGGTCTTGGAGTGGCTTTCTTAGCGGTTTTGGCCTTGTCCTTCGCCGCGAACTCCTGCTTAACTTTCGCAGAGATTGCCTCGATGTCTACCTTGTAGGTCTGCGCCGCATCGCGCAGCACCTTTACGGTATCCGTATCGGTACGCATGGAGAGCAAGATCGCCGTCTCCACCAAAATGCGGCCCAGCTTACTTTCTTCGGCCTTTGGCAGGAACGCCGCCAGCAGTTTCGCCGGCGAGCAGGCATCCTTCGGCTGGCCAATCTCATGCTGCCGGATGAGGATAGCGAGTTTGCGCTCGTCCAGCATGGGAGTCAGCCGTTCGACCGTAAACAGCAGGTCGCGCTTCATTAGCCGGACGGGAATCGCTTCGCCGATGGCTTTCAGGACGCGCAGCCCGGTAGTCTGCGCCAGTGCCTCATCGCGACGTTGCTTTTCCCGCTCGGCTTTGAATGCGGCATCGGTCTTCGACGGCTGCCGCTTCGGATGGTGAACGGCGCAGTTCGGGTCGGCGCAGACCTTGCGCAGTTCGCCCTTCTCGCTGCCCTCGGTGACGATGGCTTCGGTGGTGGACTTGCAGGTCTTGTACTCCGGCCAGTCGCGCTGCTCCTTCTTCTGCGGCTTATCATGCCGGATTTCCACGTACTGGTTGCGTGGAATCGCCGCGCTGCCGTCGGCGGGTTTGCCGTAGGCCGTGCTGATCTGTACCAGCTTGGGTTTTGCTGCGACCATTTGTTTTACGTGCATCTCCAGTTTGGCGGCATAGCAGTTCGGGTCGCTGCAACTGTCCTGACGCGGGCTGATGCCATCAAACAACAGGACGTTGTGTCCCGTGCGTTTGGGGCATTCGAGACAGGAACCTGCTGCGGGCACAAGCTGCGCGTCCTCTTTCGAGAAGGGCGCGGCGGCAAGCTCCAGCAAAATATTGTGCTCAATCCACTGCTGGAGATGACGGACAGGCAGCAGAATGCGCTTCGACTTGCTGCCGTTGCCGTAGGCTTCCTGATAACAGGCGGCGAGCGCTTGCTCCTGCTGTTCGGGTTGGAGTTTCGCCAGCAGCAAAGCATGGCCTACGCCGATCTCGTCTTTCGAGAAAGCTTCGACGACGGCAGGCGCAAGTTGTGCGAGGCGAACGCGGGCGAGTACGTATCCCGGAGATTTGCCGCACTTGGCGGCAATTTGTTCGATGGAATACTTCGGCTCGTCGAGGGCCAAAAGCCGAACATAGCCGGTCGCCTCGTCCAGCGGATGCACGTCGCACCGTTGCAGGTTCTCCACGATGCTGACTTCGACTGCTTGCGCATCGTTGAGCTCCGCGATGCGGACAGGGACGTATTCCAGCCCGGCCCGTTGCGCCGCGCGATAACGCCGCGCTCCGGCTACGATCTCGTAACTGTGTCCTCCTTTGGGCCGAACTACGAGCGGGGAGAGCAGGCCCTGCGCCTTGATGGACTCTGCGAGTTCGTCAAGGGCCTTATCGTCAAAAGTGGTGCGGGGGTTCGATGCCGACTCGGTGAGGCTGAGAAGCGGCAGGTTGCGATATTCCGATTGCGATTGAACTGCGGTAGTCATTGCGATTCTCCTTATGATGTTGTCGAGCGTGAAAGCGTGAGCGGGCACGGCCAGTACCCGCCCGTAGAGTTGCGGATTAGGCGGCTGGGTTCTCCGGTTCCTCGGCGCGTAGTGCGGTAAGAATCACGGCGGAGGTGCGCTGGATGACTTCAAGGCTTTCGGCCAGCAGCGCGGCGTTGCCGTGGTAAAGCTGGATGTAGTCGGCGCTGCTGGTTCCCAACTCCAGCCCAACCGCCTGGCCGACGATGAAGGCCACGGCCTCGGCTTCGGTCTCGCGGACGGTCTGCGTCGTGATGGTGCGGCGCTCGGCTTTATGCAAAAGCTCATGCGCTTATGCAGTGCTGAACATAAGCGCACTTATGTTGTGGCCAAAATTATGTTGTGTAGAGAGCATTTAGTGCGTCAGTACGGGGCCGGGAGATGAATGGAAGGCAACATAACTATTGAGCCAATCGTAGTGAGACCTGCGTGTGCTCTGCGA
>JAKAXU010000050.1 GCA_021816455.1 Acidobacteriota bacterium
GTACGGCGAAGCTTCCGGAGGGTACGGAGATGGTGATGCCGGGCGACAACATCTCGCTGGAGATCGAGTTGCAGACGCCGGTGGCGATGGAAAAGGGTCTGCGTTTCGCGATTCGCGAAGGCGGCCGTACGGTCGGTGCCGGAGCCATCTCGGAGATTCTGGCGTAAAACAGGTTGCGTGCGCGCCGGAGCGCTCGAGGGCGCTTCGGGGCGGAGAAACAATGCTGTGCGGCAGCGGGGTCGGCCCGCTCCGCACGGGAAAATCAGGAAAGAATCCGGCGGTACGGCCGAGATGGGTCGTTGAGGCTGGAATTCGGTTAGGATGAAGAGATGCGAGAGATTGTGACATTGCAGTGCACCGAGTGCAAGGAGCGCAACTACACGACGACGAAGAACAAGAAGACGACCACGGGCCGTCTGGAGTTCTCGAAGTTCTGCAAGCGCTGCCGCACACACAAGGCACATCGGGAAACGAAGTAAGACGGTTTTGGCGGTCGGTTGTCAGAAGCCGGAGGCACGCTGACAGCCGACCGCTGTTACAGGGGCGTAAGCTCAACGGTTAAACTGTCGGTCTCCAAAACCGAACTTGGGGGTTCGAATCCCTCCGCCCCTGCCAGTTGTTTCAGATCGGGAAAGATGCGTGCGCTGGCCGGATTTGGCCGAGTGTGCAAGCGTTGGAAAGTTACAGGAAGTCGGATCAGTATGGCAAAGACAGCGGCAATAACCGAAGGTAGCTCCGGGGAATCGAAAGTAGCGGCAGTGACGGGCACGGTAGAGCGGTTCCGCGGATTTCTGGGCGATGTCCGCTCGGAGATGCGCAAGGTGGTCGCGCCCTCGCGCAAGGAAGTGCAGACGACAACGGTCGTTGTGCTGGCTGTGGTCTTCTTTTTTGCGGCGTACTTTTATGTGACGGACAGCGTATTTTCCTATGTACTGAAGCAGATTATGGATCGGCTGGTCGGCTCCTGATCCGGAGTGAAATCACGGCCACGGCCGAAGACGAGATGAGAGTAGAGATGGAAGAGAATCTGGAACCTGGCGTCGAACCGGGAAACGAAAGCGCCGAAGCGCCGCGGAATCCAAATTTCCGCTGGTACATTCTGCATGCTTATTCCGGCTTTGAGCGTAAAGTCAAGGAGTCGCTTGAAAGCCGTATTCAGGCTTTTGGCCTGGAGAGCCGTTTTGGCCAGATTATCGTTCCGACCGAGCAGGTGACCGAGACGCTGAACGGCAAGAAGCGTACGGTGGAGCGGGTTTTCATCCCCGGCTATGTGTTGATTGAGATGGAGCTGGATAATCAGATCTGGCACATCATCAAGGAAACGCCGAAGGTGACGGGATTTTTGGGCACCGGCGACAAGCCTGTGGCGCTGACCGTGGAAGAGATCGGCTCTCTGCTGAATCGCTCCAGCGAAGCGCGCGAGAAGCCCCGGCAGAAGATCAAGTTTGAGAAGAACGAGTCCGTGCGGATTACCGACGGGCCGTTTGCCAACTTCAATGGTGTGGTGGATGAGGTCAACGAAGATCGCGAGACGCTGAAGGTGATGGTGACGATCTTTGGCCGTTCGACGCCGGTTGAGCTGGAGTTTGGCAAAGTCGAGAAGATTGAGTAGGGCTGCTTCCAGCCATTAGCTTTCAGCTTCTAGCCCGGAATCTCCCTGGCGGACCCGGGTTGCAAGCGAACGCAGGAAGCCGTTTTACCAAAATTTGAACCCTCCGGCTGGTGGCTGAGACCAGGAGCCAATTGCCGGATCCCAAAGGAATTGAAGCATGGCACCCCCGAAGAAGATTACCGGATACGTGAAGTTGCAGATTGAAGCGGGCAAGGCAACGCCTGCTCCGCCGGTCGGTCCCGCACTTGGTCAGGCGCAGGTCAACATCATGGAGTTCTGCAAGCAGTTCAACGCGCGCACGCAAACCAAAGAGATGGCGGGTTTCATGATCCCCGTCGTCATCACTGTCTACGCGGACCGTACGTTCACCTTTGTCACCAAGACTCCGCCGGCCTCCAACCTGTTATTGCGCGCCGCTGGCGTGGCGAAAGGCGCAGGCACCCCGAACAAGGACAAGGTGGGCAAGGTGACTGAAAAGCAGGTGCGTGAGATCGCCGAGCAGAAGATGCCGGACCTGAATGCTGCATCGATCGACGCGGCCGTCAAGAGCATCAAGGGAACGGCGCGCTCGATGGGTATCGAAGTGGTGGCGTAAGCGCGGCGCGAAGCAGTTTGTATTCACGAAACGGCCTTCCCGCTCAGGAGGGTCGTTTTTGCTTCCGGCGCAAAGAGCGGCGCGAGCACACAGCCAGACGGAGACCTGGCGGGAATCCGAGAAGACGGAAGAGGATAGTATGGATTACGCCTTGTCGCGCCGCATGGGCCAGATGCGCCCGTCTGCCGTTCGGCAGATTTTGAAGGTGACCGAGCAGCCGGAGATGATTTCGTTTGCCGGAGGGTTGCCGGCGCCCGAGTGCTTTCCGGTGGCAGAAATCGCGCAATGCGCTCAGCGAGTCCTCGGGGAAGCCGGACCGCAGGCGCTGCAATATGCTGTCACGGAAGGATTTGGCCCTCTGCGCGAGAAGTTTGCCGCGGAGATGCAAAGCCGCGGCGTCGCCTGTGCTGCGGAGAATATTCTCATCACGAGTGGTTCCCAGCAGGCTCTGGACCTGATCGCAAAGGTTCTTCTCGATCCCGGCGACTGCGTTCTGACCGAAAGCCCGACGTATCTGGCCGCGATTCAGGCCTTCCAGTCCTACGAAGCACGCTTTGTCTCCGTCCGCATGGATGAGTGGGGCCTGGTTCCGGAGGCTCTGGAAGAGGCGATTCGCCGGGAACGCCCGAAGCTGCTCTATGTGATTCCCAACTTCCAGAATCCGTCCGGCATCACGCTTGCCGTTGAACGTCGGCGCGCCATCTATGATCTGGCTCTCCGCCATCGCATTGTCATCGTTGAGGATGATCCTTATGGAAAGCTTCGCTATCGGGGAACGGAGATTCCACCCATCGCTGCAATGGATCAAGAGGGCATCGTTCTCTACATCAGCACCGTCTCCAAGACCATCACGCCCGGGCTTCGCGTGGGCTGGGTTGCCGGGCATCCGACCCTGCTGCGCAGCCTGGTGATTGCCAAGCAGGCGGCAGATCTGCATACATCGAATCTCGATCAGCGGATTG
This sequence comes from Acidobacteriota bacterium, assembly GCA_021816455.1. Classification (GTDB taxonomy): domain Bacteria; phylum Acidobacteriota; class Terriglobia; order Terriglobales; family Acidobacteriaceae; genus Acidicapsa. The sequence goes on from JAKAXU010000050.1 coordinate 3,170, forward strand.
TGGATCGCTATCTGGGCGATTTTGACGGAGAGGCGCATATCGGCAAGATCCGCACGCTTTATGGCGTGCGCTTTGCGCTGATGGAGCAGTGTCTGACCGAGGCGATGCCAGACGGATATTCCTGGACGCATCCGGACGGCGGCATGTTCCTGTGGGTGAGCGCACCGGAGGGAGTCGATGCCGGGGCGATGCTGCTGCAGGCAATCGAGCGGAAAGTGGTGTTTGTGCCGGGCCGGGATTTCTTCCCGGATAGTTCCGACTGCCGACACTTCCGGCTGAATTTTTCCAACGCAACCGAAGAGAAGATTCGAGTGGGGATTACGCGGTTGGCCGAGGTGGCCAGGCTGGCGCTGCAGGGAGTCGGTGGATAATCTGCTTGCGCGGAGAAGGCGTGACCGCCGAACGGACGCATCAAAAGATGCGCAGCTCCGGCAGTCCTCACTGTGTGCCTGAAACCAGCATTGAGTTCGGTAAGGTAAGATAGATACGTGCCGCGCGGGGCGACCTCAAAGATCAAACCCTGTTTGGCTGGCTGGTTTCTGCGGTGTTTCCATAGCCGCTCGCCCTTTCCAGAGCGTCTTCCCTGTAAGCAGTGTGAGCGAAACGCTCTCGCGCCGATCTCTGTCCTGTGGATTCAAAGTGAGACACTACCGGTGCTCCGGTAGATTTGCGTTTTACGATCTCGCGCAGTATGATTAAAAGACATGCCCGGAGAATCTTTTCGGGCCATCAATGGCACCACGGCTTGCGGGCTTTTGAGAGACGGTAGCGCTTGTTGCAGTCTCCAGGTCTCCCGATGTGAATCTCTGGATTCGGGACAGGCGCAATGCGGTGGGAGATGAGGGATCAATGGCACGGAAAGCCAGCAAAAATATTGCGAAGGCGCGCGCGGCCGTGGAGCAGCGGAACTATTTGCTGCCGGAGGCTGTGTCGCTGCTGCAAAAGGTAAAGTTCGCCAAGTTTGACGAGACCGTGGACCTGACGCTGCGTCTGGGTGTGGATACTCGCCACGCCGACCAGATGGTGCGCGGCACGGTGGTTTTGCCGCATGGGCTGGGCAAGACGAAGATTGTGGCTGTGGTGGCCAGCGGCGACCGGCTGAAGGAAGCTGAGGCGGCGGGTGCGGATTTTGTCGGCGGCGAAGAGATGGTCGAGCGTATTCAGAAGGAAAACTGGACGAGTTTTGACGCGTTGATTGCTACTCCGGACATGATGAAGTCGGTCGGGCGCCTGGGCAAGGTGCTGGGGCCGCGCGGTCTGATGCCGAACCCGAAGACCGGCACGGTGACGCAGGACGTGGCTGCGGCGGTCAAGGAGATCAAGGCGGGTAAGGTAGAGTTTCGCGCCGACAAGACCGCGCTGGTTCATGTGCCGGTGGGCAAGCTGAGCTTTGCTCCGGAAAAGCTGGTGGAGAATGCGACGACGGTACTGGCTAGCGTGATGCGGGCCAAGCCTTCGGCCTCGAAGGGCAGGTATGTCAAGGGCATTACGCTCAGCTCGACGATGGGGCCGGGAGTGCCGATCGACAGCGCGGCAGCGGACGCGTCCATCAAGTAGAGGTTGCAGCTTTCAGGCGGCTGTCTGGTGGCAGTCGACTTGATCTGGTGGATTTCAGGGAATTTCAGTAGAGTCCCGGACGTTCCGGGCGGGCGGAGCCGAAGCGTTCTGCGCAGGAGTCAGGAAGATGGCAATCAGCAGGGCAAAAAAGAAGCAGAAGGTGCAGGTTCTGGCTGGCGAGCTGGCGGGATCGACAACGGCGATCGTCGGCACCTTCACAAAGTTGACTGTTGCGCAGGACTTTGAGCTGCGCAAGGTGGTTCGCGCGGCGGGCGGCAAGTATCGCGTACTGAAGAATAAGCTGGCGGCTCGCGCCGGTGAAGGCACGGGAGTGGAAGCCGCGCTGAAGGGTTTGAAGGGCGTCAGTGCTGCGGCTTTTACCTCGGGCGACCCGGTGGAGTTGGCCAAGGCTTTCTCCAAGTGGGTGGGCGAGAATGCTGAATTCACCTTCAAGCTGGGCATTGTAGACGGCAAGCTCATCAACGTGGATGAGGTGAAGGCGCTGGCAACGATGCCGGGCAAGGAAGAGCTGTTCTCGAAGCTGCTGTTCCTGATCAACGCTCCGGCTCAGCGGCTGGTGACGGTGATGAATGCAACGGGACGCGACCTGGCGGTGGCGGTGAACCAGGGCGTGAAGGAAAACAAGTTTGCCGCTGCGGCGGAGTAGGGTTTTCCCGCTGTCTGCCGCGGGGGGTGCTGGTCTGGGCACAACGGAAACCCCGAGGGCAAGTGCGAGCGGGTGGCAATCACAACAAAGATTTCGGATGGGAGAAAAACAATGGCGGATTTGAATCAGTTGGAAGAGCAGATTGTGAGCCTGAGCCTGCTGGAAGCAGCGGCTCTGGTTAAGAAGCTCGAAGAGCGTCTTGGCGTTTCAGCGGCAGCAGCGGCCCCGGTGGCCGTGGTTGCGGCGGGCGGCGGCGCGGCGGCAGCGGAAGTTGCCGAGCAGACCGAATTCCAGGTCATCCTGAAGGATGCCGGAGCGAACAAGATCAACACTATCAAGGCCGTTCGCGAAGTGACTTCGCTGGGCCTGAAGGAAGCCAAGGACCTGGTCGATGGCGCTCCGAAGGCAATCAAGGAGAACGCCAGCAAGGAAGAGGCCGAGGCGATCAAGAAGAAGTTCGAAGGCGTGGCCACCATCGAGGTCAAGTAGTTCTCGGTTTCGGCTGGCGTTTGCATTCTCGGGAAAGACGCGCTACATTAAAGGATGCGTGTCTTTCCCTGTTGCCTGTTCACTGAAATCGCGAAAGTGTAGACGGTTTTGACCTGAAACGGCAGTCCTGCCGGATTGCCGCAAAGGGTCGTGAATGGCGCGCGGAATCAACGTACAAGGATTAAGGCGACCTGGCTGGAAGCAGGTTGCAGGGTAACGGGCAGGCGTTTACCGGGCGGCGGGCAGGCGGATTGGTTCTACGACGTATTCCATTCAGACGGGAAGAGAGCACAGTCATCGATCTGCGCTCGTGAGGCTCTACGCCTTGCGGGCATTGCTGTCTCCGGAACTGGCGAGATGGGCGTGGGCCGTCGTTAAAGTCTCCCGTCGGTCTGAACTAAAGGCAGTGTAGCGGTCCGGAGCAGTTTCGACAAGATGTGGATTTCGGAGGTGCAATCATGTGCCTTCGAAGAACGACCGAAGCAGGCAACCCGCCACGAGACCTGGGCGGGAAGCGCAGACGGTGACCGGCAATGGGGCCGGAGCCGTGGGATACGGGTCTCAGGAGTGAAGCATGCCGAACGAGAATCGCGCCATTCGCAGCCGACTCGATTTTTCCAAGATTCCAACCGCCATTCAGATCCCCAACCTCATTGAGGTGCAGCGCCGCTCCTACGAGCGGTTCCTGCAGATGGATATGCTGCCGAACGAGCGGGACGATAATGGCCTGCAGTCGGTCTTCATGTCGGTCTTTCCGATCACGGATTTCCGCAATGTTTCGCAGCTTGATTTTGTGGATTTTTCGATTGGCAACTGGGAGTGCAAGTGCGGTCACCTGAAGGGGCTGCATCACTTGCGCACGGCCTGCGTCACGTGCGGCGCGATGGTGATTACCGATCCGTTCCACCCGGGCGATGTGCTCTGTCAGAAGTGCGGTACGTACAACAAGAATACGCCGGATTTCTGCAATAAGTGCGGCGACCCGGTCGGTTTGCAGCTGAAGTATGACCAGCAGGAGTGCGAAGAACGGGGCATGACGTTCTCTGCGCCGCTGAAGGTCACGGTTCGTCTGACGATTTTTGACAAGGATCCGGAGACCGGAGCCAAGACCGTACGCGATATCAAGGAGCAGGAGGTGTTTTTCGGCGATATTCCGCTGATGACGCCGAACGGCACCTTCATCGTGAACGGCACCGAGCGCGTGATCGTCTCGCAGCTTCATCGGTCACCGGGCGTCTTCTTTGAGACGGCCAACAACCGCACCTACTTCCTGGGCAAGATCATTCCCTACCGCGGCTCGTGGGTGGAGTTCGAGTACGACCAGAAGAACATTCTGTACGTGCGCATCGACCGCAAGCGCAAGTTCCTGGGCACGATCTTTCTGCGCGCTCTCGGACTGCGTTCGGACGAGGAGATTCTGAAGACCTTCTACACCGTGGATCGCATCACGATGAAGGATGGCAAGCTGCTGTGGACGGTGCCGCAGGATGCCGGAGTTGCGACGCATCTGCAGGGCGCCAAGCCGGCGCATGCCGTGGTGGTGAAAGGCGAGGAGATTGCACACTCCGGGCGCAAGATTACGGCGCATACGCTGAAGGCTCTGCGCGCCCACGGGGTGACGGAGATCGAAGTGGAGTCGGCGGAGTTGGATGGAGCGATCACGGCTGCCGATGTGGTAGATATGGAGACCGGCGAGGTGGTGGTCGAGGCTAATACCGAGTTGACGGCCGATCGGCTGCACAAGATTCATGCCTCCGGAGCAACGTCGATCGAGGTGCTCTTCCCGGAGCGCGACGATGTGGGCAACATTATCACCAACACGCTGCGCCGCGACTCGATTCACAAGCCGGAAGAAGCGCTGATCGAAATCTACCGCAAGCTGCGGCCGGGTGATCCGCCGACGCTCGATACGGCGACGGCGCTCTTCGAGGGGATGTTCTTCGACCCGCGCAAGTACGATTTTTCGCGTGTGGGACGGCTGAAGTTCAACATCAAGCTCTATGAAAATCAGAGCGCGAACGATCTGGACAAACGCACGCTGACGCCAGAGGATTTTTATGCAACGATCCGGTATCTGCTGAAGCTGCGCCGCAACATCGGCTCGGTGGACGATATCGATCATCTGGGCAACCGGCGTGTGCGCGCGGTGGGCGAGCTGATGGAGAATCAGTTCCGCATCGGCCTGGTGCGCATGGAGCGCGCGATCAAGGAAAAGATGAGCGTCTATCAGGAGCTTTCGACGGCGATGCCGCACGACCTGATCAACGCAAAGCCGGTGATGGCGGCGATTCGCGAATTCTTTGGTTCCTCGCAGCTTTCGCAGTTTATGGACCAGACGAATCCGCTGTCGGAGATTACGCACAAGCGGCGTCTGTCGGCGCTTGGGCCGGGCGGGTTGTCGCGCGAGCGAGCCGGCTTCGAAGTGCGCGACGTGCATCCGACGCACTACGGCCGCATCTGTCCGATTGAGACGCCGGAGGGTCCGAATATCGGCCTGATCAGCTCGCTGAGCAGCTTTGCGCGCATCAACACGTACGGCTTCATCGAGTCGCCGTACCGCAAGGTGAAGGATGGCCACATTCTCGACTTCGTGGAAGTCGCGAATGCCGGCGACAGCGGTCTGCGCGTGGGCGACCATCTGGAGAAGAGTGAAGCGATCCGTCGCAACGAGGAGTTGACCAAGGCGGGCAAGCGGAAGATCGAGTGGATTCCCTTCAGCTTTTATCTTTCGGCATGGGAAGAGGATCGGCATACCATTGCACAGGCGAACATTCGCTTCGATGAGGATGGCAAGATTCTCGACGAGCTGGTGAATGCGCGCCGCCAGGGCAATTTTGTACTGGTCAACCGTTCCGAGGTGGATTACATCGACGTCAGCCCGAAGCAGCTTGTTTCGGTGGCCGCTTCGCTGGTTCCGTTCCTGGAGCACGACGACGCGAACCGCGCACTGATGGGCGCGAACATGCAGCGACAGTCCGTCCCGCTGCTGGTGGCTGAAGCTCCGCTGGTGGGAACGTGCATGGAGGGCGTGACGGCGCGCGACTCCGGCGCGGTGATCCTGGCCAAGCGAAACGGCATCGTCGATTCGGTCGATTCCGAACGGATCATCATCCGTGTGGAAGGTGAACATCATCCGACGCAGATGTCGCGCGAGGTGGGTTCGGATATCTATCAGCTTGTGAAGTTCAAGCGATCCAACCAGAACACCTGCATCAACCAGAAGCCGGTGGTACGTGAAGGTGACCGGGTACTGAAGGGGCAGGTGATTGCCGACGGCCCATGCACGGAGCAGGGCGAGCTGGCGCTGGGACGCAACGTGCTGGTGGCCTTCATGCCGTGGCGCGGATACAACTTCGAGGACGCGATTCTGATCAGCGAGAAGCTGGTGCGTGAGGACTACTACACCTCGGTGCACATCGAGGAGTTTGAGATCGAAGCGCGCGACACGAAGCTGGGACCGGAGGAGATCACACGCGATATTCCCAATGTTTCAGAGTCGGCGCTGCGGGATTTGGACGAGAGCGGCATCATCCGCATCGGCGCTCAGATCCGGCACAACGACATTCTGGTGGGCAAAGTGACGCCGAAGGGCGAGACGCAGTTGACGCCGGAAGAGAAGCTGCTGCGTGCCATCTTCGGCGAGAAGGCTGGCGATGTGCGTGACGCCTCGCTGACCTGTCCTCCGGGCATCGAAGGCACAGTGGTCGATGTGCGCATCTTCAGCCGCAAAGGGCAGGAGAAGGATGAGCGCGCGAAGCTGATCGAAGCCGAGCACAAGGCCAAGCTGGAGAAGAACCTTGGCGACGAGATCCGCATTCTGACCGATGAGCGTCTGAAGCGTCTGGAGGCCCTGCTGGGCGGCAAGGAAGTGCTGGCCGACCTGCACGACGAGCGCACCAACAAGCGGTTGCTGACCAAGGGCATGATCCTGGATCGGGAGACGATTGAGCGTATCTCGACCAAGAACCTGAAGCGCATTCGCTACGCGGACAAAGACCCGCGCGTCAACGAGCAGATCGACGAGATCGAGGAGATGACCTCGCGCCAGATTGATGTGCTGAAGAAGATCACCAATGAGAAGATGGCCAAGCTGCAGAAGGGCGATGAGCTGTCTCCCGGCGTGATCAAGATGGTCAAGGTCTATGTCGCGATGAAGCGCAAGCTCTCCGTCGGCGACAAGATGGCTGGCCGGCATGGCAACAAGGGCGTGATTGCGCGCATTCTGCCGGAAGAGGATATGCCGTATCTGCCGGATGGGCGTCCGGTGGAGATTGTTCTGAACCCGCTGGGCGTGCCTTCGCGAATGAACGTGGGGCAGATTCTGGAGACGCATCTGGGGTGGGCTGCGGCGGAACTGGGGCAGAAGATCGCCGCGCTGGTGGCCGAGAACAGCGACGCAGGCTACATCCGCGAGCTGGTGAAGAAGTCGTTTGCCGGAACTGCGGTGCTCAACCAGCTTCTGGATTTGGATGACGAGATGCTCCTGCGCGTGACGCGCGGCATGGAGCGCGGCATCTGGTTCGGTACGGCGGTCTTCGATGGTGCGCGCGAGGAGGAGATCAAGGCTCTGCTGGCGGCGGCTGGACTGCCCAGTTCCGGCAAAACCATGCTCTATGACGGTATGACGGGCGAGCAGTTCGAGCAGCCGGTGACGGTGGGCTACATCTACATGCTGAAGCTCTCGCATCTGGTGGACGACAAGATTCACGCACGCTCGATCGGGCCGTATTCGCTGATTACCCAGCAGCCGCTGGGCGGCAAGGCGCAGTTCGGCGGACAGCGCTTCGGCGAGATGGAGGTCTGGGCGCTGGAAGCCTACGGCGCGGCCTACATTCTGCAGGAGCTGCTGACCTCGAAGTCCGATGACGTCTATGGCCGTACGAAGATTTATGAGGCCATCGTCAAGGGTGAGGCGGCAATCGAGCCGGGTGTGCCGGAGAGCTTCAACGTGCTGATTCGCGAGCTGCAGGCGCTCTGTCTGGACGTGGAGCTGATCAAGCGCGCGGACCTGAAGAAGCTGCCGGTGCCGGAGCTGATCGACGTGGCTGTGGCCGACTAACGCGTGCCAGCCGCCCACCGGCGGCTTGCGCGCAGCAGGGGTCTGCCCTGGTGGAAACTTCCACCAACCAGGGTGGGGCAGAACTCCCGAAAGAATTCCCTGGGGCAGCCGCGACGTGAAGCGCTGAGCGCTCGTCAAGGAGGATCACAGTGTTCCGTTCCAATCCATTTGAGCTGACATCCCCGATCAAAGACTTTGATGCGATCCGCATCATGCTGGCCTCACCGGAGAAGATCCGGAGCTGGTCGCACGGCGAGGTAACCAAGCCGGAGACGATCAACTACCGCACCTTCAAGCCGGAGCGAGACGGCCTGTTTTGCGCGCGTATCTTCGGGCCGGTGACGGACTGGGAGTGTCTCTGCGGCAAATACAAGCGGATGAAACATCGCGGCGTGATCTGCGACAAGTGCGGCGTCGAAGTGACGGTCTCCAAGGTGCGCCGCGAGCGGATGGGACACATCGAGCTGGCTTCGCCGTGCTCGCATGTGTGGTTCTTCAAGGGACTGCCGTCGCGCATCGGCCATCTGCTGGATATCTCGCTGCGCGATCTGGAAGGCATTCTCTACTTTGAGTCTTACGTGGTGGTCGATCCGGGCGACGCGCCGGTGAAGGAGCGCGAGGTCATCAAGGACGAGAATCGCTTCCGCGAGCTGGATCAGCAGTATCGCCCGAGTGGCTTCAAGGCCATGATGGGAGCCGAGGCGATCAAGGAGTTGCTCAAGCGCGTGAACATCGAGGAACTTTCGGTGGAGATGCGCGAGAAGATGAAGGCCGAAACCTCGGTCCAGAAGAAGATCAAGTACTCCAAGCGGCTGAAGGTGGTCGAAGCCTTTCGCAAGAGCGGCAATAGCCCGCACTGGATGATCCTGGATGTGCTGCCGGTCATTCCTCCGGAGCTGCGCCCGCTGGTGCCGCTGGACGGCGGACGCTTTGCGACCTCGGATTTGAATGATTTGTATCGCCGCGTGATCAACCGCAACAACCGGTTGAAAAAGCTGATGGACCTGCACGCGCCGGAAGTGATCGTGCGCAATGAGAAGCGCATGCTGCAGGAGGCGGTCGATGCACTGTTTGACAACGGACGCCGCGGCCGTGTGCTGCGCGGCGCCAACAACCGCCCGCTGAAGTCGCTCTCGGATACTCTGAAGGGCAAGCAGGGGCGCTTCCGCCAGAATCTGCTCGGCAAGCGCGTCGATTATTCGGGTCGTTCGGTGATCGTGGTGGGTCCGGAGCTGAAGCTGAACCAGTGCGGCTTGCCGAAGAAGATGGCTCTGGAGCTGTTCAAGCCGTTCATCTATCACCGGCTGGAACAGACCGGGCACTGCACGACGATCAAGCAGGCCAAGGAGATGGTCGAGTTGCAGGATACGGTTGTGTGGGACATCCTGGAAGAGGTCATCAAGGATCATCCCATCCTGCTGAACCGCGCCCCAACCCTGCATCGCCTGGGCATTCAGGCCTTTGAGCCGGTGCTGGTCGAGGGCAAGGCGATCAAGATTCATCCGTTGGTATGCACGGCTTTCAACGCGGATTTCGATGGCGACCAGATGGCGGTGCACATTCCGCTGTCACCGGAGGCGCAGATTGAGGCCAGCGTGCTGATGCTGGCTGCGCACAATATCCTGTCGCCGGCTTCGGGTCATCCGATCACGGTGCCGACGCAGGACATGGTGCTGGGCCTCTACTACATGACCAAGTCCAAGCAGGGGGCATTGGGCGAAGGCCGCACCTTTGCCACCATCGAAGAAGTGCTGATGGCGCTGGCGCTGGGCGAGGTGGAGACGCTGACGCCAATCCGCCTGCGCTACACCGGCCAGGTGCTGGACATGACCACGGCGTATGACGACCAGGACCTGATGCACACGGACCCGGTCGATTTCAACCGGCAGTTCCTGACGACGACGGTGGGCCGTGCGATCCTGAACGACGCGCTGCCGGAGGGCATGCCGTTTGTCAACGGCCTGCTGAAAAAGAAGGGCATTGGACAGCTTGTCAGCTACTGCAACCAGAAGTTTGGCCTGGAAGTTACGGTGAAGATGCTGGATCGCATCAAGGAACTTGGCTTCCAGTATGCGACGCGCTCGGGTCTTTCGGTGGGTCTGGATGACATGGTGATTCCGGACAGCAAGTACACCACGGTGGCTGACGCTGACAAGGCGGTCATCGGCATCCAGCAGCAGTATCTGGACGGCGCGATCACCAACGGTGAACGCTCGAACAAGGTCATCCAGATCTGGTCTGCGGTTACCGACAAGGTGGCCGACGAGATGTTCGGCAATATGAAGCAGGCCGACAAGGACGGCGCGATGAATCCGATTTACATCATGGCGGATTCCGGCGCGCGCGGATCGAAGCAGCAGATTCGCCAGTTGAGCGGCATGCGCGGACTGATGGCCAAACCTTCGGGCGAGGTGATCGAGACGCCGATCACGGCCAACTTCCGTGAGGGCCTGACGGTGCTGGAGTACTTCATTTCGACGCACGGCGCACGTAAGGGCCTGGCGGACACGGCGCTGAAGACTGCCGACTCCGGCTATCTGACGCGGCGGCTGGTGGACGTGGCGCAGGACGTGATTGTGACGGAGCTGGACTGCAAGACGGTGGAAGGCATCTATGTGCAGCCGATCGTCGAGTCAGGCGAGATCATTGAGCCTCTGCGCGACCGCATTATTGGGCGCGTTTCGCTGGAGCGCCTCAAGGACCAGGACGGACAGGTGATCGTCGATCTGAACCAGGAGATCAACGAGGAAATCGCCTCGGCGATCCAGGCGGCGGGCGTGGAGAAGGTGAAGATTCGCTCGGTGCTGACCTGCGAGTCTCGGCGTGGCGTCTGCGCGCTGTGCTATGGGCGTAACCTGGGCACGGGCCGGATGGTGGAGATGGGCGAGACCTGCGGCGTGATTGCAGCGCAGTCGATTGGCGAGCCGGGCACGCAGCTCACCATGCGCACCTTCCATGTGGGTGGCACGGCGTCGCGCGTCTCGGACAAGAGCCGTCTGGACGCCAAGAACAACGGCACGGTGCACTTCATCAACCTGAACACGGTCAAGTCGGAGAAGGATGGAATGCTGGTGGCCATGAACCGCTCCGGCTCGATTGCCATCGTCGACGACCGTGGACGCGAGAAGGAGCGCTATCAGGTGGTTTACGGCGCTCGGCTGCGTGTGCATGACAAGCAGAAGGTGACGCTGGGCGAGGCGCTGGCGGAGTGGGATCCTTACACCTACGTGGTGCTGACGGAGATTGGCGGCACGGTGCAGTTCAAGGATCTGCAGGAGGGCATTACGCTGAATGAGGAAGTGGACGAGGTGACCGGGCTTTCGCGTCTGGTCGTCTCCGACGCTGCCGACGAGAAGCGTCAGCCGGCGATCTACATCAACGGGTCGAAGGGCAAGAAGCGGTATCTGATGCCCAGCCGCGCTCACTTGATGGTGCTGGACGGGGATACGGTGGGACCGGGCGATATTCTGGCCAAGATTCCGCGTGAATCCACCCGCACCAAGGACATCACAGGCGGCCTGCCGCGCGTGGTGGAGCTGTTCGAAGCGCGGAAACCGCGCGAGACGGCGATCATCTCGGAGATCGACGGCGTGGTGCGCTTCGGCGAAGTCTCGAAGGGCCAGCGCAAGATTCATGTGACTGCCGACAACGGCGAGGAGCGCGACTATTCGGTGCCGCGTGGCGTTCACGTGAACGTGCAGGAAGGCGAGCGGCTGAACGCCGGCGATCCGCTGATGGATGGTCCGCTGAATCCGCACGATATTCTGGCTGTACTGGGCGAAAAGGAGCTGCAACGGTATCTGGTGAATGAGATTCAGGAGGTGTACCGCCTGCAGGGCGTGGCCATCTCCGACAAGCACATCGAGGTGATTGTGCGCCAGATGCTGCGCTGGGTGCGCATCGAGGAGGTGGGTGATACGAACTTCCTGCTGGAGCAGCAGGTGGATCACTTCCGCTTCCGCGAAGAGAACGAGCGTGTGCTGGCCGAGGGCGGTCGTCCGGCGATTGGACGTCCGCTGCTGCTGGGCATCACAAAGGCATCACTCTCGACCGACAGCTTCATCTCCGCAGCCAGCTTCCAGGAGACGACGCGTGTGCTCACCGAGGCTTCGATCAACGGAGCGATCGACGGCCTGCGCGGGCTGAAGGAGAACGTCATCGTCGGACGGCTGATCCCGGCCGGAACGGGCCTGGAGTACTATCGCAGCGTCCAGCTTTCACCGGAGCTTGAGGAGGCCGCCGAGCGCGTGAAGCGCGAGGTGACGGCGGAGATCGAGGCTCAGGAGCGCGAGTTGGAGATGATGCGGCAGGAAGGCGAAGCCGAAGAGATGGCCGCCGAGTAAGCGCGCCGCTCTTACGAACCAGGCAAAAGCCCGGCTCATCGCCGGGCTTTTGCCTGGTCAACGAAAAGAACAGGCTCTCGAGAACTCCGGCTCACAGCTGCCCATCGTGGGAGGAAGTTGGGCGAGCGAGGGATTTTCCGTCGGGACGTTCTGCGCTGGAATCCTCTTCGCCTGCTTCCGAGGCGGATTCCAGGCTGGGTTCGAGAGACGGCTCTTCCATCGATTTTTCGCGAGATTCCTGCGCAGGTTCCTGAGTGGACTTCAGCGCATCGCTCGCCCGATGAAGGCGGATCAGCTGATCCAGGCGGTATCCAGCTCTGGCGGCAGCCTGACAACTCTCTTCGATCCGGGCTTCGATGCGGGCGAGCGTCTGAGCCTGCGCCGCTGAGTCGGTGAGGAGCGGTTCGACGATGCCGAGCAACTCCGGAAGCACCAGCCAGCAGAGCATGGCCTCGAAGCCTTCCTTGCGGAAATACTCGACGCCTTCGTGCTCGTGCAGTCCGGTGAGCCAGCGTACGTCGCCATCCTGCCAGAACTCCGGCGTGGCGAGCGCCTCGGATCCGCGCCAGCGCAGCAGAATCCTCAGGCGCGCGGCGATCTGCCAGGTCAGCTCATCCTCAATACCGAGCGAGTGCAGATGCTCGGCGAGCACAGGGCGCAGAAAGAGATCGTCGAACCACTGCGCGGCGCGGCTGGGTTGATCCGCATTGCGAGGCAGCAGATTGTGCAGCAGGAGCCATGCAAACAGCGGTGCCCAGGCTAGCTCCTGCGGCTGCTCGTCGATTTTCGGCACGGGCAGCGAGCGCAACCCTTCGACCGGCCAGCAATTGGAGAATTGCAGCGCCAGTTTGGGCAGGCGTGTTGCTGCAATCAGTTGCGGAAGAAGCTCGGAGGCAGCGGATATCTCCGCGCCGGTTGCGGCGAGCGGTTCGCTGGATGCGGAGGTCTGCGGCTGCGCGTCATTTGGTGCAAATTCGCGGCGCAGCAGTTGTGCCAGCTCGTCCACCAAAGGAAGCAGTGGGGCAAGTTGCGATGCGGTGGAGTCTGCGGGCTGAGTGACGGCAAGTCGCGCAAGCGTGTCGAGTGTTTCGCGCGAGACGGCACGGGTAAGCGCCTCGTGCAGCGGACGCAGGCGCAGACGCGCCAGGGCTTCGTCAAGGTTGTGGACGCCGCGGCCGACCAGGGCGTCGCAGAGAGCGTCCCAGGGAGCGTCGGCGGTGGGTCGCAGGAACTGCCAGTCCAGCAGGACAGCACGCTGATAACCGCGTAGCTCCAGCTGCAGACCGTAGGTGTGGAAGTCAGTGGCGCGTCTCAGGTGGCGGAGGTCGCTTGCCTGGTCACGCCAGGCGACGATCAGCCCTGCATCCTGGGGCAGGTCGAGGGCATCCGCGAGGACACGCTGTCGCATCCGTCCTGATTCCTTGTCCATGAAGGCGGCGGAGATGCGAAGGTTGCCGCGCGTGGAGCCATAGCGATTGTTGTAGAGAACCAGTGCGCGCTCGCCGCCTGCGCGATTGGAGTAGGCGAAGACATTTTCGTCTACCGTGCCGTGGTCGGTGACGAAATCGAAGAGGACGAAGTGCGTGCTCTCGCTGAAGAGCCAGCGGCGATAGAGCAGCGGCGCGATCTCGCGCTGATGGCGCGCGATGAGGTCGGCGCGTGGCTGCTCGTTCATGCGCGCCTGTTTGAACTCCATCCCGTAGCGCTCGGTGTAGCCCTCGATCTGTCCGTGGGCGAACATGGGCAGGCCGGGCAGCGTGGCCAGCAGCGTGGCGACGCCGAAGCACTTGTCGCCGTCGCCGAACTGGTCGATGGCCGTGCGCTCGTCGGGATTGCTCATGAAGTTGACGTAGCGCTTGAGGATATCGGGATCGAACTCAATGGTTTTTTTCAGGTACGAGCGATACTTGGCGTTCTCTTCGTCGCGCAGCATGTGCATGAAGGCGCTGTTGTAAACGCGGTGCATGCCAAGGGTGCGGACGAAGTAGCCCTCGAGCAGCCAGAAGGCCTCGGCCAGCAGCAGCGTGCCGGGCACCTCGGCGGCGACGCGATCGACGACCTCGCGCCAGAACTCGGTGGGCATGAGCGCGTCGAACTCCTCCTGAGACATGGCGCTTTCCGCGCGCGAAGGAATGGAGCCAGTGGTGCCGGGTAGCGGGAACCACAGCCGCTGCACGTGACGCTTGGCCAGCACCATCGCGGCGTCGAAGCGGATGATGGGGAACATGTGTGCGACGTGCAGAATGGTCTGCAGGACGTGCTCGCGCACCCAGTGCTTCGAGTAGTCGAGCTGCGCGGTGTCGTTCCACGCAAAGGAGGTACCGTCGTTGCCGTGGAAGACGAAGCGGGTCAGTCCTTCGTGGTGATGGCGCAGGCGAAAGACGACGGCGGCGTCGGACTGGTCGTAGTAGTGGTCTTCGATCTTGATCTCGACACGGCTGTCGGGCGAGATATCCGGGCCGTTGAAGCTGTAGCCGGGAAACGGGCTGTAGGGCAACGAGAGAAACCACTCCGGGTGGTCGATGACCCAGTGTGAGTCGATGCCCATGTGGTTGGGCACCATGTCGCTGGCCAGGCGAATGCCGAAGTGCGCGGCGCGGTCGCGGAGGCTGGCATAGGCGCTGCCGCCGCCTAGGTCTTCGGCGATGGAGTAGTCGCGCAGCGAGTAGGCCGAGGCGACCGCGTCGGCCTGTCCGCGCAGGCGCTTTATGGTGCGCGAGGCAATGCTGCGCTCCCAGAGGCCGATGAGCCAGAGCGCGTTGATGCCGCGTTCGGCAAGCAGTTGCAGTTCTTCGTCGGGAATCTGGTCGAGGCGATGAATGTGGCGCCGGTATTTCTGCGAAAGCTGCTCCAGCCAGACGTAGGTGCTTTTTGCCAGCAGGACGACGTTGGGCATCCATGCCTGGTCGGCGCTGAAGGCCTCGTACTCGTGCAGCGGAGCCTGATAGTCGGCAGAGTAGCGTCGCATGCGGCGTCCATCCGGCCCGATCACAAACTCGCGGTTGAACTCCTCGTCAAAGCCAACGTACTCATCTCCGCGAAACCCATGGTCGGAGCGCCCCGGCGCACCATGTCGATGGCGATCCGGCCCCGGCGGGTTGAACTGCATCCATATAGTGATCTCTTCGTCGCGGACGGTGCTGATGGCGACGAGCACGCGGCGCAGGTCATCGCCCAGGTAGGGAGTCCAGCGCTCGCGAATAAACTCAAGCTGCGCGGTGAGAGAATCGGGCGCGGCGAGCATCGGTGCTGTAAGCGCCTGATAAAGGGAGCCATTCTCGGCGTCGAGCGGCGGACGCGAATTGAGGAACTCCGGAAGTGCGGCAGTCAGCTCAGAGTAGTCCGTTTCCAGTCGCAGTCCGATGTCGTCGAAGAGTTCGCGGAATTTGCCGAAGGCTGAATTTTGATTGGCCAGCCAGAGCAGAGTCAGCTCTTCCAAAGCCGCCTCGCGATGTGAGAGTCCCTCCGACGCTCCTGCCAGCCACTCCCCGGCGGAGACGAGTCCCTGATAGACGGCGACACAGGGGAATTGTTCGACAAAGGCGAGCAGCAGGCGGTCCAGATTCTCCGTGCCCACCTGGCGTGAGAACCATCGCAGCGCATCGGCGTGGAGCGAGGGATCGACTTCGCGGCGATAGTGGGCGATGAGTGCATGGTTCAGCTCGTCGATCATGCCCATGGCGAAGAGCGCGCCGGCGTGGACGATGCGCTCCGGGTCGCTCTGAGCGTTGCGCAACTGCGTCAGGCGCGTGGCCAACCGACGGCTGGCCGTCACGTCGGCAAAGATCGTGTTACCGGTGAAGCTGAAGAGCAGGCCATCCACCTGGAGCTGGTTGCGCAGCGAACGTGCAATGTGAAATTCCATCGGAGCGGCTCCAGTCAGTGGGACAATTCGCAAAGCTGCGGATCACGAGTTCATGGTAGCGCCCGGGGCGCCGTCTGCGCACCGGTTTATACGATCTTCATGGCGACCGGATCCCAGTGAACGATGGAGTCGCGTTCGTAACTGACGTTGCTGAGCAGTGCGGCTCCGGCGGCGCGGAAGCCGAAGACGGCATCCTCGACGACGGGAGTGCGCGTGCGCACGGCGTGGAAGAAGTTGGCGAAGTGGTCGTAGCTGTCGCTGTAGCCGTCTGGCGCGGCATAGCGATCGAGTGCGACCGGAGGAGGACCCGCGGGATGCTGCAGCGGATAGCGAGTGAAGTACTGCTTGCGGATCTGGCGCTGCATGGCTTCGGTGAAGGTGCCGACGGTGAGTCCGGGCGCGGTTTCGCGCGGAGTGCGGCTGACGGTGACGGCATTGCCGGAGATGATCATGGTGCCCTCGGAACCGGTGAAGACAAGTCCTTCGTTCTCCTGGCCGCCGTCTACAAAGTTGACGCGCAGGCTGAGGTTGAAGCCCTCGGGATAATCGAAGAGCGCCAGCATCACATCCGGCACGTTGCGGCCATCTTTCCAGAAGCGCAGTCCGCCGGTGGCCATAGCGCGGGTAGGGCCTTTGGCACCGGTGATGAAGTGGGTGCCGCTGAAGAGATGCACAAAGAGATCGCCGGCGACGCCGGAGCCGTAGGCCTTCCACTTGCGCCACTGGAAGAACTGCTCAGAGCTGAAGGGAATCTGCGGGGCGGTGCCGAGGAAGCGCGACCAGTCGCAGGTCTCCGGCGAGGCGTCGAGCGGAATGGTGTAATTCCACGCGCCGATCGAAGAGTTGCGATCCCAGTGCGCGGTGACCATGTTGAGCTTGCCGATAGCGCCGGAGGCGAGCAGGTCGCGCGCCTTGGCATAGATCATGGAGCTGACGCGCTGAGAGCCGATCTGCAGGATGCGGCCGGTGGAGTGGGCGGCTTCGATCATCTGCGGGCCGTCGGCATAGAGGTGAATCATCGGCTTTTCGCAGTAGACATCCTTACCGGCGTGCATGGCATCGATAGCTGCCTGCTTGTGCCAGTGGTCGGGAGTGGCGACGAGCACAGCATCTACGTCAGAGCGGGCCAGAATTTCTCGGTAGTCGCGTGTGGTGAACAGGGACGCGCCCCAGCGTTCGCGGCAGTGGTCGAGACGGCCCTGATAGCAGTCGGCAACGGCGACCAACTCCACGCCGGGAACCTGAAGCGCGACGCTCGTGTCGTACTGGCCCTGTCCGCCGGCGCCGACCAGCGCAAGGCGGATGCGGTCGTTGGAGGAGACCTGTGCTGCCGACTCTTCAGTGGCTCCGGCAAGTGCGTGCAGACGCGGCGCTGTCAGGCCTGCGGCCGAAAGCAGGCCGACAGAGCGGAGAAAACTGCGGCGGTCGAAAGGCAGAGGGAAAAATGGCATAGAAGCTCCTCCATCTGTCCGCGCTGTGCAGTCGGCGTGTGCGAAAACCGCGCGCGGCAGGAAAGAGAACGATAAAAGAATTACCTGGGGACGGCAAGTGTTCCGTCACGACAAAGTATTCGCGGATGGACCAGTGGTCAACGCAAGCCGGATTTGCGCATGGATTCCACGACGCGGCGCAATTCGAGCATCTCGCGAGTGAGGACGGCGACCTCGGCTTCCAGTTGCACGACACGCTCGGCGAGGTCCAGTGGCTCGACGGCGGATTCAACGGCAGAAGGCGCGTCGGGAAGCGAAGGGCGCTGGAAATCGAAGCTCTCTTCGCGGGCGGCGATGACCGGCGGCGGGGCAAACCAGCTTGCATCGTTGGGAGCAAGCGGCAAGGTCTCCGGCTGGTCTTCGGCTGTGGCGAACAGATGTGTGTAGCGGAGTTCTTTCATGCCGGGTTGACGCGGGAGGACGCGCACAAGCGTCGGTTCGTGCATCATCAGCCGCTGGAGTACGGCGAGCACGTCGCCCACCTCTTCAAAGGCGAAGATGCGCTCAGTGCGGCTGCGCAACTCGCCCGGCGTCTGCGCGCCGCGCAGCAGAAGCGTGCATAAAACGGCCGACTCGGCTCGGGTGAGATTCAGTGCTTCCTGAATAGAGTGCTCGTATTTGGCGACGCGGCCGGAGTCGCGTGACTCCTGGGCAAGCCGAACGGCAGAAAGCTGATGGAGTGCGGAGCGGACGGAGTCTTCGTCAAGGCTCATTACCGGTTCGCGATTGTTTTTCTGGTTGCAGGCGTTGACCAGCGCATTAAGCGACAGTGGGTAATACTCGGGCGTGGTGGCTTCCTTTTCCATGAGCGCGCCAAGGACGCGCACGGCAGCCGGAGAAAGCGACGGGAGTTGGCGAATCATGCGAGTTCTATTGTGCCAGAGTCGCGGGTACTGCTGCGGCGGACGGGCTGTGCAGAACGCGAACGAGCGCCTCGAAGCAGTCGGCATCGAGTTTGTGAGGTACATCCTGACGCATGATTTCGAGCACCCGTTCGGTGCTGAGCGCTTCGCGATACGGTCGTTTCTTAGAACCTGTCCAGAAACTAGCGAAGGAACCTTGGAAGGAATATGCGGAGAGAGTTTGGGTGGATAGGGTAGGTGCATGTACCCGAGCGATTTGACCGACAAGCAGTGGATGAGGCTGGAGCCG
>JAKAXU010000090.1 GCA_021816455.1 Acidobacteriota bacterium
CACGGATCAATTGTCGCCTGCGCTCATGCTGCGCTGCCGAACTCAACTTGCGTGCATCCTCTTGTTCCATATCCATTGGATGCGCCAAGATACACAATGTAGCAGTATTTATGGGCCGAATCTATAGTCCGTGGATGCGTCCGGTGCCCGCTGACGAAACGGGGCACCCCCATCCACCCGCCGTTCGCGCGTGGCGCTCCAATCCTCGGATGCAATACAATGCGGGCAATGATGCCGCTAACCGTCAACGACAAGACCGCCGCGCTCCGCCAACTCTATGACCGTATCGCGCGGGTTGCCGAAGCAATGGGAGGCACCGCGTCACATCAAGTGTCGGCGCTGACTATTCCGGGTGTGAAGACGGCGGATTACCAGAGCGAGAATGCCCCGGCCCTGTGCGCCGAAATGCCCGATGGTTTCCGGGTGGATTTTGCACCGTTTTTCCCGCTGAGCATTGGGAATGCCCTGTCCGTGAGAGCAAGGCGATTTCACGCCGGATCACCCAGGAGTGAGTGGGGATTCAACCTTGGGCCGGACGGTTGGCGAAGGACTCAGGCCCCGCTATCGGATGATGAAATCCGAGAGTGTCTGACACCGGAAGGACCACGGCCCGCAACGTACTAACGCTGGCAAGGCAAGCGCAGACTAGCCTTCGTCCTTGTCTAGGTGTTTAGTCCCGGCATTTGCGGGCCTCTCTCAAGCTATTTTCAAAGCTCCTTGGAGGTGCCTTCTGCGCTTTCTACTCACGCTCTCGGGAGATTGACGAGAGACTTGGCGTAACTGTATTCTCGCGAGATTTCAAAGGGTTCCATGATCATGCACACCGCCCATCGTCATACAAATTAGCGAAAAAGAGCGGTACAGGATAGAAAATAGGGGAAACAAAAGAATGAATAGAAAACACTCAACCGATTGATTCTCGATATTTCCGGCTTAAATCTAAGAACTTATCCTTAAATAGTGGCGAACTTGGTACGCGCCGGCAAATAGCCGGAGGCCGAGGGTGCAAGTTGGGCGAAGATGCCGTACAGGATGGCACAGATCAAATCGTGGACGGTATCGGACGAGTTGTGGGCGAAGGTGGGACCGCTGGTTCCCGTCAAGCAGCGGCAGCCTGGCCGACGGTATCGGCGCAAGCCGGGAGCTGGGCGTAAGCCGATGGCGGCGCGGAGCATCTTTTCCGCCATCGTGTACGTTCTGCGCACCGGCTGCCAGTGGAAGGCGCTGCCCAGGGAGTTCGGCAGCTCCAGCGCCGTGCACAAGCACTTTCAGCAGTGGCAGCAGGCGGGTTTCTTTGTGAACTTGTGGCACGCCGGTCTGGCCGAATACGACGGGATGGAAGGCATCGCCTGGGAGTGGCAAAGCATCGACGGGGCCACCGGAAAAGCGCCCTTGGCGATCGAATGCGTGGGAGCGAACCCCACGGACCGGGGAAAAAAATGGGCGCAAGCGAAGTTTGCTGGTCGACGCGCGTGGCGTCCCGCTGTCGCTCGTCGCCAGCGGGGCCAACGTGCATGACGTGAAATTGCTGCAGCCCACTCTGGACCGGACTGTGCTGGCGCGGCCGAAACCGGCCCCCGAACGACCGCAGCACCTCTGCGCCGATGCCGGATACAAGGGCGGTCCGGCCCTCCAGGCCGCGGTTGCCCGCCACTATCAGCCTCATAATCAAGCAACGCAAGGAGGAAGCTGACGCGAAACGTAGCCAGCCCGGATGGAAAGCGCGCCGTTGGGTGGTGGAACGGACCCATTCCTGGCTCAATCGCTATCGCAAACTGCTGGTCAGCTTCGAGAAAACGGAGGCCAGCTATGTCGCTTTGCTTTCCTTGGCAGCGGCTTTAATCTGCTGGAGGCAGACCACATCTATTTACGGATAAGTTCTAAGCGTGATTGCCGATACGGTCATCAATCTGATCACAACCTGACCATTGCGCCAGTTCAGTTGTCCGTGGGCAGGGTGAGTTCGACGGGTGAGAAGCTGAGGGTGTGGATGGAGCGGTCCCAGGCGAGAAAGAGCGCGTGGCTCTTGCGTCCGTTGATGAGTGAGCCGACGATGACGGCCGAGCCCCAGGTTTTGGCCACGACGATGCGATGGCTGGAGATGGTGCCGTACTCGTTTTGCATGCTGTTCTGACCCCAGTCCTGGCTGAACCGTGCGAAAGGATACGTGGTGTAGCGCGAGGCGTGCTGCTGCCACTCGGGGTCGTTGTTCCAGATGCCATAGGCGGCGGCGAGGTCGTTGCGCTCGACGTCGGTGAGGAAGCTGTTGGTCACCCGCTGGGCACGCCAGTAGCCGTACCAGTTCCAGGGTGCTTCGATGGGGTGGCCGAGCGCCAGCCAGGTGGCGAGAAAGAGCACGACCAGTCCGCCCAGCGAACCGATCGCGATGCGGGCGTTGCGGCGGGCTTTGGCGGCATCGTAACGGGGTGCGTCAAGTAGGGTCATTGGCAGAACTCCGGCAGGCGATGAATTGGCCCGGCAAACGGGCCGGATGGAAAACGACCCGCTACATGGAGAGACAACCGGCGCAGCGATTTTGTTCCCCGCAGGTGAGTGTACCGCTTTACGAGGTGGAGCGGTTATCGCGGAGTGGTCAGAGAGTGAAGCTGGTGCGGGCACGCTCGGAGTAGCGCTCCAGGGCGAGTGTGATGAGGCGTGTGATGAGGTCGGAGTAGAAGATGCCGCTGGCCTGCCAGAGCTTGGGATACATGCTGATGGAGGTGAAGCCGGGCAGCGTGTTGACCTCGTTGAGGTAGATGCGGCGCTTACCGTCCGGCTCCATCAGGAAATCGACACGGGCCATGCCGGCGAGGTCACAGGCGCGAAAGGCTTCGACGGCCATGGCGCGAATCTGTTTGGATTCAGCCGCCGAGAGTTTGGCAGGGATGATCGGCAGGGAGCTGTCGGAGAGGTATTTCGCCTCGTAGTCGTAAAACTCCTTGCCGGGAATAATCTCGCCGACGACGCTGGCCTGGGGCGAGTCGTTGCCGAGGACGGCGACCTCGAGTTCACGAGCTTTTTTGCCGCCGGAAGCAGCGCCCTGCTCAACGACAAGCTTGCGGTCGAAACGCGCTGCGAGCCGGAGCGCGGGCGCGAGTTCGGCGCGGGTGTGCACCTTGCTGATGCCGACCGAGGAGCCGAGATTGGCGGGCTTGACGAAGAGCGGGTAACGCAGCGCGGCTTCGATGGAGGCGATCGATTTGCGCGGATGTGCCTCCCAGTCGCTGCGCAGAAGCGTGACATGGGGCACGATCGGCAGTCCGGCGTGGGCAAAGAGGCGCTTCATCACGTCCTTGTCCATGCCTGCGGCCGAGCCAAGGACGCCGGAGCCGACGTAAGGCAGGTCGGCGAGTTCGAGTAGCCCCTGGATAGTGCCGTCTTCGCCGAAGGTGCCGTGAAGAACGGGAAAGACGACATCAATAGAGCGGGTGGAGATTGGCTCAAGAAGCTGAGCGGCGCCCGCGGCCAGTTCCAGAGCGACTGGCGTGGTGACGGAGTGAGCAGTCGGGTCGGCGAGCAGCGCATGCGCGGAGTCGCCCGTGAGCCAGTGACCCGATTTGGCAATGCCGATAGGAACAACTTCGAAGCGGCGGCGGTCGATGGCCTTGAGGATGGAGTTGGCCGAACGCAGCGAGACTTCATGCTCGCCGCTGCGCCCGCCGAAGAGAATGCAGACTCGAAGTTTTTTACGCGTCACAGGGATGATTGTAGTCGGATGTGTGGGCGCGAGAAAAAGCCATGCAAACGAGGCGCGTGTGTGGTAGTGTACGGCCATGCAAAAAATCTGCGTATGGGTGATGATGGCGGCGGTGTGCGCGGGAATGAGCGTGCATGGCGAGCAGCCGATGTCGGCGGCGGATGCGAAGGCGCTGATCGAAGAGGCGTCGTTGAAGAACAATCTGGAGGGGGACGACATCAAGCCGTGGCACATTCGGCTGAATTATCAGGTGACGCCTCCGCAGTGGCCCGGCTCGAAGGAAGAAGGGCATTACGAAGGAACAATTGAGGAGTGGTGGGCGTCGGATACGCGGTCGCGAACAGAGTATGTAGTGAATGGGAAACGGAAGCGCTTTGATGTGACGGACAACGGAGTGTACGAGAGCGGCGATCTGGATACAGTGCCATATTCGGTGGGGGCAGTGCTAACGGATGTGCTGTGGCCGATGCCGCCGACAACGGTGTTGGCAAAGCTGACGTTCGCGGAGGCGCAGCAGAAGATTCAAGGGATCAAGATGCGTTGCGTGGCGATTGCAGGGTTTGTCGGCGAAAAGGATACTGGATCGCAAATTGCTCATAATGGCTTACGCTGGTGTATTGCGCCTGCTGATCCGTATCTGCGGATCGTATTTTCGTCCAAGGACATCCATGACTATCTGCGGAATAATTTGCTGTCATTTCAGAATCGAGCGATTAGCGGGGAATTCATCGCAGCAGGCAATGGAAGGATCAACGAGAAAGCGTACGTCGAAAAGCTGGAGAGTTTGCCGAAAGCAACAGATACAGTTTTTGTTCTTCCCGCTGGAGCAGCTAAGAAAGGTGATAAGCCGGTGATTATGACCGGCTCAATCTCTGCACCAATTCTGATTCTCTCCGTTCCACCATCCTATCCGCTCATAGACAAAATCAACCATATCTCCGGAACAGTTGTGCTGCGTGGGGTTATCAATGAAGAGGGCAAGATGACCGACCTGAAGTACTTCAGCGGCCCTAACCGCGATTTCTCACACGGATCGATTTCATCCGACAGCTCGGTGGTCTGATAGGGCAGAAGGGTGGTCATTCGGTCTCGGAGTAGTCTTCAGTCTGGGTTTGGCGCTTGGGTGGAGGTCTTTTC
>JAKAXU010000051.1 GCA_021816455.1 Acidobacteriota bacterium
GCAGCGGCTCCAGCCTCATCCACTGCTTGTCGGTCAAATCGCTCGGGTACATGCACCTACCCTATCCACCCAAGCTCTCTCCGCATATTCCTTCCAAGGTTCCTTCGCTAGTTTCTGGACAGGTTCTAAGAGCTACGCAGCGCCTTACACCGGTCATTCCGGGCTGTGAGCATTCGTTGCGTGCGGACGTGTGACGTTGGAACGGCCCTGGTTGTTGGCTGGTGGGGTGGTGACGGGGCGGCGTTCATAGTGCGTATGGGTCGGTTTGCGCGGCGAGGGCGTTCCAACGCACAGAACGGAATCCTGACCACCAAGCAGAGAAGATTGGGCCGGGGAGAGCTGGCAAAGCTGCTGACGCATCGGGGCCGCGTGCTCGTCGCCGAGCGCCTGCGTCACATCGAGACCGGTAGAGGGATCGACGGAGTACTCGTAGACATAATCCTGTGCGGGTTTCGCGACTCCAAAGTCGAGATGCAGCCAGGTGGCAAGAGTGGAGTTACCTCGGAGGTCGGTGATGAGGCCATAGACTTCACGGGCCGTAACCCCGGTGGTAGGCGCGGCGGTGCGCAGGGCGGCTCCGTCGGAGCCACGCATCCAGCGGGTGCGCCAAGCGTGATCGGCAGGGCTGTAATAAGCGGCGGTGAAGAAAAGCGAGGAATCGCACTGCAGGCAGTTTTGCCAGGTGAGTCCGAGTTCGGGAAGAATCTGGCTGCCAAAGTTGAGCCAGCTGAGGTAATGCAGACCGAAGCCGGAGACGAGCGGGACAACCTGGCGATGGCTGAGCGAGACGCTCCAGAGGGTGAAGTGATCCGATGCGGGCGAGGATTGCGGCGTGGCGCGGAGCGTGGTGACGACCAGCGCTGCATCCCACTGTACGCCGATCTCGCGGATGGCCGAGTACTGCTGTGCGACGAGGGAATCGGTGACCCA
Organism: Acidobacteriota bacterium; assembly: GCA_021816455.1. Taxonomy (GTDB): domain Bacteria; phylum Acidobacteriota; class Terriglobia; order Terriglobales; family Acidobacteriaceae; genus Acidicapsa. The sequence goes on from JAKAXU010000051.1 coordinate 931, forward strand.
GCGAAGAGTGGGCGCGTCGGCTGGCGAGCGGAAGTCGATCCAGTGAAAGGCCTGGGGCGCGGACTGGGCGCAGGCTGACGGGGCTGCAAAGAAACCCGGCAGTAGGGCTGCGGCGAGAAAAGTAATGGAAAAATGACGAAAAAGGGGATGAAGCACGCGCATAATAGTTTGATTCCCTTCCCCGGCAGACGATTGCAGAGGCTGGCCACAGTGTAGATGGTCCTGGCATGAGCGACGCGGCGAAAAAGACACGAAGCGTAGCCGAATCGGTACAGCGCAGGCCGGTGAACCGGATATTAGACTGGAAGATAGCTTCCCGAAGCACAATCGCAGAGAATTCCGCCGGAAAGCGGTAGGATAGAGCTACCTGAATCCGATGAGAAGCGCGTGGGCCAGTTCGACAGTGGATCGGCCGCTGGAAGCGAAAGCAAGCGGCGAGCCGATGGTGCGGCTGCGCGGGGTGAAAAAGAGTTACCAGACGGCGCGCGGCGAGTTGCAACTCTTCGATGGGCTGGATATGGAAATTGGCGCCGGAGAGCTGGTAGCCGTCGTGGGCCAGTCAGGCAGCGGGAAGAGCACATTGCTGCACCTGCTGGGAGCGCTTGATCGGCCTTCGTCAGGGGAGATATACTGCGCCTCAACTTCAGTGGCGGCACTGAATGCAAAGGAGGCGGCGCGATTCCGCAATGAGCGGATCGGGTACGTGTGGCAGTTCCATTACCTGCTGCCGGAGTTCACGGCGCAGGAGAACGTAGCAATGCCGCTGATGGCTCGAGGAACGGACCGCGCGGTGGCGATGACGGAGGCAGACAGATGGTTGAGCCGCGTGGGACTGGAGATGCGTGCGACGCACAGGCCGGGGGAGCTGAGCGGCGGCGAGCAGCAACGCGTGGCACTGGCGCGCGCGCTGGTGACGAAACCCAGGCTGCTGTTGGCCGACGAGCCGACCGGTGACCTGGACGCGACGACGGCGGAGATGGTCTTTGGATGGATTGAAGAGCTGCATCGGGAGCAGGGACTGACCTCTCTGCTTGTGACTCATAACCTCGAACTGGCCGGGCGCTGCGCCCGCGTCTTACGTCTGGAGAGGGGCAGGCTCGTGGAGGCCTCTCAGGAGTTGCGACACTCGTAACCGCAGTCGGACTACAGTTGTTGAAGTGGTCTGTGACCGCAGCCGATCGTCAAAAGACAAGGAGCACCATGTTCGAACGTTATACGGAAAAAGCGAGACGAGTGATCTTCTTCGCGCGCTATGAAGCGAGCCAGTTCGGATCGCCTTATATCGAGACCGAGCACCTTTTGCTGGGCCTGTTGCGCGAAGACAAGGCGCTGACAAACCGTTTTCTTCGGTCTCATGCGTCGGTAGAGTCGATTCGCAAACAGATTGAAGCACACACGACGATTCGCGAGAAGGTTTCAACTTCCGTGGATCTGCCGCTGTCGAACGAGTGCAAGCGCGTGCTGGCGTACGCGGCGGAAGAAGCCGAGCGACTGAGCCACAAACACATCGGGACTGAACATCTGTTGCTGGGTCTGCTGCGCGAGGAAAAAAGCTTTGCAGCGGAGATTCTGCAGGAGCGCGGGCTGAAGTTGACGCAGATTCGCGAGGAGCTGGCGCGCGTGACGCAGGAGAAAGCTCCGGCGGCGGCCCGGCAGCGAGAGAACAGCCTGCTGGCGGAGTTCAGCCGCGACCTGACCCAGTCTGCGATGGATGGGCAACTCGATCCACTGGTGGGTCGGGACGGCGAGTTGGAGCGCGTCATCCAGATTCTCTGCCGGAGGACGAAGAACAATCCGGTACTGATCGGCGAGCCTGGAGTAGGCAAAACGGCGATTGTGGAGGGTCTGGCGCAGCGCATCTCCGACGGCGAGGTACCCAGCTTCCTGGCCGACAAGCGAGTGCTTTCGCTGGATCTGTCGCTGATCGTGGCAGGGACGAAGTATCGCGGGCAGTTTGAAGAGCGCCTGAAGACGATCATGAAGGAACTGATGGAGAGCCAGAACTCGATTGTCTTCATCGACGAGCTGCATACGCTGGTTGGCGCCGGATCGGCTGAAGGATCGCTCGACGCTGCGAATATCCTGAAACCGGCGCTCTCGCGCGGAGAAATTCAATGCATTGGCGCGACGACGCCGGGGGAGTTCCGCAAGTCGATTGAGAAAGACCGCTCGCTGGAGCGGCGCTTCCAGGCGGTGAAGGTGCCGCCTCCGAATGAAGCCGACGCGATCCGGATCATCATGGGGATCAAGGAGCGGTACGAGAAGTTCCACGCCGTCAGCTACACCGACGCCGCGATTGAGTTCGCTGTCTCACACTCGAACCGCTATATTCCGGACCGTTTCCTGCCGGATAAGGCGATCGACCTGATTGACGAAGCGGGAGCGCGGGTAAAGCTGAAGCAGACCTCGCTGCCGGAAGAGATCACCGAGGTGCAGAAGCGGATCAAGTTCATCGTACATCGGATGGAAAATGCGATTGCCAACCATGAGTTCGAGAAGGCGCGCTTCTACTCCGACGAGGAACGCAAGGAGCGCGAGAATCTGCGCGCACTGCGAGAAAAGTATCACCTGGATGACTCGACGGCGGGCATTGTGGGCCGTGAGGACATTGAAGACGTGGTGAGCCGGTGGACGGGCGTACCGATCACCAGCATCAAGGAAGAAGAGACGCAGAAGCTGTTGCGGGTGGAAGAAGAGCTGCACAAGCGCGTGATCTCGCAGGACAAGGCAATCTCTGCCTTGGCGCGGGCGATTCGACGCTCACGCGCGGGATTGAAGAGTCCGCATCGGCCGATCGGCAGCTTCCTGTTCCTGGGACCAACGGGGGTGGGCAAGACGGAAGTGGCGCGGACGCTGGCGCAGTTCCTCTTTGGCAGCGAAAAGGCGCTGATACGCTTCGATATGTCGGAGTTCATGGAGAAGCATTCGGTTTCGAAGCTGATTGGCTCGCCTCCAGGCTATGTGGGCTACGAGGAGGGTGGACAACTCACCGAGCGGGTGAAGCGGTCCCCGTACTCTGTGGTGCTGCTGGATGAGATCGAGAAGGCGCATCCGGATGTCTTCAATCTGCTGCTGCAGGTCTTTGAAGATGGTCAGCTGACAGATGGACTGGGCAATACGGTCGACTTCAAGAACACTATCCTGATCATGACGTCGAACATTGGTGCGCGGCATCTCCAGAAAAACAAGGGGTTGGGATTTTCCAGCGACCGCGAAGACCTGGTGATGGAGAAGATCGAGGAACTGGTGAAAGGCGAGGTAAAACGGACCTTCAATCCGGAGTTCCTCAACCGCATCGACGAGATCATTCTCTTCCAGTCGTTGACCGACGACGATCTGATCCTGATTGTGGACCTGCTGATCTCGCAGTTGAATACGAACCTCGCACAGAAGTCGATCACGATCTCTGTGGACGGCGAAGCGAAGCGGTGGATTCTGGCCAAAACGCTGAGCGATCGCAGCTACGGCGCGCGGCCACTGCGTCGCGCGTTGCAGCGCTACATCGAAGATCCACTCTCGGAGGCGCTGATCGGCGGTCAGATTACCGACCGTCCGGCGTTTCTGGACGTGTACATCGAGAACAATCAGCTCTTCTATCGCTCTGTGGGCGAGGAGCGGACGGAAAATGAAGAAAAACGAGAAGGCGTGCTGCTCTACAGCGCCTGAGCGTGGTGAACGGAACACAAACGAAGGCCCGGCGAAACAGTCGGGCCTTCGTTTGCAAGGGGAACCGTACTCAAAGCGGGCGTAGCGGGAACGATACGAAAAACCGCGCGGTGGAGCGACTGGAAACAGCCCGGGATACAGTCGTTCGCATGCTAGACTCGACGTATGAAATTTCCCCCGGTGGGTCGGCAGGTCGATCGCAGAACTATGAAAAAACAGATGTTGCATTGGGAGTGCGCAGCAGAGCGCGTTGAGAGCCGACACGCAGAGCGTTGTGCAATTCGAAGACAGATAGCGGTGTTGACGATGATGTGCGGCTTTGTGCTGGCCAGCACGAGTGCATGGGCACAGACGACAGATACAGGCTACGGTTCTGCAAGCAACGGCGCTGCGATACCCGGGCAGGTACCGAGTCAGCCAACGAACATGAACGGAGCAGGAGCTGGCCAGATGCCAAACGGCGGCACAATGAACTGCGCCGATCCGCAACAGGCGCTGTTGCCGCAGTGCGCCGGGCCGACAGGCGGGTCAGGCTTCCAGGGATTGCAAGCGACTCCCACGATTCCACCGGCCAGCGTATATAACGACATCAATCCGGTGACAGGACAGGCGGTTCGGGCGGGGACGGCGGCGGAAGCCGCACAACAACAGCAGCTGCAACTGCAACGACAGGCTCAACAACTGGCGCCCCGCGAGCCGCTGACCGATTTCCAGAAGTTTGTAGCTTCGACCACCGGACAGGTTCTACCCATTTATGGAGCTAACCTTTTTCGCAATATTCCGGCAACCTTTGCCGCGTTGGAAACCGCGCCTGTGCCGACGAACTTTGTGATTGGTCCGGACGATGTGCTGCGCATCCGGGTGTGGGGCCAGATCAACTTTCAATCGGATCTAAGGGTGGATCGGTCGGGCGAGATTTACCTGCCACAGGTGGGCGCGATCCATGTGGCCGGTCTGCATTTTTCCGAACTCGATGGTCATCTGCGCGAAGCGATTGCGCGCGTCTTCAAGAACTTTGATCTGACGGCGGATGTCGGCCAGATTCATTCAATTCAGGTCTATGTTTCCGGAGCCGCCCGACAACCTGGTGTTTATACGGTGAGCGCGCTGAGCACATTGGTCGATGCGGTCTTTGCCAGCGGCGGGCCTTCGGTGGATGGCTCGTTGCGCCACATCGAACTGCGGCGGAATGGGCAGACGGTAACGGATTTCGATCTGTACGCACTGCTGATCCACGGAGACAAGAGCGGCGACGCGCCCCTCCAGACCGGCGACGTAATCTACATTGCTCCTGCGGGATCAATGGTGGCGCTGACGGGAGCGGTACGCGTACCGGCAATTTATGAACTGCGTGACGGCGAGACGCTGGGCAGCCTGGTGCAGGACGCGGGGGGATTGTCCGCGATAGCGACAGAGAGCCGCATCTCGATCGAACGCATCGAGGATCACACGACGCGGCGCACGATGGAAGTGGCCTATGACCCGAGCGGACTGGCGACGAAGATGGCCAACGGCGACGTGGTACGCGTCTATTCGATTGTCCCGGCGTATGCAAAGACGGTCATCCTACGAGGAAACGTGGCCAACCCAGGACGATTTGCCTGGCACCCGGGAATGCGCGTAAGCGACCTGATCCCGGACAAGGACTCGCTGATCACGAAGAATTACTGGTGGCGCCGCGCACGACTGGGGCTGCCGACGCCGGAGTTCGAGCCGGTGCCGGACTTTGGGGTGATGTTGCAACCGCCCAATGGACACGCAGTGACGCTGCGTCGGCAGCGAAGCGAAACACTGACAACCTCCGACCTGCAGATGAGTACTGCGGCCGGCAACAAGGCATCCGCAGCGAACCCTCAGTTGGCGGCAGCGATGGGCACGCAGCAATCCGTACTGTCGGCCGAACAGGGACCTGAAGTATCAAACGACGCAAACGGCACCTCCGAGCGCGGAGAAAATGTATCCGTTGCCCAGGCACAGACGTTGCCCTCCGGGCGATCCCTGGCGGGAGTGCAGCAGACGAAAGTGACCTTGCTGGCCCCGGAGATCGATTGGAACTATGCCGTCATCGAGCGCATGGACAAGAAGACCCTGAAGACAGTCCTGGTGCCCTTCGACCTGGGCAAACTGGTGCTGCAGCACGATCAGAGCCAGAATCTGGTACTGGAGCCTGGCGACGTGGTGAGCATCTTCTCCGAAGCGGATGTGCGAGTTCCAATTGCCGAGCAGACGAAGCTGATCCGACTGGATGGCGAGGTGGTACATCCCGGAACGTATACGACCCTGCCCGGTGAGACACTCCGACATCTGGTGATCCGAGCCGGAGGGCTGACTCCCGATGCGTATCTTTACGGGTCGGAGTTTACGCGACAATCGACGCGAATCCTGCAGCAGGCGCGCATCGACGAGTACATCCAGCAGTTGAATTTGCAGGTGCAGCGCGGAAACCTGGCAGTCGCAGCATCGGGGGTTTCGACTTCACAGGACCAGAGTTCCGCAGCCGCTGCCCAGGGCAGTGAGCAGCAGCTGATCGCGAGCCTGGCTCGCATCCGGGCTACAGGACGGATTGTACTCGAGTTTCAGCCGACCAGCAGAAACGTCAACGACATTCCGGACCTTCCACTGGAGGATGGCGACCGGTTCATCGTCCCGTCCAAGCCAAACAATGTGAATGTGGTCGGCGCGGTCTATGACCAGAACTCTTTCCTCTATGCCCGGCAGCGGCGCGTACACGATTATCTGCAGTTGGCGGGCGGACCAAACCAGGACGCCGACAAAAAATTCTCCTTTGTGATCCGCGCAAGCGGTGCGGTGGTGAGCAAGACCACGACAAATGGCCTGTGGGGCAATGAATTTGCCGGGCTGCATGTCTATCCAGGAGACACGATCGTGATTCCGGAGAAGACATTCAAGCCGTCGGAACTACGCACAGCAATTGAGTTTACGCAGATATTCTCGCAGATTGCCATGGGCGCGCTGTTCTTCAGCATCCTTCCGCTGCCTTAGGCGTTTTCGCTCATGGTCTATACAGATTGGCAAGGGTGAGCGTGGCTTTTCCTTGGGGAAAAGCCACGCCGAGAGCGTCTCTACTGGAAGCAGTGTGAGCGAAAGCGCTCTGCGTCGGATACGGTGCCAGCAGAAACGGCGCACTCCGCATGGGGTGCGCCGTTGCAATCATAGTACTGACTGGTTGGAAATTGCAGGACTGCGCGCCGCAGGAATCAGATGCCGAGGCGGCGAACTTCCTCGTTATAGTATTTGCGATAGAGGATGTCCCACTCCTGCGTACCTTCCTGGATGATCCGACGCTGAGATGTAATCTTCAGGCGAGCAGCCTGATCGATCTTTGTCTCTTCCGCAAAAAGCTGTTCAAGGACTTTCCGCGCTTCCTGACGAATCGTGTTGCGATCCTCATGAAACTCGACAGCTTCGATATCGGCAAGAGTATCTGCGACCGTGTGGGCGAGTTTGTTGAGCTTGTCGCGGGAGATTCTCATAGCACTGCCTTGTACTTCCGGGTGAGTTCGGCTTTGACCTTTTTGAACATTTCGGCATATTGGGCGCCGGAACGCAGCATCTCCTGCTGATAGGCCTCCAGAATGACGCGGACCTCTTCATTGATGCGGTCCTCTAGGGCCATTTCCTCAACCATTGCCTGTGCGACCCGCTCCTCCACAAGTGGAGCGTGCGCGGTGTGGATCATGTTGACGTCGGTGAGGTGCTTGACCGTGCGCCGCGCAAGATAGCCGATATATTCGCGGGAAAAGATCATTGGACTGAAGTTTCAAGATACCATACCGGCCGCAGGTGTCGCCGCACCTGGCAAGTATCGACCCGCAAGAAAAGCTGCATGAAGCAGTCAGAACAACAACGGAAGATCGAGCGCACGTTCACCATTCGGCTGCGGCAAAGCAACGGCAATGGCCGGAAGCGCAATCCTGCGCAGTGGCGCAGCGGGAGCATTGGAGGTCGGGTATTCCGTGATAGAGAGTCGGAGCGTCGAAGAGACTTGCTGTTGCGCTGTGGGTTGGGGGATAGACCAGGTGAGCGGCATGCGCAGGATACAGGTTGCATCGCTTCCGGAGACAACCGCCAAAGCGCTGACAGACTCGCGCGGCAGAAGTGCGGGCGGAGTGGACGTGGCGGCCAGTCGACAGATCACGGTAGCGTCCTGCGGAATCGCTTCCATCAGGGCTATATGGACGGTGACGCGGTAGCTGCCGTGTTGCACAGTGTCGGATTCAGCACCCTCGCCACGCTGCGGTGAAGCAGCACTGGCGACGATGCAGGCCGTAAGCAGAAGAATCGATCCCATACAAATGCCAGTCCGGCGATTGGATAGACGCATGACTTCCTCCACTGCCGGAAAATTACGAGCACGGCGAACAGCCCGCCGCGGGAACCGGCAAAAGAAGTATCGGCTGCGGGCGAGGATGGGTGAGGGTTGCGTGAGAGAATTCCAACGTGAGCAGATTACGAAAGTTTGATCGCTCCTCATGAGCCGTCCATGTGCCTTCGCGGATGGGGGTATAGAGCGGCTGATCTGAGAGAATGTAATGGCTATGACTACGGATAATTTGATCGCACTGAAAGACGACATGATTGCCTTCATCGAAGGGCACGGGATGAAACGGCTGCCTGGCTATGTAACAGAGGATGTGCAGGCTGTGCTCTGGGAAGACGTGGAGAATCCCGACTCATGGAAGGATTTTGTGGAGATGGCCAAACACTCTGGAGCAGTGTTTGTGACCATGAGCGAGGTTACGCTGGACCGTGAAGGACTCGAAGAGCTGATGGAGCAGGCTCAGGAGATTAATTTTCCGGACGAAGAAGCGAACGAGATGATCGAAGCTCAGATGCTGCTGAAACATGCCGGAAAAGTGGGCTATATTCAGCTTGGTTTTGTGCATCAGGGCGTGGTCTTTCTGCACGAGACGACGACGGAGTGGTACGAGCACTATCAGGAGCTGGTGGAAAGCGTTGAAGCGATTCAGGAGATTTTGATCGACGACGATGCCGACGGGGACGACGAAGAGCTGTGACGTCCGGTAGCAGCGAGCACGAAACCGCTGCAACGTTCAACAGGCCAAAGCAGCGATGGCGCATGGTGCAGACAGACAGGGCCGCCGCTGCGCTACTGGCCTCTGGGGCGCGCATTCCCCCGGTACTGGCCGAGATACTGCTGACGCGTGGAATTCATACGGCAACAGAAGCCCATCAGTTTCTGGACCCTCGCCTCGAAAATCTTCACGATCCGATGAAAATGCTGGGGATGTCCGCAGCGGTTGAGCGTGTGGAGCGCGCAATCGAGGCCGGTGAGCGGATCTTGCTCTACGGCGACTATGACGTGGACGGCACCGTGGCCGTGGTGCTGCTGAAGACGGCGATCGAGATGCTGGCCACGCCTGAAGACGGGAAAGAGCAGAAAGCAACGGTTCAGTTTCACGTGCCGCATCGTCTGCGCGAAGGATACGGACTGCAGACGGCAGTGCTGGAAGAGGCGGCGCGCGAGGGTGTAAAGCTGGTGATTACCGTGGACACCGGAATGCGCGCGTTTGCTGAAGCAACTGCTGCGCGACGGTTGGGGATGGACCTGATTGTCACGGATCATCACCTGCCAGAGGCGGGCGATGCGCTACCGGAAGCGACTGCCGTGTTAAATCCGAACCAGCCCGGATGCGAGTATCCGGAAAAGGGATTGTGTGGCGCGGCGATAGCGATGAAGCTGGCGCAGGCGTTGCTGGAGCGGCGCGACCGGGAACGAACACGAAGTCGCATCCTGCCCTCGTTTTTGAAGATGGCAGCGATTGCAACGGTGGCCGACGCGGTGCCGCTCGTGGGCGAGAATCGGGTGATCGCTGCGGTCGGAATGCAGGAGTTACAGCGGCCTTCGAGCACTGGTTTGCAGGCGCTGATGCAGACGGCCGGGATCGATGTGGTGGCGCGCGCGGTTACGAGCTTCGATCTGGGATTCCGGCTGGGTCCGAGGATTAACGCCGCAGGGCGGATGGACGTGGCCAGCGAAGTGGTCGAGTTGTTCACGACGCGGGATCGGGCGCGTGCGCTGGAGCTGGCGGCGAAGCTCGAACGCCAGAACACGGAGCGACGCGAGACAGAAGCTGACGCACTGGAAGTGATTGAAGAATGGCTGCGCACGGATGCGACACTGGCGGAGAAAAAGATGCTGGTGCTGGCCGGGGAAGGCTGGCATCGCGGAGTGATCGGGATTCTGGCCTCACGCGTGGTGGAGCGGACTGCAAAACCGGTGATTGTGATCAGCGTCGAGGACGGAGTTGCGTACGGGTCTGGCCGATCGATCGATGGATTTCCGCTGCTGGATGCAATTGAGCCGTGCGCGGACCTGTTCACGCGATTTGGTGGTCATGCGTTCGCGGTGGGATTTGCCATGCCGGCGGGGAATCTGGCGGAGATGGAGCGGCGGGTGCAAGCCTTTGCCGACCGTAAGTTGGCCGGGCGCTTGGCCGAGAATACGCTGCGAATCGATGCCGAGCTGCCGCTGGAACGACTGACCGCGGTGGTGGCTGGATGGCTGCGCAAACTGGAGCCGACCGGACGCGGCAATGCCGAAGCTGTTCTGCTGGCGCGGCGCGTTCGCCTGACGGCACCTGTGCGTGTGATGAAGGAGCGGCACATTCGGCTGGAGGTTACTCCGGCGGATACGCAGGTTCGGATGAAGCCGATCTATGCCGTCGGATGGAACCTTGCGCCGCTCGCCAGACAACTTGATCTGCAACCCGGTAGCCTTGCCGATCTCGCCTATCGGTTGCGCGAAAACGACCATCCGCAGTACGGCGGTCTGCAAATCGAAATCGCCGGAGTGCGGCGGGCCGAATCCTCCTCGGCCTTCTGAAGACAGGGTGAAAGCTGCCTCTGTTTCTCATGCGAGAACCAGAGGCGGCTTCATCGTTGCTTTTTCGGTCAATCCCATTCTGGCTTTTGAGGCTTGCTCAGCGGCCACGGGGATGATTGTTGTTCCACCGCTGCGCGCGGCGTTGTGCACGCGCTCTGTACCTCTGTTGGGAGAAGGACGACCGCTGTCGATTGAACCCCTGCGACCGGTAGCCGTTCTGCTGGTTGCTGCGATTCATGCTGCTACCGTTGCGGGTGCTGCCCGATCGATTTGCCTGCCCGCTCGGGTTCATCGCAGCGGCATGCGTCGTCGGGGCGGTCATCGGCCGCGCCATCGCTGTCGCCGCAGGCTGGCCATGGTTGGCACTGAATCGCTGCTGCGGGCTCTGCGCCGCTGCTTGAACATGCTGCGTCTGCGCTGCGGTAGGCGCTACGTGGCTCTGGTTCATCGCCGCCTGTTCCTGCGGCGTCGGCTGATGCTGAATGCCCCCAGGCCCGCCCGAGTAGGCTACGTGGTGGTAGTTGTTGATCGTCGTCTTATTGACCACCGTGCGGTTGATGTATGTGTTGTGAACCACCGTGGTATTCACGTTCATCACCGCGCGGTTGTAAGCGAATGCGCCGCCGTGCCAGTAACCGCCGACGAATCCCACGCCCATGTAGCCAAACCCGTAATTGATGCCGCCGTAGTAGCCCACATGCGGTCCCCAGTATCCTTCATGGAAGACGTATACGCCGCCCATGAATCCCCAGTAGGGTGGCGTCCACAGCATGCCCACGGCAGGCGGGGCAACCCATACACCGGGAACCCAGTAGTATCCCGCCGGACCGTAGCGCCAGTAACCCGGCGTCCAGAGATAACCGGGCTGCGGACAGGGCGGCTGCGTGTACACCGGCAGCGCAGGCGGCGCGATGCCCACGCTGACAAACACCGCGGCGTAAGAGGACGCCGGAACAACACCGATGACCACCGCCAGCAGGAGAATGCGAAAGAAACGGGAGAGCTTCATGGGTTTTCTCCAATCGGGATTTTTTCAGTTTTCGCTACGGCCTGTTGCTGGCTTGTAGTCACCACGCAACTCGGCTTAACCGTTAGACTGTATTCGCGGTTCCAACGATTACGTCCTGCATAACGACCGCCGAATCTGGTCGAATAAACCCCGCCCGCAAGCGGAAGTTGCGTCCACAGCCACTCTAAAGTTCTGATGTATCGCGCCGACGGAAACGCCTCACGCCTTGAAGCGGAAGTGGAAGATATCCCCGTCTTGCACCAGATACTCGCTGCCTTCCAGACGCATGCGGCCCATCTCTCGAACGGCTGCCTCGGAGCCTGCGGCCACATAATCGTCGTAGGAGATGGTTTCGGCGCGAATGAATCCCTTTTCAAAATCGGTGTGGATCACTCCGGCAGCTTGTGGTGCTTTGCCACCTCGACGAACGGTCCAGGCATGGGTTTCCTTGGGTCCGACGGTGAAAAAAGTGAGCAGGCCGAGCAGGTCATATCCAGCGCGAATAACACGGGCAAGGCCAGTTTCCGCCAAGCCGAGCGAGGCGAGAAACTCGCGTTTTTCGGCTTCGTCGCCGAGTTGGGAGACCTCTGCCTCAATGGCAGCGGAGATGACAACCGAAGCCGCGCCCTGAGCACGGGCAAAGGCCGCGACCGCCTCTGAGTAACGGTTGCCGACACCAGCAGCAGACTCCTCTACGTTGCAAACAAAGAGGACCGGCTTGGAGGTAATGAGGCCGAGGGAGCGCAAAAGGCGCTGCTGTTCGAGGTCGAAAGCAACGGAACGAGCCGGCTTGCCTTCACGGAGAGCTTCCAGAACCAGCTCCATAACGGCAAGCTGAGCTTTGGTCTCGGCGTCGCCGGATTTGAGCTTTTTCTGAGCTGCGGAGACGCGGCGCTCCAGACTGTCGAGGTCGGCCAGCATCAACTCCGTTTCCACTGTTTCTGCGTCGCGGACAGGGTCAATGGAGCCATCGACATGGGTGACGTTTCCGTCCTCAAAACAGCGGAGGACGTGAGCGATGGCGTCGACTTCACGAATATGTGCGAGAAATTTATTGCCAAGACCTTCCCCGCGCGACGCTCCGCGGACCAGGCCGGCGATATCGACGAATTCAAGCTGGGTGGGGATGATCTTTTCTGAGCCAGCGATACGGGCAAGCACTTCCAGGCGCGGATCGGGGACGGCGACGCGGCCGACGTTTGGCTCGATGGTGCAGAAAGGATAATTGGCAGCCTCAGCGGCGGCAGTTTCGGTGAGCGCGTTGAAGAGCGTGGACTTGCCGACATTGGGCAGGCCCACGATGCCACAGTTGAAACCCATGGATGTGTCCTTAATCGTTTGGCAAGATGCAGGCCGGGCAGAGCGGGTGCAGAGAGCGGCCAGATGCAGGCTGGTGCGCGAGGCGCAGGACAGCCTTTTTCATCATATCTGGTCTGTGGGAGTCGCGCCGTCTTCCGGCGGGAACCGCAGTCAGAAGCGGTAGGTGCCTCCAAAGCCGATGACGTGGCGCGCCTGAAGGTTGACGGGGACGACCTGAAGACCGGAGGTAGTGGGGATGGTGGTCGAGCCGATGTTACCTGCGACCTGACCGATGCCGAAGTCGACGGAAAAGCGCGCATTGGTGCGCTGGGTCCAGCGAACGGCATAGTCAAGCGTAGTCGGGATGCGACCTCCGCCTGGTATCTCCTGGTTGAGGTTTTTGACGTGATATGGCTCCTGGGTGAAGCCTGCGGCCGGAACGAAGGCAGTGTGCCACGGGCCAGGCAGTGGGAAGCCGATGCCGCCGAACCAGCGGCCTCCGAAGCGCGTGGCTTGGCCGCCGAGACCGAAGATGGAGGCGTTAGTCATCTTGAAGCCAAAGTTGAGAAACAGCGGAAGCCTGAGATTGAGAGCGGTTTTGGTAGCGGCAATGTAGATGTCTTCGTTGTTGTAGGTGGTGTGGGCAATGGCGCCGGAGACAAAGGGATCGTTGAGGCGGACGACAAAACCGGCGCCCAGGCCGGGCATCCAGTTGCGATGGAAGGCGTTCTCCTTCAGGACGACTGCCTTGCCGTGGAAGATGTTCATGCCGCTGTAGTTCCAAAGGCTGCTGAAATATGGGTTGCTGCCGTCGGTGTGAATGCTGCGGGTATAGCCGAACTCGGCGAAGTTGTGAATACCTTCCGTGATGCTGACGGTTTGCACATCCCCGATGACCGATCCGGCGCCGACGAAGTGGTAGCCAAACTCCGGAATGGAAAAGAGCTTGTGCGGTGCCACGGGAACAACATACGCCGTGGGCGTGATGAAGCCACCGGTCTGGCCTTCGAGGGTGAGATTCTGTGCGCTCGCAAGGGTGGAGAGAGCGAGCAAGACGCCGAACAGTAGAGTGGGACGCAGGATGAGGCGGAAATGAGCCATCGGGAGGAGTCCTCAATCAAAGACCATTGATTTTGCGCACCTGGCAGATGGTTTGTCAACTGCCGTTCATACTTCTGCCGTTCATACTTCCGGGGAGTGAGGAATTGGGGTGATAGACTCCGGCGTAAGAGGAGAGCGATGGCGCGCGGGTTTTTCGTGAGCTTTGAAGGGGTGGATGGATCCGGCAAGACGACGCAGATCCTGCGGACGGAGGCATGGCTGCGGGCGAACGGCGTGGAACCGGTGATGACGCGGCAGCCAGGCGGGACGGCAGTGGGCGACCGCATTCGAGCGCTGTTGCTGGACAGCCGAACGGAGGGGTTGGACGCGAAAGCGGAGCTGGCGATGATGTTTGCCGACCGGGCACAATCGATTGTCGAAGTGATTCGCCCAGCGATCGAAGCGGAGCGCGTGGTGCTCTGCGACCGGTTTACGGATTCGACGGAGGCATACCAGGGGGGTGGTCGCGGACTGGGCGCGGAACTGGTGAGAGCGATGCACGGGTTGGTGTGTGGAGAGCTAATGCCGGATGTGACGGTGCTGCTGCTGCCGTCGATGGAGGTGGCGCTGCGGCGAGCGCGGCGACGGAATGAGCACACGACAGGAGCAAGCGAAGGACGGTTCGAGGCCGAGCAGGATGCGTTTTTCGAGCGAGTGCATGCGGCGTATCGCGCGATTGCCGAACGCGAGCCTGTGCGTGTGGTCACAATCGAGTGTGAGGGAAACGAGCTGGCGGTGCATCGCGAGGTTATAACCAAGATAGAGCCAAGACTGCGCGCGGCGGGAGTCTTGCGCTGAGCGGCGGCGGAGTGAGCACAGCGCAATGAGCGAAGATATCTCCAGTACAAAACGGGCATACGGCAGCGCGGCGGATAAGCCTGTGATCGTGCCTCGCGGGCGGTTGCGTCTGCCTCCGGGACTGCGCTGGAATCTGCCGTTCTACCTGTTCAGCCGATTTTTCAAACCAGGCAATCCGATTCTGCTTTTTGAGCATCTGCGGCAGTTTGGGCGAGCAGCACACTACCGGCTGCTGTGGAACGACATTGTGGTGCTACACGATCCGGAGGATATTCGCGAGGTGCTGGTGGACAAGGCTGGCGTCTTTGTAAAGGAGCGGACGCAGCGGCGGATGAAGATTCTGCTGGGCGAGGGGTTGATTACAGCGGATGGCGAAAGCCACCGGCGGCACCGGCGGATTGCAGCACCGGCGTTTCATCGGCAACGGATTCAGGCGTATGCGGGGACGATTGTGGAACTGGCGCAGAAGCGCAGCGCGCGGTGGCGGGATGGCGAGCGGCTGGACGTGGCGGCTGAGATGATGGGGCTGGCGCTGGAGATAACGGCGCGAACGCTCTTCGACACAGAGGTGACGGCGGCGATCCAGGCGGTGAACGACGAGACGAATGCGGTGATGGAGATTTACAACACGCTGATCGCGCTGCCGCGAGCGGAGTGGCTGTTGACGGCTCATGCGCCGGTACCGGCTCTGATGCAATTCCGCCGCGCCAAGCGCAGGCTGGACGCCGTGGTGGACCAGATGATTGCGGCGAAGCAACGGGAGATTGAAGAACGGCAGGGGCAAGGCGCGGAGATTGGCGACGATGTGCTGTCGATGCTGATTGCAGCGCGGGACGATGGAGGCGAGCAGGCACAGGGTGGGATGGCGCGGCTGAGCAGCCGCGAGCTGCGCGACGAGGTGCTGACGATTTTTCTGGCTGGGTATGAGACGGTGGCCAATGCGCTGACGTGGATGTGGAAGCTGGTGAGCGAACATCCGGAGGTGGAAACGCGGCTGCTGGCCGAGGTGGACGAGGTGGTGGGCACGCGTGCGGCGACGCTGGAGGATGCGCAACGGCTGAAGTATGTGGAGATGGTGGTGGCCGAGACGATGCGATTGTATCCGCCGGCGTGGGCGATGGGCAGGCAAGCAACCGAAGAGGTAGAGATTGGGCCGTACCGGCTTCCGAAGGGATGTTTTGTCTTCTTCAGCCAGTACATTGTCCAGCGCGATGCACAGTACTTCCCGCAGCCGTTGCGCTTCGATCCAGAGCGGTTCACACCAGAAGCAAAGTCGCTGCGCCCGAAGTTTGCCTATTTTCCCTTCGGCAGTGGCGGCAGGCAGTGCATCGGCGAAGCGTTTGCCTGGATGGAAGCCGTGCTGGTGATGGCGACCCTGGCGCAGCGATGGCGAATGCGGCTGGAGCCGGGACAGAGAATTGCATTGCAGCCGAAGATCACGCTGCGCCCGGCGGGAGCGGTGTGGATGCGCGCAGAGGAACGACGGGCAGTCGCGGAAGCGGCGACGATGGAAGAAATGGAGGCACAAGCATGACGCACGAGCGGGTGTGTTTGCTCGTAGAATAAGGCTATGGGAATCTCGCGGGAACAGGCACTGGAGTACTTTCGGTCGGATGATCTGATCGGACTGGGAATGGAAGCCGACGCAGTGCGGCGGCGGCTGCATCCGGAGAATGTGGTGACCTACATCATCGACCGGAACATCAACTACACAAATTTCTGCACGGAGTACTGTACCTTTTGCGCGTTCTATCGCCCGTTGAAAGGAGCGCGCTCCGACGAGGGCTACATCCTGGACTTCGAGACGATCTATGAAAAGATCGCCGAGACCGAGGAGTTGGGAGGAACGGGCGTGCTGATGCAGGGCGGCATCCATCCGGAGCTGAAGATCGACTGGTTCGAGCGGCTCTTCCGCGGCATCAAGGAGCGGTTTCCTCGCATCTGGCTGCATTGCCTGTCGGCCTCGGAGGTGCTGGCGATCGCTGAGTACTCCGAGCTGAGCCTGCGGGAGACGATTGCGCGGCTGCGCGATGCCGGACTGGACTCGATCCCCGGCGGCGGTGCGGAGATTCTGGACGACGAAGTGCGGCACAGAATTGCGCGACTGAAGTGCCGGACCGAAGACTGGGTGAGCGTGCACCGTACAGCGCATGAACTGGGAATGCGCACGACGGCCACGATGATGTTCGGCGTGGGCGAGACGATGGAACAGCGGATCAACCACTTTGAGGTAGTGCGACGGCTACAGGAAGAGACAGGCGGATTTACGGCATTTATTCCGTGGAGCTTTCAGCCAAAACATACGGCGCTCGGCGGCCGCGGATGGGACGAGGCGACATCGGTCGAATACCTGAAGGTGCTGGCGATCTCGCGGCTTTACCTGGACAACATCCTGAACGTGCAGGCGAGTTGGGTGACGCAGGGCCTGAAAGTGCTGGAGCTTGGCTTACACTTTGGCGGCAACGACGTGGGATCGGTGATGCTGGAGGAAAACGTGGTGAAGGCTGCGGGAACCAGCAACTGCACCACCGAGGAAGAGTTGCGGCGGATTATTCGCGATGCAGGATTCAAGCCCGTGCAACGCGACACGCTCTATCGGACGATGTTTTTGAATTGATGGCATCGGAAGAGCCGAAATCGCGCAGACAGGTTCCATCCTCCTGGAGTGAAAACGCTCAGTAGTGTTGATAGGCCGGGTTGAAAGCCGGATGAGGCTGGCTGTGAATGTAGTCGGCCAGATCCCAGGCGTCCTGTGCGTTGAGTGTGCCGGGGCGATTTTGCGGCATGTTGTGCTGGATGAAGGCAGCCATCTTTGGAATCTGGTTCATGCCCGCACCGTCATTGAAGGCATCCGGACCCCAGAGCGGCGGAAACTGCGGCGTATAACCCGCGCCCGTTGTTCCATGACATCCGGCACATTGGAACGCGTAGAGACGTTGACCACGTGCGGGATTCGGCGTGAGCACTGGCAGGTTGACGAGGCCGCGTCCGATGAACTTTCGGCGCGTTGGCTGCGGCGTCGAGAGCCAGTCGATATAGGCGAGCAGCGCATGCATCTCCCTTCCCTGCGGATCAAGCGGTGTGCCGTTTTCGCTGCGAACGAAACACTCCTGAATGCGCTCTGAGAGGCTGATGACGCGGCCTGCGCGCTTGTTGTAAGTGGGGAAGATGGCGGGCAGGCCAACCATCGGCGCGGCATACGGACGAATGCCTTCCCCCATGTGGCAGTCGGAACAACTGACGAGAGAGCGCGCATGGTCCGCGGCGAACTGCGGCGTAGCGATAAAGATGCGTCGGCCTTCACGGATCAGTTCGCCCTGTGCGTCGGTCGGGATGGATTCCGTTGCAGGCGCGTGCCAGGGCATGGTGCCGGCAGGAGCAGTCGGCTGCGTCCACCAGGTGGCCAAATGCGGACCACTCAGACCGAACCAGAGGACGCTGCCGTAGAGCGCGGCAATGAGCAGGCTCAACGCCAGAATGAGTCGAGAGTTCATGGGTGTGCTAGGCCTGCCTGAGTGGTTCCTGTCGGGCCTGTTTCAATGACCGAATACGATTTGAAACCGAAGCCGTGATAAGCGTTTTGCGCGTCGGAAGATCGCAGAAACTCTACCCAGGCTTGAGCGACGGCACGGTGCGGCGCGTTCCGCAGAACTCCTGCAGCGTAGATGGCGGTTACGTTCTGGCTGGCAGGAATGACCACTCCAGTGATCGGATTGCCGATGCTGCGTTGAAACGCAACCTCAGAGGACCAGGTGACGCCAGCATCTGCCTGCCCGGCGAGGATGCGCATCGGCGTTTGCCGGTGGTGAATCTGGGTGAGGCGTGTCTGGCCGACGGCAACCTTGGAGATGTAGACGGAGTGGTAGAGCGTATCGCCGCCGGCGTTGCGCAGCGAAGCGGCGATCTGACGCGCAACGCCTTCCCATGCTGGGTTGGGCATGCTGAGTCGAAGATCGGGGCGCGCAAGGTCGTTGAGCGAATGGATGCCCTTCGGATTCCCGGCAGGGATCATGATCGCCAGATCGTTGGTGGCGTAGCGGGTGACGTGATCGACCAGGCCCGCTGTCTGCATGGCGTCAAGGACGCGCGCCCCCGCTTCGTAAACATCGGGGACGACGCGCAGCGTGAGATTGCCGAGCGTGAGCGTGTCGTTGTGCGCGATCTGCTGGCGGAGGATGCCGGGGGGCAAGGTCTCGTAAAAGATGTGGCCGCGCAACTCTGGGTGAAGCTGCTCGAAATGTGCGACGAGGCGCGGCAGAACGAAGAACTGATTGCCTCCGATGAAGAGCACAAGTTGCGCATCGGCGGGGTTGCCGTGGAGGTCGGGAATGTTATCGACATCGCCAACCGGAAATGCGTAGCCGCGATCGGCTGCGGAATCGTTGTGCCCCGCCGACCAGGGCGGCAGGAGTTGCGGATGAGACGACGCAGGTGGCAGCAGGGGCTGCTGCGCACTGAGGGTGTGTGCGGCAGCCAATATCGCTGCCGCTAGCATGAGCGTGCATTTCATGGAAGTTATTCCTTGTGCGTTTCGCTACGGTTACAGGTCAGACGATCTTGAGATAGCTGTAGTGTCCGACCGACTGAAGCATGGTGACTGTGCCGACGACACCGGGAACGACTATGACTCCGGGGAGGGTGTGCGCGAGCATCTCATGCACAATCTCTTCGGGCTGCGCAGTAAGCTGGAAGCGCTTGATGAGCATGCGCGCCTGGGCTTCGGTAGCCATGTGGCAACTGAGAAAGGTGACTCCGCGGGCTTGCAGGCCCTGAATGCTGGAGTCCATCTCCTCGGAATTTGGGTTACTCGGGTCGGTGGAGGTGTAATGCAGCGTAGCTCCGGCCTTGCTCGGATAGAAGAAGTTGCGGACGGCGGGCTTCTTGGTCTCCGGATCGTCAACCTTGAACCATTCGCCAACTTTGTATTTCTGCCAGATGTAGTCGTCGTAATTCATCAGATTGGCAGCGCCATGCAATGCGGTGACGACCTGAATCTGGGCCACAGGAGCACCAAAACCGTAGTGCATCGCGTTGAGCGCGTTGCGCACAGCACCGAAGACTTCCCCATCCTCGATAACGTTACACTCGGCGACGAGGCGGATACTGCGCTTGCTGTGCAGGATTGGATCAAACTCTGGAAACTTCCACTGGTTTTCGGTCCAGACAATCTGAGAATCTGCGGGAGCGGTGGCGACGAGCGCGGCGGCAACACCGATGGCTGCCTGACCAAGAAAACCTCGACGCGTGGTGGAGGACTGCTGACTCATGTGAGAGACTCCAGACGGTTTTGAAATGAGAGGACCTGCGAATCCGGTCCTCAGCTTGCTGTTACCTTATCGCGTGAAGCATAAACAAAGCCAATCAGAATTTCTAATGGGAGATAGACAGGATTATGGACGCGTACATGGACTGCATTTCTAACCGTCGGGACCAGGCAGTTGCGTGCAGCTGGCTAAACAATCCTGAAAATACCTCGATACACTGCTGTCCAAATTAGCCGGAAGAGGGCTTTTGGGATAGCGAAATGTGCGGTGTTTTCATGCCTTGGCTATTGATTTCCGGTTGAGGTTGGCATTCGTGCTGTCCAAGTTCGTTGACGCAAAAA
>JAKAXU010000052.1 GCA_021816455.1 Acidobacteriota bacterium
CGCCAGATACGGGGCTACAAACGACCACTCCTCATCGGAAACATCGCTCGGATAGCCCGACCGAACACGTTTTTCCATGCCTCCATTGTCAGCCAACCCAATCCAAACCCTTTATACAAAAGAAAACGAAGGGATAAAGTTAATAACAGGCTCTAGTTCCGGTTTGGAGAAAGAGGTCCACGTCCCAGATACTTGCCCACATCCCAGCCTTCAAGGTTCAACAGTACGCGGATCTTGCGATATCCGTAACGCACTCTTGTCTCAGCGATCTCGCGAATGGATTGATTTCTTGGCATTGCGTGACTGCCCAAGAAGAACGAGCGAGCGAATTGCCCTGATCGGAAAATTCCGTATCCATAGTGTTGGTTCTGCACAGTAAACGAGAACCATCATTCGTTCAGCGGTGCTGGGACCATCCATCCCCAGGGCAACGCGACAATGCCTTCTTCTAGCGGACGCGCCTTGCCGCTGTGCAGCACTACTCCCCTGATCAGAGAAGATTTACGTTTCAAATCTTCGCGGAAGGAGTGAATTCCGGTTGCGTCGTTGGCCGTCACCTGACTGCTCGCCTTGATCTCAAGCGCAACATACTTGCCAGCTTCTTCCAGGATGAAATCTACTTCGTGCCCTGTACGGTTGCGCCAGAAATGCAGCCTGCGTTGCTGGGGATCGAGTGATCGCCAGGTCTCCAGCGTCTGAAACAAGGTTTGCTCCAACCAGAATCCACTATCCATTCTGGTCGTTACTTCGGCGGAGGCTCTGATTCCGGCAAGCCAGGCGGCAAGCCCACAATCTGTCCAAAGCAGCTTCGGTGCCTTGACCAGCGCCGCTGAGGGGTTGGTTGCCAAAGGACGGAGGCGCGTGATCATGCATCCGGTCTCCAGCAGATTCAGATACCGGTGCGCGGTCGGGTGGCTGAGCGCCGCATCGCGCGAAAGATCAGCCTGGTTGAGCAGTTTGCCGGTCCGTTGCGCCGCCAGCATCATCAGTCGCTGAAAATCAGGCAGGCTGGAGATTGCACTCAACTGGCGCAAATCCCGTTCCAGATACGTCTGCACATAGGCGGAGAACCACAGGCCACGGTCTGCTTCCGAGTTGATTTCGAGCGCTGGCGGAAAGCCTCCCCGTATCAGCCATCGCGGCCAGTCGCCTGGTTCATCCGGCCATTCGCGCCAATCGAAATCCTTGGCGAACAAACGATCCAGTGGCAACAGCGCGCCTTTGCGCTCCTGCCACTCGGTTGGACAAAACGGGGGTAGATATAAGTAGATGGCGCGGCCGGCCAGCGTCTCCGCCACCTGCTTCATCAACAGGAGATTTGCCGAGCCGGTCAGGACGAAATCTCCGGCCCTGCGATGGGTGTCAACGGCACGCTTGACGGCAAGCAGAATCTGCGGCGCGCGCTGGACTTCGTCGAGAGTGACTGGACGGGCGGCAAGCAGCGAATCGGGATTGCGCTCTGCCTGATCGAGAATCCCGATATCGTCGAGCGTGAAGTAGGTGCGCGCGGGTTCAAGCACCTGAGTCAGGGTGGTTTTTCCGGTCTGCCGAGCACCCGTCAACACGGTAACAGGCAGGACACGCAGGGCGGCCTGGAGGTTGCTGCTAAACCAGCGCGGCTTAATTCCATCCATATAATGTAATAAATCATTTCACAACGCGAAATGCAATAGAAATCCTCAATTTGTTGCTGTGGACTTGTTGGTTTCTTCTGGCGGGCGCACAAACATCCTTCGCATGACCGATCACGATCCGGTCCAGTACCGGCAGATCGCGTTGCTCGGTCTTCGGCGCAAAGTCAGAGGAAGCCCAAGTAGATTACGGCACCGGGCCGATGATGCGTGCGGCTACACTACGCTTCAGATGTCCAGGTTCTTCACGTCCAGTGCGTTGTCCTCAATGAATTTGCGCCGGGCCTCCACATCCTCGCCCATCAGTGTGGTAAAGATCGCTTCGGTCTCGGCAAAGTCCTCCAGCCGAACCTGCAGCAGCGTCCGCACCGCCGGGTCCATCGTCGTCTCCCAGAGCTGCGACGAGGTCATCTCGCCCAGCCCCTTGTAGCGCTGAACCTGGTAATCGCGCTTGCCCTGCTCGACGACAAAACTGAAAAGCTCGCGAAGTGAATGCTTTTCCACCGGCTCGCGGCTGGCGCGTGTCGAGCGTTTCGCGGTCGTCGTCGGCGCGGCTTCCGTCTCGCCGTCTTCCTCTGTCGCCTCGGTGGCCTCCGGTGCGGTCTTTGAGGCGTATTCAATGTGGAACGGCGGCTCGATCTGGTCCTTGATCAGCGCGTATTTAGCCATCATCTGGCGATACTCCGGGCTGGAGGCAAGCGCCCAGTCGATGCGCCGGATCGCTCCCTGCGCGTCGGTGAAGGTGAACGACCACGTACGGTGCTCCTCGTCCTGCTCCAGTGCGCCCATCGCGCGGAACTGCAGACCCTCCGCCAGCGCTGCAAGCTCGGCATGCAGCGCGGCCAGCCGGGCCGGTGCCGAGCCGTCAGACTCGAAATCGGCGCGGCGGGTCAACTCGGCCTTGGCCAGCATCTCGGTGATTTTTTCGTTGCGGATGCGCTTGTCCACCTTGTCAAAGAAGCCCAGATACTCGTCCAGGTGCGTCATGAAACGGGCAAGCGTTGCCCCATCCATCGCCTTCGCCTCCCGACCGTGGCGGATCGTCAGACCCTCGGCCGCGCGCCGCACCATCACCTTCAGAAACTCCCGGTCATCCTTGACGTATTGCTCAAAGCGCCCTTTCTTGATCTTGTAGAGCGGCGGCTGTGCAATGTAGACATGGCCGCGCTTGATCAGCTCCGTCATGTGGCGGAAGAAAAACGTCAGCAGCAGTGTCCGGATGTGCGAGCCATCCACATCGGCGTCGGTCATCAGAATCAGCTTGTGGTAGCGCAGCTTCGCCGGGTCGAAATCCTCCTTGCCAATGCCGCAGCCCAGCGCCGTAATCATGGCGCGAATCTCCTCGTGGCCCAGCATCTTGTCGTAGCGCGCCTTTTCCACGTTCAGAATCTTGCCCTTCAGCGGCAGAATCGCCTGAAACCGACGATCGCGCCCCTGCTTCGCAGTGCCGCCTGCCGACTCGCCCTCCACCAGATACAGCTCGCAGCGCTCCGGGTTCCGCTCCGAGCAGTCGGCCAGCTTGCCCGGCAGTCCGCCGCCGTCCAGCGCGCCTTTGCGCCGGGTCAGGTCGCGGGCCTTGCGCGCCGCCTCCCGGGCGCGCGCCGCGTCAATCGCCTTGTTGATGATCTTTTTGGCCACCTGGGGATTCTGTTCGAGGAAACCTCCCAGCCGCTCGTTGACAAAGGCCTGCACCGTGCCCGCAATGTCGGAGTTCAGCTTGCCCTTGGTCTGGCCCTCGAACTGCGGCTGCGACAGCTTCACACTCACCACCGCAACCAGTCCCTCGCGCACATCGTCGCCGGAGAGGTTCTCCTTCATATCTTTGAACAGTCCCAGCGACTGCCCGATCGCGTTGATGGTCCGCGTCAGCGCCGAGCGGAAGCCCGACAGAT
Source organism: Acidobacteriota bacterium (assembly GCA_021816455.1). Taxonomy (GTDB): domain Bacteria; phylum Acidobacteriota; class Terriglobia; order Terriglobales; family Acidobacteriaceae; genus Acidicapsa. The sequence goes on from JAKAXU010000052.1 coordinate 3,524, forward strand.
GCGAGCCGCCATCCACCGTGTTGATGTTGTTCGCAAAGCTGAACAGCGTCTCCGAGTAGCCGTCGTTGTACTGCAGGGCGATGTCGATCTCGACACCGTCGCGGCTTGCTTCCATGGTGATCGGCTTGTCGTGCAGCACCGCCTTGCCGCGGTTCAGATGACGAATGAACTCCGCAATTCCACCCGCGTAACGGAACTCGCCCCGCCGTGGCTCCCCGGTCTTCGGATCCACGTTCCGCTCATCCACCAGCGAGATCGCCAGTCCCTTGTTCAGAAACGCCAGCTCGCGCAGCCGCTGCGCCAGCGTGTCGTAGTTGTATTCGGTCATCGTGAAGATCGACTTGTCCGGCAGAAAGTGAACGCGCGTGCCACGCCGACGGCTCGTGCCGGTCTGGCGCAACGGAGTCGTCGGATCGCCACAGGAGTAATCCTGCTCCCACGTCAGTCCATCGCGCCATATCTCCACCGAAAACTCCTGGCTCAATGCGTTCACGCAACTTACCCCAACGCCATGAAGGCCGCCCGACACCTTGTACGTGGACGAATCGAACTTGCCCCCCGCGTGCAGCTTCGTCAGCACCACCTGCACGGCCGGCATCTGCTCGCCGTTAGGCAGCGTCTTCATGTCCACCGGAATGCCGCGGCCATCGTCGGTCACGGTAATCGAGTTGTCATAGTGGATCACCACTTCAATCGCAGAAGCATAGCCAGCAAGCGCCTCATCCACCGAATTGTCTACCACCTCGTAGACAAGATGATGCAGGCCCATCTCGCCGGTGGAACCGATGTACATCGCAGGACGCAGACGCACCGCTTCCAGACCTTCGAGTATCTTGATGTTTTCGCTGGTGTAAGTGCCGCCAGAGGCCGGAGAGTTGCCATTCAGGGGGAGGATTTCTTCAGTCGCCATAACGCTCGCAGAGGTCCGGGTTGAGGATCGCAGCCTGGCTCCGGGAACTATGCCCGGAGGCGCGCTGGATCGGCTGTCGGAGGGCATTCCCGAAGCTGATTTTTAGCCCGTTGCTTCCTCTATTTTAGCATGCGGAAGCAGAAGAATCGCATTCTCGCTGAGTCACCGGCACACTCCCGGAAACGTTAACTGATATATGAGTTACCAAAGTCACTTACTTCATTGGATATATACGAAACACAAGAAAAGACTTTGCTTTATTTGACAATAACCCTATTATAAACATGCGACAGACGTCTAACATTGTCAACACATTTTTTGGAGTGACCAGAATGATCAACAAAATCGCCCGTATCCTTACCCTCACTGCCGTGATGGGAACCGCCCTCCTGAGCTACTCACTTCCCCTGTCCCACAGAGCCACAACCTCCTATTCCGGCTTGCCCGCCCTGATTCCACAAAGCGGACCTACCAAATAGCGCACCCGACAATCTCGGGTTCCACTCGTCCGAATTGTTGTACTTCCCCTGTGCGATACCACCAAAGTGGTATCGCACGGATACGTTTTCGAAGGATAGGATAGTACCATCGAGGATTATCCGGATGGCGCTGTCTCCCTCCTACTATTACGTGCTTGCCGTTGACCTGCTCTTCAACGCGCTCCTCGTATTTCTGTTTGGTCGAGGACAGCTCCGCAAGACATGGAAGTGGATGTACACGTTTCTGATGATGCGCTTGGTTTTCGGTCTCAGTATGCAAGGCTTGATTCTGCTCCAGTCGCACCTCACCCCTCATGAATTTGCGCGGGCCTACTTCGTCGTCTACTATTTTGGGTTCCTTGCCCTTCTGGCCGCCACCTACGCGCTGTACGTCGAGGTCTTCCGCAGGGTGATGGTCCCGTTTCCGGGTTTTGCAAGACACGCGCGCAAGTTGGGCTATCTTGCGTCCGCCGCGATTCTGATCCTGATGTTCACCTCCATCGGATCCCCCAATCCGGGAACGGATTGGCTGGCGCGGACGGGTTTTGCGCTTGCCCGGGCCACGGGGACGGTCGATCTCTGCATTGCCGCCCTACTCTCTTTCCTCGCTTACTCGCTGGTGTCCATGAAGAGTAAGACCTTCGGCATCATCTTCGGTTTCTTCATCTCGGGCTTCGGAGACATGCTGCAGGTCATCGCGTTCCAGTTGCATCTCAATACCTCGTCCTCCGTCTTTACCTTGTCTGAGGCCACCAACGTCATCGCTGCGGGCATCTGGATTACCTACGCCTTCCTGCCTGAGCCTCTGCCGCGTCCCGTCACTTTCCCTGCCGACTCGCCCGTCTACCGCTGGAGCCAGATTGCCGGCGCGCTCGGAACAAAGGCGCAGGTCACCATGCCCGCGCAGCAGCCCAGCTTCTTTCTTGCCGATGTTGAGAAGGTTGTGGACAAGGTCTTTTCCCGCCACATGCAGGAGACGCCGGAGAACCGCGGATAGTCCTCCCGCAATCCGCATCGCTCGGCGCAGCGCCTGCCTCCGCTTGTTAAACTGTCCTCTTGCAGCCTTCCTTTCCAACTGAGCCGACGAATCTTTCGCAGCACGGCAATCTCGATCCCACCGTCGATGTCGTCGGCGTCGGACTCAATGCCACCGACGCCGTCATCGCTCTGCCTCGTTTTCCCGTGCCCGGCTCCAAGATCGAGTTCACCGACCTCACCACGCTTCCCGGTGGCCAGGTTGCCTCCGCCGTCGCTGCCTGCGCCACCTGGGGACTCGCCACGCGCTACATTGGCAAGCTCGGCGACGATGCCGCCGCCACGCTCCATCGCTCCGAATTCGACCGCCTTGGCGTCGAGGCGCACTGGCTCACCGTCCCCGCCTGTCACAGCCGCCAGAGCATCATCCTCCTGGACGAGCACGCCGAGCGCACCGTCCTCTGGCGTCGCGACCCCCGTCAGGATCTTCATCCCTCCGAGTTGCGCCGCGAGTGGATCACCCGCGCTCGCCTGCTTCACCTCGACGGCTATGACACTGCCGCCGCCACTCAGGCGGCGGCCTGGGCGCGCCAGTCCGGTGTCACCGTCCTCGCCGACCTCGACGAACTTTACCCCGGCCTCGACGATCTGCTTGCCCTCACGGACTACGCCATCGTCAGCCGCGACCTGCCCCAGCGGCTCACCGGCGCGCCTACCCTTGTCGCCGCTCTCCAGTCCATGCACCGCCGCTTCGGCCATCGTGTCGCCGCCGCCACGCTCGGCGAAGAAGGCGTACTCGCCTGGGACGGTGAGCGCTTCCTCCACGCCGCCGCCTTCCAGGTCGCCGTCCGGGACACCACCGGTGCCGGAGACATCTTCCACGCCGGCTTCCTCTACGCCCTGCTCCAGGATTGGCCCCTCGCACGCCAGCTTGACTTCGCCTGCGCCGCTGCCGCCCTCAACTGCACCGCCCTTGGCGCCCGCGGCGGCATCCAGCCCGTCCGCTCCATCGAGTCCCTTCTGCGCTCCGGTCGCCGGCTTCCCTTCGCCCATCTCGCCTCCTTCGAGGTCCATCCGTGAACCTCGCCTGGAACGCTCTTTTTCTCCTCTGGACCCTCGGCGAAATCATCCTGCTCCTGCGCGCACGCACCACAGACAACGTGCAGCCTGCGTGCAGCTGGGACCGCGGCACGCTTCGCCTCCTCTGGATCACCCTCTTCGTCTCCATTACTCTCGGCCAGTTGGTGCGCGCCCGACTCGGACCCACGCCCGCGCTCCACCGCCCGGCCATCGCCGACGCTGCGCTTCTGCTGCTGCTCGTCGGTGTCCTGCTGCGCGGCGCCGCCATCGCCACCCTTGGTCGAGCTTTCAGCGTCAACGTCGCCATCCGCGCCAGCCAGCGCATCGTCCAGCACGGCCTCTACGCTTGTGTCCGTCACCCGTCCTACTCCGCGCTGCTGCTCATCTTTCTCGCTATCGGACTCCGGACTGCCAACTTCTACGCGCTCGCTGTCACCGTGTTTCCTCCCATCGTCGCCCTGCTCTGGCGTATTCACGTCGAAGAGATAGCCCTTCGCGCCTCCTTCGGAGACGACTACGACGACTACGCGCGACGCGTCCCCCGGCGACTTCTTCCCGGCCTCTGGTAGCGCGCAGCAAAAAGCCCGCGGAGCTATCCTCCGCGGGCCTTGCCAGATTTCTTCGGTCTTTCGATGCGCCTCCTGCTTCGACCTTTTACGCCTTGGCAGCAGCCGGCACACGCGGCATCGCCTTCGTCACCCTGCCGCTCTTGATGCAATTCGAGCAGACGCGAATCCGCTTCGCCGCTCCGTTCACATCTGCCTTCACCGATTGCAGATTCACGTTCCACCGCCGTCGCGTCACGTTGTGCGCGTGCGAAATGTTATTGCCAAACTGCGGCCCTTTGCCGCACACATTGCATACCTGTGCCATTGCCTTGCTCCGCTCAAATCTTGAATTTTCCCGCTTCGATTGCCTGCCTGGGATCGGCCACTTCACCTGTCGGCGTCAGAACGCTCCTGCGCTCTGAGGGTTCCACTCGTGAAGCCCCACAACGCCCGTGACCGCTTTTCAAGTATACCCAAATTCGGCCCTCGCGCCAAATCCGCTCACACTCGCTCCGGCTCTTCCTCGTTCCCGCCGCCGTCGCTCGCCCGTCCGCCCGGCTCCAGATTCGGCAGCAGCCCCGTCAGCAGTCCCAGTGCAGGCAGCCACGCGCACACCTTATAGACAAAGAGAATTCCCGTCGCATCGGCCATCTTGCCCAGCACCGCCGCGCCAATTCCCCCCATCCCGAAGGCAAACCCGAAAAACAGTCCGGAGATCATCCCGATCCGTGTCGGCACCAGCTCCTGCGCATACACCAGAATCGCCGCAAACGCCGAAGCCAGAATCACCCCGATCACCACGCTCAGAATTCCGGTCCAAAGCAGATTCACATACGGCATCGCCAGCGTAAACGGCAGCACTCCCAGAATCGAGACCCAGATCACATACTTGCGCCCGATCCGGTCGCCCACGGGCCCGCCAATCAGCGTTCCCGCCGCAATCGCACCAAAGAGCAGAAAAAGGTGAAGCTGCGCGCTCTCCACGGAAACATGAAAACGCCGGATCAGATAAAACGTGTAGTAGTTCGTCAGGCTGGCAATGTAGAAGTACTTCGAAAACACCAGCAGCATCAGCACCGTCAGCGCTCCCACCACCTTCGCCTTCGGCAGATTGTGCTGCGCTCGCTCCACCACGGCCCGCTTTGCCGTCTGCTCCAGTTCCCGCCGATACCAGAAGCTTACCCACACCAGCAGCGGAATTCCCACCGCTGGCGCCAGCGTGAACCACAGCACACCCAACTGCCCCCTCGGCAGCACAATCAACGCCGCCAGCAGCGGACCAAAGGCCGATCCCGTATTGCCACCCACCTGGAAAAACGACTGCGCAAACCCGTCTCTGCCGCCCGATGCCATCCGCGAAACCCGCGACGACTCCGGATGAAAGACTGCTGATCCCACCCCAAACAACGCCGCCGCCACCAGCAGCAACCCGAAGCTTGGCGCATACGCCAGCATCCCCAGCCCCAGCAACGTGCTCGCCATCCCCACAGGCAGCGAAAACGGCAGTGGCCGCCGATCCGTAAAGTGCCCGATCAGCGGCTGCAGCAACGAGGCCGTCGTCTGAAAAGTCAATGCAATCAGTCCGATCTGGCTGAAGTCCAGATGAAAACCCGTCTTCAGAATCGGAAACATCGACGGCAACAGCGACTGCACCATGTCATTGATCAGATGACAGGCGCTCACTGCCGCCAGCACCCGCAATAGTTCGCCCGGCGCGCGCGGCACTTCAGGTATTGCCATCGTCTGCTGGCCAGGCTCCGCGCCCGTTACCTTCACTCCTGCCTCATGGGTCGCCATTCCGGTCGATCGTCCCCTGCTCGCCTTTCGCTGTCGATCTTTTCCTGTTGATCTTCCCCTGTTGATCTTCTCATGAATCTCCTCATGGTCTGACCACTTGCGGCAGACCCCACTCCATCCGCCTCCAGCTCCATCCTCCTGATTGACGCCATCCCCCGGAAACGGTACACTACATTGGTTTGGCGATTCTGTCTGTCGCCCCGCAACCGAACACATCCTCCTCTGCTTCCGGCTCTGCCTTCCGGCAGAGTTTTTGCCCTCCGGCAGTTCATCGCCTTCCGGCAAACCGGCCCAGCGCCAGGATCGTTCCCAGGGATTCCGGGGCAAGCGGATGCAAGCCATTCCGTCAGTTTTTTTGAAGAAGCGCGGCTCTGCGGCGCTGGAGGAAGTATGTACGCAGTTATTCGTACCGGTGGCAAACAGTACCGGGTCGCCCCCGGCGATCTCGTCAAAGTGGAAAAGCTGGAGGTCGCCGAAAACGCGCCCCAGACCGTCGAGTTCACCGACGTTCTCGCCGTCTCTGGCGAACCGGGCACACTGACCAGGCCCGACAAGGCCAGGGTCACCGCTGAGGTCGTCCAGCAGGGTCGCCACGCCAAGGTGCTCGTCTTCCATCTCAAGCGCAAAAAGCAGTACAAGAAGATGCAGGGCCACCGTCAGGCTTTCACTGAAGTTCGCATCCAGTCCATCGAAGTCGATGGCGCAAAGGTCACGGCAGCCGTCTAAACCGCTGCCTGCTCCGATTCAGAAAGGATTCTTCCATGGCACATAAAAAAGGCGGCGGCAGCTCAACCAACGGTCGCGACTCCAACGCGCAGCGCCTCGGCGTCAAGGCATTTGCCGGCCAGCTCGTTTCCGGCGGCACCATCCTCGTTCGCCAGCGCGGCACCCGCATCAAGCCCGGCGTCAACGTCGGCATCGGCAAGGACGATACGCTCTTCGCCAAAGTCGGCGGCACCGTCCAGTTCCGCGATCGCGGCAACATGGGACGCTTCGCCTCCATCGTTCCCGCAGCCGAATAAAACCACCCCCTTCTGTTCAGGCCGAAGTTCTCCGGAACTTCGGCTTTTTCCATATCTGCATCTGCACAGCCCTTGCTCTTCTCAACACACACCCGCAGCCGATCCATGCGATGAACCAGGAACTCTCCCAGTTTCAGGACCAGCGCGACACGATCACCGCCAACACCCGTACCCTTGTGCCCGCCGAGCGGCTGGCCATCGGTATCGAAGACCGCATTCTGCCCGTCGGAGCCTCCGCTCCGGATTCCACTCTGCCAGACTCCACCGGACGCTGACGAGGGACGTGACCTCGCCTTACGAGCGAGCAATGGGTGCAGGGGTACGGTTGTATCGACCGAGCATGGCGTTCCAGCGGATGATAGCGATTTCGCGCAGCATCTGGGTTCCGTCGCGCAGATAACTGATGCGGCTCCGCTCATCGTGGCCCCAGGTGACGGGAACTTCAGCGACGCGAAGCCCGTGCTTGCGTGCGATGAAGAGGATCTCCGGGTCGAAGCCCCAGCGCTCGATTGTCTGTAGCTGAAGGACAGTCTGTGCGGCGTCCCGCGTGAAGGCCTTGAAGCCGCACTGGGTGTCAGCGTAGGGCAGGTTCATGACCAGGCGAGTGATCAGATTGAAGCAGCGGCCGAAGAATTGGCGATAGAGCGGCTGGCGGTCGGTCTGGCGGCTGCGTTTGAGCCAGCGGGAGCCTATGGCGATGTCGGCACCGTCGCGGATGGCGTCGAAGAGGAATTGAGCCTCGCAGATGGGCGCGGAGAGATCGGCATCGGTGAACATGACGACGTTTCCGCGAGCGTGGAGCAGGCCGTTGCGCACGCTGTAGCCTTTGCCGCGGTTGCCTGGGTTGCGCAGCAGGCGCGCTTCGGGGTGGTCGGCGCAGAAGCGCGCGACCCGCGCCGCGGTGTCGTCCGAGGAGCCGTCATCGACCACGACCAGTTCGGCGCTCCAGCCGCATTTACGGACGCACGAGACAACTTCGTACATCGCGCGCTCAATACGGGCGCTTTCGTTGTAGGCTGGAATGATAATGCTGTAGTTTGGATAAGTGCTCACAGCCCAGATTCCTTGATCCCTAGAGGATGATGACGGGATGATGCTCTGGTCATGATACCGGAGACGCAGGCGGCGAGGAAAAGCCGAAGCGGTTATGGTGGAATGCTATGGCGCAGGATGGTGGGCGAAGGGCATATGATTCTGACGCAGTGCGTTTATGCTGAAAATGTAAAGTCAAATAGCGATGGGGTACGGAGGCGGACAGGCATGACGAAAGCGGATCTTGTGGAGCAGGTGGCGGCGCTGGGCGATCTGACCCGTCGTGACGGCGAGGTGATTGTCGAAACGATTTTCGATTCGGTGATTGCGGCATTGCAGTCCGGGGACAAGATCGAGATTCGAGGCTTTGGCTCGTTTCGCATTCGCTCACGCAATGCGCGCACCGGGCGCAATCCGAAGACCGGCGCCAAGGTGGAAGTTCCCGCCAAGCGCGTTCCTTACTTCAAGCCGTCAAAGGAACTGCGCGAACTGATCAATCCCGGCGAGGCCGAATCCCGTTGAGGCCGAATCCCGGGAAAGTAGCCCGGCGCTGCATTCAGAAATCAAGGCCGTGCGGCGGCAGTGGGTCTGGCGGTTGGGAACGGACAGCCCACAGGGCGGTCCAGCGGCGGTTTCTCAGCGACAAGTGATAATTCAGGCGCCGACGGTCTGAGCACGCTGGAGCGCGTGCAGGACGGTACGCATCATCTCTGCCTCAGGCGCAGGTTTTCCGGTCCACAACTCAAACTGGCGAGCGCCCTGCTGGACAAACATCTCCACGCCCTGAATCACAGTGCATCCGCGTTCGCGGGCCAGACGCAGCAGCGGGGTCTCGAGCGGGTTGTAGACGAGATCAAAGACGACACGAGCGTTCCACTCTTCCGGTTGCAGCGGCAGGGACTGCGACTGACCGGCCATGCCGCAGGGGGTTGCATTCACCAGAACATCGAAGGACTGGTCAGGCACGAGTGTTCGGGGAATGGCGACGGCACCCGCCTCCTGGGCAAGCTGAGCGGCGATCGATTCGTTGCGGCCGCAGAGGAAGACATGCGCGCCTTTCTCGACCAGGCCGAAGACGGCCGCGCGCGCCGCGCCACCGGCGCCAAGCACCAGCACACGCGCGCCGCGCAGAGGCAACCGCCGCTCCAGCGGACGAACGACACCAGCGACGTCCGTATTGAAGCCGTAGAGCCGGCGGTCGGCGCCGAGGCGCACGGTGTTGCAGGCACCCAGGCGCGCGCTGAGCGGATCCAGATTGGCCAGGTGAGGCATGATCTGTTGCTTGAAGGGCATGGTGATGCTGAGGCCGCTGATGGGAAGCTCGCGGACGGCCTCCAGCAGGTCGTCCATGGAGTGAACAAGCAGGGGCAGATAGACGGCGTCGTAGCGCTCGCGGCGAAACGCGGCGTTCTGCATGAGGGGAGAAAGTGAGTGAGCCACGGGGTTGCCGGCGACGCCGTAGATGCGAGTGGCTTTGTCGATTTGCTCGGCGCGAAAGACCTCGCGCATGGCCTGCGCGGTGAACTGGCCGGGTGCGGTGGCGGTCTCTTCGGTGGCTGAGGCAAAGGTGAAGGCAGCGCCGGCGCGCAGGCAGAGAATGCGGCTGAGCGCACCCTGCTCGCCCATGGCAAGGGCAACGATCTGCGCGTGATTGGAGGCTTGTTCCAGCCAGCGTAGCAGACGCAGGCTGTCGGCCAGCGACTGCGCGGTGGGGATGATCTTGGCGAAATCGGGCTGGAATCGCTGGATGCGCTCGAGCGCCGCAGCGGGATCGGCAAAGCGATGGAAGTCGTGGAAGCTGATGAGCAGCGCGGCTCCGGTCTGGCGCAGGGCATCGATCTGGGCTGCAGCAGCCTCTTCAGCGGATTCGACCTCAAGATCGACGATGGAGCAGCCGGCCGTGGCGGCATGCGTGAGGATGGCCAGTTCTTCCTTGAGCGTGCCGCGGAAGTTTCCACCATGCGGCTTGCGTCGGCAGGTGGCGATGGCGAGCAGGTCACTGTGTCGCTCGCGCGCATCGGCCAGGAAACGGCGCAGCGGGGCGATGGCGGTGGTGGGTTTGTCCAGCGCGTCCAGTCGAAACTCGATCAGGCGGCTCTCGGAGAGCGCGGCTTCGGCCTGGCGCAGAAGCTCTGGAACACGCGCAGCCTGCAGTGCGATGGCGACGCGATCTACGCGCGAACGGAGCGAAGCAAGAGTCGATCTATCGAAAATTGTCGGCATGGTAGCAATTGCGGCATCTTAAAGCCCAGAAAGCCTCAATGCAAGTCCAACCATGATCGAAGGGGTTTCCCGGGGACTAAACGGCGGGTTGCGGGAGCTGTCCGCGCACGGATTCTCTCAACCAGCGCTCTCCCGTCCCACTGTGGCAGTCTATAGTTTCAGGAGTTGACATGGAGGGGGCAGGATGAGCATTCAGGCCGAGGCGGCGAAAGAAGCGACCGAAGCGATCCACGGATGGCTGGCGGAACCGAATGGGCTGACGGCGGAGGGTTTCTCGTGTTGGGTGGGAGAGCGGCTTGCAGCGGCAGAGGCAGCTTTGGCGGAACTGGTTGAGGTGAACGCTCCTCGGACGCTGGCCAATACGCTTGTGCCCTATGACAGGGCCGTGGAAGAGCTGAGTCTGGCCGGGTCGCAGGCCGGGGTGCTGAATTCCGTGGCGGCGGATCGCTCGGTGCGCGACCAGGCGCAGACCGAGGCGCAGCGCGTGGCGCAGGCGGCGACGGCGCTCAGCCTGAATCGCAGGATCTACGACGCATTATGTGCGCTGGGTGAAGCTGAGCTTGCGGCAGCCTCCGAACCGACGCAGCATTACGTCCGGAGGACACTGCTGGGGTATCGGCTGGCGGGCGTGGACAAGGATGAGCCAACGCGCCAGCGGCTGACGGAGCTGCAGGAGCAGGCGACGCGACTTTCGCTTGAGTTCAGTCGCAACATCCAGGAGGGAGGCAAGACGGTTATGGCCGAGTCGGCGGCCGAGCTGGACGGCCTGCCGGAGGATTTCCTGGCGCGGCACATGCCCGACTGCGACGGACATTTTGCGTTGACCACCGACCAGCCGGAGATGCAGCCGGTGATGACCTTTGCGCATACCCATGCGCTGCGGGAGCGGATGTTCCTGGCCTACAACACGCGCTGCTATCCGCAGAACCGGCAGGTACTGCTCGATCTGCTGGGGACGCGACAGCAAATTGCGAGCCTGTTGGGTTTTCGAAGCTGGGCCGACCTGGCAACGGCGGATCAGATGATGGGTTCGGCGGACAATGTACGAGAGTTCCTGGCTCGGCTGGAAGAGGCCAGCCGCGATGGCGCTGAGCGGGAATTTGCGCTGGTGCGCGATTTTGCCCGGAGGCGCGACGCGAAGGCGAAGCTGGACGCGGCCAGCCGGAGCTACTGGTATGAGCAGTATCGGCGCGAGGCCTATGCCTTTGATTCCCAGTCGGTACGGCCGTATTTTCCTTATGCGCAAGTGGAGCGAGGCGTGCTGGCGACAGCGGAGAAGCTCTTCGGCGTGGAGTTTCGTCGGGCAGCGGCGACAGGTTGGCATTCGGATGTTTCCGTGTGGGAAGTCTTTGACGGCGATGTGAAGAAGGGACGGTTTTACCTGGATATGCATCCTCGCGAAGGCAAGGACAAGTGGTTTTCCGCCGCGCCGGTGGTGACTGGAGCGCGCGGGCGAGCGCTGCCCGAGGCGGCGTTGATCTGCAACTTCCCCGGCGGTAAGCCGGAGGATCCGGGACTGATGCAGTACTCGGATGTGGTGACCTATTTTCATGAATTCGGCCATCTGATGCACGCGATCCTGGGCGGGCATACGGAGTGGGCCGGTTTGTCAGGATTCGCGACTGAGGGCGATTTCATTGAGGTTCCGTCGCAGATGTTGGAAGAGTTCTTCCGCGACGTGGCACTGTTGCAGAGCTTTGCGCGCCACTATCAGACGGGCGAAGTATTGCCTGCTGAGACGATCGAGGCGATGAAGCGAGCCGGTGCCTTTGGCCGCGCTGACTGGGTGCGGACGCAGCTTTTCTATACGACACTTTCGCTCGATCTGCATGCAGAAGACCCGGCGACCATCGATCCGGATGCAATGACACGGCAGCTCTACGAAGCGTTGCAGCCGTGGCAGTGGATCGAGGGGAATCGCATGTATGCAAGCTTCGGCCACCTGACCGGCTACTCGTCGAACTACTATACGTACGCCTATGACAAGGTGATTGCGCTGGACTTTTTCGCGCAGTTTGATGCGGAGAATTTGCTGGGCTGCGAAGCGGCGAAGCGCTATCGGACGAGGGTGATCGAGCAGGGCGGATCGCGGCCGGGACGGCAGATGGTACGGGATTTCCTGGGCCGGGATGAGGAGTTCGACGCCTTTCGGAAGTGGCTGGGCGAAGAGTTTGCCTGAAGGGCAGAGGGATGCGGCGGGCAAGGCGTGGTGCCGAGCCGCGGCTGGTCGAAAGAGGAGCGAAAGCGATGCAGACGGAGTTTCGTGGACGATGGGCGCTGGTGACCGGGGCAAGCGCGGGGATTGGCGTGGCGCTGGCACGGGAGCTTGCGCGGCAAGGTGCAAAGCTGATCCTGACGGCGCGCCGCGGCGACCGGCTGGAAGCGCTGGCTGCGGAGTTGCGCGGACAGGGAACTGAGGTCCGCGTTGTGCTGGCGGACCTGAATGAACGCGCCGCTCCGCAGGCGATCTTCGACGCAACGGAAGGCTCGGGCATCGAGGTCGATATTCTGTTGAACAATGCAGGTTTGGGCCAGTACGGCGTTTTTGCGGAGAGCCGCCTGGAGCAGGAGTTGAGCCAGGTGCGCGTGAACTGCGAGGCAGTGGTACACCTGACGCGGCTGTTTGTGCCGTCGATGGTGACGCGAAGGCGAGGATGGATTCTGGTGGTTGCCTCCACGGCCAGCTTCCAGCCAGTACCGTATCTAAGCACGTATGCGGCGAGCAAGGCGTTTGACCGATTCTTTGCGCTGGGAGTGGCCGAGGAAGTGGCGGCGAACGGGATTCGCGTGACGGCGCTGTGTCCGGGGCCGACGGAGAGTGAATTTTTCGAGGTCGCCGGGGCGTCGGTCTTTCGTGGACGAAGAGTGCAAAGCGCGGAGCAGGTGGCGGAACGTGCCCTGCGAGCGTTGGCGCGTGGCCAGCGAACGATCCTTCCCAACGGGAGCGGGCGGCTGACGGCAACTCTGGCCCGACTGCTGCCGACGGGCTGGATTACGGCAGTGGTGGAGCGGATGGCGCGACCGCGGCGATGAGAGACCGGGCTGAGACCGGGTGCGTGAGCAAGCTGGCGCGCGGCATTCGAAGGATGTCGGCTACTGCCCCGCAGAAGCTTTTGCGCGGACAACCTTGAAGGACTGGAAGAAACGAGAGATGTCGGCTTCCTTGCGTGCCTTTTCTGAGGGGAAGGTTGCGATGAGCATGTAAAGCCGCGGCGCAGCCCAGATGAACCGTGCGTCAAGATAGCCGCCTTGTGCGTTTTTCGCGACAAACTGCCGCGCAGGAAAACCCTGGTCGGAGTTGCGCTGTTCGGAGAGCTGGGCGGTGTAGGTGGCGTCGATGGCCTGGGTGCGCGCCGCGTCGAAGATTGCCTCCACCTGATCGCCGTGAACGCGGGCTACGGGCGGATTGTCTTCCCAGGCGATGGCGTAGTCGGTGTTGGCGTCAGCGTGAGCCAGGAGCATCTTCACCGCCTCATGCGCACCGCGTTCATTGGTCGCCTGGGTGGTCGTTTCCACAGGGGTGGACGGCAGATCGACCTGAAAGCCGTATGCGGTTTCGTCAACGTTTCGCCACTGGATTGCGGATGAGCCGACGTTCCGCGTGCCGGAGACGGGTGTAGAACTGAGGATGGTGAAACTGTTCCGCTGCCAGGAATCCCAATGGCTGTAGACGTAGTAGCCCGCGACGATAAGAACCACGGCCAGAATGGAAAGATAGGTTCGTATCTTCATGCCTGCCTCATACTTGCGTCTCGGCTGCTCCTTCCCTCGCCTCCCAGGGTATTCCGGATCATGCTGATTCGGTGCGGGATGCCGATACTGGATCGTTCCTGGCTGAGTGGAGCGTCTTCTTTTTCAGGATAGCGCGTTGGCCATTGTTCCGAGCGGATTCTGCGCCGGTTGGAAGAAAAATCGAAGCCGGTACAACCTTCCAGCGTTGCAGGCATCTATCTGGATAACAAGTAGAGGCGACCTCTAGTAGTACATCCTTCCTAAATCAGTTGCTACGTTGTTGGTCCCGCAGGGGACTCCCATCCTAAGATCCTCCGAATATCCAACCTGAATCAGCCTCTCGAGTGGGTTCGCCGGAAGGCGGACCCATTGCTCGTTTTGGGCAGTTCTTCCGCGCCATGCGGCAAGCACCTAAAATTGTGGGATGGCAATGACACGGAACGATTCGACTTCGCCGATCCTCAGGGTTCCGGAGTGGACGCAGCGATTTCCCTGGTTGTGGCATGGTTTCAGCACACGCGCGGGCGGCGTCAGCTCGGTGTATGGCGCGGCGGAAGGAAGATCGGGCGAGCTTAACCTGGGATATACCACAGAGGACGATCCGGAGCGGGTCTGCGAGAACCGGCTGCGTCTGGTCGAATGGGTCTCCGGCAGCCGCGCCACCCCGCTCGTCGTTCTTCGCCAGATTCACTCCGGAACGAGCGTTGCGCTGCGAAGCGAAGAGCCGTTGTGGAAGGAACCGCCGCAGGCCGACGGCATCCTGAGCGACCGGCCGGGCGTATTGCTCGCGGTGCAGACGGCCGACTGCATTCCCGTGCTGGTTGCGGATCCGGAACGGCGTGTGGTGGCAACCTTCCATGCCGGATGGCGCGGAACAGTGCAGCGCATCGTCGAAGAGGGGATTGCGCGGATGCAGGCCGAGTATGGATGCGCTCCTGAGCAGTTGGTGGCCGCGATCGGCCCCGGCATCGGTGGCTGCTGCTATGCCGTGGGTGAGGAGTTGCGCACGCGCTTCACGGCGCAGTTCCTGTACGCCGATGTACTGTTTCGAAGCAGCGCCGAGGGAGAGTTGTTCCTCGAACTGCGCGAGGCCAACCGAAGGCAGTTGCTGGATGCAGGAGTGAGGGCAGATCAGATCGAGGTGGCTGGCGGCTGTACCCAGTGCGATGCGCAGCGGTTTTTCTCGTATCGCGGACAGATGTGCCGGACTGGACGCATGATGAGCGTAATCGGCATAGGCAACTGACGTCGCAGATACGCGGTCCGATGTAGTATTGGGAGAAGGTGGTTGAGGGACGATCGGATGCACGATTCACGCATGGATCCGCGATTTGAGCCGTGGCCAGATGCGCGGCCAGGAGAGCGTGTCGATCCGCATCCTGATCCACTTCAATACGCGCGCTCAGCCGAGCACGTTCAGCATGAGCAAATGCCGGATAGGCAAATGCGGGATGGGCAGATGCCGGATGGGTATGCTCAGCCGCCGCGCTCACAACCGGTGCGTATTCCCGAACTTCGGATTCAGGAGGCTCGATTGACAGAGGACCGGATTTCGCCGGAGACACGTCCTGCGGGCCTGCCAGTGCTAACCACCCGCGCAGCGGAGAGCGCGACGGAGACTAGGGCCTACGATCCGCGTCTGCGGCAGGATTATCTGCCGACGAGCGGCCGCACAACCTCGATCGATGATCCGCAGCGCAGGGGAGTGCAACCGGTTGCGCCTTCATCCGCAAGCCTGAACGATTCGCGCCTGAATGAGTTAGGTCAGCGACTGCAGGCCTTCGGCACTCCGGCGCAGCGACAGCCAAATGCGGGATCTGCATCGCCTTATCACGGCGCGCCGCTGCCGGTCGGTCCTTCGACTGCAAATTATCCTGCGGGCGAATTTGACGGACCGATCGATGCTGTGCCGACCGGGCCTCCATACGATGGACCGTATCCGCCACGAACTTTTCCCAGGCCTGTGGGCGCAGAGCCGTCTGCGGATACCCCGCTCCAGGCGAGCGAAAAACCAGTAGCGGACGCCGCTCGATCCGCAGAAGGCTCGTCGACCGGAGCCGGGTCACCGGATCGTCCGCAGCTTTCGGCCTCGGTGGGCGAGGATGGCAGCGCATTGAAAGGCGGATTCCAGCGCGTGGTCCATGCAGTGCGCGCTGCCCTTCCGTTAGTGCAGAAGCTGCTGCCGCTGCTCGATGACAACCTTGTGACGACAGTCAGTGCACTGCTGGCTCCGCAGCCGGTTGCCCACCAGCCAGCGCCGCAGATCCATGTCGATCTGGAGCCGGTCGAGCGTGGGATCAGCGAGCTGCGCACGAGTCATCGTGAGCTGCGTACGCAGGTTGTCGAGCAGGGAACGACACTCAAGCGGGTGGAGGACCAACTGGAGCGCGTGCGCGAGGCCACCGACCGCAACACGCTGGAGCAGCAGGAGTTGATGGAGGACGTTCGCGCTGTCGGTGCGCGCATGAGCCGCCTGGTCGTGCTTGGTGTAATCCTGCTTGCGCTTTCCGTGGGTCTGAATGTGTATCTGCTGGTTCAGTTGCAGCACATCTTCCGTTAAACAAACGAGAAGAATCGGTTCGTCGGTGGCAACGGTGCACCGGGCGCGAGGCATTTTCCGTCTACTCAATTATTGATGTAAAGAAAATTTTTATTTACTAAATCAATATAAATTCACCTCTTCATGCTTTCTTTTTCAATTTCGAGATTTGAGACATTGCCAGTCGTATTTTCAAAGGACTACTATGCGCGTAGTAAATGGATCAGGGTCGGCTCAGCGACTCGCATTCATAGCCGTTTAAGACATGGCTGAGGAGTTCCCGCGGAGGAACTCCACTACAAGGTGGCGCGTTAGACGCCATTACGGGGAGTGTCAGATATGGCATGGTATGCCTATTGTGTCAGTGAAAAGCAGTCTTTTCCGGAGTTAGCCCGTCATCGTAAACCTGTCCCCCTCGAATCCGTAACCGGCATTGGCGGCAGTCAGGTTTTTCTCTACCCAGCCAGCGATCTCGCGATCATCGTCAGCGAGTATTCCAGTTCGGGCGCGTTGACGCAGCGCGCCGGAGTGGATCACGCTCGGGTGGTCTCCGAATGTTTTCACAAATCGACAGTGTTGCCGTTTCGCTTCGGCACGGTCTTTCGGGACGATGAGACGCTGCGGAAGTCGATTCGTTCCAACCAGAGGCAGTTCCAAAGCAATCTGGAGCGATTGCTGGGCAAGACGGAGATGCACCTGAAGGTGATGGTGGAGGACTGTTGCCGGGAACTGGCCGTGGCTTCCAGCAGTGAAACAGTGGGCAAAGCGTATTTGTCGAATCTGCGGGAGACGGCTTCCCGCCAGCGCGAGCGGCAGACCCGTGCCCGCGCGGTGGCTTTTCAACTTCATCGGCTCTTCGCACCGTTGGATGAAGAAGTTTCCTGCCGTGTGCTGGACAATGGCAAAATGCTGCTGGACATTGCGCATCTGATTGATCGCAAATGCGTGGAGCGCTACCAGAACAAGTACGCTTCAACGGTGCAGATGATGAAAGAGTGCCAGTTACAGCTTTCCGGTCCGTGGCCTCCGTATCATTTTGTCCATCGGCTCACGCGGGGCGCGCACGCAGCGCAGACGCCTGCGGCAGGCTCTGCGGAGCGAAGGCTGGAACCGTCGTTGGCAGTCGTCTAGAGCGTTTTCGCTCACACTGCTTACAGTGGAGACGCTCTCGGCGTGGCTTTTTTCCAAGGAAAAGCCACACTCACCATTGCCAGTCTGTATAGACCATGAGCGAAAACGCTCTAACCGCTAGCCTGCATATCTCACACGCCGCCTGTTAAAGGGTAGAGTCTGCGGGCAAAAAAATAGCTGGAAGGGCCGTCATTTCTGTGGCATAACTACGTTGACGAAGCGTGTTATGGCTGCGGAAAGGG
>JAKAXU010000008.1 GCA_021816455.1 Acidobacteriota bacterium
CGGCTCCAGCCTCATCCACTGCTTGTCGGTCAAATCGCTCGGGTACATGCACCTACCCTATCCACCCAAACTCTCTCCGCATATTCCTTCCAAGGTTCCTTCGCTAGTTTCTGGACAGGTTCTTAGAGGCGGAACAGTCCTGAGACCAACTGCGGTCAGCGATCCGATGTCGATCCCCACTTCCATCGTGGTAGTGCAGCTCAAGACATCAACGGCAGGCTTGTCCTTTCCCAAAGGAACGTCCTGAAAACGCAGCTCAAACTCCTCGGTCGTCGCGTAAACAACTCCGGTGTCTCGCTGCGATAGCTGTGCCGTGTGTTCTTCCGCGGTGATATGGACGGGCCGCTGGCCCTTCAGAACCGCCCGTAGTGGCTCGCGGAAGAAGTCCTTCCTGGCCCGCATGTACGGATGTTCGGGAGGACGCGGTTCCAATTGCTTTTGTCCGCACTCGGCGCATGAGCCGAGAAATGGCTTGAGTTGCACATGGCCACAGAAAAGGCACTGAGACCAGACGTCGTCAATCGCTGTTTTGACCGTGAGCGCGTCGCCGGTGAGCAATCGCCCTGAATCGTCCGCGCTGACTGCCGTTCGCGTGAATAGATCGAAAAGCTCACGGCGTAGTTGATCGACGGTGTCCGCCTCCAGGTGCGCTCGCTTTGCGACCTCGCCGAAGAACTTCTTGAGACCGTCCTCCACACCAATCGCCTCGAAATAGGGGAACTCCTGGTAGCGCGCCGTCAGCGAAAGACTCGGGTCAAAAGCGTCGTGGTAAAGCATCTCGTGAATCCACGCCTCTGCAATCTCGGCTAACGTCTCGGCAGGGACCGCCGTCACACGACGTTCGAGCAATTTAAGTTTCGTTTTGCGCGGCTGCACCACGACCGCGCAAGCGGCGATCAGCGAATAGTAGGGATCGCTGATCTGACGCAACAACGCCTGACGAAAGCGTATTGGCGGCGTGGCCTTCCACCCATCTTGAAAGGCCAAATCAAGATCGAGGTCATAGTCCCTTTCCAGTCGGTGGCAGTCTTCGAGTAGGGCCTTCTGGTCCTGCCCATCAAAGAAGTGCAGATGATGGCGTGCGCAGACCAGTACGAATGCAGCATAGAGTGTTTCGTCTGGAACGGGATCTTTGCCAATGTCCGCAAGTTCCTTCAGCGCAGCGATGAGCGCCTCACGGAGAGAATCGCGCTCTACCTCCCGCGGGAGATCGCGCGCCAGCCGAGCTGCCTTCTGCCGACCGTCGCTGAACAGGAGCGCCTTACGGCCCTCGTTGGGATGACGTTCGTCCAGCGGCTTGGTGGCAACCTGATTAACAAACTGTTCGCGGATGAGATTCGCAAATGGCTGCTCACCCTTCGTCGCCAGATCCATGATCTTGAGCGACCCGCCACTGTTCGTTCGGCGTGTGCAGACAGGACAATTCGTGAATGTGGATAGGCCTTCGTCCTCATCCGCTTCCGTCGGCCGATACACAAGTCTGAATCCGGCCGGTTCGGACGGTTGCCGCTCCTGCAAGCGTCCAGTTGCAATATCAAGCCATACCGGTTCCACGGTCCGAACCTGATCCGGGTGCGGTTCCTCAAGGAGGAAGTGAATCTCGTGCAGAGGAGCGCCAAATTGCGAGAGCGTTCCACCATGCTCATTCCATAGAAAATCCGCCCTGCGCCCGACACCGAATGCGCGCATGAAGGACGTGCCACAGTCCCTATGAGTGAATATCTCGAAGACGCGGGCACCACATTGGCAATTGGTCCGAGGCTCCGTGTAGAAACGCCCTAGAACGGACTTTCCATCTTCTGAATACCTACGCTTAGTACATTCCTCGTTCAGGCAGGCATGGACCGAAGGAAGGCCCCGGAAGAACATGTGAACTCTCGTTGGGAGCAGTGGCTGCTCTTGTCTGCCACTTTCGTGGCGCCGGGCGAAGGATCCCAATGCAAGAAGACCGTCTGTCGCCGCCTCGGCCTCTTCCTGAGAAACGGTCGGAAAGAGCTGATGTGCCAGTGATTCGAATGCTGTGCCGTTGCCGGCGCAGATTTCGATCAACAATTCCAACGGACCGATGCCCGTGAGTTGCTTGCCGACGTACTGCGGTCGGTCTCCATCTGGCGTTTCCCAGCCAAGTGATGCTGCAACCGAGACAAGTGCCTGCTCGATGGCTGCCTTATCGATGCTGGCGAATACAGCGGGATCGACGGCCGCAAACGCAGTTGCCTCCGCCGCCGTTCCAGGGGAGGACTTCGGTCTTCCTTCTTTTGTGCCGCGAATAACGGTAAAGGCGCCGCTCTTGCGCTTGCCGGTCATCGCCTCTCCAAACAGCTTTCCTGCCGTCTCTGCTGCGGGGCCATCGCCCAGACTCGCGCTAGTCAGGATGCACCGCATTTGGTCGCGGGAGATTCCAAGCCTCGATTGCAGGCGCCGGATCAGAAGACCGACTTCCGCTCCCGAGACTCCGCGGTACATGTGGGCTTCATCGAGAATCAACAAAAACTGGTTGCGAGGATCGCTCGCCAGCCAGTCGCTGGTCCTGCGGAAGATAGAGCGTTCAATCGGGCGCAGCAACATATACTCGAGCATTGAGTAGTTGGTAACGAGCAGATCAGGCGGATTCTTCTGGATCTCATGGCGAGTGAGCAACTCACGATCGCCGGGCTGCGTGTTTAGACGGTTATCCCAATGTCTCGATCGGTACGTCTTTCCTGCGTTCTTGCCTGACTTATAGGTCTTAATCTCTTCTTCATCGGGAGCAAAGAATCCGATAAGGTCCTTCGCCGGCCACCGGCCCCGGTTCTTCAATTCCTTAACCAGATTCTGCTTCTCGAGATCCTCAGATTCTTCGAGTTCGACAAAGTATTCCAGCAACGGTGCGATATTGCGGCCGTCCTTATCGTTGGTTCTTATTCCGGGATACGGCGTGCGGCTTGTGTACATGCCAAAGCGTGGGCGTCTTCCCCAGCGTGTTTCGAACAAACCAGCCATGCGCTCATCGCCGAAGAGCCTCCGAAGTCGAGACGTCTGATCGCTGACGAGCGCATTCATCGGATAGAGCAGGAGGACCCGAACACCGGGCATGGCGAACGATGCCGCACGTTCTGTCGCTTCCGTCACGAGCGAGCCAATCGCGGAGTAGAGGAAGGTCTCCGTTTTTCCCGAACCGGTTCCAGTGGCAACGATCAGGTCATCGGCGTTCTTTCCGAAGAACGCTTCGAGCGCATCGGCTTGGTGCCGGTAGGGAGGATAGACTCCGATGGACGGCCGAAGCGCACCCAACTCTGTAAGGAGGTCGCTGACAATCTGCGGAATCTTCAACCGAGTGAATCCATCTTCGACGGCGTAAGAGGGCGTTACCTCAACAAAAGGTCGCTGGGCTATCGAGCCGGGCTCAAGGAGCAGACGATGGCGTTCTTCAATGAGTGCAGGATCCTTGATGTGGTACTGGGCCTCGAGGTAACGCTGAAGCCGGTTATGAATCCTCTCTGCAACCTGCTTGATTCCGATATCGGTCATCTGTGCGTCCTTACAAACGTGCTGACGCCCAACGTGGCCAGCCGCTTTTTGATCTCTACAGCGTGCTCGTGATGAAACGTCCAAGTCTGGGGATAATACTTGCCTTCGGGCACAGCCAACTGGCCCAGTGCAGCAAAAAGCCTTTGCACCGCCTGCGGTAGTACGCTCTTCAGAACGAAAGACGCCCCAGCGAGACCGGAAATCTCCTCTACCGTGACGGACTTTTCCGCCAACAGATCGAGCCCATACATGAGCCGTCGAAGATCGACGGGCTGCATGGTCCGAATCCCGCTGATCTGGCCTTTCGCGATCTTCACGGCGTAGTGCCTCTTGCCGCCGAATGGTAGTTCCTCACGCGAGAGGTAGATACCCGAGAGTTTGTCGGTGCGGTCTACCCATCGGAACATCTGTGGAGTGGAGACCGGCCACAGTTCAGGAGCATAGATCTCGATGGTCCTTCCTGTAGGGCGATGCCGCTCATAGTTACCGGGGAACACTGACTGCGTCCACTCGCGCAGATCGTCCAGAGCGTGGCCCATCCACGCCTGCAGACTCTGTTGTGGAAGTTCGAGTTCTTGCGACAGAGCATCGCCCCTCATTCTTCTGTATGGGCCGATATGCTCAACCTGGGCCGAGCGTTCGGCGCTCAGTAAAGATGTTGGGAATCCGCCTACGAGCAGCCGCAGGTCGTCGGCAGTGCCTAAGCGCACTTCCCGTGTCGGTGCGGGCAGCCATTGCCCATTCGCCATCTCCACCAGGTCGCCACATTCCGACAGTTCCTGTAAGGCTTCCTTCAGACTCCCGCGGGATGAGTCGCCAGCGAAATGGAGGGTGCATGCGAGATTCAGCAGCCGCAAGACGTGTACCGGACGAACACCGTCGGTGAGTGCCCACGCACAACTCCGCAGCAAGGCGCAGTCTTCAGCGATCTGGTCGCAGGCTTCGCTGCCTGTTAGTTCGCGCGCAAGGATTGTGTGCGCCTCACTCTCCGTGATGGCTTGCAACTGGATCATGCGATCGACCGTCTTGCAAGAGTCACCCACTCGCCAAGTTCGCCATTGAGCGTCTTCTCGAGCCGCGTGACCTCCGCAGCACGCTCATCGTCGCTCGTGATCGAGGCCAGATACGGCACGACAATCGACCTAGTGATCGCTGCCTGCTGCGCGGATTCATCCGAGATCAACCCTGCCACAGGGCCGGCGAGCCGCTTCGCCCTGCCGTGGAGCCGAGGAAGTTCTTCCGACATCCAATCCAGTTGTTCGCGTGCCGGCGCAACATCCAGTAGGCCGCTTGATCCGTCGACCTCTGACGAATCGCCGAGTTCTATCCGCTCCGTGAATTCGCCGTCCGCATCTGCGATTGCCAGGATGCTGTCCTTCCAGACGTCCGGCGCCACAGGAAGGGTCGTGGGCCCTTCGATAACGGTGGCTGCGAGCAGCAGATTCGTGGGCCACTGCAAGCGGGCCTCGGATTGGTAGGGGTCGGATGGATCGATTGCTTGTGGGTGAAAGAGCGGAATAGAGGCCTTGTGATTCCTGAGCAGCCTGAGCAGAGGCAGAAGGTAGGATTCCGTAGCTCCGCGATTGATCCCGTCGAGAACAACGAGGAATGGCCCTTCATGCCCCCGCGCTGCCCTGACAATGTCGAGCAGCCCTGTAGGGTGTGGAACGAAGGCTCCATGCTCCAGTTTGCCGAACAAGTCCTGCACATCG
Organism: Acidobacteriota bacterium; assembly: GCA_021816455.1. Lineage (GTDB taxonomy): Bacteria > Acidobacteriota > Terriglobia > Terriglobales > Acidobacteriaceae > Acidicapsa. The sequence goes on from JAKAXU010000008.1 coordinate 5,223, forward strand.
GCTATCGCCGAGGTGACTTCCACCACAACCTGCCGACCGCCACACATCACATGTGCGTAGGCTTCGAGCGCCTCGAGCGCCAGAGTTCCGCTTACGACGGGGACAAATCCAGACGCAAATGCAGCGTGAATGGGTTGGTAGCTTGTCGTCGCAACTCCGAGCGCCCGGAGTGCTGGAATGATCCGCGACCGCAGTTCTTTGATTTCTGCGATCTTGACTTTAGCGATAGGCCAGTCGGGCGTCCAGGTGCCTCGAAGTTGAGGCTGTGACGAACGACCTTCAAGGAATGGACGGAGAAGAGCGACATCTGCGAGCAGCGCCGGTACATTCCCGAGCATCTGTTCGACTCGGCCGGCAACGGCAGCCTCTAATCCGGATATCTGTTCCTTCTGTCTCGCTGCCGTCTCTTCGAGTTGCCGCTTTGCAGAGGCTAATGCTTCTTCAGTCTCCCGCCGCTCCTGACGGAGTTTCGTCACTACCGCCTGCTCAGTCGCGTGCTCGCTCTCGATTCTCGCGCGGATCTCGTTTCGTTGCCCCTCATAAAAGTTCTGGACTTCTTTAACCACGGATGGATGATTACGAAGACCTTTGAAGATCTCTTCAGCGAGCGAAATCACCTGTTGAGTGTCGGAGGCAAGTTGCTTCGCTCTGTTGAGACGGTAGAGTTCAAGACGCGCACTGGCATCGGCCCCGTACTGAATCAGTTGAGCGGTGGCGTCCTCGATCACTTGCCTCGGCAGGTTCGTGCCGCTTCCCTTTAAGCGCGCGGCAGCTTCGATTGCTCGACGCATAACCAGCTTGTCGTCATCCCAATCGACGTAGCTGTAGGGCGTCGGAGGAAGGTTTCCCGCCAGTATAGTGCGGGTTTCATCGTCGAACGTAATTCCGAGGAAGGCATCATCGCCAAGTTGATAGCAGGCGATGCGGGCGCGATTGTTTTTCTCAAGTGTGACCTTGCCATTGTTCTCGGTAACCAGAGTGACTGGACCTACTACAAGGTCTCCGGCACAGCGAATCAGGTATTTCGGAGAGACGAGATGTGAGAGGGCGATTCCGTGGGTGAGTGCGAGACGTACCTGCTCGCAGTCGCCGAGCCCGCGGAGATCGAGGACTTCATAGGCGAGTTGCGAGTCGACCGCCATGTATTCATCAGGGCCGCCGTTCTTGACATCGTTCTGCTTGGCGTGGAACCGCACAAGCGCGTGCTCTTTGGCGCCCGCTGCACGCGGCCAGAAGATGGAACCACGACTGGGGAACTCCGACTCCGCCGCCAGGACGGCTTCCCAGGTATCGTTGGTCGCCTCGACTAAGGGGCGGATCCACGCGATCTGGTCCTCGTACTTGTCCCGTCTTGTCCCCGTAATGACGCCAATCAGTGTTCTCACGCCGAACATCCCAATCCGCTAGATTTACTTCTTCGACCGCTTTACCTCATTCACCAGCAATGGAAGCCATCGCGCTGAAGTTCCACTGGTTCTTCCTCGCAAAAATCCATTGTTTGCAGCAGCTAGACCGCGACGCAGCCAACTGCTGGCGCTAGGTTCAGGCCGACCATTAGCGAAAACCGCCCAACGCATCGTCCGGCTCACGGACGGGCTGCTCTGGGAACGATTGGGCCGTATGAACAGCAGACGAACCGAACCAAAGGCACCAGCACTGATATAAACATCGGCGTTGTCGCCCCAACATGCCAGAAGGCGGGCTTGCAACATTTGCGCCGTAAGACCGTAATCGTACTTAACGCCATCATCGGTCGTCCATTGCATATCGAACCGGAGGGAGTCGTAATCGGGAAGAACAACAATCGGCGGGAGTTCCGCTTGTCCAGGAGTCGGCTGCAAACTTACCCGTTCCTGCCATGCCGTAACCGCGATGTCTCCAATCCGTATTTGCAGGGACTGGACCGCGCCCAGTTTCTTGCGAACCTCGGCCAGGGTTGGTTCGGGCGCAGTTTCGATGCCCACGCTGCCCAAGCGATCGTAGTTCGCTGTAAGTGTTGTCATCCCAGCGTCGCGGACCGAGAAGGTCAGATACGTTGGAGACTCCTCTGTTCGCCAGGTTGAACTCGATTCGCTTCCCAGAGGCGTCCGCAGCGACAAAGCCCCCGGCGCTTCATCCGGAGCCCATTTCACCTTCGCAATAAAGGGATGGCCTGTGGGGAAGATCGGGCCATCCGAACTGAAGCTGTGGGGAACACCGAGGAGCGAGAGTTCGTCTGTCGGCTGTGCAAAGCTCACTTCGATCGCTTCCGCCCATCGGTCCAGCAGATTGGAGACCGCATCCGGCAGGACCATGCGCCACATCCGCCACCTGACCTTGTTGTGCGATAGGATGAAGGCTGACCCCGATGAATACATTGCGGGAGGCGCGTTCGTGGCCTCGGCCACGACTCGAATTTCAGTTCCCAGCTTGAGTTCCGCACCTGGCCTGACGCGCTCCCACTCGCCATTTCGGAACACGAAAGGCGTGCCTCGCAGATTTAGCCCCTCACAACTTCCGCCCCATCGATCGGATAGAAGGTCGGCGGGCCATTTCCCGGTAGGGGTGGCGTCATAGGAGTTGATGCTGGGAGGGACGACAAGACGTCCACTTCCGACGCCGGGTCGGAGTTCCATGAGGGATATGTTTCTTGAATCACTGCCGGTGACGACGTTTACCGATCCGTCTGACAATGTCCGCAGGCGAGCATTTCCGAGATCCGATATTTCGGGAAATCGCAGGAAAAGCGACCAGTTCTCCTGGTCATCCAGGCACAGATCGAATTCGCCGGTTTCATCATCTTCCAATCCGCCTGTCCAGCCGGACGATACCTCGCCTCCAAAAGATGGATGGTAGAGGTCGCAGTCAAGCCGTCCCGCGTGTGCATTATGAGCAAAGCCGGGATAGGGTCTTAACCCCATTGCAGTCTTGTAGTGCACTGCAGCCTTGCAGACCGGGCATTCGTAGGCACGGTTTCGCTCGGTCCAACTGACCTTGTCGGCCTGGACAATTCGCCTCGTGCGTCGGTCCCTTGCGTAATCCATTGAGTAAAATCAGGATACATCTGTGCCACCGGGAACCCTGCATTTTCTTTAATTTACTGGCTTGCGGAGGTCACGCTTCGGGCGATCAGACTCACGCAACTCTCAGATGGGTTCCCCGCCTTACCTCTGCGCCAGGCACGAACTCATTCTGGGCTACCGCCGCCTTGATTGCATCGTTGTCCGGCCATGCCTCTTGGACGGAAGATTCAAGCGACTTGGCAAGTTCTTCCGGCAGCATGGAGAGGATTCTCTCCCAGACAACTCCATCAATCCGCGCAACAATCGTGGAGTAGCACTTCGGCACCGCGGTCTCGTCGGTAATTCGCACAGAATCCTGGCTGTTCTTCTGCGCACGCAACGTGAACTGATAACCTTCGATCTTTTTCAAATCTCGGCTGAGCAGGTAGTAGAGCACCATGTTCTTGGTTCGCTCCACCTTGCCAGCTGCGGCCCGAGCTCGGTCAGCAAGCCGCGCGGACTCGCTCCGGCAATACCGTTCGCGGGCTTCCATAATGCGCACAAAGCGGCCGATCCGGTCGACCTTCTCGCCGTGCGCCTCGCAGAATTGCTGGAACCGAGCAACCAGATCTTCCGCTGCCTGACCTTCTGACTCAACCTGCCCTTCGATCTCTTCGAGGAGTCCGTCTAGCTCCACGTCGATTTCAAAAAGCGAGCTTGTTTCCGCAATCGATGCCATCTGTGTTCCTCCTTCTGAACGTTCTGAATTCTTCGCCGGCATTAAGCTGCTACCTTTTGTTGCACCCACAGAGAGCGGGAGGCTTCATAGGCCAGTTCGTCGGCACGGCTCTGATCGCGATGCCCGCTGTGACCTCTGATCCACTTCCATCGGATAGGAAGACTTCTGTTCAGCTCAATCAGCTCCGTCCACAATTCGCGGTGCTGCAGTTGGGTTCCGCGCCGGTTTCGCCAGCCTTGGCGCTGCCAGCGGAAGACAAATGCCCGCATTCCATAGATCAAGTATTCGGAGTCTGAGTGAAGCTCGATTCGCGCTCGGCCTTCCACCGACCGAAGCGCCTGAACCGCCGCAACAAGTTCCATCTCGGAGATAGTCGTCCAGGGATGGGCGCCCGACATCTCCCAACGTTCCTTACCCTGGATTACGACGACGCCCCATCCGCCTGGGCCCGGATTGCCGATCGCGGAGCCGTCCGTGAAAATGCGATAAGTCTGATCCACAGAGGGCCTCCTTCCCCCAAACCAATTTGGGGCGTTCATCGAACGACTGGGGTGAGATCGAGTTCCGGGTCTACCAGAGCGAACACTCCGCAAGCTCTCGGGCCTTTGAGACTAGGCTGCCTGCATCGGAATGACCGCACCGAAGGGAGCCTTCTGGCTTCCGGTTGAAGCCCATAGGACGGGATAAGTGGGAGCGGACGGCGGAAACGAGCCATACAGATCCGTCAGAAAGACGAGGGTCTGCGGCAGAATCCCGTGCTCATCGAGCCAATCAAAACACGGACCAAATTCGGTGCCGCCGCCTCCCACCGGATTAAGGTGAACCGGTTGGCCGGCTTCGTACGTCTCCACCTTCTGCACCTCTGAATCGAAGTAGAGAACATGGACACGCTCCGGTCGCTGGCCTTCGAGAATCGAACGCACCTCGGCCTCGAAGAGCCTCAGTTGCCGCGCGTTCACGGAACCCGAGCAGTCAACGGCGATCACCACTTCCCCCACGCCCTCGCGTATTACTCCCGGCAGGTAGACGCCTGCCCAGACATGGCGGCGGTTAGGGCGCATCCAGCTATAGTCAGCCGGGATCGTATCCGACCAGAGCCGCCGTAGCATCTCCCGCCAGTCAACCGAAGCCTCGGCCGCCCCTTCCAGGGTCCGGTGGAGGCCGGCAGGAACCTTGCCCGCCTGCCGAGCAACCGTCGTGGCCTGGTTGACCGCCACGTCCCACTCCCTCGCCTGCTCTTCAATAGTTGAGGTTTCCTCGTCCGGCGGTGGCGCATCCGGTTGCGGTGCGTCTAGGACCTGGCCAATTCCGCCTTCGGTGACGGGAGCGGAAGGTTCGTTTGAATCGCCGCCACCTGATGCCTCGTCTTTCGATTCCTCCCCTCCAGGCTCGTCGTCTCCACCCTCATGGCTCGAGTCTTGCTCGGTTTCCGATTCCGATTCAAGGAGGTTGTAGATCTGCTCCGCGCTCATTCCGCGGAAGCGGTAGTCGATCAGAACCCCATCGGGCAGGCTGAGTCCGGCGTCAACGAGCAACGGATTGATGGCGTAGTCGCAGGCCTGGTTCCATAGTTTCGGGTCGCGCCCGGACCGGCGCACGTGATGGTGAAGGGCCGGGTGCATGACCTCGTGAGCCAGGGTTCCGGCCAGAGTCGCCGCGTTCAGGGTTTCAACAAAATCAGGGTTGTAGAAGAGCGACACTCCATCCGTGGCCATCGTTTGAACTGACCGGCACTCGCGCCCCTTCAACCGGAACAGGAGCGAGCCGAAGAATGGATGGTCCAGGATGAGAGACGTGCGCGCCTTCTGAATGCGGAGTGCGGTTGGCGTCTCATGTCTCATGCGGCCGAGGGCGCCTCCATGTACGCAGACATGCGGTTGAAGATGTCATCGGCGCTCGGGCCTTGAGCGAATTCTCCCGGCTCGCGGCTGCGCAACAGATCATCCATTTCGGCGACGATGTTTGCGGCATCGGCGGCAGTCGTAACGCGCAGAAGGTCATGCTTCTTGAGGTCCTGAGCGGAGTAGTTGCAGAGCCGCTCTTTGACCTGATCCGCAAAGCGGTTCAGGTCAGTGTCGCCGTTCACGTTAAGCCGCGGCAGGATCTCCACCAGGTCTAGAACATTGGTGACCAAGGAGCCGTGGAAGCGCGACTCCGGCTCGTTAAGCCGGTCGACCATGTGGGCGACCACCTCGCGTAACCGCTTCCAGAGATCTTCGGTTCCGCGCATCAATGATTCGCGGACGTTGGCATCGATCTCGCGCGAGACCCGCGCCTGCTCCTCGGCCGACATCTGGACGCGGAAGTCAGCGCCGGACGGAATGGGCAGCACTTCGAGTTTGACGCCGAACTTCTTACGCAGCTTTTCCGCGGAGGGATAGTCTTCCTCCCGGAAAAGCCCGTTCAACTCCGGCCGCACCTGCTCGATGTACTGCGGATAGACGCGGAGGAAGCTCTCCACGCCCTGCTCGAAGCCAGCTTCGAACTCGCGCATACGCTCCATGAGATCGAAGTAGAAGTTCGCTGGCAGCAGCCGGAACCCCTCGTCGGACCAGGGAAGGGTGATCTTGTAGAAGTGCTGCCGGATCTGCCCGGCCAGCGTGCGTAGCTCATCCAGTTTGTCCGCTCCGCGCAGAAGCTGCTTGTTATAGCGGCCTGCGCCCCGGTGCGCCCCGTGTTGATCCGCGACATCGCGGCTGACCTTGCGGTCGTGTTTCACGGCCGTCCAGATGCTGATGTGGACGGCGGCGAGCATTGCGCGCTCAGTAATCATTGGATGACCTCCCGGTAATCCACTCCGAAGCGAACGAATTCCGGAGTGTGTGTTATAGCGGTGTCCCGCGCCGCCGCGTCGCGCATGGCCATCACCCGCATCTCGGTCGGCATCCGGTCGAGATACGCGATTCCTCTCCCTACCGAGGTGTCGCTCAAGGCCCTGCCCAGGGCGGTAGCAATGGCGATTTGCGCGGAGGGCTCCGTGGGAAGCGGCGCCGTCGTGGGGTTCAGGAGGATTTCGTCGACCGAAGGCAACTGGCGAAACAGCCGAATGAAAGCCACAAGTTCCGATGCCGCTGCCGCCCCCACCGTTCCATCCAGGAGCTGCGCCTCAAACTCGCTGGCCCCCGAGAGAAACTGCCTCTTCTGACGACGTGCAATACCGCAAAGCACCTGTGAGGCCATCTCCCAGGAACGCGGAGTGGGCCACGCGTTAGCGTCCGACGTCGCGTCCGCCGTATGCAGAAGCTCCGGCTTGAAACGGAGGAAGGCGATGATCTCAGGCCGGACCATAGCCTTGACCGCCCACCGGCACCAGTCGTCGAGATCCGGTTCAAGGTCCAGATGCACAAACCGATTGCGCAACGGTCGCGGCATTGCGAAATGAACGCCACGCTCCGATGCTGGATTCCCGGCCGCGATGACCACCCATCCTTCGGGCAGCACATATTCCCCCAGTTTGCGGTCCAGCACCAGTTGATAACAGCCCGCCTGTGTCATCTGGGGCGCAGAGGTCAATTCATCAAGAAAGAGAATGCCTTTGCCTGTGGTGGGAAGAAACTTGGGTGGGACCCATTCGGTCTGGTCTTCGGCGATTCGGGGCAGTCCTCGGAGATCGACCGGGTCAAGCTGCACGGCGCGCACGTCGAGAAAGTCGTAGTCCAAATCATCAGCGACCTGAGCGACGATCTGTGACTTCCCAACGCCGCACGCGCCCCAGATGTGCAGGGGTACACGTTCGCCGATCAGCGCATTAAGCGCCTCATAAAGTTTTGATGGTTTCATGGAGTATCCTCGCTTGGTTGGAAAAGTGCCGGGGTGAACTTCTAGTCAAGTACGATAAGGTTGGTTTTGGAGCGATTTCGGCACGTCTCGGCCGCCAAACGGGTGCTCTGTTTTATCGTGGGCAAAACCCATCGGCTTAAGCGCCAGAGTTCGGGAACTTCTGATAGCGGCGGTTATTCCAACCTCGGAATAGCCGTCGGCGGCGTGAGCGATAAGTTTCAGAGGACAATAGGTTCGTGACTCCTAAAGCTGATCCCAGTTTTGCAATGCGGCGATCGACCAACGAGTACTACCCTGTTAATTGATGGATCCCGAAGAGCTAATCGAATTGCGCGCAATGTTCTCCGCATCGAATGTGACCGTCGCTGACATCGCGGGGGAGCAGCAGGCGATTGTCGGCGAAGTCGCGAAGATGGACCGAGTGACCATCGTTGCCACGGTCGGATCGATGCTGGCTTCGCCATCGCTTCAAGCGAATGCTTATCGTCTCGGAGCATTGCTTTACATCTCGATGGCACACGCCCTTGGACGACAGAATCCTTGGTCGGCTCTCATTCAAAATGCGTTCACGTCTCTGGGAAATGGGATATGCGGCCGTCTAGAGGACCCCGCCGAAGACCTTTTCAGCACGTCTGTTCATTGTCGTCAAGGGAACTTCACAGTGTTCGAAGGCTTACGCGAGTCTAACGGATTCTACCTCCAACGTGTCCTAGACGTGATTGAAGAGATGCCAGAGGAAGAGCCGTTCGCGAGCTTCCGTCGCTCGGTCTTCGCTTTGCTCACTCTGTCGGATGCTGTTGCCCAACGGGCTGGCGTTTCACCATTCATCGTAGGCGAGATCGTGCCCCATGCAGATCTTCCGAAAGAGATTGCCGAGACGCTCGTGTCGATGCCTCGATGGGTGCTCTTTAGTGCAAATGATCCAGAAGTCAGGCGCATTAGCCTCGACGACCTCCAACCATTTTCATTCAAGATGCCGGAAAGTGAATTGTTGGGCCAATCGTTAGGTCATACCTCGTTGGAACGATACCCGGTGCTTCAATTCGGGGATCTGATCTGCCTGGCTCTGCCAACAGCCGTGGGATCTGCTGTGACCCGATACATCCTTGAGATGGCCGCTTCTCTTGGCGTGACGGCAAAGTTTGAGCTGGAACTGGCGCGAGGTTACTGGGAACTGTTGGCTTCGGCGCGGCTGATTCCACCGACTCACGCGATTCGTGCTGATCTCCAAGCTCCGGGGGACCGGTATGTCCAGTCCGTGCTGCACGAGGTCGACCCCGGAAGATTTCTTAATTTGATTCTTCTGCATGAACCTCTCGAAGACCTTGAACTCACGGGGTTCATAGAAATTTCTCCTGCTGCGATGGAACTATCCCATCGGGCAATGGAGCAGGTCGTCAAAGGTGCGGAGATCGCGGCGCGGCAGATCGGGTTCCGAGAAGGCATCGCATTGGTGATCGACTGTGGACTGGGAAGAGCGTCTATTTTTGTGGGCGAGAGCGCACCCAAGAATTGGAGGATCCAATACATTTCGGTTCCTGATGCCCTTACAATGGCGTGGATGGAAGGTTTCAGCGCAATCGACATCTGGAGAATCCTTGATTCGAAAGCGGTGATCGACTCCGCGGGGATTTCTCTTTCGAACTCGAATGGCCTGTTGAACCTGCTTGCCTGGGCAAATGATCTGAAGGGGCATCTCGTTCCGCACGGAGAGATTCCTGAGAGCTTCAGAGATGCGAGTTCTAAGAGGCTCATCTCTGTGCAGCAGAATGCACTTCTCGAGTTGCGCAGATCCGTGCAAACGAAGCACCATGCTGTCGCAGCTTTGAATGAAAACAATGTCTTCAGACAGGTACGACGGATTGGAGATTCGACCTTTAAGGACGATGAGGACGCTCCCCTCTATATCGACGAGCACGCTCTTCATGATGGCCAGCTGAAAGCCGTGTATATCACCGCAAAGCGATTTTGGTGGGCGGAGATTCAGTACGAGAATAACGCGCAAAGGCACGACATCTTCGAACATTGGAGGATGTTGTACGGCTGGCTGCAAAGAGCGGCTCCAGTTCTCGAGGAGGCTTTTGCGGACCTGCTTCCTACAGTAGTCACCTTCAAGCTTCATTTTCAGAGAATTATCGGGGTTACAACCGAACGAATGGCTGTACCATCCGATGCCGAGCTAAAAGCAGCCTTCGAAACATCTGTCGACCATACGCGCGGAGTCATCACCATCAAAATCGGGGATGCTTTTGACAGCGCACTGGGCAGTTCCGAGAACATCGCTGAGCGACGACTTGTCGAAGCGCTCGCCTTTGGAACCTCGGAACTCGTCAGAACTCCGCTAGAGGCTGCAAGGGCATCGGAAATTGTGAAAAAGATATGTCCTTCTCCTCATGCTCGCGGTCGACATCTCATTCAAGCACAGAATTTTCGCGACATGATTCGGGGCGCATCCGGTAAACCAGTGACCATCCATCTGATGGACGACGCGATGTCAAGAGTCGGACTTGCGTTCCGAGTGCGGCAAGGTGTGGGCAGCGAGGTAACGGGAACGAACGAATGTACAGCCTTCCTGAACCGCGCTTGCCAATACGTGCTCGAGGAACTCTGCGCACTTCTCAGGTCATTCGACCGGCGCAAGTTCATCGAATTGGTGCTTGGGAACCACGAATCAGCAGCCATAAACCGAGAGTGGTGGCGTCGAACAGCGCATGCCGTAATTGGTCTCCACGGCGAGAGTGCAGTTGACGTGATCGCTGAACACGTTGCTGAGATGAATGCATGTTCGGTCGCTTCACGGATTCTGATTGAAGCTGCACTTTGCGAGTGTCCAGTTGAAGGGGGAGCGATTCCAGGTGAACTCGACCTTTCTCGCGCGATGGCGAAGGCCATTTTCGTATTTCATGTTGGAGGCTGGTCCGATGCGGTTCACTGGGGTGCGATCGCACCGCGAGTAAAGATTACTCCACTCGGCGACATTCACATCGACCATACCTTCATGCATACGATTTATGAATCTTTCGTACAGAGCGGGGGAGAGCGTGAAGTTCGTCGAGCAGTCGAGACTTATGAGCGCGCATATGCCGAACCTCCAGTGGTACCTTCGGTAGCGGAGATAATTGATGCGCGTTTCTTGCACGCATGGGAAGAAGAGTATGGCGTCTCCGTCGACATTCTCAGACGGTTCATTGATGAACTGGAGAGGATCGGTGTTGAGCTCGACTCTCTGTGGTTTGAGCGCCGTAAGTCCGAACTCGTTGCCATGCTTGCGGACCTGGGGAGCGTACCATCAGAAGACGCCGCGTTGACCATCGATTTGCTTACATTGCCAGTTCGAGCGCAATGGATGTCAGCTCCAGCCGGATTTCGAGATAAGGACTGGCATCCCTGGAGGTTCCGCCGCCGCCTTTCATTAGTGCGCAGGCCGTTGATTCAGCTTGAAGATGATCACGACCCGAGGATACTTGTTGCGCCGGCACTGGTTCGTGAAGCACTCTACATTCTGCTCCGCTCTTTTCATGACGGCGAAACTCCCAACTGGCAAGTCGCATCGATGGAAATGCGGAAGTGGATGGGGCACTCGAACAATATCGAGCGAGCTGCCTTCAACAAGGAGGTCGCTTCGAAGTTAGAGGAGTTCGGTTGGAGATCCGAGCCAGACTATAAGATCACGAAGCTCCTTGGTTTGTCGCTCGACCGAGATTACGGAGACGTCGACGCCTTGGCTTGGGATCCTAAGACTGGGCGAGTCCTCGCAATCGAATGCAAAGACCTTCATTTCCATAAGACCCTCGGTGAGGTAGCGGAGCAGCTAAGCGACTTCCGAGGAGTTATAAAACCCGATGGTTCACGCGACCTTCTTCGCAAACATCTCGATCGAATCGCCGTCATGGAGAAGAACAGGGCGCTCATCTCTTCACGGCTCGGGTTTCATTCGACGTTCGATCTGCAAGGTTATATCGTCTTCAGAAATCCCGTTCCGATGCAATTCGCGTGGGAAGAAATGAAGGAGAAGATCAAATTGTTGATCTTTGATCAGTTGGAGAGTTTGCAGATCTCAATGTGACGACGCGTGGCCGCAATTTCTGGGGCACATGAATCAACCGAGGGTGCCTCGGTCCCTCGCACCTAAGGGGACTCCGGATGACAGAAGGCTCGACGAGGCGCTGGTCAACGCGGTTTCGATGAAAGCAGTTGCCGAAGAACGGAAAGGCTAGCTGGACTAGGATTGGCGCTTACGCGGCCTCGTCAAAGTCGTCGGATTCATCCTTTGGCTCGTCTTCGGCGGCTTCGGCAAGAATCTCTTCATCCTCATCCGCATCTGGTGCAGGGACGGAAGCCGCCGCTGGCGCCGGTCCCGTATCAAACAAGCTGGCATTATGAGCCTCTTGTTTCTTCGGTTCGGAGGGCCTGGGCGCTTGGTCAGAGGGCTTCGTTGTCTCAACCGCCGACGCCTCTGTCTTGGCCGTCGCGGTCTTCGCTGCTGTCTTCGATCGGGCTTCCGCTTTTGCGGCCTTGGCTGCCGCCGCCATCTGGTCCTTGGCGGTTTCAAGCGTGTTTCTCAGTTCGAGATGGGCACCAACAAACTCGACCAGCGCGGAAGGCAACTGGGCGTCCAATTCTTCCGCCGTGCCGGCCACGCTAAGCGAAGTGGTAAGCGCATCGTTGTCGCTTTCGTTGAGCTTGCGGGGAATGACGTTGACGCGGATAGCGTCGTCCTCCAAACGCGTCAGGATCATGACGACGGTCCTCTGCCGAAGCAGCGGGCCCAGTTCTTTGAACATGGATTCACCTTCCTGTGAGAATGAAACTTTCGATTGGATGGTTATTACTCGGGGTCGTCCCAGCGCTCGGTGTATCTCGCTCCAAGAACAAGGGACTTGGCATATGCCTCACTGTCGTTTTCTTTCTTCCACAACAGTGAGTAGACCGTGTTTACGGCCGCTTTCATGATCCCTTTCAGCTCATCATCGGAGATGCGGGAATATGCGCTGTCGCCACTGCATGTCGGACAGACCTTTCCCGCATGCAGATTCTCGATGGGGCCATTTCGGAAAGCCAGCGCAACGATCATCTTGGCTTCGAGAGCCAGCACAGGGTCGATGGAAGATTTCTTCATGGTCCACCTGTATGCGAGACATTATCTCAGCTTCTTGCGTGCGGCCGATGACGTTGTGCGCGTGCGCTTCTGAATCCTTTTCCAAACATCGGGATCGACGCCCAATACACTCATGCGACCTGTTGAAGCGTTGTAAAAGGCCCCGTGATGGGTGAGAGCGCCGTAGCGAAAGAGTCTCGCCAGCATAGCGAGTGCGCTTGTCGCCAACACCTGGTTGATGAATGGCTCCTGCCGTTCAAGCGCCTGCGCCGCACTGCAACTGGGCAGTGGGTCCTCGCCTGCTTCCGTATTCACGATCTCTGGATAGAGTTCCGCAACTGTTCTGAGCCGGACCGCGCTGCGATGGTTTGCGGCGTTCAACGGCTGGCCGAGCACATACTGCCCGCTGCTTGCGTTGTTACCGAGGTCGAGCCAGTAGACAGTGCTGTCATTCGCTCGGGTGACCGCGGACAGGATGGCCTGCCGCGCCGCCCGTGTATCGACACAGCCAATAACCAGGTGAGGACCTGCCGAATTGCTTCTCAGAGAATCCTTGTGAAAGTGCTCCGGGTGCGCCTGCCATCTCAGACCCCAGAAGAGATTGACGCGGTTGATCAGGACCACGGCCTTGTTCAGTCCGACATCGGCCGACGCGAACGGCTGGCGGACGCAGTTGGTATCTGACACCTGATCTCCATCCGCCAGCATCACGTGGAGACCTCCAGCATGGCCCCACACCTTCATCGCCTGGTGGAGATAAGGCAGGCCCAGCAACACCGCGCTGCCATTGCCTCCCGCGCCGACAATCAGCACGCGGAGCGGCTGCCCTCTGCGGCACAAAGATTTCGGAAGAGCGTGTTCAGTGATCATGACCGCGCCTCTTTCCGGACAAGAACTCCTCCACTGTTTCAGGCAATTCAATCAGCGACTCAGTGTGAAACTCCTCGTTGCCGGCGAGTTCCTTCCACAGCCCCTCGAAGCCGCCGGGATGGCGTGTAAGTCTCCCGACGTTGCCATGCGTGAACTCGCTTTCATAGAAGCTCTGTTCCCATTGGGGAATGGAGGCAACGGTGGAGGCATCCGGTGCCCGCATCGATCCCAGGCAGACGCTCCCCGTGTCGTACACATTCCAGTAGGGAGCCACACAAAGCTTGGTATCGGCCGCGGGGCGGCGATTCTCCTTAAGCGCCCTGATCGACAGTGAATGATCCATCGCCAGCCAGACGAGAGCGGGCTGCGGGAAGATCGCGCCATTGATTTCGCCCAAGTCGCCTTGCGTCGTTCCGAAGAACATCGGGCGTTTTTGTGGCGGCGTCCACCACGCAATCAGACGCTCGGTGCGCGCGATGACATTCTCAGGAAGAAACTCCACGGCGACTCGGCCTCCCAGGGCCTGAACCAGCGTGTGAACGAACTCGATGGTTAATGGTCTCGCCGGACCCAGTGTCGGCTGCTTGGCGCGATTCTCTCCGTTCACTTCATGGTGGGTGATAAATGTGTCTCCGAAATGGCCGTACTGATGTTCACTGGAACGGTAGATCAGGAGAGCTTCACGCAGCGCGAAGTGATGGTTCTGTCCGATGCTCACGTTGACTTGCATGCTTAGCCTCCTCCCAGCCGTTGAGCAGCGCAATCAGGTCCGCCAATTCGATGTTGATCCTGAGAAAGATCGCCATCGTTCGAATTGCCGCGTTGAACTCATCGCCGACCTCCGGCCGAAAGCAGACCGCGCAAGAAGGCTCATTGGTCGTCTCGTTGTAACGTTCTGATTCATGATCGAAGCAGGCTTGAATCGCGTCATTCTCACGGAAGACCAGCAAGAGGCTCGGCACCGGCGGGTCGTCGTATTCCCCCTCGAAGCGCATGACCTGGCCCTTCAACCGCGACAGTCGATGAAGCGTCAGCAGCTTCTGAATCCATATAGAGTGCGGTCCCTGAAGATGCCTCCGCAGCAGCCTGCGCGCGCTCGGATATGTCCAGTCCTTCGCGGTCCGGACGGGTTCCGGGATCGCCTCATCGACCGCCGGGAACTCGTAGGCGTCCCTTCTCTCGGGCTCTTCCTGCTCCATCCACTCATGCAGCTGTTCGTTGTAGCACTCGGCGTCCGTGTGGTCGTAGATGCGAATCCAGCGGTAGAGCGATCCCCGCAACAGGTAGTAGAACGCCGCGCCAAGGAATCGCTCCTGCTTTTCGAGCGCCTCCAGCGCGGCTCCCATCTTGAGGTAGCCGCAGGCCTGGAGCTCGAACGCAGCCATCAGCTTGCCCTCGCCGAGAGCTCCGCCCTGCCAATAACCCGTCCCGAGGTCGTCCCTGATTTCGAAGCAATAGTCGATCTTTTCTTCAAGCGCTCCGCCTGTGAACTCCTCAATCAACCTCTGAATGGTGGCTCGCGCGAAGACCACGGCGACCTTTCCGGTCTTTTGCCAGAGTGTCTCGTCGGCGAGATTCCGCTCCACCAGCGCCAGGCACAGGCGGTAGAGGCGCTCGCCGTTTGTCTCCAGGCGATAGCTTGTGGGGACGCGGCGAAGGGACGGGAGGGTTTCGCCGCAACCCTGTCCCAGCAGTGCTATATCAGCGGAGGCAGCAGTTCGCTCGGGGCTTCGAGCGCAGGCATTGTGCCGGACGACGATCTCCTGGCCGCTTCCGCGACGGCGTGCGCCAGGCTTTGTGACTCTTCGCATTTCAAATGCCTCGCGATGAGCCGGTCGGCTCTCTTGGGCGGCTTGCACTCAAGCCGGCGGAGTTCCGCGAGCACCTGAGTCGGATCCGCTTTCCTGTTCTTCATGGTGTGCCGCCTTGTTTCGATGATTCGGGTAGCGACCAAATCCCTTGCAAAGCAGGTGCCAAACAGGGGCGCGGGAGAAGATCGCATCGTGACACTGCTTGAAGTCTCCGGATCACCCCTTGCTTCCGATGGCTCGGCTGAACGTGTAGCGAAGGGCGTCTCCGGTGTCCTCCGGCCCCGCCAGTGATGCCGTGGCAATTTCAGGGTAGGACGGCGTCAACAATTCTCTCACTTGTTCAACGGTCAAGTTGGGTGCGGGATCGGGGATGCGGGTCCCATTGTAGAAAAACTCTCGGTGCAGAGCTGTAACTTTCAGACTGATCATAAACCAACATCTCCTGGGCGGATTTGGGTTGTAGATGATTGTCGGGATATACTGCTGGATTCGGATAGACAACAGATTAAGTGCGTGCACCATAGTGCTGCGGATGAAAGCCGTGCCAGGGCCAGGATGAAACATGCCGGCGCTTCAGCTTGACATTGACGAAGGCGAATTCACCGACCACCTGCTAGCGGCGCTGGCGCGCGGTGGCGTAGGCCTGCTCTATGCAGTGAGGAGTGCGGTCACAGCTAGCATGTCTCGCAGTCTTGACCAAGTGGTGGCCACCGGTCGTTGCATGCGCTACGGGTTTAAGAACGGCGGCCAGTCCCGCGTTCTGTCTCTGAAGGAGGCAGCCTCAAAGAGCGGCTTTGATTTCTGGTACTTGGAAATACAAATTGACTTCCCGCCGGGTACGAGGTTTTCCGAGCGCGACGTCAGGCGACCCCGGACAATGCGATGGCTGCCGATCGACTACGGCAGCGGAGTGCGGAGGACCTTCCAGTTCAAGCACATCACCATGAAGACGCGCGAGCGGTGCGAGATCCAGATTCTCCATCCCCAGGTCCCCGCTGCGCTCTTTCAGTCCGTACTGCGGCACTTCCCGGAGGAGTGCTCGTGCAGCAAAAAGCACCTAATGGCCGTACCAGCTGGAGTCTGGGAGTGGCGACAAGCGTTTGGCTGCGTCATCTGCGGGAAGAGATTTCTTTGTGAGTGCTTCCGCACTGCAGTTCAGAAAGCGGCAGAAGCAGAGAAGCGGAACATCTGGCCTGATTCGAATGATGTGGAACGCAAGGAACTGAACCGGTTCATTGACAGAGAGCACTCCGCAAAGTATCGGCGCGGGATATGTCATCTCTGCGCCGGCAAGCCATCGAATCTGCTCTACTGCTCGCCCATGTACGGTAGCGCGGTGAAGGTTCGTTATGGCGCTTACGTTGAGAAGTTCGCAATCGCTGAAGGCCTCTCCCCCCGCGACGCTGAAAATCGCGTCCGTGACCTCCTCGGCCTGCCTCACATAGGCGAGGGCTGGCTCAATGAAACGCAACTCTTTCGTCTTCTCGAAGCGATCTTTTCTGAGCACAAGGTGATCCGGGAGGCGCGCCCTGACTGGCTTGGCAATCAGCGGCTGGACTTCTTTATTCCCGACCTCTCACTTGCCGTTGAGTACCAGGGGGAACAACACTACAAGCCTGTGGAACGTTTTGGCGGTGAGACCGCTCTCCGCAAAACGCAACTGCGGGATGTGCGCAAAAAACGTCTCTGCAAGGAAAACGGCGTGAGGCTCGTGTACTTCACGTACGCAGAGGATCTAAGCGTCGAACGAGTCGGGAAGAAACTCAGAAGCTTCACCGCAGAACATTGATCCATCTGTCCGGAGGACGGGGACGTTGCGTCCCGACATTTCTTGCTGCCGTATCGCAGCCCGGGCTTCTGCGCCTCCGCCTTGTCGGTGTCGCCGATCCCTTCGCGCATGGCGCACGAGCGCGCGTTGCGGCGACTGCATCTGGGGGCATCCGTCAGAGAGCGCGCATCGCCTGGTAACTCATTGTCGAGTCCGACAGGAATCTGGACCCGATCTTGCTTGGTCCGGGCTTGATGGGGAGATAATCGCCGAGTATGATGGGTTACCCTATTGCGATGTCGTTCGGTCTTCATGGCCCAATCTCGGCGAGACCGCTCGCAACCAAGTTTATTAGGAGCATCCGTTGGTTTGACCGCAGTTGACGCTGGTATAACAGGTTCCACCGGCCTTCATCAGGCCGCCACAGGCCACACAAGGCGGAGAATCACCGGTGTTGTAAAGGAACTGCGAGCCGTTGACCGGACTGGGTCTCAACTCCCCGCCGACGCTCGCCCGGCTAACGCCCTCGCTGAAGAGGGTGAGCTGCTTGGCGGAGAGGAACCTCAGTTCCAGCCATCTAAAAATGTAGTCCATGATGGACTTTGCGTACCCGATCTCCGCGTTGCCGGTCCAACCGGAAGGCTCAAACCGTGTATGCGAGAGCTTGTCGCAGAGCACTTTCAATGGCACTCCGTGCTGAAGGCTAACGGAAACTACGGTGCCGAAGCACTCCATCAGTCCGGCAATGGTCGATCCGGCCTTCGCCATGCGGATGAAGATCTCGCCCGGCTGGCCGCTGGGGTAGAAGCCAACCGTCAGATAGCCTTCATGTCCCCCGAACGCAAAGTGATGTGTGATGGCCGAACGCTCATTCTGCAACCGGTGGCGATTCGCTGCGGGCGGACCCAAGAGATCAGGCGCGGATCCCGGCGCTCCATCCGCGAACTTGCTTCGATCATCAGCACTGGCTGGGGTGGGTGATTTCGAACCGTCTCCACTGAAGCCTTGAATCGTAGGTTCTAAGGTTTCCATCACTCGCCTCCTGCACTGACGGGGAAGCTTGCGCCGTCCTTTTCTCCGCGTCATTGAAAGCTTTGTATCCTCAAACAGAAATCCGGTCAAATGACTCGGAAGGCGCTTGGCTTTAGTTCAAGACGGCTTCAGAACAAGGAGCCCTGAATAGGCGGGACAGGAGTTTGATCCGCTGGTTGAACAGCAAGTTGAGGTTCCCGGCCCCGCTCTCCCACCGGCGTCCGGTACTTGCTTTCCAATTGCCTGAGCAGCGCAAGATCAGTTGCCTGTTGCTCTTCCGCCAGGCGCAGTTCATACCGCGCAAGGTAGTTGCAGTTGACGATTTCTCGCTGGATCGCCCTCTCGACATCGGTAAACGTGAATTCCGGATCTCCGTAACAGGGGAATCGCAGTGTGTGTTTCAGGAACCGCACCTGAGCGGCAAGAGATGAAAACCACTCCTCGTAGAATTGAGTACAGTTGTAATGAGCAATGTGCGAGAAGCACATGGAGAGGCGATTGTAGAAGCTCTTTGTGAAGATCGCTGGCGCCCACTCCGATTCAATAAACCGCAGCAAGGTATTTCCGAACTCCGCCTTGTCCGCCGCCGTTGAAAACTTCGTGGCTATGAAGTCCGATGGGAGAAATGGCCCCTTGGGCATGGTGATCTCCACGCAAAAGAAAAGGGCCAGCCGCAGCCGACCCTCTTCCTTGCCCCTCTTTTTGACTTGGTTGAGACCATAACGGCCTCGCTGGAATATTCTCCCAATGGATACGCTATCACTCGTACATGCTGAACACTAGCGGTTCCAGGGAGATTGATGGCTCTGTCGCCGTCATGCTGCCGCTTCGCCCATCGCCCTGAGCTTGCGGTATACAGTGGTCTTGCCGATTCCGAGCAACCGTGCAGCTTCGAGAGGTCTGCGATTCGACCTCTCGTAGGCTGCCACGATCATCGCTCGCTCCACCTCCGCCATAGTCGGAAAGGCTCCCGTCTCTGGAATCTGCGCTAAGACGAGGGGAGCTACTGATGCAACGCACTGCTGCGTCAACCGCTCCGTCGCCGTGGAGATCAATCTGGAGGCCTGTTCGAGCTTCTGAAGGCATTGCGGGTCCTCCCGGATCACGACCTTCTCCACTACTCGCTCAACAATCCTCACGATCGGCTCAGGCAGAGTCGTACCACAACGCCGGCAATTGGCTCGATCGCTCCATTGGACGAGTTCGCAACTGCGGCAACGAACCTTCTCCCGTTCCTCGCTCATGATGTCACCTCTTAAGTTGAAAACGTGCCGCCTCAATCGAAGAGGCTGAGTTGCACGTTGGTATCAGTGGCGGTCGGCCAAATCGCGGGCTTCTTACGCTTCTTTGAAGGCTGATTCGGTTCGATCAGGTGGATGCCGAATGGCGTCGGAGCTGGCTCTGCGGCCGAGATGACCGGAAGATCGAGTACCGGATCGCGCTCTTCTTCGAACTCTGGTTCCACAGCAGGAGGCCGCGGCTGCACCTTCTCGCGTTCGTGGTCGAGTTCACGCCACACGGCATCGGCGGATTCTCCGACACCAGCCTTCTCGACCAATTCGCGGGCCATCGCGCTCATCAGGTCTTCGTCGGTGTCGAGCGCCTGCAGACCTTCGCCCGAGAACTTGCCCTCCATCATGAGCGCGACCAACATCTTCTTGCCCATCAAGCGGAGGCAGGTTTCCTGCATTGTTCCTGAGTAAGTAACGAACTTCACGCGCACCGGGAATCTCTGTCCAATGCGCCACGATCTCCGGCTCGCTTGACGCAAGGTATGCAGCGAGTAGCCGGTCTCGTAGAAGTAGAGCGTCGGAAATGCCAGCAGGTCCAATCCCGTTTCGACCAGTTTAGGATGGCAGATCACCACCTCAATTCCGGCCTTCAACTGCCGGTCGTACCAGTCCTCTCGCTTATCGGTGGCAACGGATGAGCGCAGGACGGCGACGCGAATGCCCTCTTGCCTGAGCACTGTCTCCAATCGCAGGGTGACGTCCTTCTCGCCCGTATAGGTGGCATAGACCTGGCAGCGTCGTCCCTGCCGCAGTTCCTCTTTAACGTCGGCGATCAGCGCGCGCTCCTTTGCGTAGAGAGCCTCCCGCGTGAGATTCTCCGGCTCAGTCACCAGGAACTTCACATAGTCCTTCGTTTGCGGATCGAAGGCCCGCGCCCAAATCTGATCGAAGTCATAGGGATGATCGGGATAGAGCAGGAGCGTGTTGAGCAGGATGCTCATCAGGCTCTTGTTACCGCGATGCGCCTTCATCGCGGAGCGAATGTCTTCCTCCAACTGCTCGTAAGCTTGCTGGAGGGCCTCGTCCATATCCACCGAAATGACGCTCTCGTCGTATCGCGGCAGATTGTCAGAGATATCCTCAAGCGACAGAAACGCCGTCGTGGTCATCAGGAACTTCCCGAAGAGCATCGGCGAGGCTCCGGGTTTGCGCAGAACCCGGACTGCCTTCTTCGTTGCCCTTGAGCAAGCGTTGTCCGCCTCTTCCACCTTCTCGATGGTTTCGAGAACGCCGTACTGCTCCTGGAAGTCCCGCCGGCCCTGTCCTCCGTAGGCGAAGCCCTCGCGCACCATGGCGTGCGGCTCCATCCGGTAGAAGATGTTGAACAGGTCGTCTGCGTAGCCGCCCATGAGGGTTCCCGTGAGCGCAATCAATCTCTGTGCAGCGCGGCCGAGAACGCCAAGCCCGTTGCCCTGCGCCGTATCGCCGGCCAACTGGTGCAACTCATCGGCGATGGCAAAGTCGAACCACCCACGCATGTAGCGCCCTATGTACTCGATAGGCGCCATGCGCTGAATGCGCGACCGATCGGCCTGCCACAGCGCAGAGAAGCGTGTTGTGCCGCCGCGGGGCGCGGTCAACGCCTCCGAGACTTTGAGTTTGTCGGTGAAGTCTAGCGCGGTAAGCTTTTGCATCTCGGAGTCGAGGATGGCAACGCCGGAGTCTGGATTGACGACGCCGCCCAGATTCGGACCGGACTTTGCCTTGAGATAGACGTGTTCCCAGAAGTAACCCAGCTTGCCTTTGTCTTTGCCGGTGATAAAGAACGTCGGCCCAGGCAAGCGCTTCCGCCATTCCTTGCGGCCCATGCGCCGCATCTCGGGCAGGCTGAGGCGCTTGCCCTCGTACACCGTCTTGCCTTTGCTCAGCTTCACCTCGCAGATGCCGTGTGGACGGCTGGGATCGCCGCCATTACGCATATCCTCGATGAGGAAGGCGCGGGCTCGCGGTATCGTCAGCAAGACCTCGCGCGCCCATTTGTGCGTGATGTGCGACGGGCACATCACCAGCGTGGTACTGGGCCGCCCGTCCGCCAGCACATGGATTGTGCCCAGGGCCATGTAGGTTTTCCCGGCTCCGCATTCGGCCACGATCCGCGCCGCCTTTGCTATGCGCAGGTACTTCGCGGTGCCGGTGATAGCCAGCGCCTGAGCTGGGAGAGCTTTCCGTAGAAGCGTTGCAATGCGCGGCGCAACAGGATCTTTCGTGCTCTGCAACGGCGGATAGGTTTCAAGGATGCGTTCGGCGAGCAGGGGCCCAAATTGACGCAGATATTGGAAGGTCGTCTCCATAGAGAAACCTCGTCAGTGCTGTATGTGATGAGTTTTTCGAGGGGAGAACAGTCGGGTGTTAGATGATTCGCTGCCTTGGGGCAAGCCTCAGCGACTATGACGGCCTGGCGTGGGATGGGGTTCGATTACCTTCGCCTTCAACCGACTCTGCGGGAAGTCCCTGGGGTTGAGTGTGAAGATGATGTCTGCCCGTCCCGCCTCGGCGCAGAGACAGAATGCATCGTCCTTGGGGTCGGGCGATATTTCGTCCAAGCAGCGGATCTCGACAGGCTCACCCAGTTCTCGGATGACATTGATAAGTGTCCCGATTGCGGCGGATCGAACGTGCAACCGCTTCAGGACATCCTTGTACTCAGCAAGGACATCCTCCGAATATAGCCAAACAAAGTGATCCTCACCGGCCCAGCGGTGGAGTAGGTCGGCGCTCGGAACCCGGCCTGGAACGTATTGTTCCCGGAAGCCGGAGATGCCCGCCACGACAACGTTCGTGTCCACCACGGCGCGTTGCTTTCGCTTTTTAGACTTCGGCTGCAACGGTAATCTCCGGCTGGTGCCTTTCAGCGCGATAGCTGCGGATCGTGCGCTGGATTTCCTCTTCCGAAATCTCCCCTATATCTTGGGCCGCTTCGGAAAGCGCATCGAGGAACTCCTTCTTCCATCCGGGCCGTTTCCGCCCGCGCGGCAGGTCGCGGTAGAGTTCTGCCCGGCTCATACCCTGCTCGATTTGCTCCCCAAGCGATCTAAAGGGAACGCCCAGCTTGATCGGCTCCTCGGCAGCCGAAAAGCGGCAGGTAAAGACCACGTACTCCGGGTTTTCCTTACGAAGCCTCTTTTCGGAGGCGCGAAAAACAGCGATGAGCCTGGAGAGAACATTGGCGCGTGTTCCCAGGGACTCCTTTAGGCGCAACGCAACCTTCGCTGTGAGAAGCGTCTCTCTATCAAAGAGATAGGCGCCACCCACCCACTTCGGCTTGACCACTTCAAATTGCACCAGGTTTTGCAACTCTTTCGGCTCAACTTTTAGAACCGCGCTGGCCTGCTTCAGTTTCAGTGCTGGCTGTGGCATAGGCCCTCCATTACCATCTAAATATTAGACCATATTAGCGTCGTGGTCAACAACACGCCTGGCTACTGCACCTTGTGCAGTTCCAACTGTGGAGTGAAACTCTCTGCCAACGGGTACCTATGGGCTTTCCAGCAAGAATTGAGGGCTCCGACCATTTCAAATCGCTGCACACTGGCCCAACATCGTCGCAATCACGATTCGCGGCCAGACGATCAGCCCATCATTCTCCGGGAATGCGAGTCTCCCCGAACGCAGGCCATCCCCGATCCACTCAAGCACTTCCCCGGTTGTCGCCGAGATCAGCACAGGCTGGCAGCCGATTCCGTCGATCTCCTCGATCCTCTTTTTCCCCTCGACGATCTCAAGGATGTGGTCTGCCCACGAGGGATCGGCGGGCAGCCCCAGGAAACTCACCAGCGTGGCCCACGCCTCCTCGCGCCGGTATCGCAACAGAATCGTCCGCCCCGCGCTCCCATTGGTGTGGAGTTCCTGGGAGACTGCGAGCAGGTGACGCACAGGATGTTTCCGGCCCGGCAGAGTCACAGCCCCTTTGTAGCAGGAGGCTTGTTCGCCGAGGGTCACGTCTTTTGTCTCACCATCCGGAAAGGTCAAGCTGAACGCCGCTCTTTCGTGAACTGCCGCCGTGATTGCACCGACATCCGAGTCGTTGCCGAAGACGCTCAGAAGATGTGCCTGCCGATCTTCCCCTATATAGCGATCGACCCGCAGGCGAATGCGGGTCGAGGCCTTTTCCGTGATGCGCACGTACTCAAGCAGCCCGAGCCGCAGGTGAGCATTCTCCATCGGCTTCGCCCTCCTTCTTCGCCGGCGTCTCAGTGAGTTTCAGCGTCCTCCCATCGAAATACACCAGGTACAGTTCATTGGCCCACCGCTCTCGGTGGTGGATGATCTCAGTGTCTCCATCCTGTTCCACAAACGTCGTCACATGCTTGACTGAACGCCAGCGAGCAATGTGCCGGTCGTCGCCCTGGCCAAAGACGCCATTTAGCAGCCCTGCGGTACACAGAAGCCCGACATGGCCGCCGTGCAGCGGCGTGATGGGCCGGCCGGTCGCAACGTCCTCATGTGGCATCAATAGCGGCGCCGCCTGTTTCCATGCGCCCGATTGCGGCAGCAGGTCTTCCAACAGATCGTAGGGAAGGCCGCGATAGCTCAACTCCGCCTCGCCAGACGGAGGAATGGAGTAGGGTGGGCACGCGCCCGGCTGCAACTCAGGAAGTCCCAGGAAGCTGCCATACAGGCCAACGCTCAAAAGTTGCCGCTTGTTGTTTTCAACGGCCGCTCCTCTGACATCGCGACGCAGGCCAAGAACCGCGATTTGCCGGTACTTGACTGAATCCCCGTCGGTCATGCGAAAGACGTTCAAGCTGGCGAAGTGGGAACTCAGGATGCCGGTGCAGTCGTGCAATCGCTCGAAAGGAATCACCAGGATAAGAACGCCATCCATTGTCAGCCAGCGGTAGGTATGTTCCAGGAACACGGCCTCCATTCTGCGATTAGCAATGGAGCCAATCTCAGAGTCATACGGCGGATTCAGATACAGCAGCGAGAAGGATTCGGGCCGTGCAATAGCGTCAAAGGCATTCCCTTGGATGGTCTCGATGCCGTTAGCGCTGGCTATCCGCGCACGTTCGGCATCGAGCTCGACACCGTAGCGTCGGACCTGCGCGTCGCTTGTGACGAGACGCAGCGCAGTTCCGTGTCCAACGCAGGGGTCGATCACTGAAGCTGGCCCAGTGAAGGAGACAAGAGAGCGAAGCTTCACTCCCTCGGCCTCCGGTAACGGGTAGTAGCCCATCTTCAAGCGCGCGGCATTCCGCATGGATTAACCTCATTTCGTCGGGTTGGATTCTCATAAAATGAGCAGGTGGGGGCTTCCAGCTTCTGATCTGGATGAGCGCGTTGAGCTGACCGTCGACCGAAAATCATTCGGAGGCAGATCGTGGGACACTGGCCGACATTTGGGGGAGTAATCCTGGGGAGAACCTGTAACGGGCAGAAAGCAGTACTGTTATTAAGATTCTTGTTCTACTGCGCGTATTGGCTGCGGGATTCTGGCAGGAATGAATTCTGCCACTCAGCAGGGCGAATTGCCGCAGCCAACACTGTCGCAGTACCCGACACCGCCTCCGTGCCGCAGACGTTTAGGGTAGTGCACAACTGACGAGCAGCCGTTTGTCGTTAGCACATAATATGTCCGGTGGTTGTGGCAAGTGAAGCGTCCGCTTAGCAGGCGGGGAGGATGGAACCATGCGATTGCGCGTGGAGAACTATCCGGCGTCCGCCGTGGAGCGGGCGATGAAGTTAGAGGAAGTGTTGTTGCGAGCTACCGCAGGGAAGATTATGTGGTGGCAGGCAGCAGAGATAAGCGTCGCTTCTCACACATGCTGCGTGACTGCCTCCACAAATAACATGCCGCCAAGCAACAAAAGTCCGCAGTAGACGTATCGAAGGAATACGGCTCCGGAGAAGCGATGGTTGATTGCTCGTCCCAGGAACACCGCCGGCAGCATTACCGGCACCGAAAGCAGGAACTCGTGCGTCACCGTGCGGGTCCATAGCCCAGCGCTCCAGAAGCCAATCATCCCCAAAATGCTGGCAGGCAGAAAATAAGCTTGCAGCGTCGCACGAAAGTGCTGCGGGGACCATCCGCGAAGCGAGCCGTAGATTACAAGCGGCGGCCCGTTCATGCCATAGGCTCCGCCCAGAATGCCGGCCAGAAATCCTGATAGCAGAAGCAGCGCCCGGTGCTCGTTCTTCAGCCGCAACGCATCGCGCGCCGCCAGCGAAAAGACCGCAAACAACGCGATCAGGATGCCTAGCCCCGCCTTGACCAGCTCCTGGTGCCCATTGGTCAGTACTAGCAATCCGAGCGGAATCCCGAAGACCGTGGCTAGCAGAAGCCCGGCGGCGCTGCGCAGGTGAACATGCCTCCAATCCTGCGCCACTACCATGGCTGCAATCGCGATCGAGAGCAGTACCGCCAGCGGCGCGGCCACTCGCAGTGGCATGCAAAGCACCAGCAGGGGCACTGCGATCAGCGCTTCGCCAAAGCCAAACGCCGACCGGATCACCGTGGCAACGAAAACAATCGCCAGGACAAGCAAAAGCGAAGCGTGGATGGAAATCTCCCGAAAAAGAAAATGCCACCAAGGGTCCCCGCCCAAATAGAGCGGGCAAGCCTCTTCAAGCATACCGGTACCGCCACGAATGATGCTGACATCTTTCAGCCCTCACCCCACTCGAAGCGGGTCGTGGTCGAATAGTCGCCTAACGATAGTCGCCTAACCGTCAGTTATATATCGGTTAATAACTTAAGCAATGAATAGACGCGTTGAAGAACAGGGGCACTCTTCCAGGCGCCCTGGAGGGCCATCGGCGGGCGTTATCGCCACGATAGGCCAGAATCAACCAATGTTCAGCCGGCCTCGCAGAATCGGTAACGGCAAACGCCGATGTCACCCGAAGGATTCCCTCTTCGCGCTAAATCGCCGCGTGTCAAATCGAGGCTCGCAGCGGCTTGTGCGCTATGCGGCAATGGCGAGGGTTGGCACCGGGCCTGGGTCCCACGGTTCTGGGATCAAGGGAGCGAGTCGGACGGTCCTCTCCGATCCGCAGATGCCGCACCGCTGCCGGGCCGAAGACGAGACCATCTTGCAGTTCTCACAATAGACGGCCTTCTCCAGTGGAATCGATACAAGACCAGGCTCCGTTCGAATCATCCGCACATTGCACATAGATCCTCCAGGTATCGACCTATGTCGGTTACTCTCGTGGGTCGACGTTTTCGCGACGCGCCTTGTTGCGTTGCTCAATCAGCGACTTGTACAGGTCGGCGAGTTCATCGACCGTATCCGCTCCGCCGACGGGTTCATCTTGTTCTGAACCCAGCCATGGAAAGCGTTCTTCCAGCAGAGCTAGAACCCGTTCAACAAATGTTTGAGAATGCTCGTCTTCGCCTCTCATTCAAAGCTCCTTGGCGCAGCGACTCATCCGCCAATCGAAGGATTCGCAGCGTGTGTGACGTTTTGCAGTTATCGAGGCAGACAGCCCGCCGGGAAGGGGCCGAGACAGGTTCCGGAGTGCGACGTATCATCTGCCCCGTGAGTGTGAGCCTCCGCGCAGAAGGGGCAGGGGTACTGCAAGACTCTTCGGCGTTCAGGCGGCTGGTTGTCCAGCCAGTCCTTCGAGTTCCGAAACCAGATGCTTGAGCGCTTCGAGGTTGCTGATTGTTGTCATTGACCCGATATGCAACCGATCGAGCACGGAGACGAATTGCGTATCGCCGATCGACTCGGCCAGTGACTGTGCCTTCCGGATTCCCCGTGAGGCCCGTTCCATCGCCTCCGCGACAGTCGCCTGCAGTTGGGCGTTGGGAATGGCGTTCGCCTTTCGCGTTCGCGCGACACGCCACAATATCTCGCCGTAAATTGGATCGCCGAGAATACGCCGGAAGCCTTCGATCTTGCCCGTGATTCTCTGATCGATGGGCCCACGTTGCACTTCCGGAGGCCGTGGACCGCAGGCCGGGTTGGTCTTTCCGGTTGCCGAATTAGCCTTCGGAAGCGCCCAGTTTGGAAGTGCGGGAAGCCTGGTCGGCTTACCCTGGCAATCGAGATCGACCCAGGCCTCTGGCAGGTTGTAAAGATAACGGCCTAGACCGAAGCAGCTGGCCGCTCGCTTAAATGCCTGGGCTTCCGCCGATGTCATCGCGTTCTGTTCATCCGCCCACTGCTCCCCGCTTCCTGAGTGAGTCCCAAGCCGTACGATCGTCAGGGTGCACGTAACCAACACTTTGCCGGTTTGGATGAGCTTGTCCCGCTTCTGCCGGCTCACGGCCGATACCGTGGTGACGTCGTAGTTCCTGGTCCAGCCGCTCGGGGTGAAGAGCTGGTTGAGCCGGTCAGTGTAGGCTCGCGGATCCGCGAATGCGATCACCGCGCCGCGGGTGCCATCGTGGGTGGTGTGAGTGACACGCCACTTAATCTCCGAAGGGCCAAACGGTTCCGCCAACTGCGTGAACAGGGCCTCGGTATCCGGGCCAGTCTTTGCTTCATTGGTTGCCATCGCATTTGCTCCTCAAAAAACTAAGGCGCCCCGAAGAGCGCCCTGGTTCACGTTGATGAAGGCACATTTTTCTAGAACGGGATCTCATCAGGGTTGAGTTCTTCGTCGGAGTACTGCTCGTCCATGGGCTGCCGCTGATAGCCCGATCCACCAGGAGTCCTCCGAGAGTCGTTTCGACCATTGCTGTGAGCGGAGCTGCCATTTTCCCCACGGCCGCCGCCCAGCAACGTCAGATCATGGACGAATATCTCCGTCCAGTACCGCTTCTGCCCGGATTCCTTGTCATCCCAGGAGCGGGTTTGGATCTTGCCCTGAATAAAGAGTTGCGTGCCCTTGCTCACATAATCCCGCACGATCTCAGCTGTCCGGCCGTAAGCGACCAGGTTGTGCCACTCGGTCCTGTCAGACCAATTGCCCTGACGATCCTTTTCCCGGCCGGTAGTTGCGAGAGAGAAGTTGACGGCGAGCGTGCCGCCCGGTGTGGTTCCCACCTCGGGATTCTTGCCAACGTGCCCGAGCAGAAATGTCCTGTTGACGCTCTTTGCCATGGTGGTTGTTCCTTTCCTAATGGTCTCGGTTGCGTACATGGTCGAGAGCCACAGCTTTGGTGACCTCGACATACGTTCCGTCGGAATAGCGATAGAACCGCTCGCCGTCAGCACTGATGTTGAGATAGCGGCGCGTGAGCCAGTGCTTGTATAGCTCGATCTCCCCAGCCCGGCCCATGTACATGAAGTTTTCAAGCTCGCAAGCCGGAAGGACCAGCTCAAGCGGAGTCCAGTTCGGCTCGCCGACTGTAATCGCAGCTTTGATGGGATGCGTCATGGTTTCAATCCTCCGGCGACTGCCCGCACTCCGACATGCGAATGCTTGCAGCCGACGCAGCAAACCGCAGACGTCACTTTTTTGATCACCTCTTCAAACCGCTGCGGCAGATGCAGCACCTCCCCGGCGCGGTTATAGAAGATGGGAGTCAACTTTCCCCGGAGTGCGCGGTGTTCGTCCTTCCAGAGATCGAACGGGAGAACACCGTCCCGTCCACGAAAGAGCGGCGCTGAAGCAACCTCCGGGCGATTGCGGCCTGGTAAGTGGGACAGAGTGTGGAGCGTAATCGCCAACTCGCATGTCCTCACGGTGCGTAGGATCTCCACCCGCACCAGGCTCTCTGCAAGGAAGATCGCATGACGGCCATTCACCGCGATCGAGTCGAGCGACTGCAACCACGGCAATGGATCGCCATCAGGAGAGACGAAGGCGCACGCCCTGCCCATGTCGGAGACCGCGCCGCCGGACTCCACGCCGCGCAGTACATACCGTCTGGCCAGATGCTGATGTTCAAGCGAGACCCCGGGGGTGCAATAGATGCGTCGCTTCTGGAGTGCCCTGAGCACGCTGGCCGGAAGCGCAAGTCCGTGGGAAGCATGGCGCAATGAGGCGGATTCGGGCTTCCGTTTTGCGGAGACGGCCTTCATACTCACTCCCTAAACCGCCGCACGCGTGTGGATGGGCTGGCCAAGCGCGGCCCGAATCTCCTCTTTCGTGCAGCCGGCCCAGCATTTATAGAAGCGCGGGTTCTTGATCTGAATGGCAAGGTTATCGCCGGAGCGGTCGCGCCCAACTTCCGCGCAAGAGGGACACCTTGCCCACCAGTTCCGACTGTCCTTGCGCGTGGTCCGAACATAGTCCAGGATTCGGAACTCTGGATATTGCGTGGAAGAGACGGTGGGAGCGTATGGCGCAGCGACGACCGGCCGGTACGCTTCGGGCAGGCTCATCCCTTCAATAAAGATCCTGAGTTCCGCCTCGGTCAGCTTCTTCAACCCGTCGAGGTAGGCAAGCTGCGCTTCCGGAGTGGGCTCGGCTTCGTAAAACCAGTAGCGCCGATTCGTCTTCCGGTGCACTCCGATCGGAGCGCGGATTGCATTGCCAAGCTCTCCGTCTTCGAGCTGGTCCTGGCGTGGGAATACCTCGATCCCTTCCTTGAGACCACCGCCTTTGACAGGAATGCCGAGTCGGAGCGCGAGATTGTAGACATAAATGCGGCACTCGGATGCCAGCAGCGGCTCGGCGCCGAAGATCCATAGATGCCCTCCGCGGCGCGATTGTTCGAGGGCTGCATCTACTCCGTCCTGCTTCAACTCCCATTGCAACTGAAACAGCGACTCCAGAGACCCATCGAAGTCGGCATCAATTGCGACCCACTTCGAACGCTGGGTCTCGGGATTGATCGCATACAGGCTGACGGTGATGTCGCCGTTCAAGTGCATTCGCACCACGCCTTCGTCCAGCGGCTTCGGCTCCTTCGTCTTCCAATCCCTTGCCAGGTAATAGGGAACGGAACCGTTCGGCAGGGGTCGCTCAGCCTGAACTGCGTAGGCCCGCCGGTTCACGAACAGTCGCATGAAGTTGTTTGCCGCTTCCCGGTTCACACAGAACTTGGCATACATGGCGTCCTGCCTCCTTCATCCGTTGTGTGGTTGTATCCCGGGTCCAAAACTCGGTCAAATCTCCGGAAAGCGGCGGGCACGGCACGATCATCTTGCGCATTTGCCCGCCAATTCCGGTTGCCTAGGCTAGAGCGTGGCGCTCCTTGGGACCACAACGACCTTCACAAATTCGGTGGCGTTGACGGAGGCGGCGAGTGTTGGGTTGGCCAAAGACGGGCGGCGGTTTCGGTCTGGCGCAGACCAGGCGGACGACTGAACCCTGGCGATTGCGCGGTTGATTGAGCGGATACGGCTTGCTGACAGACGCATGACGGCTCCTTCCTGAGTTGGGGTGGAATTGGTTGTTGGGGGGGGTGCGAGGTGGGCTAGGCGGCGGCTGGTTGGAACTCGGAAAGCAGCAGGCCAGGCTGCTCTACAAGGCGGAACAGGTCATACTCGGAGAACGCCCGGTCAAATTTCTCCGAGGTGAATTGATCTTCGCACTCTTCGAACGACAACATGTACCACTGGTCGCAGCGACGATCGAAGACATAGATTGCTCCGGATGCATCGTCACCAGGAACCAACTGCAAGAGCAGAACGCCTTTGGCGGTTTGGATCCACCTCGTGGCAATCGCCTCCCCAATTTCGAGGAAGGCTGCAACGGTTTGTTCAATGGAACTGGCGGCCCGGTCCTGCCAGTTCAGAATCTTGTATGCGGACATCTTTCCTAGGCTAGGTTGCATAGCGCGACACTCCTTTCTTTCGGATTTGGTTTGGACGGGGTTGAGGTTGTTTACCGGCGGCTCCGGACCTGGAAGGTGAGCGACCACATCCAGGCCAAAGACCAGAACCACCCGGCGACGAGTGAGAGATAGAACGCTTCGAGCGCCGGATCAATGGCCGCGATGCGGCACATGATTGGGCCGGTCAGAGCGAAACTGAGCAATCCGGCGGCGCTCAAAATGGAACTAACGATGAGGCGAGCAACAAACCGGCGAAGCAGATCCGTCTTGCTCGCCGCGTTTGTCGCAGTAGCTTGCATTTCGATTTGTGCCATAGACACTCCTTGAGGATGGATTTCATGGACCTGAATGGGAGGACTCAGTGCCCGGGAACTTCAGGACATGACTGTGTTGTGCAGCGGGAAGGAAGGGTTAATGCGAATGGAAGGGGCCACGCGCAGAAGACCACAATTGCGTCTCGGCGACGCGATCACCGCGGCTGAATGTCCGGAGAAGAGCGTGAGCAACGCCTTCATCCGCAGTGCAACGCAACTCTTTCGCTGGGTCGGAATCGTAGAGCAACGACGTACAATGATCCCGTTTCGAGTTCACAGAGGAACTTCAGACCGATGCTTACCGATGTCCCACCGCGAACGTCATACCTCACTGGGTTCCGGGAAAGCGATCGGATCACGACACTCGATCTGCCAGAGGACGCACGCTTGTCCGACGTCGCTAAGGCCATCGAGTCGGCGATGAAATCCGACCAGATTGCAAACCTGCGCCGGGCCTGCGCCGAGTTCCTGAAGTTTGCATCGGAGTTCTACCACGTTCCGGACTGCGGCGTCCGGGTACTTGCCGCGAGACCCCTGCGAGTTCGCGAACAGTGGACGACCGAGCTGTTCGGCGACTACGACCCGGAAGCCATGTTGATTCGGGTGTGGATGCGGACGGCTGTGCGCAAGGACGTCACCTCTTACGGCACGTTCCTGAGCACGCTCTGTCACGAATTCTGCCATCATCTCGACTACAAAAAGTTCGGATTCGCGGATTCGTGGCATACTCGCGGCTTCTACGAGAGAACGGCGGTGCTATACCATCATGCACGCGGTACGCCACAAAAGCACTTGTTCTGGGTACCAATATCCAACGGCCGTTGGCGCATCGATTGGCAGAAAACGAAGCGAAGTGCGCCATGAGCGACGCTGCGCACGGACACCTAAGACCTACAGTCCTTTTTCAGCTGCTTCACCAAGCCCCGCGTCAAGCTTCGTCTCAACACAGAACCCAAAAGCCACCTATCCAAACCCATAAACCAACGCAACGAAAAACAAGGGGATAGTCAGAGCGCATCTCGCACATTTCCGGGACGTTTTGGCCATACAAATCTGCGTATTGGGAAGTGATCGGGAAGGCGATAGGATGGCGCCAGGAAGGAAATCGGAAGGCAATCGGCACCATTTGGATACGTCCGAGGCGCAATAGACGGTCAATCGGAGGAAATGTCATTGCAAGAGAAACTGGCGGAACGACAGCACGTCGTTCGCCGGAGAGTTCGTGAGAATGCTGGCGTCGAGCAGTTCGCTCCGAAGTGTCTCGCTCAGAACGAAGCCGATCCGCTTTCCAACGTCGCGCATTTCGAGCGCCAGGATATAGAGAATCTCGGCATTTGGTGTAAGGTAGAGAACCCGGTCGGTGGTCCGGTCCGCTTTGAAGATGCTGCGCAATTCCTCATATCGCCCAGAGCCTTTAAGCGTTCTTTCGAATTCGATTGCGACGCATTTTGTTTCTGCGTCGACAACGATCTCGGCCAATGCGTCGAAGTCTTTCATCTTTCCGGTTCCGTAAGCCAGGTTTCTCGATACGATTTCCAGCTCCCACTTCCAGGATTTCAGGAGGCCTTTTTGAGCCAGCGCGACACGGATGCCGGCCAATTCGACCGAATGGAGAATCTGGGATTTCCGGATGATCGACTTTGCCGTCGACGGCAGTGACAGTAACGAGTGGCCGCGGAACTCGAGGAATTGGAGCCCAAGTGGCGTGATGGCGAAGATCGGCTGCGAGAAGAAGCGGTCGTAAGTCATGCGCCGGATCAGCTCACAACCCTCTAGGCGCGACAGCCTCCAGTACACTGAGCGCCGGCTTGATTCGCTACCTTCGATCGCGGCCAGTGCGCATACCTGGTCGAACGTGATCGCTCGAGCATTGCGAATCAACATCAAGACGGGCACATCCCGGCTGTCTGAAAGTGCGATGTACCCCTTCCGGTATCTCATTCCGCACCTGTTCCTGCGAGAACCAGTCGTCGATCGTCCTCGGATATTGACCAACGGCCAACGTCGGTTTCCACCCAGTCTTGCCGTCCCATGAGAAGCATCGCCTCATACCGGAGACCCCGGAGGCTGACCGATATCGGCTGAACACCGGCAGATTTCCATGCGGGAGACGTGAACGAAAGCCGACCGTTCGATGCCTCGTTCATCGTCACCAGATACCGATCTGGTGCGGATTCACCGGCCAGGCGGACAAATAGAAGGTGCGTGCGCCCGCCCAAATGGTTTGGACCGCTGCACAGGAATGTCCTCCCCATGGACCGCAGCGGATGCTCCGGCTGAAAACCGCTGTTCAGGTTGAACCGGATCTGGCCGGGATACACCCAGCACAGTCGCAACCTGCGGCCGTACCTGAGTCCCGCCGAGTTGAACCACGCGGCCGAACGGCGAAAGCAAAAGGGATCATCGAGGTTGCGTGAGTGCATGGCCCACCAGTTCGTTCCGAAGTTGATTATGCGCACGTGCATGACCCCGTTGCCTCAGCCAGTTCCTGCACAAGGGCGCGCGCATGCGCATTGCGCTCCGCTCCAGGCAGATAGTGCAGGAACCAAACCCGTCCGGAGAAATGGGAAGGCAAAGCAAGGTTTCGGTGCCGGAAATAAGTAAGCAACTTGCCTAACTGGCCGACCAAAAGCGCAAATTCAATCTCCTCGTTTGTCCCGTCGCCAAGCTCCTGCGCAACAAATTCCTCCCAGGCAAGCTCGCTATTGGGCTCCGACACTGGCGACGTGCACCGAATCCAGAGCGCATAGTACGGGTTCTCCTTAGTCAGGTATGCAGCCAGTTCATCGATGAGTTCACAGGACGAGACGGGAGTGGCGATCTCTACTCTCTCGGAGACTTCCGGCCGTGCAGCAGCCAACAGAAACCGCGTCATGCTGGCGAAGATTCGGTCGTTCAATGCCTCCAACGCCTCCGTCCTTTCGGGATCGTGAAGCCGGCCGACAGCCGCCATCTCGCTCAAAAACTGGTCGGGGAACGGTTGATTTCGCGCCTCATAGAAGCGCGCAAACATGATTGTCCGGCCGAATGCAAGTGTGTAACCGACCTCGTCCGGGGAGACGGTTTGCCGGACGTACTGCCGCCATTTGTCCGGATGGGAGAAGTCCGTCGGTGATTTGAGTTGTGGTTTGCGGTCCATCCGTGCGTCTCCTACGCGCCCTTGAGGGTCTGGTTTCGATTCCGTTCCTGGTCGAGTTGAGCCATCGTGTCATTGAGCCGGCGCCGCAGATTGGCCTCTGTATTTCTCATGGCTTCAGCCTGGCGTTCCAGAATCATATTTCTCTGCTGCAAGCCGGCAGCGGTTGCTTCCGTGCTTTGGGCCTGGACTGCGATGCTCGCAGGCCGATTCTCACCGCTGTTGCGGTCCGCAGCATTCACTTTCGCTGTCCTCTTGTCGAGGCCTTCGACGGTCCGTTTGAGCTCGGAGTCGGCCTGTTCCTCGCCGGAGGTGGGCTGCGGCTTCGCAGAGAGCGCGCGCTCGGCCTCGGCATTGTGGGTTTCGACCAGTCGATTGAACTGCTCCGTGCGGCGCTCAATCTCGATCCGGTCACTGACGCGGCCATTCCATAATTGCGCGATCAGGGACGAAGCGATGACTTCGCGCTTGTCGGCCGCACGCCACTGAAGAAAGACAACGGCGACTGTCGCGCAGAGCAAAAGTAGCGTAACTACATTCGACCAGAAATAAAGATCGTCGATGGAGTCTTCGACGAGAGCAGCTCTACCAGACTGCATCGCCGCGCCATAATCCTTGTCGCGAGGATTGATCTTACCTAAGGCATAGTCAAAGAACCCCTGGCGTTTCGCCGCGGGCTGCGCGGCTCCTGAATCCGTACGATTCACGGTCTGAGCGAAAGATAGCCCGTAGACGCACCAGAGTGAGATAGCAAAGACGACCGTCCGAATGATGAGTGGTGATCGCATCGTCACTCTCCATTGACTCCACCGAGAAACAATCCTGCCGTTCTCCGGCGCCGCTGTTTCCGATTCTCAGTCTCTTTGAAACGCAGATTGACGCCGATTTCCGGGTCGAGACGACTGTGCATTTTGGAATAGAGGGAAAGTTTCAGTCCCTCAATCTCGAATCGCGGAGCGCGGCGGACATGTAGATGGGAGTAACGGGTACCCTCCCGGTTGTTCACCATCAGAATCTCCATCTGGCCCACGGGGAGGTTCTTAATGTGGTCCTCGCGAGCGCGAGTCTCCTTGATATCGCTTTCGCTTCCCGTGCCCGTCTCGGTGTATTTCGTCGAGAAGATTCCGGTGCGGCGCACCGACAGGCTGCGCCGCTTGGTCGCAATTCTGGCCGATGCCTTCAGAAACCATTGCGCCGTGTTCTCCTCCGACACGTTCATGATCATCTTCGTTCCGGGCGCCGAGGAGACCTCGTCCGCGAACGCCTGGCTCACGCGTTGCAGCTGAGGCATGCTTTGGAAGGAGAAAAGGAACGAGACCCTGGCGCCGCGCGCGGTCTGGAGCACCTGCGTAAACGCGGGATAGGCAAACGGCGCGAACTCGTCCAGGATGACCGAGAGCATCGGTTCATCCGCGTCCCGGTCGCTCGCCGGCTGCGCGTAGCGCTTGCCGACCATCAGCTGAATGTTCTGTAGGAGGATCTTTCCCAGGGCTTCGACAGCGCGCTGATTGCGGTTCGCGTTGAGCGAAACGAACAGGATCAGGCCGTTTTCAAGCACATCGTCGAGCGTGAGAAGGTCCTGGTACGAGCCGGTTACGACCGACAACTCATCCTCAAGGAAGCTCAGAAGTTCGTTCAGAAGCCCCTGTATCTTCTCGACACGCTCGCGGTCCGCCAATGACCGTTGCAGCATCTTCACCGACATCTCGAAGTTCAGACGCTTCTGCATGGAAATGCCTGGCACCGAGGCGAGACGGGCCTTAGCAACACCGATCTGCTCCGTCAGCACCTCCTCATCGAGAGCCATCACCAGCACGTCGTAGACGTTGAATAGCTTGCCGGTGTACTGCAGGATGCGCACAAGGTCCGAGAGATACGCCTCCTGATGACCCTTGAAGAAGTCTTCACGCAGGCCGAATGACCGAAAGATGAAATTCACATGCTCCTGATAGGCGTCGTCGAGGGCATAGAAGGGGTTGTACCGGGCCGACTCAGTAGGGTGGGTGGGATCGATTACCCGTAAATCCTGCAAGCGACCAGCGGCTTCGATGTGCGGCAACAGGCGGTCCAGGAACTCCCGTTCTCCCTTGCCGTCGAAGATAATCATCGGCATCGGGCGCACGCCAAAGCGCCGCGTCACGTCCTGCGCGATGATGTTTTCGAGGAATGTGGACTTGCCCGCGCCGGTTCCGCCGACGATGACGCCGTGCTTCATGCGTACCAGATCCGGCCAGAGCCAGGGCTCTCCGTGGACGTTGTATCCGAGGAGCGTAGAACCGTTCCGGTTGGCGTTCCTAACAGTCGCCGCATCCTTCGACGCCGGAACGAGGATTGCCGGGTGCGGCCAATTCTCCTCTCTCTTCTTCCTCCGGCCGAGCAGTTGTGCGGCGATGAGACCTCCACTGAACACGAGAATCGAGCAGTAGAGGAAGATTTCAAGGCACTGTGAGTTACGCAAATGAAGACGCGAAACGGCAACGTACCAGGCAAACGCAAGCACTGCGCAAGCAAACAACACCAGAACGCCGGCGACATCCTCCGGTCCACGCTGTCTCCATCCGGGCTGGTCATAGTACGGACTCACGGGCGCACTCCGATCGAAAAGTAAAGAAAGACTGCGGTCAGGGCGCAAAGCAGGACGAATACGAGAACGAGCAGCGGGCTGGGCTTCCAGCGGCCCTTTTCGTTGACAGGTTTGAGCTCGTCCGCCAAGGACTGAGCAAGGGCATTCTGAAGATTTGTTTCGGAGTCGTCGCGATAGATTTGCCTGAGCGCCTGGCGCACTTCTTCAGCCGAGACATAACTCTGCGCACACATGACTACAGGACCGCCTCAACCTTCAGTGGTCCGCTCTGGTCGGCGCCGAAGCTCAGCTGATAAATCTGCGGCGCATTGCCCGCCGAGCCTTCAATGCTGATGACGCCTGTGGTCTTCTCCCCAGGTGAAAGGTCGCGATGGGCTGACTCCGCTTGCATGACAGCGAGGTTGGAACCGGGTTTTGCTTTGAAAGCGGCAAAGGTCTGCGGCGCCAATTGGTGATCCTTCAGACTCACGAGAGAGACAGACTGCACGGTCGGGAGCGGAAGACACGCATCCGGCGTCGTCACCCGGAACGGAGCGTCGGTTTGGTTGGCGACCGAATAACGAATGTATATCCGGTCCTTCGCGCGAAAGACCTGCTCTAGACTAACCTCCACGCGGTTCGGGGCAGGCTTGACCGAATCGTGAGCGATGTCTTCGGAGCCCATCATCGCCTGCGTAAGGACCAATGACGCGATCTTGCGAATCTCGGCATCCGATGGCTCGGCAGAGGCGAGTGCGCTGGTGCGGGGCTTGGGCGCAGGCTCCGCGCGTACCAGGACGTCCATCGCGGCAAGCTCGCCAGCCGGATCGAGCTCGTAATTCAACTCCCGCGTTGCAGTCCAGACAAAGAGGTTCGTCGATGCCCCCGGCTGGAGAGGCTTCACGAAGACCTTGTCGTTATGACGCTCCACCTGAAAGCTGTCCGGATCGCCGATAGCAAGTGTCGTCACCGTCTCGCCAAATTCGAGAACTGTGAGATGGTTGAGCGATGTTTCGACGTGGCGAATCTGGCTCTGTGTGGTCGTCTGCGCCCCGGCTGCAGTGGCCGCGAGAACAACCGAGATGATGATGAACGTCTTCATAGCGGCCTCCTTGGGCGCAACGATCGTTTAAAAAACGGAAAGGAGAAGCCGAGCCAGAGGCTCAGTCTTCTCCTTCGCCGGCTAGGAGTGCCCCAGGGGAACGGGAGCACTTGTGTTTTCGAAGAGCAGATCGCGCTTCCCCTTGTACTGAAAGAGGAAGACTCTCTTTTCGCATTCCGGGCCTTCGGGATTGGCGATTCGTTCGACGAGGAATGCTCGCCGCTCATCGTCAAACCACGCATAGCCATTGACGGTCTTCGGCATTCGAACCCGAACCCGTTGGCCGCCTGTCACCTCCGCAAAGGCATCGACCACCTCCTGCGGAAATGACTGGAAGAGGACCGCGCCGGAACCTGTGCCGCCAGTAACGACAGCATTCATCGCCTGCGCCCATGCCCGCCGGTTCTCCTGCTTGCCTTGCGCCCAGTAGTGAATGAACAGATGCAGAGAGCTGAATTGATCCCTTGCGTCCTGCTCGTGTTCCCAGAGAGCTGCCTGCGCCCTGTTCCGCGCAAGCACCGCAGACCTTCTCTGTTCCTTGTCTTCGCTCTGGCGCACGGTTTCCCATTGCGCCTGAGCGTCTTTCAATTGCTGCTTGACTTCTTCCTCGCGCTGAACAATCCGGCTTGCGATGTCGCCGTAGATCGAATTGACCAACTGGCATTCCTCGAACATCTCCCGGGTTACGTGTTCGCCCGAGAAGAGCCCGCGGAAGTCTTCGATCCCCATCTTCTCTTCGAAACCGTTGCCGGTTTCGTCGGGAAGAAAGCCGAGTTCCTTGCGCAGGAGGTTATAGAGCCTTCCAACCTTGTCCGTATCCGCGATCTCAAGATGGGCCGGCAGGTCCGACACTCTGCGCTCCCGCTTGTGGCGGAGCCAGGGCGCCGGAGCTACCTCCTTCCTGATCTCACTTACAACGGACTCATCGATCTCGACCCTGTGTTTGAGGGAATCGAGTGCGTTCTGCAGTTGCTCGACGAGCTTGTAGGCCAAGTCAGGCCGTCCCGCCGCAATGCACGAAGTCTTCAGGTCAGTGATCGAACCGATCCGATTTCCTCGCGCCTTCATGGCAACCGGGCAGGCATTCCACCAGGGAGACTTGGCTTTCTGATGCTTCGTCTTTTCCTGCCAGAACTTTTGCCCATACGCGATCCTTCCCGCAACGAACTTCGGGAACTGATCGGACGGCATCACGCATATGGTGTCGAAGTCGAAGTCGCCGCCGTTCTTGCTTGCGGTCTTCGAATGGAGGATGTAAGTTCCCTCCATCCGGAGTTGCCGTTCAAGAATGGTTGCGACCAGCGTTTCATCGAGGTTGGCCGTGCCCAGCGCCTGTTTGAGCGCCGGAACAAGCTCTTCGTTGGTGAGGTGACGGATGGGAAGAAGATCCTCCTGCATCCGTATCGGGTACCGGATGCAAAGGCCTTTCTCAGCAGCCAACGATGTGATTGTGCTGTCTTCGGGTATCCAGTCGGACGCCGAGAGAACCTTTCCCCGGTGTTCGATCAAGACACCGTCATCCGCTAGAGCGAACGCTGGCAGCTTCAGATCCGCACTC
Source organism: Acidobacteriota bacterium (assembly GCA_021816455.1). Classification (GTDB taxonomy): domain Bacteria; phylum Acidobacteriota; class Terriglobia; order Terriglobales; family Acidobacteriaceae; genus Acidicapsa. The sequence goes on from JAKAXU010000008.1 coordinate 44,884, forward strand.
GTGCAGGCACGAAACGCCCAGCGGGCTAGCTTGCGGTTCAATTGGTTGAAGACGTAGGGAATTTTGATTGCGTTTCCGCTACGGTCCGCCAAGAGAACCGCCTCCGCCGGGTCGCATCCCTCCGAAGCCTGATCGTCCTCTCGCTCCAGTGAGTCGGGATCGAAGTTGACGCCATCGTCGATCGTTGTAACCTCGGACTTGCCGATTACTTCGAACAGCGCCTGGTAGTCGCCTTCGTCCCATGCCTTCCGCATTGTCTTGATTCGTTGGAGCGCCCACAGCTTCAATTCAAACTGCAGCGCCTCTTCCGAAGCATGTTCGATCAAGGTGTAGCTTGACCCAAACTCCGATTGACGGGAGATTTGTTTGATCCCGAGAATCGCCGGACCCGTGTACATGCGGCCCGATGTGCCCAGGTGGGGAAGAAATCGAACTCCTCCCTTCAAGGCCGGTTTGCAGGCGCTCTCTGGGAGGATGACGTCGACCGCGAGCCTGTCGGCAACACGATCCGTCATCGCCTTCAATGCGCCTTTTGCCTGCTTCGGTTCGCTCGCGTCGAATGCCAGCCGGAACTGGCAAAAACGATTCGTGCCGATCTTGAGCTTCCGGTAGAGGGATTCGCGCGCCCAGCCGCGGCAATCGTTGGTGCCAAGGACATGGTCCTTGACCACAGCGATGCGGAGGTCGGGTTCCTCGACCATCAGCTTGCAGTCGGAGACGAGGATCGCAAAGTACACGATCGCCGCCTCGGGCCAATGCTGAAAGCGCTCAGCAATCGGACCGGCGTGCGCCTGGTCGACGAAGTAGAACTTGCCATCCTTCGCCGAGCCGCTTGCGCCCACCAGCTTGTATTCGACCCCGCCGTAATGAAGGCTTGCCATGCGGTTTTCGACCACAGACTGCTCATACGGCGTCAACTCATACGGCACACTGACACGAGCCACTCGGATTCCGGGGTAAAGCTGCCCAAGGAGTTTCCCTTGAAGCGTGTCCTTCCGACCGAGTCTGGTTGGCTTGCGGGTCACTTCACCGGACGCATCGATCCTCAATTCGAGAATGAGTTGCTGATCGAGTGCCGCGTTTTGTGTCCTGTTCGCTGTCATGTTCTCCTCACTTGTCTGGCGCTTCAAGACGAAGTGATAAGAGGTGGCTGATTGCCGGTCCTCATTCTCCTCGCCTGGCCGCCCGGGTTAGGGGTGGGTGTCAAGCCGAACCAGGCTTCGAGAGTGCAAACCGGGTCAGCGGAATTCCTCATCGCGTGTGCGATAAGGTGTCAAAGGAGGCGACATGAGCCGTATTTCAGGTTTGTCTCCTCTTTGAATCCGTGCTGACCGCTGTTACTTATTTGGGTGTGGCCCTACTTGCGCAGGGGCCGCTTGACCAATGTTGGAGATCCTCCCTGTATCTCCGCTTCCGCCTTATAGGCGAGGACGGTGTAGATCACGCCGTTCTTCGACTGAAATGCTTTGATCAGAGCCTCGCCTTCGCTCGCCACCTCGGCACCAAGCTCAGGCTTGTCGATGGATGAGCCATCTTTTGCAAGAAAGTAGCGGGCGACCTCCTCGCTCTGCTGGCGCGGTCTGCGGCGACGCCGCGGTTCCGCCTGTCCTGCCGGCGCTTGCATCTCCGCCACTTTCGCAAGTACGGTTTCCATCATTGGCCTCCCTGCTTTGTTGTGTCGTCCCCGCCCGGAATCAGGTCGGGCGTGTTAAGAATCTGGTTCATCTGCTCGCCATCGATTGGGTGCTCACTGTACTCGGCAATCCACAACCCGTCCGGATTTACGTCGGAGCGACGGTCCGGAATGAGCCGAATGCGGTATTCGTTGACGAAATGGTCTGTTGTCTCGGTTCCATTCGACACGCGGTGAACGTCCTTTACGCCGTAGACGAGATAGGTGAGCGGCTCTCCAGGTACTGTGTCAATCTCGCGAAGATGGAAGACGGACTGGATCTGGCCGTCATCGATCTTGCCGCGAGTGTCGTTGTCGCTCATCGCCTTCAGCGTGAAGGCGCGCAAATTGCGCGTCATCATATTGAGACTGGCGGCCCAGTGATCGTCCACATCGGATGGCGAGTAATTGAGGTAACTCGTTAGAAAGCGCTTCACGAAGGCCTCATCCAGGAATTGATCGGTCCCGCCGGTAGCGAGATCGGATACTGCGCCCTTCGCGGGCTTCCCCAGCACGGAAGCATCGCCGTTGGGACCGATGCGAATGACGGTCGGCGGCTGCATGCGCACGAAGATTGCAAATCCGATCGCCACGAGCGCAATCGGGATGGTCAGGAAGGCGAGCAGCCAGGCACGGTTCGCATTCGCGCGGAGGGCCCCATCCATTTCGTAATACTTCGGCCTTGCCAGAGCCGCTTCGTCGGCTGTAGCTGTGCTGGTTTTCATCCGTCCTCCTACTCCTTATGGCTTGTGGCGCCTACGACGCTTCTCGCTGCAATCCGGGCGGCATGGTACGCAGTCCAAGTCCCCAGGTTGTACCGATGCACAGTCGGCCCCCTTCGGATTGGCGCCGCCGATTTCTTGATGACCCCGGATTTCGGACTTCCTCCACTGGACTGAACCTGTGAGACCGCGGAATCCTGCGTCGGGGCACTGATTGCTCCACTGTTTTCGTCGTTGGGTTCGTCCACGCCCATCACGTCGCTGATCGAGCTGCGAATCTGCTCGGCGTGACCTTCGAGTGTGGGAACGCCGTCACCGAGCGAGAGTCCCTTGGCGGCGGAGGATGCGGCGATGGGCGCCGGCTGCGGCGGCGCGGGCAGGTTTCCTCCCCCGGTGGCTGAGAGCGCTCGCGCGGTTCCCGCCGTCGCTGTACCGGCAGAGCCCCCGGCTGAGGCTGCGCCTGCGGAACTCCCGCGCGCAGCCGCCACGCCGGCCGCCGCTCCTTCAAAACCGGCCGCGCCTGCAGTTAATGCCGTGACCGCCGTGCCCACCATCGCAACCGCGGTGCTCCCCACGTCGCCGCTGACGATGCGCTTGGCAATGAATGGAATGACTGCGATCGCAAGCGAGTAAACAATACTCACAATGCCGATCAGAATTGAGCCTTCGAGGTTGCCCAGGCCGCCAAGGAAGTTGTTCTGACTGAGCATCTGACCAATTTGGCCCATTTGAACCGCGCTTAGCAGCGCCCCAAAGCCTCCATAGAGGATGGGCCACGCATTCCAAATGAAGATATTCTCGACATAGGCCTTGGCGATGCGATTGGCTGCACCCAATGGCATGAGAGCGATTACGATCGGTCCAAAGATGTAGAGAATGCTGCCGTAGAAGATATAGAAAAAACCGAAGACGACAATAACGATTGGATAGAGGAGATAGGCGACAAGAATCAGCAGGGCGTCTAACATCCCAGGGAGATCCGCTGTGATGAGGCCCCAGAACTTTTGGTAGCCCACCTGGTTGAATTGCGTCAGCAAGTCGCTCTTCCAGTTTTCGAAGAGACTGCCGAATCCCGAAGCGTTATTGATCCAGTTTCCGGCGTTCACAAAACCCTGATTGATTGTCGCGAACACAGTCCCGTAGTTCATGACGAGAACTGCCGTGGCCACATACTTGATGAGGCTCGTGCCCAATCCCCTGACATCCCCGCCGTGCAGAGCCGATTGATAGACCTGCCAAAGAAAGCCTACGAGCAGGACAACATACGCCACGTTCTGCATCCCGGCAGTAATGCCAGTCGAATCAATACCAGACATTGCCTGCGTCTCAAACCGCTCGAACAGACTCAGCTGCGTTGATTGAAAGAACGCGAGCATGACCTCGAAATGGAAGTGGGCGTAGAGCATGTCTGTTACCTGTTGGTCAGCGCTCCATTAATGAGGCCGTTGTTCGTGGTGTTGTCCGCGGTCGCCAGCTTCGTGATTGCGCTTTGATTCGCGAGATCGATGCCACGCGTTCTCATCAGTTCCGCAAGTGCCGCCTGCGTGTAGGCATTGGCGCGCACCACCCATACGTCGGCCTCGGCTTCAAGAATCGGAGCGCTGCCGGGAGCCGCCTCGGAGATCTGCTGGCCCATCTGGTTCGCCTCGTTCAACTCTGCGTCCGAGAGCGCGTCGATCTCAATCGCACGCTTCATAGCGTCTTGAGCCTCGGCGTCTGTCATATCGGTCATCGTCCTCGTCTGCGGCGACGCTGCATTCTGCGCCATCACAACGCCGTAGACGTTCTGAAACTGGCCCGATAAGACCGGTACATTCGCGGCGTTGCGCGACAGTAAGAGTGATTCAAGGTTTTGCGACTGCGGCAGCGTGGCGCTTGAGACGTTCACACGGAACATACCGCTGACCTGATTGAACTGGTTCTCAAACTGCATCACCGACGACTTCGCCTGATTGATCGCGACGAGCGGGTACATCACCTCTTGCTCGTACTTCGCCACACTCTGTTCATACTGATTGATCGTCTTGAGCGGCGTGGCGATAAAGGTGTTCATCAGCGACTGCATCTTCGAGAGCGCCGCCAGAATCGCAGCCGTGTCGATGCCGAATTGCCCGTTTGCCCGTGTCGGGAGAATGGCAAGTACAGCGAGCACGACCGCCGCCGCTTTCAACAAGGTCGGGCGGTACCAGGGATGCGCTTTCCTCGGGCTCCCTTCAACCGCATTCACGAACTTCGCCGATTCCGGCATGAGAATGGGTTTGCGCTGCCAGAAGAAGGACCTGCGCTGTTTGTTCGGATTGTTCTTTGGATCGGTCATCGAAACCTCTCTATCGCGCCGTCAGCGCTCCCGTGATCAAACTGTTGATTCCCCCGGTCGCCGCGGTCCGGCGCTTGATGAGGACGTTGTCGTGCGCGATGCGGCCCGCCTCCTGCCGCAGCTCCGCCGCAAGCATCTTCTGGATGTATGCCTGGCAGCGAAGATTTGCGACCTGCGCCTGCGCGGTGAGAAAAGGATTGGAGCCGGGCGTACTGACCGCAACCTGATTTTCCATCTGGTTGGCTGTCTGGAGGATGACGTCCGCGCCCTGGTCAGCGATGAGCGTGGTCTTCAGGTTCTCTTGTCCCAGTGCGTCGTCTACGTCCATCATCACGCGGTCCTGCGGCGAGGCTGTGTTGACCTGCGGGATCGCCCCATAGTTCGAAGTAAAGCTGGTCTGCAGGGCAGGAATTTCAGACGACAACCGGCTGTGCAAGATACTCTCGAACTGTTGCGGCCCGGGAGTCACCGCACTTGTGAAGGGCGTGTTGAAGATTTGGTTCATTTGACCACGAAAGCTGTTGATCGAATTCACGACAAATCCGCGTGCCTGATTGAGGGCCGCCAGCGGCGCTAAGGTCGTCTGATAGAGCTTCTGCGTCTGCTGAATGACCTGATTGATCGAGCTGAGCGAACTGCCGATGTCGTTCTGAATCGAGCTGAAGATCGAGTCGAAGATACTCAGAAATTGCCCGTGCGCGTACTTCGGAAGAACGAAGCACGTCTCCACTAGGAGAATGCCGACAAGCAGTCTCCTGTTCCAGCGAGCGCGGAAGCTCAGCGCACGGCGGCTCTCCGGGGCAGGATACGGTTCGCCGTTCAGGAGCAGTTCGTGTTCGAGTTTAGGCTTGTCATTCATTGGCTCATTGCCTCCTGCATCTCTCCGGACAGTTCGACCGGTAAGGGCGCCAGTTCAGCCAGTCCGCTCGGATATGTGGCGGCTAGCTCCTCGTAAGCTTCGATCAGCGGCAGTTGCCGATGCTGGCGCAGCCACCACTTGCGAAACGACCTCTCCCTTGCATAAGTCGTCGTGATCCAGTAGTCCACGGGGCTCGGAACAATCCTTATCGCGTGGGTGGATTCGGCCTTCTCTCCAATCGCAATCAGGAACTCGGCGCTGTGACCCTTCTTTGGGTGAGCGAAGGTCTTAATCTGATTCAGCGCCGTTTCGTTCAGATGGACATGCTCGCGGAGAGCGGTCATGTCGCCTGGTTGCTTGCCGATGATTTTTGTCGTAGCGTTCTTCACGATTCCGGCGCCGTGCTCGTTGGGCTTATCGGGGGTGCCGACAAAGTCTTCCGGCGTCTGGCTGATGCCCCAAACGCTCGCATTGCGCTTACGAGCAGTGCGGAAGAGCTGGACCACCACGCTGGCCAGGATCGGCGATTCAAGAAGCGCCCAGCACTCGTCGAGCAGAACGATGCTCGGCTGCCCGGTCATTCCCGACGCGCGATAGGTTGCTGTATGCGCTATCAGTAGACTCATCGCGCGTTCGAGGCGCGGATCGTCCTTTAGCTTCTCGACGTTGAAGTAAAGCCACGGATTGTTCAGTTCGATAGTGGTGGGGCGATCGAAGAGCCGCGCGTATGGACCCTCGTCGACCCAGGCGCGCAGTTTGGTCGACGCCATCTGCGCCATCGCGTTGATCTTCTGGTTGCGGTCGCGGTCCTGCCAGTGCGCCAATTCCGCCGCCAGATCTCCGAACAGTGGAATCGGATTCGAGGACTTCGCGCTGCAGCGTTTGTACGTCGATGCAATAGCTTCGAGCAGTACGCTGTCGAGAAGATCGATGTCGAGATCCGGAGGCGTGTTCTCCCCCAGCATGTGCCGCGTCAGGTTCTTGAGAAGCGAAATCTGGTCATTCGAGGGCCGGTCCTCGCTCCGCGGCAAGTCCCACGGATTGATGGTTTGCTCCGAGTCGAGCGACATCTCGATCATCTCCCCGCCCATCAACTCAACCAGCGGCTGATAGGAGTCTCCCCGCTCAAGGATCGAGATGAGTGGATTTGCGCGCGCCGCCATGAGCAACATCTGCTGCGCAGCAAGCGTTTTGCCGCCGCCACTCTTTGCCATCAATAAGCCGTTGGCGTCGGAGAGGTCGGGATCGAACATGGAGAAGGGAATGAGCTGGCGATAGGGAGTCTCGAAGAGAATCAGAGGACTCCTACGCGTGCCGGTCCAGGGCATCTCTACAGGTACAAGATCGGCGACGTTGGATGAGAGCATGTCCTGGTCCCGTTTGTCCGCCTCAGCCATCCCCGGCAACGTCCCAAGAAAGATGCGCCGCTTAGCGATCGTCTCCGCAACCGCCTTCGCGCCATTCATGTGGGTGAAGGCGTTCAGAACCTCTTGCGTACGATTCGCGAGTTCGCGTTCCGACCTTTCGAGATCGCGAACCGTGATCGCCGGTTGAGACGTTCGGACTACAACGCATAGGCTGAGCTTCGCTGTCTTAAGAGAGGAAGAGATGATGTCGCGCTGGACCTGGATGAGCTGCGCCTGCGCGACCTCCGCCTCAGGATTGGATTTGAAGTTTCCGTTCGCGTCCTTCTGCGCGGCAGTCATCTTCTGCAGGCGCTTCTTGTAGCTCTTAAGCACCTTCACCTGGTCGGGAATGACCACTTGACCGCTGATGACGACCGGAAAGCCAAGAGTCGAGAAGTTCTTGAGCATCCCCGGAAAAGTGGCATCCGGTAATTCCTTGAGACTAACGACCGCGTAGAGGTACCCATCGATGTTGAGGTAGGTCTCGGTCTCATTGAGGATGCTTGCCTCGGTCGCCTGTTCCCGCGCGCTGCGGTACTCGATCATCTCCTCTCCAGGAACATACGACCGCCGATCGCGCCTGATCGGATGCTGCGCGTGTTTCACCTCTTCAAAAAGATCCTGAGTCGAGAGCCTCCGGGGCCCGAGGCCGGCCGCCTCCATCGACCCCTCGATGCCCCGGAGGATGGATTCAAACTCGGCCAGAAAGGTCTCATGCTCCTTGCGGGTACGCTGAATGGCCCTTCTTTGGCTTAGTGTGAATCCGTTTGCACTGCGCTTCTGCTGAACGGAGTGGTAGAGCTTCGCGTGGATCCGCGGGTCCCAGATGAAGTAGACATGAAGGCGGTTCTCAAAGAAGTATCCGCTGCCTTCCTTTTGACGCCACATCCGGAGCCTATGCGTATCGAGGGCCATCACCTCCGACTGCTCGGTGCGCTGCTCGTGAACGTAACTTTCGAGAAGATCGCCGAGGCGCTCAGAGATCTCATAGCGAAACTGAATGCGCATGCTGACGTCGGGAACGCTGCGGAACAACGCTTCGAGCATCGACTTGTTCTGGTTGCGGTCGTCGTCAGTGGCGAAGTAAGCGAGGATGCCTTTGAGCTCATATCCCGCGACGAATGCTCCGTTGGTGCGGACTATGATGTTGTCGCCGAAAGGGAGATCGCGCAAAGGCAACAACTCGCAGACCGCGGGCGCTTTGAGCCTTCTATCGTGTTCTGCTTGAGTGACCGGCATAGCCAACCTCCCCGCTCAGAGTTCCCGCACCTTCAATCTGCAATTGCTGCTCCACAATCCGCGCCAGTGGAACAATCTCTTCATGAATGCGCGCCGCGAAGATCACACTTGCGAACGCGACGCGTGCGGCTTCCGCGTCTAAAACAGCAACGACCGTTCCGTTCTTCTGTGTTCTGATCGATGCCTGCATAGACTCAGCTCTCCTCGTCGACCACGTAAGGTTGCGTCAGTTCCGAATCTCGCTCAAGCGCGCACCAGGCTTTCGGAGCGAAGAAGGAGCGGGCGAGGTCGGTGAGATAGCCGCGCGGCCTGCCATATTTGAAAAGGATCAGAAACGGCACGGCTAGCGCCGGTACGACGAACTCCATGAAGATGTTGAGCGGAATCCCGAACACGTGCGCGTTGCCGCTCACGAAGTGGGCAAGGAGATTCATCAGCGCGGCCAAAGCGAGCACCAGAATCAGGTCCTCGAACTCAAGACCAAGGAACGTCACCTTGGTGTGAAGGTTGCGATGCACCGGCGTAAGATCGAGACTCATCCGCTTACCCTCCCACCCCATGCGCTTGCGTGACCATCGATTCGGCCAAACGCATCATTCCGGAGACTATGAGGGCGCCGAAGGCCGCTATGAGTTTCCTGATCCACGTTGAGCCTGGGTAGATCTCCGAAACCACGCCTCCCATGTGCAGGGCCATCGCCGCCAACTGCGTGAGCGCGAACATAGGCAGGATCACGTTGGCCGTCCAGTTCACTAGACTCATGGTTGCCATCCAGAATGCGTCGGCGCTTGTCGCGCCCGCGTGCTGTACAAAACCTTCCAGGGCCCTCAACATTCCTGAGCACATCAGTGAGGCAAAACCCCCGTAAAGAAGGTTCTCGAAAGGGGCGCTCTTGCTGTAGCGGTAAACCGCTCCGGCAAAGAACATGCCGGCCATGGTGGGCATCATGGTATTACCTGCCCAGGAGGCAAGATTCGTGATTGCGCCATCGAGGCTCATACATTGCTCCTTAAGCCGCCATCGCCTTGAAAAGCGAAAGAAGGCCGCTCACACAGAGGAAAGAAATCGCGGCGAAGACCAGCCTGGTCCAGGGTCTGTGCCGGACGAAGTTGATGACTGCTCCGACACACGCCAGTCCCGCCGCGGCCGGCATGATTTGACCCACAATGTAATTCCAGAGGGAGGTGAGCATGTCGGTCATTGCGTACTCGCCTCCCGAGTTCCATCCCTGAAAGAGCTGCATCGTTGCCGAGAGCGACATCAGGAACAGAGCCGCGACGACTGATCCGAGCGGGTTCTCTCCTGTGGCTCCATCGAGCGTGGCCTTCAGGACGAAGTAAGCTGCCAAAACGGGGACCAGCTTGGCGACGACGATCTGGCTAACGAAGTTTTTGAAGACTGTCTCCATGCTGGCGAGCCAGCTCGTACCCACCGATCCGCTGCCAGATGGAATGTTGATACCCTGCGCCGCGATCCACGACAGCAACTCCGGAAGTGTCAGCAGGATCACGGTCCACATGATCCACTTGCCTGTACGGCCGTTTACGTGGAAGTTGATCCCGCCTTCGTGGCGCAGGCTCACTCCCGCGGCGGCCAGCGTGCAGAACGCCGCCGGCGCCGCGAGATCGAGCAGCAGTTGGAGAAGGTCGAGGAGGAACTGTGGCGTCTGCATGACTTTCCGCCTTCTTTACTGAATGCCTTGCGCTTGAGTAATGAAGCCTTCAGCCATGCGTCCGAGACCGGAGATCACCATGAGAGCAACGCCGGTCACGCCCCAGCCGAGATAGCCGCGTCCGGACTTGAAGTGCCAGCCAGCCACGCCGAGGCAGGCGACCGCAACGACCGGCGCGATGACGTTGCAGCCCCAGTTCACGATGTTGAGGACGGTGCCTTCGACCGTTGTTGCTTGCTGGCCTTGCACGGCTTGGCCGAATTGAGGGGAGGTGCCGAGGTTCTGGGCTCTCGCCATGAACGGCACGGCAAGATTGCCAATGAAGATAAGCCCCAATACAAACTTCATGGCGATGTGTATCCAATTGACTTCATCGGGGCGATGAAGAGTACGGGGGGATGTCGGGGCGGACACTGGGGAGCGCCGCCAGAAGGTGAGTTCGGTTCTCATACGATTTTTCTCTCCTGGACCCGGCTGCTCGGGGCATCCGTGTCGAGCAGGAGATTGCGTCTCGATCGAAACTCAGTCAAATTGGCGGGCGCGGACCGAGATGGGAAACAGTACTATCCCTCGGCGCATGAGCGGGTTCCGCGGCCCGGTGCGTGCTGACGCGGTCCGGTGCCCAGCCAGCAAATTGGCAGGAATGGAAAAAATCGAGCTAGAATCTCAATCGAGGAGCTCGGTGTCGCAAGCTGTCGCCAGGCCAGGGACAACGGAATGGCATCCACATCGCGGCTGAATCCGTATCAGTGCGACCAGTGCGGGACCACGAATATCGTGGCCGCTCCGCTTCTCTACGAACAGGGAACGCGCAGTTATTCAGGGCCCTTCCATTCAGGCACGAGCCAGTCCTACTCCGCCCAAGCTGTCGCGCCGCCCGATCCCCGCGGCTACGGACGGTCTCTCCTGCTTTGGGGAATACCAATATGCTTCACTTTCTTTTTGGGATTGGTCGGCCTTGGAGGGATTTTGGAACATCCGCGTTCCATTGCAACGTCGGGAAACATCGTCGCCATTTTATTGCTTCTGGGCGTGGCGTGCATTGGAGGAATGCTCCTGCGTTTCCGCAGCATCGTCCGGTATAACCGGGAAGTCTATCCGCGCCTCTACTGGAACTGGGAGCACACTTACATCTGCAGGCGATGCGGACGCTCTTTATTCATTCCTTCCTAGATCTGCCCCAAAAACGCTGTTGCGAGTTGATCCGCAAACCTTAGCTTGCCGGGCATGGCATCGCCATGTGAATCGGTCGAGCCGCTGAAGTTGTTTACCAGATGTCGGCCCAACCGCACAGTCACCGGGACCGATAATTGCCCATCCGCACTTTGGGGCATCGGGATCGATCTTTGCTCATTTCCGAATTGAGCAATCGGGACCGAAGTTGACTCAACCGCACATTGGGTGAACCGGACCGACCTTTGCTCAACTGCACAGTGAGTCATCGGGATCGATCTTTGCTCATTTCCGAATTGAGCAATCGGGAGCGAAGATGACTCAACTACACTCTGGGTCAACCGGACCGACCTTTACTCAACCGCACTTTGGGGCAACGGGAGCGAACATTGCTCAACTGCACGATGAGTCAACCGGATCGATCTTTGCCCATTTCAGCTCGCACTTTCACGAATGACCGCAGCACCGTAGCATCATTGATTGCGAAAGGCTGAAGACTCCGAACTGGGTAGGAATGACGAAGCAAGGCCTAACAAAAGAACGCCCTGGCGGATTGAGCCAGGGCGAAAAGAAGAGAGAAGATGTGGCTGCTCTACTGAGCCGTGGGAGCTACCTTTTGAAGCTCGGAAGGGGTCTGTTCGTGCTTGGTAAAGACTACGTAGATCTTCGTGTCCGCGGGGACGGAAACGACGACGCGGCTGTTCGCATCGAGATTCATCACTTCGGAGTCGCCTGCAGTACCAATGTTTTCGGCCAGCCGCTCCCGCAGCATGTCATCTTCCGAGAACGCGGCGCTCGAATTGTTGCCGGCCACTTCCGCAAGCACTGAACCGAGGCCGGACGCCGCGCGCACAAAGAAATTCTTGCCCGTGTTCTTTCCATAGACATTTCCCTTGATTGGCCCGAGATCGAGCCCCGTGCCCACGGCGTCGATCTTCTCCCGCGCGCCGTCGAGCAATTCGATCTCGTCGAATTTCACGCTGACAAACCCGCTTCGATCGGCCTGCTGGAGCTGGCCGTATACACGCGCCCCGGCGGGAACGATGATTCTGTCGCCGATGGCGTATGTGTATTCGACTACGGCGACCACAGGAGCCTGCACTGCGCTCGATATCTGCGTTTCAAGCTTCGCTTGAATGCGCGTTCCCGGTGTGAGTTCTAATCGTGGTGTGCCATCGTCATCACCATTGACCTTGGGTGCGGCGCCGGCTTGGTTTTGTGCCACGCTCCGCACGAAGATGAGCGATGGCTCCTTCAAACTGTTCTGCTGCGTTTGCGGTGTCTCTGTCGGCGGAGCCCCGCCGTAGGGAGCCGGATCTTCCCACTTCTGCTGTGTGTCTGCGAAGGAAGGCACTGCTCCCAAAGAACTGGCGACGGCGGGCTTGCCGGCGAATGGCTTGGTGGTTTCGCCACCATTTAGCGTGCGTGTGCGCCGAATGTCGCTTGGCCCAAGTTGACCGGTCGTGTTGTCCGGCGCTGGCGTACGTGGGGTGTCCATCAGCGGCGTCACGCTGCTTTTGGAGGGAGTCGCTTGCTCTTGTTTTGCTTGCTGATACTGAGACCCCTCTTTCACTGGAGTCGGCTTCCTCGGCGATTTGCCGACGATAGCCGTAAAGACAAAGAAGAGGACCGCAACGGCCAGTCCGCTGCCAAGAAGAATCAGCTTGCCCTTGCTGATTCCTTCGACTCCCTTGACGTCAGCTCGGGTCGCGAACTTCGGAGCGGGCTCCTGGTTGTTGTTGAGACCCTGCGTCGAGGGATCTTCAACCATCGGCCCTGCGGGATCCATCACTGACGTCGGCAAGCCGCCGCTTCCATTCCTGATGTTGTCGGTGACACTCATAACCTTTCACCTCTCCTCTCTACTTGCCATCGCCCGAGATGGGTGGGGTGAATGGCAGTCGGATCAGGACGGGACGATCTACCTGGTCTGCCTGCGCGATTTGCAAGAACAGCTTCTCCGTCGATTCCTTGAAATTCGGCCGATCGAACACAACCACGCCGTCAGCACGCCCTCCGGGCTCAAGCCGCGTCGTGCTCAATCTGAAGCCGCGGATCTCCAACTGATCGGAGATGATGCCTTTGCCTTCCTTCTTTTTCTTCTTTGTCGCCTGGCGTCCAGTGATCTGGATCTGAGGCGGAACGATCTCGACTGGTTCATTCGAACTGTTCAGGATGGAATAGGAGATCACGGTCTCGTTGCTCCACTGCCGCATGTCGCCAATCGATGTCTCAATCTGCTTGTCTTGCCACTTCGTCCATTTCGGAGCATTGATTTTTTGCTGCTGCCTGAACTCCTCGTCGAGACTCGAAAGCGGTGCGAAACCTGAGCTCGCATCCCCGGCACCCGTGTCATGATCCGGCTGCTTACCATGTCGGCTTGGCATCGCCGGGGTGGGGGAATCATCGGCAATCAGGAAGCTCCGCGAGGCCTTGTATTCGATCAGGAAGTCAACTGGCTGGGATTGGTTCGTAACACCGTCGCCATCGCTAACCAGCTCCAACGTCACGTGCTGACCCGATCTTGTTGCAATGAGAAGATTCGACTGTGCGGGGTCTTTGGTGATGGGCTTGACGTAGACGTACTCCGGTTCTCCCTCGCTGTGCTCGGCTTTAAACTCGCTGGGGCTGCCGAGAATGACGGAGGTGATCTCTTCTGGCATGCGGATCGTCGACTCAAACTCCGGCCGCAGGTGAAGGACCGTCACCTCGCGAGGATTGATAGGAATAGTGGCGACACGTGCCCCTACGGGCGTGTCGGCTGCGCTAATTCGCAGCGGAATCAGGACCGCAATCGGGATGAGCCAGCGAAGTTTCATGGGGTTGACCTCCTTGACGGCCGTACGGCCAGATACTTGCGAAGCACGTAATGCCTTCGGACCGCCTGCACGTAGGCCACAACATCTGGATTGTGATAATCCAGTCGCTCTCGCGCAATTCCGCGGTCGCCCGCGTAGTAGGCTGCGGTGACCAGGCGCAGATCGCCGTGGAACTCCCACATCAGAGCTGTCACATAACGCGTGCCTGCCGCGATGTTCTGTTCGGTATTGAACGGGTCGAAGGCGCCGAATCGTTTGGCAGTCGCCGGCATGAGTTGCATTAACCCCATCGCCCCCTTATCGGAAACTGCCCTCGGATTCCATCGCGACTCTACGTCGATCAACGCAGCGATTAACTCGGAAGGCACTCGATAGTGCGCCGCATATTGGCGAACCAAGGCCGCCGCGGGCGCCGGATCGGCCTGTCCAAAGCCGAACAGGGGAAACGCGAACAATAGCAGGAGCAGCCATCGCCTCATGAACTTGTCCCTTCGTGAAGCGCGAGACCTTGCGCAAAACGCGCACCGTCGTCAAGCAGGCTCTTGAATCCTTCGCGGAGCAGGAGGTGCCTGCGGTCTTTTTCGGTCTTGGCAAGGAAGGGCAAAAGAACATCGCGCAACTCAGCGGTGACGTGATCTGTTCCGAGCAACTGCAGAGCGTTGGCGAAATCGATCATCTCGGAGACGGATGGAGGTTTTTCGAGTGAGTAGTTGCGGAAAGAGAGCGCTATTCCGGCCATCTCGCGATGGAAGCTCTCATCGGCCTTCGGCGTGCGGCTGGCAATGATCTCCGCTTCGCGCTCCGGAGTCGGGTGCTCGACACGCACATAGAGGCTGCGCCGGCGTATCGGGTCTCCCAAGCGGCGCTCCTCGTTGCTGGTGAGCACGACAAACGGTATGCTCTTTGCCGCAACCGTGCCGAATTCCGGAATCGAAAGTTGCCACGCGGAAAGGATTTCCAGCAGCATGGCTTCAAAACCATCGTCGACCTTGTCTAACTCGTCAATGAGCAGCACGCAGGGCCGCTCGCATTCGAGCGCCCGCATCAGGGGACCGGGGCGGAAGAAGTCCCGCCCCTTGAGATTCGCCTGAACGCTCTCCCAGTCTTCGTGCTGGCCCTTTGAGAACTCCATGTAGAGACGCTGCAGTCCCTCGTCGAAACGGCCGATTGCTTTGTCCTCGGTCACACCGCGGTAGCACTGGAGACGCTCCACGTGCGTGCCAACTGCCGCTGCGACCGACACGGCGAGTTGCGTTTTGCCTGAGCCTGCCGGCCCTTCGAGCAGCAGCGGCTTTTGCAGCTTGGCGGCGAGAAAGACCACCTGGGTCATTACCGGGTCGATGAAGTAGCCGGTGGCTGCGAGTTTGTCTGCGAGATCCGTGATCGAATCAAACATCCGCTTGTCCTTGCACTTGTACTGGAATTGGCAACGCGATTTGCTCACTGTCGGCGCTCCGGGCGCCAAGCAAGATGTCTTGTGCAGGGACCACTTGAGCCCAAACATTTGCCAGCGAGGTAGCCCCCAACGCCGCCAGTAGGACCAAAATCCCGCGGCTCCAAGGGTCGCCCGACCATGTCGTCCAGACCGGCCAGCCGTAACAAACAACCACCGCCAGGTCGAGAAACGTTAGCAATACCGCGATGATGAGAAACCTGGGTCGCTTCGTCACTTGGGCCTCCTCAAATGCGAAGCCAGAATGAGGCGATCTGAAAACTCGGTCAAATCCGTGTTTGCAGCTACGCGTTGGTCCGTGGGAACACACGGTGCTTGTTCCCGACAGGGTCAAATTGGCAAATACGAGCTGAGCACTTAGGCGGTAGCGGCGAGCTTGGTGCGGGCAACGCTTCTTGGTCCGAGCCGTCTCCCGTTACCCGCGGTTGGCAACTGCTCGACCCAGGTCTTTATGTCGGCCTCGCGGTATCGGACCAAGTTGTTAACCTTGACGTATTGTGGCCCGTCTCCGACAAGCCTCCAGCGACGGAGGCAAGCCAGGCTAACCTTAAGGCACGCTGAGACTTCGTTTTCTGTAAGCAGGGATTCCATATTCACCTCGGCGTTGTGAGAAAGCGCCTGCATTGCCTCGTCGGCTTGTGCTGAGGAAATGCAGGCGCTGAACATACTGTGGGTTTGCACCTCGGTCAAGTTCAGAGGCGCGGACTACTGTCGATTCATTTGGCGCCGATCAATGTTGTTCGCTTTTTGGCGCACTGGCTTCGGGTGCGGGCTTCACGATACCCTCAAGCGCCTCTCTTTTTGCTTTCATCCGAACGTGGAGGTAGTCTCGGAGAACTTCTTTCGAGACGTGCCCGACAATCTGGCGGATCGTCTCTTCGCCAGCCCCATCCTCAGCGAGCTGCGTGATCAGCGTATGGCGATGGTCATGCCAACGGCCCGTGACATTGGCGTTCTTCCGAACATTCTTCCAAGCTGTCTTGATTGTGGTGACATGCCGCGTAGGATCCCACGGACGCGGCCTGCCAAATGGGAAGAGATACCACTCCGTCCGGATCTCTTTGAACTTCCCCTCATACCACGCCATATGCTCGAGAATGGATTCGTACAGCACCGAATTGATCGGAATGATTCGACCATCTCCCGCATCCGTCTTGCTTTCGAGGATCTGGATGTATCTCTTCTCCAGATGAATCTGTTCCCACCTGAGGGACTTGATCTCGGCGTCGCGCATCCCGGCGTTGAGCGCCATCGTGAGAGCCAGATGTATGTGGGGGGAACGCGAGTTCCGCGACAGCTGCCGCATATGCTGGGTCTCTTCTGGCTCATACGCTTTACCGATCTTGCGGCGACTGGGCAGCTTGAGTTTCTTCTTCTTGCGCAACCGAACACGGAGCACGTCGCCGGCCTCGCCGATGAGGGTTAGAAGAAACCGAACCTCCTCATTGATCGACTTCGGCGCAGCCGCTTCCTTCAGCCGATCGGTCTGATACTTGAGGACTGTGGATTCATCGATGTCGACCAATATTGCGTCGCCGAGAAGCCGTACCACGTGGCCGATTGCATATTCGGCGAACGTGACCCCTCGAAAACGCAGTCTGTAATCTGCCAGATATTCATCGGCCACATCTCGTAGCCGGCGGACGCGATTTTCCCGCCTGCTCTGAACGTTGTTGAAGCCCTGTTCGAGTTCACGCCGCCTCTGGTTCTCGGCGTTTTTGGCTACCGTCTTGGAAGTTGATTTGGACGACTCTCGAATGAGTTGCCCAGCGAAGTAGAATTTGTACCAATAGATTCTGCCGCGCGGAAAAATCGCCATTGACCGCTCCTTTTTTTCTCGTTTGGCACTAGTACCAATTGGCCAGTGCGAATGGAGATTGGAGCAGGAGGAGAACTCGCGCAAGCCGGCGATCAACCGAAGATCGGCAGAGGATCAAGTCGATTCATTGAGGAGGGAAACAACTGAGCAGGATTGCTATGGACGGGGTGTCCATTTTGAAAGAGCGTGGGCACAAAAATGGGCACAATTTAGAAAATTGGCGAATTTCTGGCTGCTCTGATTTACTCTAAGTTGTTGATTTGATTGGCTCCTCAGGTAGGACTCGAACCTACAACCCTTCGGTTAACAGCCGAATGCTCTGCCATTGAGCTACTGAGGAACTCCGGTCGTTGAGTGCGACTCTTCCAAAATATCAAAGTGGTCGGGTGGCGTCAAAGGGAATGCAAAGACTGCAGCGCTGAATGGACCGATCTTTGTTCAGGATAAAATAGTGACATGACAGGGAGCGTGCGGCGAAGAGGACCGCGCACGAAGCAAGAAGCTGCAACAACCCCGCGGACTGACCAACGACTGGAACGACGCCGGTGGCAAGTTCGCTGCAGCAGGTAAGGCTTTCAACATCACCGTTTGCGGCGCAGAACCATAACGTCGCGGACTGAAGGCGAATACGACGATATGAGTGCAGCAACAGAGGTATTGCCCGACGATGGGCTGACAGCGGCACAATGCAGCTTGGACCACTATCTGGCGATGCCCGATCACTCGGCAGATGAACGGATTCGTGTGGCGCGCGAGCGTCTGGGTGACCGGGTGGTACTCCTTGGGCATCATTACCAGCGCGATGAGGTAATTGCATTCGCCGATGCGACTGGTGACAGTTACAAGCTGGCACAGGTTGCAGCGCAAACTAAAGCAGAATATATCGTTTTCTGCGGCGTTCACTTCATGGCCGAGAGCGCAGACGTACTGGCGCGTCGCGATGCATACGGAAGAGCGTTGCAGCAGGTGATCCTGCCGGACCTGAATGCCGGCTGTTCGATGGCTGATATGGCCGAGATTTCGCAGGTGGAAGCGTGTTGGGAACAACTGGAGCGCGTTGGAGCGACCGACGGGCTGATTCCGGTTACGTATATGAACTCGACTGCGGCAATCAAGGCTTTCTGCGGCGAGCGCGGCGGACTGGTGTGTACTTCGTCGAATGCACGGAAAGCCTTCGAGTGGGCATTTGCGCGAGGGCGTCGGATTCTATTTCTTCCGGATCAACATCTCGGACGCAATACAGGTTTTTCGTTGGGTTTTGCGCTGAACGAAATGTCGGTGTGGGACCCGTGGGTGCCTGAGGGTGGATTGACTCGATCCGTGGTCGAGCGAGCACAAATTCTGTTATGGAAAGGACACTGCTCGGTACATCAGCGATTTCTGCCGGGACATGTGGACGCGATGCGCGCGCGGCACGAAGGAGTTCAGGTCATTGTCCATCCGGAGTGCCGGTGGGATGTTTGCCAGAAGGCTGACGCAGTGGGATCGACTGAGCAGTTGATTCGAATGGTGGAGGATGCTGCTTCCGGAACCACCTTTGCGATTGGTACCGAGATTCACCTGGTGAACCGGCTTGCGAGACATTTTGCGCCACTGGGCAAAAAAATAATGACGCTGGATGAGACCGGCTGTCTGTGTACGACGATGTATCGGATCAGTCCGCAGCATCTGGCTTGGGCGCTGGAGAATCTAGTGGAGGGGAACGTTGTGAATCGGATTGCAGTCGCCCCGACGGTACGCCAGTGGGCACGCGTAGCGCTGGATCGGATGCTGGAGGTGCGGTGATCGATGAAGCCTGTCAGAGATAGAAGACTGATGAGTGAGTTCGATGCAGACGAGGAGATTGCAGTGCGGCGGCTGAGTGCTCGAGCCTGTGGACCAGATGCTGCATCGATGACCGACGAAGAAGTGGAAGCAGCCGAATGCGAAGCCGAGGAGTGGGCGCGACGCGTGAATCAGTGCTGAAATTCCCGGGCAGCGCACATGCGAAAGTCCTCAGTCTGATACCATGAAGGTGATTACTTCTGCTGATTCCGCGCGCTGTAAAACCCGTACTTAGCCAGCTTTCTACAATTCGGAACGCAGTGGAAATGCACACGAGAAGGAGATAAAAACAATGCCTCTGGTAACGATGCGACAACTGCTGGACGAAGCCGCGAAGGGCGGATATGGCGTAGGTGCGTTCAATGTGAACAACATGGAACAGATCCAGGCGATCATGGAAGCGGCGAAAGAGACCAATTCGCCGGTGATTATTCAGGCGAGCCGTGGAGCGCGCCAGTATGCACAGGACCGGTATCTCTACCACCTGATGTTGGCGGCTGCGGAGCTATATCCCGAGATTCCAATCGCAATGCACCAGGATCACGGCAACAGTTTTGAGACGTGTAAGAGCGCGATCGAACTGGGCTTCACAAGCGTCATGATGGATGGCTCGCTGAAGACGGACGGGAAGACTCCGACCGACTTTGAAGAGAACGTGGAAGTGACTCGTCGCGTGGTGGACTTCGCGCACGAGCGCGGCGTGACGGTAGAAGGTGAGATCGGCGTGCTCGGTGGCATTGAAGACGGCCACGGTGCGGGAGGAACGGGTCTGGAGCATGTGACGGACCCGGATCAGGCGGTGGAGTTTGCCGAGCGCACTGGCGTAGACGCGCTCGCGATTGCCATTGGCACCAGCCATGGCGCTTATAAATTCAGCAAGAAGCCTGATGGATCCGTGCTGAAGATGGATATCCTCATCGAGATTCACAAGCGGCTTCCCAAGACGCACCTTGTGATGCACGGCAGCTCCTCGGTGCCAAAGGATCTACAGGCGATTATCAACCAGTACGGCGGACACCTGAAGGAAACATGGGGCGTTCCGGTGGAAGAAATTCAGCTAGGAATTCGCAACGGTGTGCGCAAGATCAATGTAGACACGGACAATCGGCTCGCGATTACTGGAGCTATTCGCAAGGTCTTTGCGGAAACTCCGGAAAAGTTCGATCCGCGCGATTACATGAAGCCGGCTCGAGACGCGATGAAGAAGCTGGTGGCGGAGCGCATGACGCAGTTTGGTCAGGCAGGCCACGCCGGAGACTACGAGCAGAAATCCGTGGAAGCGATGGCGCAGGGCTATCGTGACGGATCGCTGAGCACGCAACCACTTGTTGCTGGCCGATAAGATACTACTAACCCTACGCCGACAGCCACTCCTCCATGGGGTGGCTGTTGTTTTTCTGAGACGAGCAGGTACGACGATACAACGGAGGAAAATCAGATGATCGATCCCATGGGTCTGTCGCAGGCATGGAGCAACATGTTTTCTCTCCCGGTTCCACTGGTGGAAAAGCTGATCCGTCCGATGATTGTCTACATCGTTCTGGTGCTACTTCTGCGTCTGTTTGGCAAGCGCGAGCTGGCGCAACTGAACCCATTTGATCTGGTCGTTTTATTGAGCCTGTCCAATACCGTGCAGAACGCGATCATCGGCAACGATAACTCTGTGACAGGCGGCGTGGTGGGCGCGTTTGCGCTGCTCGCAGTCAACTGGCTGGTGGCGCGGGTACTATTCCGGTCGCGCAGGCTGACGCACGCACTGGAAGGAAGAGCGAGCGTCCTCGTGCGCAACGGAAAGCTGAATGATGCCGCGCTGAAACGTGAGTCACTGACCGTTGAAGACCTGATGTCCGCGCTGCATCGACAGGGATTCGGCGGCCTGGAACAGGTGGCTCTCTGTGAACTCGAACCGAATGGAACATTTTATGTGGAAGCCGTTGTGCCCTCATCCGCTGAAAAGCATCATGAAGAGATATTGGCTCGCCTGGACGCGTTGAGTGTGGAAATCAGCCGACTCCGTCTGCCACAGCCTCCAACGCAGGCCCCAGGAAGATGACAGCAAATTTTTGATAGCACAAACTGTTGTAAGGATTTCGCGTCCAAGCTCATTTAGATTCATACAATAGGGCTCAATTTTCCGGTACTTGGAAAAGTGCTGAATCGACGAATCCAGATGAACGAAGCAACGGCGACGCTTCCGGCAATGGAAGGCTCGAAGCAATCCAGAGAAATTGGAATCCTGCTGGCAGCGCTGGTGCTGTTTGCAGTCGGAAGTCTGCTAGGCCTGTGGTTGCGTGGACCGGAGGATTTCGCTCTGTTCTGGCCAAGCAACGGGATGCTCGCCGGGCTCTTGCTGATTTCACCTCGACGCCGCTGGGGTGCCTTGTTTGTCCTCAATTTTTTCTCCAGTTTTGCGGCTCACCTGGTCTTTCATTTTTCGATCTACCAGTCTACGGCTCTGTCGCTGGCAAATCTGCTTGAAGTTGGGCTTTTGATTCTGCCTTTCCGCAAGTTGCAAACAGAACAAGTACATCTCGAGCAACCACGTCAGCTGCTTCCATTTTTTGGAATGAGCGTTCTGGCACCGGCGATCTCCGGAGCCTTGGTGATCGCAGTTTCCGCACACATTCTGCCGCACATCGACAACATCCAATTCTTTTGGGCCTGGTGGATAGGAGACAGTCTGGGGCTTCTGCTCATGGTGCCTATGGTGCTGATGTCCACCCATCATGAAAGCATCCATTATTTTCGTACTCGGCAACTTCCTGTCACGTTACTGACTCTGGCGCTGTCCGCGACGCCGAATCTCCTCCTGAACTCTCCGGAGCGGATTCCGTTTATGTTTCTGGATTTTCCACTGCTGGTGTGGGTTGCCTTCCGGCTGGGACTTTTCGGGGCCGTATTGAGCGCAGTGCTGATGGATTTGCCGATCGCGCGATTTGCGATGGATTCCTCTGGGATGTTTGGCCTTAACGCATTTCATGGCAAAGAAACGCGCATTCTGATCCTGCAGGCGTATCTGTTGATCCAGCTTGCGATGGTCTATTTGATTGCAAAAGCCTTGAAACAACAGAGACAGCTCAGTGAAGAATTGAGAAGAAGCGAGGAGCGATATCGCAATCTTGCCGAGAACACATGGGACATGATCCTTCAAATGGATGCCTGTGGCCGTTGCACATATATTTCCCCGAGTGTGAGGGACGCACTAGGACGCAGCACTGAGGAGATTATCGGCGAGTTGGCCTACATATATGTACATCCGGAAGACCGGCCTCGTGCAGACGCCATGATGATTGCTTTAAAGAACGGGGCTGAGCGAGATCTGATCCAGATCCGGATGGAGCATCAAGACGGGGACTATCGCTGGATGGAGCTGAAGGCACGAGCAGTACGGGATGTAGATACCACTGAGATGAAAAAAGTGGTAGCCATTGCGCGGGACGTGACCGCACGTGTCATGCGGGATATGGAACTAACGGCGGCTGTGGAACGCGCAGAGAGTCTGGCGGTCACCGATGAGCTGACCGGGTTGGGCAATCGGCGCGGATTTGAAGGAATGCTGGAGACCCTGTGGAGCACGTCGGCGCAAAAGCATGCAAAGATGGCCGTGCTCATGATCGATGCCGACAACTTCAAGCTCTTCAATGATCGGCACGGTCACCTGGCAGGTGATGACTGTCTGCGTAGACTGTCTCAACTGATCCACCAGTGTGTACGGCAACCTACCGATTACGCGGCGCGGTACGGCGGTGAAGAATTTGCAGTGATTCTGCCAAACTCCACCTCAGAAAACGCGGAGGCGATTGCCGAACGGATTAGATTTTCAATCGCAAGTTCTCAGATGTTGCGCGATGGGCAACAGACCGCGCCAATCACCGTATCGATTGGACTATCCTGCCAAGTTGCCGCGTTCGATCGTTCTCCGCACGAACTGATTCGCGCTGCAGACGCTGCGTTGTACGATGCCAAGCGCGCAGGCAGAAACTGCATTCGCATTCGTAACTGAAACGTAGAAAACATCCTCGGGTGCGATATGGAGCATCAGCGCGGAGAATTGCCGTCGGAGCCGTCTTTCGGGAGTGTCGGCTGCCCGGAGACACTAGAAGCAGGCAGCGCGTAAATGACCTCGTTGGGGCGGGCATAGTGAAGACTTTGCCGAGCCTGGTACTCGATGGCTTCCGGATCATCGCGCAAACGGTCAATCCGATGACTCAGAGCGGCGTTTTCCTCGCGCAGACGCTCGATCTCCTGTGTAAGTTGACGATCATGTGCGCGCTTGGCGCTCCACGCCGACAGCCCATTCTGACCGTAGATCACATCCCAGGCCAGAAGCAGTGCAATCAGTATGAGCAGCACGGAACCCACAAGACGAGCGCGACCGCGCAGTAGTTGCTCCCAACGCTGCGCCCGATCCACAGCCTGGCCTGCACCCGCGGTCCCAGCAACTGTTGCGGCAGCGGGCGAGCCGGGTTTCATCAATAGCGATCCGTCGGTCACAATTCCCTTCCCTTGCGGCTGTCGCAGACGGATTCCAATCGAATCCCGTTACTCTCCGAGGACAAACGACTTGGCAGCAGCGTTCAGTGCTTCCACATCGGCGGGGCTGCGCGATTCCGTGTACGCTCGAACAACCGGTTCAGTACCGGAAATTCGATAGCAGACCCACGAACCATCCTCGAGAACCAGCTTGAGGCCATCCGTGCGAACGATGCTGACAACTTTGCGACCGCCAAGCTCCTTTGGATCGGTCTTCAATTTCTCAGTGAACGATCTCTTGGCCTGCTCGGTCAAGTGAAAGTTCTCACGAACAGGATAGAAAGAACCAACTTTGGCAAACAGCTCATCGAGCTGGGTACGCAGGTTCCTGCCACGGTGAGCGACCATTTCAGCAACCAATAGACCCGCGATCACCCCATCCTTCTCCGGCACATGGCCGCGAATCGTCAGTCCGGCGGACTCTTCGCCTCCTATAACAATCTTGTCTGCGAGAATCAACTCCCCGATATATTTAAATCCAACCGGAGTCTCGTAAAGCGGAATCTGGTGATACTCAGCAACAGCATTGATCAGATTGGTGGTTGCAACGGATTTCGCCACTCCGTTCCGCCAACCGCGCGTCTCAATCAGATAATCCAGCAGCAGCGCAATGATGTAATTCGGCTGAATGAAGGTACCGTCGGAATCGACGATGCCGAAGCGATCCGCGTCGCCGTCCGTGGCAATTACAAGCGAGGCCCCACTCGCGCGCATCGCCGCGCGCGCATCTTCCAACAGATGGTCATCCGGCTCGGGAGCATGATTGCCAAAAAGCACATCCCGGAAGTCGTGAACCGTAGTGACCGGAACGCCATGCGCAGCAAGCAACTCTGAGGTATAGCCACGCGCAGCGCCCCAGAACGGATCGAAGACCAGCCGCAATCCGGAGGAGGCAATCGCCTTCAGATCGACCAGTTCCGCGATGCGCGCCAGGTAAGCCGGCTTCACGTCACAGGTTTCAAATGTCGGGTGCTCATCGCCGGCACGCTGAATAATTGGATCGTCGCCAAGCGCGAGGATTGCGGATTCGATCTGGCGCGTGACCTCCGGCAAAGCAGGTGCGCCGTCGTGTGTGGAAAACTTGATGCCGTTGTACTCAGGGGGATTGTGCGACGCCGTAAAGTTGATCGAGCCTGAGGTCTTCAGCTTGCGCACCGCGTAGGCAATCGCCGGTGTTGGCGCGGGTTCAGGAATCACGATCGGCTGAATGCCATAGGCAAACAAGACGCGTGCCGCTTCATCGACAAAGGTTTCCCCCAGGAATCGGGGGTCGCGTCCCACAAGCACACGATGCGGCGCCGACTGCGTGTGCACGTATGCGGCGATGCCGGCGACTGCGCGACGAACATTGGCCATGGTGAAATCTCCGGCAATGATCGAACGCCAGCCGGAAGTTCCGAAACGAATGGTTGTGCTCATGAAGGACTCCTGAAAACGGACGGAATGTGGCGGGCACAAACGGAACAGAAATCCCGCACAAGTGGCAACACTGGCATCATATCGCGCCTGAGCAACGCTCAGAAATAATCCGCCAACTGAGCGAAGCGCTCGATCTCGATCAGCTGCTGACCAGTCGGCGCTTGAGACAAATCCGCATGCTCCAGCACCCAGGTGTCTTTATGCACGAGGAAGACCGCGTGCAAACCGGCGGCCAGGGCTGGATTGATGTCCGACTTCGGACTGTTGCCGATCATCCACGTGGAGGCCGGCGTGCACGCATGACGTGCCGCGACCTCCCGATATGCCCCGGCATGCTTCTCAGAGACAATCTCCACCGCAGAGAAGTACTGCGCAAGTCCGCTGCGAGCGAGTTTGTCCTCCTGCTCGAAAGTTGCTCCCTTGGTCATCAGAATCAGCCGATGTCGCTCCGCCAGTTGCGGCAGATGTTCCGCAACCCCGGGCATCAACTCAATCTCCTGGTCAGCGATGGACCTGGCAAAACTGTGAATCTTTTCCGCCTCCAGCGCCGTTGCCTTCCGAGCGCTCAGCCGCTCGTAACAGGTGAGCAGCGAGTGAGTGAAGCTGGACAAGCCGTATCCCATCGCGGCAATCGACTCGCGTTCAGTTTGGTTTAGTGCCTGCCGCACCTCCACCGCGGAGTGGGAATGATGGTCAAGAAAGCTGATGAAAGCAGCAATCGCGCGCTCGAAGTAAATGTTGTTTTCCCACAGCGTATCGTCTGCGTCCAATAGGAGGGTCTGGCGGTCGAATCGAGGCATGGAACCATCATATCGAGAGGCAGGAAGATGGTGGAGGTATCGTTTGGCTCATAGCTGGAATTGACGCGCTGGAAATAGATTTTTATTCACATAAGAATCTATTCCTCTATTGTATTCTCGTGATACAGTGAGAAGGTTTGGTGCGTCGGAGCAAACTGCACCATCGAGGTCGGGATATGCCGCGGAACTCTCTACAATTTCTGAAAGACAAGTGGGATGATGCCTACGCCGAAACATTGGACGAGCCGGAACTTTTGCGTTATCGATCCAACCTTCTGGGGTCAGATCTACGCCTTACAAATTTCGGCGGCGGCAATACCAGTTCCAAGCTGTCGCAGAAGGATCCGCTGACCGATGAAGCGGTGACCGTACTGTGGGTAAAAGGCTCCGGCGGAGACCTCGGCAGCATCCGACGCAGTGGATTTGCCACGCTCTACCTGGACAAAGTGCTGGCGCTCGAAGGACGTTATCGCGGCGTGGAACACGAAGACGAGATCGTGGGAATGTACCCACTGGCGGCGTTCGCGGCCAATCCGGTGGCAGCTTCGATCGATACTCCGCTTCATGGTTTTTTGCCGTTTCCTCATGTAGACCATCTCCACCCGGATTGGGGGATTGCACTGGCGGCGGCGGCAAATGGCGAAGAGCGCATGCTGGAATTCAATGCAGAGTTCAAGCACCACCTGGTGTGGATCCCCTGGCAACGTCCGGGCTTCGAACTGGCGATGATGCTCAAACGCGCCGTCGCGGAGAATCCATTGTGCGATGGAATCGTGCTCGGCGGCCATGGATTGTTTACCTGGGGCGCAACGCAGCGCGGGTGCTATCGCAACACCATCACGATCGTCGACCAACTCGGGCAGTTTCTCGACCGATATCGCAAGGCAGGCAGCGGCGCCTTCGGTGGGGCACAGACATCAAGCCTCTCCACGCGACGGGAGATCGCTTCTGCGATAGCCCCGTATCTGAGAGGACGTCTCAGCCAACGGACGCGCATGATCGCAAATTATTCCGACTCCGACGACGTCCTGGAGTTTGTCAACGCCCGTGACGCCATTGCGCTGGCCCAGTTAGGCACGAGCTGTCCGGATCACTTTATTCGCACAAAAATTCGTCCCATGCTGGTCCAATGGAGCGGAGAACCCGCGGACATCGAGGGATTGAAGAGATCTCTGAATCTTGCACTGGACGAGTATCGAGCGGATTACGAGGGTTACTACCGAGAACATGCTCTGGTGGATTCGCCCGCGATGCGCGATGCCAGCCCAACGGTTGTGCTCATCCCGCAAGTCGGAATGTTCAGCTTTGGAAAGAACAAGACTGAGGCGAGGATCACGGGTGAGTTTTACATCAACGCTATTCACGTGATGGAAGGTGCAGGTGCGCTGGGCAACGGCGCAAAAGCGGTGCAAAGCGGCGATCCGGTCCCTCAGGCTGGTCCTGCCGCGCCTGCTTCGGCCTTTCGCGTCTTCGCCAACTACGTCGCGCTGCCGTCTTCCGAGGCGTTTCGCATCGAGTACTGGGCACTCGAAGAGGCGAAGATTCGCAGACAACCGCCAGAAAAAGAGTGGAGCCACAAGGTGCTGATGGTGGTCGGCGGAGGAAGCGGAATCGGACGGGAAGCAGCCCGGATTGCTGCCGACCGCGGAGCGCATCTGGTCATTGCCGACCGCGACCAACAGGCGGCGGAAGCGACGGCGGTGATCGTCAGCAGGCAGATACCGCGCGAGTGGTGTTGCACCCTGCCCATGGACATCACCCATCGTGAAACCATCCGCAAGGCGATCCACGAAGCAGTGGCACAGTTCGGCGGCCTAGACGCCGTGCTGAATACGGCGGCAATCTTCCCTTCGTCGCCGGATGGAATCATCAGCGACGCTCAGTGGGCAACCACTCTCACGGTGAACGTCACGGCAAATTATCTCCTCGCCGATGAATTGGCGGCTATGCTGCGCGAGCAGGCGCTGCCCGCCACTCTGGTACTTACCAGTTCTGCAAACGCCGTAGTGCCCAAGCGTGGAAGCGAAGCCTATGACGTGAGTAAAGCTGCTTTGAGCCACCTAGTACGCGAGCTTGCGGTCGGTCTTTCTCCGCTGGTGCGCGTAAACGGAATCAGCCCTGCCACCGTGGTCAAGGGATCGACAATGTTCCCTCGGGACCGCGTACGCGCTTCGCTGAGCAAATACGGAATCGCGTTTGAAGAAGCGATGAGCGACGAGCAACTGCGCACCCTGCTGGCGGAGTTCTATGCGCAGAGAACGCTCACGCATCAGCCGATCGACCCGGTCGATTGCGCCGAGGCGATGCTCTATCTTGCCGGAGACAAAGCGCGATGCACCTCCGGGCACCTGATCCCGGTCGATGGAGGACTCGCGGAGGCTTTTCTGCGGTGACGCAAACGCCCGACTACGCCTCATTCCCGACGCACAAAGACCGACGCGCTCTGGTCGCAATCGATCTTGGCGCAGAGAGCTGTCGCGTTTCCCTGCTGCACTGGCGAAAAGGCTCTCCCTCAATCCAGTTGATTGCGAGGATTCCGAATGCTCCGTACACGGATGCTGCGGGAAATCTGCGTTGGCCTTTCCGCAAGCTGGAGACGCAACTGCATAGCGCGCTGCAATCGGCGGTAGCGGCGGCGCCGGAAGGAATCCGTTCCATCGGCGTGGATGGATGGGCCGTGGATTATGTACGTCTGAACGCAGCGGGACAGCCCTTAGAGGATCCTTTTTGTTATCGCGATGAGCGGACCGTAGCGGCGAAGAACTCACTCGATACAAAGCTCACTCCGGTGGAAATCTTCAAGCGGACAGGCGTCCAGCCCATGCGGATCAACACCCTGTATCAACTGGTAGCGGACCACATGGCAGACAACCAAGCACGACGTTGGCTGTTGCTGCCAGAGTATCTACTGCACTCCCTCGGAGCAGAGCCGGTGGCTGAATTTACGAACGCCACGCATACCGGACTTGTGGACACAGCAACGCGCGACTGGTCGCCCGATTTGTTTGCTCGCGCTAATCTCTCAATCGTCTCTGCCCCACAAATCGTGAAGCCAGGCACCATCGTAGGCAGACTGCGACAGGATATCTGCCACCCCCCGGTACGGAGTGAAACCATGCTGATCGCTCCGGCATGCCATGACACGGCATCGGCAATCGCCGCGATGCAGAGCGAAGTCAACGATTCCGCCTATCTGATCTGCGGCACCTGGTCGATCGTCGGAGCCAGACTGTTGCACCCGGTCATGGCGGATGAAGCGCGACAGCGGGGATTTACCAATCTGGGTGCGGCAGATGGTGCATTCTGTTTTCACACCAACATCAATGGCATGTGGATGTTGAAACAGTGTGTTGAGCAGTGGCAGGCCGAAGGCCGCGCTGCGGAGCGGCTTGAGTTTGGCGCGCTGGCCAAGGCAGCCGAAGCCGTCCGATTGCCTGCCGAGGCGATCTTTCCAGTCGACGCTCCGGAGCTGTTGCTACCGTCTGGCATGCCTCAGAAAATTCTCTATCTGCTTCGCGCAGATACCGGAATCCGGCTGAGTGAAAGCCCGGACGACGAAGCCGTAATCACGCGGCTGATCCTGAACAGCCTGGCCCATCGTTATGCGCGCGCAATTCGTGAACTGGAAGAGCTTTCCGGACGACGATATGCACGGATCGAAGTGCTCGGCGGAGGCGCACGCAACGCGTTGCTGCTGCAATTGATTGCCAGATCCACAGGATGCTCCGTGACTGCGGGCGCGGTGGAAGCCTCCACCCTGGGAAACTTCGCCCTGCAACTGACCGCCGGGGTCAGTGCTGCCGATCGCGCTGTCGCGCTTCGTCAGGCAGTGCAGCTCTGCGGACAGGCGCAATGGGAGGCATCGTAACCCAGCATTCGCCCGCTTTTGTCCTTACTGACTTTCGCGCAGTGTCTCTGGCGTGACCACACGGTGACGCACGTAGTTATACGGCGGCACGGCGTTCCCGCGAACGATTGTGATGCCGAGCTGAATCAGGCGCGGCCCATAGGTCTCCGCTTCGTGAGAGACCGAACCGATAATTGCGCTCTTCCCGCTTCGCATCTCATCCAAAAGCTCTGGAATGCAATCCTGCCCAACGATGGCCACGTCCGATTCACGGCCTGCAGCGCGCACAGCATCAAGCACCCCCAAAGCGCTGGAGTCCGTTGCGGTGGCAACAAGAATTCGCTCGCCTTTCTGTCGTTTTGCCAGAAAATCAGCCGCGACCACATGGCTCGGCTTGCGCATACCTCGCCCTTCCAGAGTCAGCATGCGATCCAAAGCAAGACTGGGTAGCTTCGCACGGATCCCCTGAAACGCTCCATTGATGCGGCTTTGCACAAAGCTGCCCGCTTCTGCAAAGCCGATCCCGAGAACCCAGTCTGCACGATTCTTCCATTTACGCTGGGCAAACTGTCCCAGCACAAGCCCGGCCTCAAAGCCCACTTCAAAGTTGTCTACACCGAAGTAAGTTGCGTTAGGGTGCGGAACATCGATCGCAATGAGCGGGATCCCGGCGTTTTTGAAGATGTAGGCGACATGCGGCGCGACATGCTCCTCGGCCTGAAATTCCAGCACGAGATCGACGCTTTCAGCTACGAATCGCTCCGCATTGCGAATAGCCGTCTCGGCGTCAAAGTGATTGTCGAGCGTAATCAACTCTACCCCCGAGCTGGCCGCTGCTGCTTCCACCGAGCTTGCCACCTGCTGAGAAAAAGGCAGGTCTGCGCTCTGCACGGCCAGCCCGAAGCGCAGCCGTCGAGGACGACTCACCAGC
Source organism: Acidobacteriota bacterium (assembly GCA_021816455.1). GTDB lineage: Bacteria > Acidobacteriota > Terriglobia > Terriglobales > Acidobacteriaceae > Acidicapsa. The sequence goes on from JAKAXU010000008.1 coordinate 75,389, forward strand.
CTGTACTCGCCGGATTCCGTGTGCGCAACGTAGCCACGATGCACCAGCGTCTTCAGGATGCGATAGACACTGGTCTTCGAGATGTGGGAGCGCTGAAAAACATCTTCCAGCGTCATAGGGGCGTTGTGCGCTTCCAGCATCTCCAGAACATCGAGTGCCTTGGAGAGAATCGGAATCAGATACAGTCGTTTGATCTTGGTAGTAGCCAATGTGCTTGCTCCGTTGCCTCCACACAGGAAGCAGTTCCTTCTTGCATCTTCGCAGACTGGCAGCAAGGATGGGGGAGCAAATAGCAGAGAATTCGGAGAGATTTTCCTGCTTGCCTCAGCAGGGAATTGACAGCGCAGCTTCCTCTGCCCTACGATTCGATAGGTTTCATTAAGGATATTCTTTCTTCTTGGAGAACGCTCCTTGTCACCCAATCCTATTCTGGGAGTCTTCCTCCACTGGCTTGGCGGACTAGCATCTGCCAGCTTCTATGTGCCTTTTCGCAAGGTCAGGGCCTGGTCATGGGAGACCTATTGGCTTGTGGGAGGAGTGGTGAGCTGGATTGTTGCGCCGTGGCTCATTGCCTCCGCGCTCACGCCGCATCTTGGCAGCGTGCTGGCGGGTACGCAGCCCATTACGTTGCTCTGGGTCTTTGGCTTCGGAATTTTGTGGGGATTTGGCGGGCTGACCTTCGGGCTTACGATGCGTTACCTCGGTCTCGGGCTGGGAATGGCCGTTGCGCTCGGATATACGGCGGTCTTCGGCACTCTGGTGCCGCCGCTTGTGCGCGGACAGTTTGGAACCTTGCTCACGCAGCGCTCCGGACAGGTGATTCTGGCGGGGGTCGCCGTCTGCGCGCTCGGCATTGTGATTGCCGGAGCCGCCGGTGTTTCCAAGGAACGCGATTTGACCGTCGAAGAGCAGAAGGCCGCAATTCCGGAGTTCCATCTGCGGCTCGGACTGGCCGTAGCCACATTCAGCGGAATTATGAGTGCCTGTTTTGCCTTTGGGTTGGCGGCAGGCGATCCCATGAAGACGCTTGCCGTCCAGCGCGGTTCGGCGCCGATGTGGCAGGGCCTGCCCGTGCTCATCGTGCTGCTGGCCGGGGGGTTCGTAACAAACGCGGCATGGTGCCTGGTCATGCACACTCGCCACCGCAGTTTTGCGGAGTATCTGCGGATTCCTCCCGCTGCGGGCAACAACAGGATTCTTCCATGGAATTACATCTTTTCTGCGCTCGCAGGCTTCACATGGTATTTGCAGTTTTTTTTCTACACGATGGGCGAGTCGCAGATGGGTAAACGCTATGGATTTTCCAGCTGGACGCTTCACATGGCAAGCATCATCGTATTCAGCACCTTGTGGGGAATTGCGCTGCATGAATGGCGGGGCGCTGGAGTTCGCACTAAGATGCTGGTCGGCTTGACTCTCCTGATTCTGGTTGGCTCCACGTTGATCGTGGGATATGGAAATCTGCTGGCGGTAAATGCGCAGCCGTAACTGACGAGGCATATACATGAGGGAAATCACACGAAACTCCGAACGCACGTTTGCCGTTCTCGATGCCTTTCAAATCGAGATTCCATCCTGGGGATTTGCCAACACTGGAACGCGCTTTGGAAAGTTTGTCCAGCCTGGCGCGGCAACTTCCATCGCTGAGAAATTTGCCGATGCCGCAGAGGTTCATCGACTCACCGGCGCTACGCCGACCATGGCCCTGCACGTCTTGTGGGATCTTCCAGGAGGCATCGATGACGCAGCGCAGATTGAAGAACTGAGCCGCGCAACAGGCATCCTCCCCGGATCAATCAACCCGAATCTCTTTCAGGATCAGCAATACAAGTTTGGCTCCCTCTGTCACCCGTCGGAAGAGGTCCGCCGTGTGGCGACTGCCCACATGAGCGACTCAGTGCGCATCGCGCAGCGACTGCGTTCTCGCGATATCTCCCTATGGCTGCCGGATGGATCGAATTACCCCGGAACACAGTCCATCCGGCGCAGAATCGGCTGGCTGCAGGAGGCGCTCTTTGAGACCCACAGGCTCATGACGCCAGAGCAGCGGCTGCTCATCGAATACAAACCTTACGAGCCGGCCTTCTATCACACCGACATCGCCGACTGGGGAATGGCACTGCTGCTGGCGCGCAGCGCCGGACCTCAGGCTCGCGTGCTGGTGGACACTGGGCATCACTACGCCGCCCAGAATATCGAGCAGATCGTGGCCTGGCTGCTGCATACCGGCATGCTAGGCGGCTTTCACTTCAACGATCGACGCTACGCCGACGACGATCTCACGCTCGGATCGATCGACCCCTACCAAGTCTTCCGCATCTTCGCCGAGATTCAGCAGGCAACGCCGAACGAACTGGCGTCGATTGCCTTCATGGTGGATCAGAGCCACAATCTGAAGCCGAAGATGGAAGCGATGGTGCAGACCGTGGTGACTGCGCAGGAGTTGTGGCTGAAGGCCGCTCTGTTGGATCGGGAACAACTGCAGCTCCTGCAGGATCGCTGCGATCTGGTCGCGGCCGAAGAACTCTTCCGCGAAGCGTTTTTTGCCGACGTGAAGCAGGAACTGATGGCCTGGCGGGAAGCCCGACGCATCCCAGCAAACCCATTACAGGAACTACGTAAATCGGGGTACATTGAACGGATTGCACAACAGCGCGGAAACAGACAGTCCGGAATGGCCAGCTACGCCTGACCTCCGCTTCGACTGAGATCCAAATCTGAATATTGCAGACACAAACAAGGCAGGAGAACGATGACGGGGACAAGAGCATTCACAACGCTGGCGGCAGGAGTCATACTTTTCCTCACGGCGACGACAGCCCGGCTCAGTGCCGTTCCACAGCAGACCACCTTCAGCATCCAGGCCACGCAGCTGAAAGTCGACGATCTCTCCTTGCCGCTTGGAATCGACGATCCCGCACCTCGCTTCTCCTGGCAGATGCTGGATGGCCGACAGGGTGCGCGGCAGACAGCTTATGAAATTCAGGTGGCCAGCAGTGAAAGTGCTCTGAATGCCGGCCAGGCCGATCTCTGGGACTCTGGCCGCGTTGTCGGTGTGCAGTCGGTCGGCGTGGTCTACTCCGGCTCGGCTCTGAAACCCATGAAGCGCTACTGGTGGCGAGTCACGCTCTGGGATAAGAACGGGGAAATTGCGTCGCCGAGCCCTGCAGCCTGGTGGGAGACTGGCCTGCAAGCGCCAGTCACTGCCGCGCAGGAGCATAACGCCCAGTGGATTGGCTGGCAGACAGCCGAGGAGCAGGCTCTACGCCAGGCCGATGCCGACTGGATAACCACTCCGGAGACACAGGTTCCAACAAACAGCGATCGGGAGACGCTCGACTATCGGCTGCAATTGGACTTCGCCCGGCCCGTGCGGCAGGCAGTCTTGTTTGTAACCGGGGAAGACGTCGCCTCTGCCTGGGTCAACGGCACGCAGATTGCCACAGGTGAGGCCTTGCCGCCCTGGCACCAGCTTCCATGGAAGAAGTATGTTCGCTTCGATGTAACCGGATCCATGCGCGATGGCAAGAATCTTGTGGCCATCGAAACGGTGCATTTTCTGGATCAAAGATCCGCTGCAGAGGCTCCGACACCCATGAGCGCAACGCTGCTGATCACCGGAAAAGACGGTCAGATCACAAGCTTTGCCACCGGAAAGAACGGCCACTGGATGGTCTCCAGCAAACCCGGGACCGACTGGAATACTCCTGGCGAAGGAGCCGACACTGCGGATTGGAAGCCCGCGATCCCGTTTGCATCGACCCGCGCGGCCAGAACTTCCGACGAGCCACTCGGCAAGCCCTGGCCGACGGAGACCGTGAAGTCTCTGCGCAGGGTCTTCGCAATTCACCAGCCGATTGTCTCGGCGAGGCTCTATGTAACGGCGCTCGGCGCTTACCAGATATGGGTCAACGGGCATCGCGCCGGCGATGCAATCCTGGCACCGGGCTGGACCGACTATCGCCTGCGTCTCGTTTACCAAACTTACGACGTCACTCGAAGCCTAGTTCAGGGAGGCAACGTCCTCGCGGCGGAACTTGCTCCGGGATGGTATTCGACTCCGCTGCAATGGTTCCAGCAGCCCAACGTCTACGGTCTGACGCCGCCTTCGCTCGTGGCAATGCTGCATATCGTCTACGCCGACGGCAGCGATGCCTGGGTTGCAACCGATTCGCAGTGGAAGGCTGCGCAGTCGCCCATCCTGAAAGCGGAGATTTACGACGGCGAAACGCAGGATGCACGGCTGGAAATGCAGGGCTGGAAAACTGCCCGCTTCACGGAGGGTGCTCGCTGGCACGAGGTCGAAACGCGTAGTCCGGAGCTTGCCAACGTCCGAATCGAATCGCAGGACTTCCAGCCCATCCGCGTGGATCGCCTGCTGCGCCCAAAGACTGTCACAGAGCCGAAGCCCGGCGTGTACATCTATGACTTCGGCCAGAACTTCGCCGGCGTCGAGCGGCTTTCGCTCAACGGAGCGCGCGGAACCCGTGTGCAGGTGCGCACCGGAGAAATCGTCAACTCAGATGGAACGCTCTACACGGAAAATATGCGCACGGCAAAATCGACAGACACCTTCATCCTCAGTGGCAGCGGAACCGAGCAATTCCAGCCGCAATTCACCTTTCACGGCTTTCGCTACATCGAGGTGACGGGCATCAGCCGCGAACTCCCGCTCGACGCCGTGACTGGCGTCGTCTTTCACACCGATGCTCCCTTTGCCGCACAATTGACGACAGGCAGCCCCATGCTGAATCAGCTTTGGAGCAACATCCTCTGGGGACAGCGATCCAACTTCGTCGGTGTGCCGACCGATTGCCCGCAGCGCGACGAACGGCTGGGATGGACTGCCGATGCTCAGGTCTTCTGGCGCACTGCAAGTTACAACATGCAACTGGCCGCATTTTCGCGCAAATACGCCGCCGACCTACGCGGAACACAGGTAGACAGCGCCGTCGACACGGATGTCGCCGGCGATCTTTACGGCATCTTCGCACCCGGCGTCACGACAACTTCCTCTCAGTCCGGAGCGGGATGGAGCGATGCCGGAGTCATCATCCCGTGGACCTCCTGGCTGCAAACCGGCGATACGGCAATCCTCCTGCAAAACTGGGCCGCCATGACGCGCTACATGGATGCAATCGAGCGGACGAATCCCGACCACCTTTGGAAAAATAATGCCGGAATTCACTTCGGCGACTGGCTTTCGCCGGAGGGCCCGACAAAATTCCTTCTGATTGCCACCGCATACTGGGCCTATGACGTGACCCTGATGCGTCAGATGGCGCACGCACTGGGAAAGACGACCGATGAGCAACACTACGCACGATTGTTTAACCACATACAGCATGCGTACCAGGCTGCCTTCGTGCGCCAGGATGGCTTCGTCGCCGGGGCCAGCGCGCATGGCTCGGGCATGGCGGTCAACAATCCAAATCTTGTCGCACACAGTGCGGATACCCAGACAGGGTATGTGCTGACGCTTGCCATGCATCTGGTGCCAACGTCGATGAGAGCCAGTGTCGCGAATCATCTGGTGGCCAAGATTCATGCCAACCATGATCTGCTGGGAACCGGCTTCCTCGGCACTCCCTATCTGCTTGCCGTACTCGCTGACAATGGCCACGCAGACCTTGCCTACCGCCTGCTTCTGAACACGCAATATCCCTCGTGGGGTTATCTGGTCGATCACGGCGCGACGACGATGTGGGAGCGATGGAACGGCGATCAGATGAAGAACGATCCAAGCATGAACAGCTACAACCATTACGCTTACGGTGCCGTCGCGGACTGGATCTATCGCTACGCGGCTGGCGTGGACGCAACTCCGCTCGACGCCGGCTTCCACACGGTTCTCCTGCACCCGGTTTTTTCCGCGCGCCTGGGAAAGATCGACCTTCGATATGCCTCCCCCTATGGTCAGATTCACTCCGCATGGACCGTAACCGAAGGCAAAGCATTGTGGCAGATTACGCTGCCGGCCAACACCACCGGCCAGCTACGTCTCACCGATACGGAAGTATCGCGTTATCATCTGAACGGCAAGAGCCTGACTGAGGCATCCGGCCTGCAGGGAAGCGGCATTCAATCCAAGGCTGCTGAATCAGGAGAAACGATCTATACCCTTGCAGCAGGCAGCTACCAGTTTGCTGTCGATTCGGTGCCGTAAACTTCGAGTTGTAAAACCTACGCTTCGTCGTCGTCCTTGTCCCATCTGCGAGAACGGCCGCGAAGCGCGAAGTGGGAACCGAGTGCGTATCCGACCATGGCAAGCGTCGGCCAGGTGCCTACCAGCCGTCCCTGGCCATCAATGAGGCCGCTGTCCTCAGTGAAACTCACAAACGTAAGCAGCAGCTTCTGCGAGGTGTCGCAGTGAAAACAGGAGTTCGGCCCCGTCGGCAGGTCGAGCACCCACAGCGTCACGCTCAAAAACCAGATGATGCCAACCAGCCAGAGTGCAGGCCCCATATCATTCGGCTTGAATCGCGTAAAAATATTCCCCACAATGAAGGGCAGACTGAAGGAAAGCGCAGTCGTAATCGGAACCGGAACATAACTGGGATGGAACAGGGAGATGAGGATAAACATTCCCATCCACGAACCGATCGCGATCAGCAGGTGGACGAATATCCAGAAAGCCTGATTGGGAATATCGGCAATCGCCTCCGGGGCTACCTCGACGACCGGGTCTGCGTCCACACTTCCCATGGTCGGAAGCGCATCGTCTTCGAACATAAAACCCTCCCGGCTGCCACTGGACAAAGATACTTCTGAGCTTGAGTGTACGGGATAGATGCATCGGTGGAAAGAACGAACAAACCCTGAATTTCGATCCGCCTCCGCAACGTAACCAGCCTGGAATCCGCCTCCCTCCAACAGGCTCGGAATGAAAACCGCATCTGGCGTGAGGCCCAGCGAACGCCTACAATAAAGGCATGTTACTGGATGGTGTCTTTGCGGCGGTCACTACACCGTTTTATTCCGATGAGCGGCTATATCCGCGCAAACTTGAGCATAATGTCGCGCGCTATTCGCGCACCCTGCTGGCTGGCATGGTCGTGCTTGGCTCAACCGGTGAGGCCGTAGCTCTCAGCGATGAAGAGTCGCGTATTGCTCTGCGTGTGGCGGCGGAAACAGCCGCGCCGGAAAAAGTACTGATCGCCGGAGTCGGGCGTGAAAGCGTGGCAGCCACGCTGGAACTCGCCGACTACGCGGCAAAGCTGGACTACGATGCCGTGCTCGTCCGCAACCCGGCCTATTATCGACCCCAACTGACTCCAGCCGCCCAGCTTCACTTTTTCCGCACCATCGCGGATCGCTCATCGCTTCCCGTGCTGCTTTACTCAATTCCGCGATTCACTGAGTTTGAAATTCCGCTGGAGGTCGTTGCCGAGTTGTCGACGCACCCCAACATCTGGGGCATAAAGGACTCCAGCGGCAGTGTTGAGCGCATTCGTGCGCTGGTTCAGTCCACGCGTCTGACTCCCCGCAGGACAGTGCCCGTAACGACGATCTTCGAAGCCGTCACCGCGCGCATGCTCCGACCCATGGCTACCGGCACTGACAGTCTTGTTCGCCCCGAAGATTTATTGGGTGGCGTAGCCATTGCGGCGCAGCCCGTGGTTGCACCGATGCTCAAGACGCGAACGCGCGAGGTGGGATTCCAGGTGCTGACAGGATCCGTCGGCAACCTGAAGGAATCTCTCGATGCCGGCGCCTCCGGTGCCGTCCTGGCTTTTGCCGCCTGCGCACCCCAGGCCTGCCAGGAGATTTATTCCGCCTGGAAGGAGCATGACGAGACACTCGCCCTTACAAAGCAACAGAGGATTGCCGAAGCGGTCTCGGTGATTGGTAATCGCCTGGGTGTCGCGGGAATCAAGTACGCATGCGATTGGAACGGCTACTACGGCGGCCGTCCCCGCTCGCCGCTGCTGCCGCTCGATGCTGCAACCCGGACGGAAATCGAAAGGCTGCTAACGACGATCCGCAGTTAGAGCCTCCTATGGGGCCACGGCAGTCGGATCGGCGAATTCCTCATTCCACGCAAATCCTTCTGCCCCGGTCTGTTTGCAGATTTGTTCCTTCTCCCTATTGCAATGCGGGAATTCGAGGCCATTCTTCAGGCACGACCATACGGCAAATCGCTATAATCAGGGGTGGAGCGAAAGAATCGTTGGAATCCTGCACGAACTTCGGCATTCTTTCCCGGAAAATTCAAAGCGAAGGGAATCCCGCCACATGGCGACAGGAGACCTTGCTCTGGGTCATGAGCAGAGCAAATCAGCAGTGATAGATGCGCACTCGCGCGTCGTCAACGATTTCAGTATTCAGGTGGCAACCGTCAATGGCTCCGGCTCGCAGTCGGCAAACAGCGTCCTGCTGAAGAGCATCTTCGACATGGGTGTGCCGGTGAGCGGCAAGAATCTCTTCCCATCGAACATCGCCGGTCTGCCCACTTGGTACACCATCCGCGCCAGCAAAGACGGCTATGTTGCACGGCATAAAAAAATCGACATCCTCGTCGCAATGAACGCCGAAACCGCGCGCGAAGATATCCTCGGCCTGCATCCCGGTTCTGTGGCGGTCTACGACGAGGCGCTCAATCTGCGCCAGTATCGCGACGACGTGGTCTGCTACCCGGTTCCCTTCGACAAGATCACGGCTGCCGTCTGCCCTGAAGCCAAGCTGCGCAAGCTGGTCAGGAATATGGTGTACGTCGGCGTCGTCGCCCATCTGCTCCAGATCGACATGACCAGCGTGGAGACGGCCCTGCGCAAGCAGTTTGCAAAGAAGCAGAAGGCCATGGACCTGAACTTCGGCGCAGTGCGCGCGGGAGCCGATTACGCCGCAGAGCATCTGCCCAAACAGGATCCCTTTTTCATCGAGCGTATGAACGCCACTGCCGGAAAGATCATCATCGACGGCAACTCCGCCGCCGCGCTCGGCGCTGTCTTCGCTGGTGTCACCGTGGTCGCCTGGTATCCGATCACCCCTTCCACTTCGACAATCGAAGCGACGATCGAATACCTGAAAAAATTTCGGGTCAACCAGGAAGGCAAAGCCACTTTTGCCGTGGTTCAGGCCGAGGATGAGTTGGCCGCCATTGGCATGGTGCTCGGTGCTGGTTGGGCCGGGGCCCGCTCAATGACGGCAACCTCCGGACCTGGCATCTCGCTGATGGCTGAGTTCAGTGGCCTCGGATATTTTGCGGAGATTCCCGGCGTCATCTTCGACGTTCAGCGCACCGGACCCTCCACAGGAATGCCCACGCGCACCTCACAGGCGGACCTGCTTTCAACAGCTTTTCTCTCCCACGGTGATACCAAGCACGTTGTCCTGCTGCCCGGCTCCGTCAAAGAGTGCTTTGAATTCGGCTATGCCGCCTTTGACCTCGCCGAGCGGCTCCAGACGCCGGTCTTCGTACTCTCCGACCTCGACCTTGGCATGAACAACTGGATGTCCGAGCCTTTCGAGTACCCGGCCAAGCCGCTGGACCGCGGCAAAGTGCTCACCGCTGAAGACTTGAACCGGCTGGGTGGCTTCGCGCGTTACGCGGATGTGGACGGCGACGGTATCGGCTATCGCACGCTGCCAGGCACCGACCACCCGAAAGCGGCATATTTCACCCGCGGCTCCGGCCACAACAGCAAAGCTGCCTACACAGAGAAGCCCGAGGAGTACGTCGAGGTGATGGAACGGCTCGCGCGCAAGTTCAAGACTGCGCAGACGCTGGTTCCCGCGCCGGTCCTGGACCGGAACTCCGGCGCGAAGATTGGTGTCATCGCCTTCGGAACCTCCGATTTTGCGGTCAACGAAGCGCTCGACGAACTGAAAAGCCAGCACAAGCTGGACGTGGATTACCTCCGCGTCCGCGCCTACCCCTTCAACGATGCCGTGCATGAATTCGTCGCTTCGCATCAGCGCATCTACGTTGTGGAACAGAACCGCGACGCTCAACTGGCCAGCCTGCTGAAGCTGGACCTGGCCGCTGATCAGGCCGTGAAGCTGCGCAGCATCCTGCACTTCAACGGACTGCCGATCGACGCCGAATCCATTCTGAACGAACTGGTCGTCAAGGAGGGCCTCTAAGCCATGGCAACAGCAACAGCCACACCCGCGGGCGCTCCCACGCCCAAAGTCAATCGCATCGGCCTTCCCGTCATCGAGTACCGCGGCGGCAAGACCACACTCTGCGCCGGCTGCGGACATAACGCCATCTCCGAGCGCATCGTCGATGCTCTCTTTGAGATGGGCATCCAGCCGGAGCGGGTAATGAAGCTCTCCGGCATCGGTTGTTCCTCGAAAAGCCCTGCCTACTTCCTCAGCCGCGCGCACAGCTTTAACAGCGTGCATGGACGTATGCCCTCGGTTGCCACCGGCGCCGTCATGGCCAACCACACGATGATGGCCCTTGGTGTCTCCGGCGACGGCGATACCGCCTCGATCGGCATGGGGCAGTTCGTCCACATGATGCGCCGCAATCTGCCGATGATTTACATCATCGAGGACAACGGCGTCTACGGGCTGACCAAAGGCCAGTTCTCCGCAACGGCCGACCTTGGCTCGAAGCTGAAGACCGGCGTCATCAACGATCTGCCGCCCATTGACACCTGCGCCATGGCTATCCAGCTTGGCGCCACCTTCGTCGGGCGCTCCTTCTCCGGCGACAAGAAGCAGTTGCTGTCCATGCTCAAGGCGGCCATCGCCCACAAGGGTACCGTCATGCTCGATGTCATCAGCCCCTGCGTCACCTTCAACGATCACGAAGGCTCGACCAAGAGCTACAAGTTCATGCAGGAGCACGACGAACCGATCAACGAGCTTGGCTTCGTCCCCAGCTTTGAAGAGATCGATGTTGAATATGACGCAGGAACCACAATCGATGTTCGGCTCCACGATGGATCGAGCCTGCGCCTGCGCAAGCTGCGCGAAGACTTCGACCCCACCGACAAGGTTGGCTCCGTGCGCACGCTGATGGAAGCCCACGAAAACGGAGAAGTGCTGACCGGCGTCTTCTACATCAATCCGGAGAAGCCCACTTTCATCGACCAGCTGAATCTCGTGGATCAGCCTCTGGGCACCCTGCCTGAGTCGGTGACCAAACCATCCCAGGAAGCCCTCCAAAAGGCTATGGCCAGCCTCCAGTAACCGTATGGCTCGTCCTGAATCAGCAACCAATTTCATGTAGTCCAAAGCGGCCACGCACATCCAGCGTGGCCGCTGCAGTTTTCAGGCTGATCACTTCAGCGGTGCAACACAAAAATATCGCTGGTACAAATTACCGAGCAGGCCAAATCCATAAAAAATATTAGGTGGTCACTGCTGTCCGGTTTAATTTGAACTTGTGTCCGACAAGCCTTGTGCGATGTTTGGTTTACAGCGGTTTGGCGGTGTCCACGATTTGAATTGCCTGGCTCTTCTTTGCGATGCTTTCGGGATTCGACGACCGGGAGCGCCGCATGAACGTGGGCAAGACGCTGTTTGCACAGGTGATGGAGTTTGTACCGTGGAAGACGTTTGGACGCATCATCGAGCGGCACAAGAGCGATGCGGGAGTGCGCACCCTGGGCTGTGCCGAACTGTTTCGCATCATGGCCTTTTCCCAACTCACATGGCGCGAGTCTTTGCGCGACATCGAGGTCTGTCTCCAAGCCAACCACGCCAAGCTGTTTCACATGGGCATCGCCGCGCCATGGAAAGACAAAGGCTATTGGATGGGCCAACAGCCTTCATCTGGATGAAGGGCACGAGAGGCGCGAAATCAAGGAGCGGGCCATCTGCTCAGGCCGGTTGAGAATAGGGCGCGGTGGAACGCGCGTTGCGCAACGCGATTGCCCACCACTTCAATCGGTCAAGGAGAGTGTCCATATTGCGGCAGGCTCTGTCTGGGTTCCGAAGCACGCCTGACTCGTCGAATTGCTCCCAAGCTGTCTGGAAGCTGACGGAATCGCGGATGGTTACAGCATGCAGTTCGGCAAACACCAGGCGCAACTGCTCTACCGCTCGCAATCCGCCGGAGACTCCGCCATAGGAGACAAAGGCAACCGGCTTGGCTTGCCATTCGGCGTTGACCGAATCGATGAACTCCTTCAGAGGCGCCGGATAGCCATGGTTATATTCCGGGGTCACGACAACAAAAGCATCTGCCTGCCCCAGCGCCTGCTGCAAAGGCTTCCATGCCCGGCCCTCAATCCCGTTGGACTGCGCAGCAGGGTCGATGACCTCAGGCAGGAATTGTCCGCTGGCAGCGATTTGCTCCACGGCCCACCGGACGACGGTGTCGCAAAACCTTCCTGGACGAGTGCTGCCAAAGATCACCGCGACTCGAATGTGCTCACTCATGCTTCCTCCCGAACCCTATATGAGAAGGGCTCTATCCTGACCGTAATACTTCAAGTAAACTTGAGGTCAAGAGGGGTTATGGAAAATCTCAAACCGAAACGTATCTCTCTTGAACTCTCAGTCGGCGAGGTTGCCAAGCGCAGCGGAGTGGCGGTTTCCACCCTGCACTTTTACGAGTCAGAGGGATTGATCAGCAGCTGGCGCAACGAGGGGAATCAGCGCCGCTATGCTCGCGAAGTGCTGCGACGCGTGGCCGTGATCAAGGTCGCTCAGCGGTCGGGCATCCCGTTAGCTTCAATCCGAAGGGCGCTTGAGGCGCTGCCGAACAAGCGCACACCCACCGCAGACGACTGGGGAAAGCTGTCGAAGTTGTGGAAGGAAGAATTGAATGATCGTATCGGGCGCCTGATCCGGCTTCGTGATCAACTCGACAGGTGCATCGGGTGCGGCTGCCTGACACTGGGCGTTTGCCCGCTGCGCAATCCGTGGGACAAGCTGTCAGAACAGGGTCCGGGCCCCCGCTTGCTTGATCCTGAATGTGGAGATTACACGACGCACATGTGATCGAAGCTAAGGTTGTTGGCGCCGCAATGCTTCAAGGGGTACAAGATCGTCAAGTCAGTCATTCAGGTTGCTCATTCAGGTCGCTCTTCAAGGCTGCTCTTCACGGGGCCGGTTCGTATCGGCAAGTCTTTGGGGCGGGTGGCACAGGTCTGAGTCGATAGAAAAGAGTGGGTGGCTCCATTGCTGTCCAAAATAGCAGATAGCTCATCACGTCTGCCTGACGCGCAAAGCGGCTGATCCCCGCTGCTCTGGAGTAGGTTCCTGATCAGTATTGCTCCGGGCAAGGCCATTATTTTCTGAGGAACGTATAGGTGATTGACTGGAGGTATGAAAGAGTCAGTCAGCACTTTTCCAGTTAAGCGTCGGCGGCGCAGCTCTGCTGAGGTTGCGGCAT
>JAKAXU010000091.1 GCA_021816455.1 Acidobacteriota bacterium
CCTGGCCGACCGCTCCATCCAATCACTGGCCGAACTCACCCCGGCCGCCTACGCCGCAAAACTGGCAAAGTAGCCTACCTGCGCAAACCCCGGACACGTCAACCATGGGGTTCGCCGGAGCAATACAGAGAGTGGACGGGGGTAGAGTGAACGGGGTGGGGAGGCGGTCGGCATTGCGACTGTATGGAAAAATTTGCCCCCTCTTTCACAGTCCAGCGAAGTGAAGAGCCTAGAATACGGAAAACACGTGTGGTGGATGCAGGTGTGCGGAGAAATTTCGCACGGGGGGCGCAATGGAAACGATGGTGACGGAATGGACTGCCGAGGAACTGACCGATCGACTGGAGTCGGAGAATATCCGCACTGCGGTTTTCGACTGTGATGGGACACTGTGGCGCGGAGATTCCGGATGCGGATTCATGCTGTGGTCGATGGAGCAGGGGTTGATCTCGCGTGAGGCCAGTGAATGGATGGATGCGCGACACAGAGCCTACGAAGCGGGCGATGTGAGCGAAAAGCAAATCTGCGGCGAGATGGTTCAGGTTTATGCCGGCTTGCGCGAAGAAGAGATTCGACGAGCGGCTGACGTCTTTGTGCGCACCCACGTGCGCGGGCAACATTTTCCGGAGCTGGAAAGGATTGTCGCAGGTTTGCTCAAGCGCGGCGCCGATCTTTGGGCGGTGAGTTCGACCAATCGGTGGGTGATTGAGGCGGGCCTGGTACCGTGGGGAATTCCTGCGGAAAAGGTTTTGGCCGCTTCGGTACGGGTGGCGGACGAACGGCTGACCGGGGATCTGCTGGATGTGCCGACCGGCGAAGCGAAGGCGGCGGTGCTGCGGCGCTGCGGCATCGACGCTCCTGACGCGGTCTTCGGCAATTCCGTGCATGATCGAGCGATGCTGGAGATGGCGCGGCTGCCGGTCCCGGTCAACCCGTCCTCCGGGTTGAGCACGCTCTGCGCGCTGCGCGGCTGGCGCATCTTCCGGCCAGCCGGGGCGGCGGAAAGCGCGGATATCGTAATGCAAGCATCCATACACGCGCCCGGGAATATATCGATGGATGCATAAGCCGATACTCGAGCTGTAGATGAGACGAAAGTGTGTGTTCAGCGGTAACGAGAGAGACGCTACACTGTTGCTGTGACACAGAAAGAGACCAACGAGATAGCCGGAGACAGCAAGGCAGGCAACGCGAAGAGTGGCACGGTGCGCCTGGTAGCTGCGGCCCTCATGCTTCGCGGAAAAACGGTGTTGATCTGCCAGCGCCGACCGGACCAGCCGATGGCGCTGCAATGGGAGTTCCCCGGCGGCAAGATCGAAGCAGGCGAAAGCGCGGAGCAGGCTCTGAGGCGCGAACTGGCGGAAGAACTGGGCATCGAGGCCGAAATCGGACCGCTGGTGACGCGCATCCGACACAACTATCGCCACGGTGGCGCGGTCGATTTGCAGTTCTTTGCCGTGCATCGATTCGCAGGCGAGATCGGCGAGCACATCTTCCATGATGTGCGGTGGGTGCCGCTTGAAGAACTTCCCGGATACGATTTTCTGGCGGCGGATCGGGGACTCATTGCGGACCTGGCGGCTGGCAAACTGCTTTAAAGCGTTTTCGCTCACACTGCTTACAACTGAGACGCTCTCGGCGTGGCTTTTCCCCAAGGAAAAGCCACACTCACCATTACCGGCCTGGATAGACCATCAGCGAAAACGCTGTAAAGGGCGGCGACTCAAGAGGAGGTTCCCACTCCGGCAGTGGCGCGACGGATCGTGGCTCGCAGGATGCATTCCGGGATGAGCGCATTCAAGGATGCGCGAAGATCAGCGCGACATTCAGTCCGATGACAATGATGCTGGTTGCCCAGGCGATGACATTGAAGAGCCGCGAGTTGACGTGAGATCCCATGATGTCCTTACGGTTGATGAGCACCAGCATCAGGATGATGACCACCGGTAACAGGACTCCGTTAAGCACCTGCGAGAGAATGGCGACGTTGACCAGTTGTGCATCGGGCAGAAAGAGCACGGTGATTGCTCCCCCGCCGATGAGCAGCGTGTAGAGCCAGTAGAAAAACGGAGCCTCGCGGAAGCTCTTGTCTACGCCGGACTCCAGACCCAGCCCCTCGCAGACGGTGTACGCGGTAGAAAGCGGAAGAATCGAGGCGGCAAAGAGAGAAGCATTAAAGAGGCCGAAGGCGAAGAGCAGGAAAGCGTAGTCGCCTGCCAGCGGACGCATCGCCTCGGCAGCGTCCGAGGCGACCTGGATTGCACCCATTCCGTGCACATAAAGCGTGGCGGCACAGGCCACAATGATGAACCAGGCGACGACATCGGTGAAGATGCTGCCAACGATGACATCGAGTCTCGACGCGGCGTAGTCACGCACGCGGATACCTTTTTCCACGATGGACGATTGCAGGTAGAACTGCATCCAGGGCGCGATGGTGGTGCCCACGACACCGATGGCCATGTAGATGTAGGCACGATTGCTCCAGACGGAGCGATGAGGCAGGCGCACGGTGGCGACTAGCGCGTCATGCCAGCTTGGCTGGGAAAGCACGCCGGCGAAGATGTAGGCGATATAGACGACGGAGGCGATGAGGAAGATTTTTTCAACGCGATGGTAGTCTCCACGCACGACAAGAAACCAGACCAGAAGAGCGCAGGCGGGCACAGAGACAAATTTGGAGAGGTGGAAGAGATGCAGGCTGCCCGTGATGCCTATAAATTCTGTGACTACATTCGTGTAGTTGACAACGACCAGCAGCAGCATGACGATGACCGTGATGCGCAGGCCGAACTCTTCCCGGATAAGGTCGCTGAGTCCCTTACCGGTGACGACACCCATGCGTGCGCACATCTCCTGCACCACAATAAGCGCCAGAGTGATGGGAATCATGGTCCAGAGCAGAGCGTGGCCATACTGCGCGCCTGCCTGGGAGTAGGTGAGGATGCCGCCGGAGTCGTTGTCTACATTGGCCGTGATGAAGCCAGGACCGAGAACGGCCAGAAAGAGCATGATTCGGGTGCGCCAGCGCTTCCACATGATCCGGGTTCCTGCTGTGAGTTCATGGTCCTCTAAGAACATATCAGGTTTGACGGAGGAGTCGGCTGCTCCTGGGTCTCGCGACAAACACCGAATTTTGTTGGAGAAAGGCAAAAAGGGATGTAGCATGGACTGAACTTTCCGGACAGAGATTTTCGGCACCAAGAAAGCAGGCTTTCGGTCGACAGGATTGGCCGGAAGCGGAGGTTGCTCCGATGAGATGGCTTCGGAAAATGCTTTGCGCGACGGATGGCCCTGGAGTGAGGAATCGAAGGGCACGATGGGCGGTGGTTGCCGCGCTTCTGGCTTGTGGATGCGGCGGTGCGCAAGCTCCGACGAAGAATACAGCGACCGCCGGATCAACCCCTTCCGTGGCGTCTCATCAACCGACAAAGCCCGCTGCCGAAGCCATCCAGGCAGCGGAGAATACGGCGCAGAACACGATGACGACGGTCAACAGCGCACCGCATTTGAGTGGCAGCGAGACCACCACTGCGGTGCCGCTGAAGATCACGCTGACCCCATCGGAAACTCCGCTCAAGATCGGCTCAACATCGAATATGGCGGCGACGATCCAGAACATCTCCTACGTTCCGGTGACGATTTACACTTCAACGCTCCTGCTGACGACGCCGGCGATCGTGGGCGGCAAAGCCTCCAAGTGTGTCGTGGATATTCCGCAAGCGAATCTGAACTCGTCGCTTACGCCGACGGTGACGCTGCAGCCGCAGGATTCGGTGACAGCGCTGTTCAATCTCTCCCAGCCCCCGCGCTATGCCAGACCCGTTCGCTCAGCATACGAAACCACCGAGCAGTTCGAGCAGGCACAAAGCAGCTACATGAGCTTCATGCGCTCCTGCCAGATGGGATGGGGCGGGCCTGTCGAACGGATGCTGGATTTTTCTCCGGGGAATTACGACTATTATCTCCAGGGATCGTTTACGCTGTGCACCGACTCAAGCAAACGAGAGGAAAACCCTGCCTGCTCGCAGCCGGTGAGGAATTTTTCCGCCTCGGCCAGCTTCCGGGTGGGAATCGATCAGACATCAATTGTGATCTTCTCAGTGCTGGGCGGGTGGCTGGCGCTGCTCTACGTCATCTTCAGCAAAGCGAGCCAACCGGGAAGCATTCTCCATGATTTCAACGCCGCGCTCATCAATGTAGCTCCGGAAGAAAAATCAAAGAACCCGCTGGGACGTTTCATGCAGAAAATGATGACATCGGAAGGAATGCGCGCAGTGTGCCGCTTTCTGATCCGGCTGATTGCGACGGCGATCCTGAGCGCTGCGTTCACGGTGATCTCTTCTCGCATTTCGAATCCTTCCCTGCCCATCAGCATCAGCGTGATGGATGCGTGGGGCGCAATGACGATGGGCTTCCTGAGCTACTTCATCGGCGCGAAGTTTATCAGTTCTCTGACGAACTGGAGCGCTCCGACGACAGTAGTTGGTCCCGCTGGAAACGCTGCTCCTGCCAGGAACGCGGAAGCGCCAAACCCGTAAGAATCTGTCCAGAAACTAAGTGGATCGTCTCAGGAGCAGATGAGCGAAGGCGATGTGGATCATGGTTTCGGCTGAAGTATGACGGAGTTCGTAGTCTTTGCTGAGTCTACGTGACCAGTTGAG
>JAKAXU010000053.1 GCA_021816455.1 Acidobacteriota bacterium
CACGAACCACCTGGTTGCGGCGTTCTTGCTGCGCGGCCGGGGATAACTTGCGTGCATCTTCTCGTTCCATAATCGATTAGACGAAAATGACGCAAAATAGTATTAGTGTTTATTTGCCGAATCTATAAGAAACGGAATAGCTGTAAAGTGTCAATCGGCAGTTCCCCATTCGATCGAGAACTGTGAAGCGGATGTTGCGAAGCAAAAGCATTGTAAATAACCTATGCAATCTCTGGGTGAGTGGCACGCGGAAGAGAGTCATGCAGGCATCTGCTCGCTTCTTTTCTTACGGCTGCTCGTCGGTCAGCGAAGGAGGTGCGTCGTCCGGAGCCGCGCCCCACTTCTCATTCGGCTTCGGTCCAACCGCAACCTTCAGCGTGCCTCCGTCTGCAATCGACCTGAACGAGATCCAGTTCTTCGTGTGCGCCTTACCGTTCAACTCCACGCTCTGAACGTACGGCATGTTCGCCGTGGCCCCAGGCGCTTCAATCGTAAAGCTTTTGCCCGTGTACGGCGCGGCCAGATGGACCGTTACCTTCGGGAACGATGGCGCGACAAGCTCATACGCCAGGCTGGCCGGGTCGACGCTGTAGATGCCCATCATGCTCAGCACCGCCCATGACGACATCTCGCCGCAGTCGTCATTGCCAGGAATGCCGTCGGGAGCATCCGTGTAGTTTTCCGTCAACACGCGGCGAACAACCTTCTGAGTCTCCCACGGCTCGCCGGAGAAGTTGAAGATGAACGGCGCCTGCAAGTCAGTCTCGTTGTATGGGTTGTAGTACTGCGCGTACCAGCCCGGCTCCGGATAGTTGAAGAACTCAGTCATCCGCTTGTTGAACAGGTCGCGGCCCATCGCCTTCACAACCCAGCCCAGATCTCCCGGCGCAAATGACTGGTAGTGCCAGCCCGTGCCTTCAATGAATCCGTGTCCATCCTGCGAGGGGTTGAAGTCCGGCACCCACGATCCATCTGCATTCCGTGGCCGGAAGTACTTGTCTGCCGGATCGAAGAGGTTGCGATAGTACGTCGCGCGCTCGTAAAGCATCTTCGCATCGCTGGTTTTACCCAGTGCTTTTGCCACCCGATAGAGCGATACATATGCAATTGCATCCTCCTGCATCTGCGACACCGAACCATATCCAACCTTATCGTCCGGCACATAATGTACCTTGTTGATCCAGTCGATGCCTTCCTGCCCGATATATGGCTTGCCCTTCGGGGGCGCCTGCGTGGCATCCTTCAGCATGCCTTCCCATGCGGCGTCCATGTCGAAGCCATGCAGCCCGTCAAGCCATGCCGTCGCCAGCCCAACCGTCAGCGGGCTGCCTGCCATCACGTTCGTGTAGATGTTGAACTGCGGCCAACGGCCAATCCAGCCGCCCTGCTTATACATCAGCACGATCGACTGCGCCATATCTTCCATGCGCTTCGGCTGGATCATGGCCAGTAGAGGCATCTCGCTGCGATAGATATCCCAGCCCGAGTAGCTCGCATAGATGTGGTGTCCGCTCTCAATGTTGTGAACCTTGCCGTCGAATCCCAGATAGCGCCCGTCGAAGTCTTCAAAGATCGTCGGCATCAGCAGGCTATGATAGAGCGCTGTATAGAATATCCTGCGCTCCGTCGGCGTTCCACCTGTCACGTCGATAACACCCAGGTCTTTGTTCCAAGCCTTCTCCGCATCCCTGCGAATCGTGGAGAAGTCCTTCGACTCTGCTTCCATCTTCAGATTCTTCTCCGCGCCGACCTGGTCCACATACGAGATGCCAATCTTCGCAGTAATGGAGCGTGCCTGCGCTTCGGCTGGCCAGCTCGCGTAGGCTCCCACCCACTCTTCGTGGCCCGTCTGCTCGGCCTCGCGGCTGCTCTCCGCAATCTTTCCCGGTCCTCCGTAGTGGTTGCCCGTCCATGTGCCAAAGTTCGCAAACGGCTGGCTGAACGTCATCACAAAGTAGATCTTGTACGTCTCCTTACTCCCGCAGAAGGCGTGGTTTTCCACATAGCCTTCAACGCTGCGATCACCCACCACGTGCACCGACGCAGCATTCACATCATTCAGCGTGTGGCTCAGCGGAAGAAGAATGTTGGCGGCCTTACCGGCGGGGAACGTGAAGCGAGCAATGCCCGTGCGGTCAGTTGCACTCAGCTCCGCGTTGATATCCCACTGCAGCAGCCGCACCTGGTAGTAGCCAGGTGATGCCGATTCCTGCTTGTGCGAGTAAGGCGACTGGAAGTCCTGCATCTGCGTCATGATCGGTCCGGTGGTCGCCGTGAAGAACACATCGCCTTCGTTTGAGCAGCCCGGTCCACTCATGTGGTTCATGCTGAAACCCTTCACGGTGGTGTTCGTGTAGTGGTAGCCGAATCCGCGGTCTTCCGTATCCGGGCTCAGTTGCACCATGCCGAACGGTGTCGTCGCGCCGGGGAAGAGATTCGCGCCATCTCCGGGACCAAAGCCGGTGCCAATAAGTGGAGCTACGCTTGCTGTCGGTTCGGTGACAGCAGAACTTTGCGCGCGCGCGGTGCAAAGGGCAAACGCGAGCAGCGCAAGCAGAGCCGTCCAACGAGCCAAAGCAGCACAATCATCCACACTCCGTAGCAAGCAGCCAAATGTCTTCATCCTCGAATTTTTCCTCATGGCAGCGGTTCCGCTCTTTCAACCTGATAAAACCCATTTGGCGACCCAGCGAATCCTGTTCGACAACAGTAGGGACGCAGAGTTCTGAGCTTCGCGAACCGATTCCCAGGAGTCACCCAAAAAGTGAACAACGCAATCAAGACTACACTCGACAGCCCAGCCCAGACTACCGTTGAAAGCCCCATCAAGACTATGTTCGACAGCGCCATGAATCAAGCGTTCAAACGCCGTTGTGTTTGCGGAATCCAAACCGGATCGCAAAAAATGCAATTGCCTTTATGGGGATGGTGGCGTGGGTGGTGTAGGTGGTGCGTCGGGAGTTGGGGGCGACTGGGGCTCGGGCGGTGTTGGCGGTGCATTCGTCGGGGTATTCATGAGTCCGTTGCCGAAACCGCTGCCGTTGTAGTTCTGGTTTGGCGGGGTCGCGTCCAGCAGTTCCACGTCGAAGACCAGATCGGCCTGAGGGGGAATCGCGGGCGGGCTGCCTGCATCTCCGTAAGCAAGCTGCCAGGGAATGAGCAGCCGTCGCACTCCGCCGATGCGCATGCCCACCAACCCGGTATCCCAGCCCGGAATGACCTGATGTCCGCCCAGTACGAACTGGAACGGCTCGCCCTGCGGAAACTGCGCACTGGGGCGATCCCGCGAGGAATCGAACTCCGTTCCATTGGCGGCCAGCCAGCCGGTGTATTGGACCGTCAGCAACATGCCCGGCGCGGCGGCCGGACCGTTGCCGAGGCGAATCTCCTGGTAGCGCAGGGCGTAGGCGATGCGGACGGGTGCGGCAACTTCCGGAATGCCGGGTGGGAGCGGGATGTCGGAGGCAGAGCGCTGAGCTTTGTGCGCGGGCTGAGGAGTCTGGGCTGCGGCCAGCGTGGCGACGAACACCATTGCGACTACGAGAGCTGTTGTCTTACGCCGACCTGGCGTGGGACATGACGGCTCGACTGGATGTGCGTTCCGCATGGAAGCGAGTGTAACAGTCGGGATTGCGGCGCAAGCGATGGGAGGGGCGAAGAATTTTGTTTCGCGTAAACGAAGATCCCGCTACATTGGGACATGGACTCATCTTTTCTTCATGTTTTGCGGCTGTTATGGCTACCAGCGGCTTCGCTGCAGGCAGGTGGATTGAACACAATTGCCGGGGGCGGTTCGTTCCTTTCGCTGCCCGCGCTGTTGCAGGCGATGAAAGGCTCGGGCGCAGGTTCGGTTGCGGCGCAGGCGACGAACAATGTTGCGCTGTGGCCGGGCCAGTTGACCTCGGTGGCGGCGTATCGCGACGACCTGAAGGTACATTCGAAGCGACTGATTCCGTTGAGCGTGGCGTCGCTGGTGGGCGGGCTGGCCGGGGCGTGGCTGCTGCTGGTTACGCCAAACAAGCGGTTCCTCGACCTGCTGCCGTGGCTGCTGTTGTTTGCAGCGGTGATGTTTGTGCTGAGCGAGCCGCTGGGACGTTGGCTGGCGTCGCGGAAGGACTCTCGCCCGGAGGCGCCGCTGTCGGATTTTTGGTTGATTGTGGGCATGGTGGCGGTGAGCTGCTATGTGGGTTATTTTGGCGCGGGCGGCGGGTTTCTGGTGATGGCGTTGCTGGGGGTGTGCGGGGTGACGAACATTCACGAGATGAATGCGCTGAAGGTGGTGACGGCGGCGGTTTCGATCGGGATCGCGGTGGCGTGGTTCATCTACAAGGGCCAGGTGCAGTGGAGCTACTACCTGCAGATGGCGTTGCTGGCTGCGGTGGGCGGCTATGTGGCCGCACGCTATAGCAAGCGAGTGAACCAGAAGTGGATGCGGCGGATAGTGGCGGGGATCGGGTTTGTGACGGCGGGGTATTTTTTCTGGCATGCGTACGGGCCGCTGTAGGTGTCTTGCATAGAACCCAGGTCTCAAAACGAGATATGGGACACATCACCCACACCCGGATTCGCGCTCGAATCCGCAAGAGCAGAAGCAGATTCCCTGCGGGAATGACAGACAGAAAAGCAAAGACAACTGAACCGGGTGGATTCCGAGTGCGAGTTCATGGTGCATGTTCATGGTGGCTTCATGGCGGGTTTCGAGCTGCGGATACAATGGTGACTGATGCATGGAATATGGCTTGCGAGCATAGAAGGCTGGCTGACGGGGCTGCGCGCGGTTGATTGGAGGCTTCCCTGGATCGCCGTGGCGGCGTTTCTGGCCGGAGCATTGAACGCCGTCGCGGGCGGCGGATCGTTTCTCAGCTTTCCGGCTCTTTTGGGAGTTGGCATCGGACCGATCCAGGCCAACGCTACCAACACGGTTGCGCTGTGGCCGGGCCAGTTGATGTCGATTGCCGGCTACTGGAACGAGGTCCGCCGATATCCGCAACTAGCAGTTCTCATGGGGCTTGCCGGCCTCGTAGGCGGCACGGTTGGAGCGATTGTTCTGCTTCGCACACCGGCCAGCACCTTCATGATGCTGGTCCCATGGCTGTTGCTGATCGCCGCGCTTATCTTTGCCTTCAGCGGTCCGGTCACACGGCGCCTGCAACGGCGAGCTGCCGCACACAGCCACCATCCCCAAGCGCGGAAGCGTTCCTGGCCGCTGGTGGCCATGACCGCTATTGTCTGCTTCTACATCGGCTATTTCGGAGCCGGAGCGGGGTTTCTGATCATCTCGCTTTTGTCGCTCTTCGGCTTTGAGGACATCCACCAGATGAACGCCATGAAAGTGGTCTCGACGACGATGGCCAACGGTATCGCCTGCCTGTTGTTTATCTTCAGCGGTAAGGTGGAGTGGCGTTACTGCCTGGCCGCGATGATCACCTGCGGCATCGGTGGCTATGGGTCCTCGCGTATCGCGCAACGACTCAATCCGAAGCTGCTGCGCGCGGCAGTTGTCGTCATCGGTTTTGCTATGGCCGGCTTCTTTTTCTGGAAAACCTACTGAACGCCCTTCTTCAGGATGTCTTCGGCCAGATAGTTGTGGACCTTGGCTTCGTCATGCAGCATTTCGTCATAGGCCAGTTGGAGAAGCTGCGCATGGCTGTCGCGTAGCTGTTGGCGGATGCTCTGCTGCACGCGCGGATCGCTCAACTGGCCTTGTCCGGCAGCTCGCCGCTCGATCAACTGATAGATTGCGTAACCGACCACCTTTTTGCTGTTGCCCTGGGGCACAGTGATGGGCAGCGTCTCGGTTGTCTCGCCCGCCTTCAGCTTGCTCACAGCGGCATAGACATCCGGATGCTCGGTCTTCAGCGGGGTCTCCAGAATGAATCCCAGATCGCCTCCGTTGCTGCTCGTGGACGGGTCTTCGGAGTAGCTCATCGCCACAGAGGAGAACTCTTCGCCGCTGTCCAGATGATTGCGAATCAGCTGTATTTTTTTCTTCGCATCCGCGTCATTGGTGGCTTTGCTGTTCTGCAGATTATTCACCTGCCCGGAAGGCTGATTCGTCACCACGATTTCGGCCAGATGATATTGCGGCTCGATCAGGTTGAATTCGCTTTTGTGCTGGTTGTAATAGTCGGTGATCTCGGAGTCGGTGATAGTGATCTTCGACTCGATTTCCTTGTTGATCAGCTTGTTGCGGGTGAGCGTCCGCCGGATATCTTCCTTGAATTCATCGAGCGTCAGTCCTTTTTCCTTCAGCTTTCGATTGAACTCTTCTTCGGTGTACGGCGCTTTGTAGTCGGTCAGCTTCGCGTTCACCTCTTCATCGGTCGCCACCAGATTCAGCTTGGCTGCCCGCTGCTGCAGAATCTCGTCGTCGATCAGGCTGTGCAGGATGTTCAGCCGAACGATCTGCGTCTGTTCGCTGGACGGTGTCTGCGAAGTATCCCCCACCGTCTGTTTGTAGACGCGATCGACGTCCGCAGCCATGATCCGCTTGCCGTTCACTGTTGCCAGCACGTCTGGCGAATGTGTCGGATTGCATCCGGCCAGTGCCAACACCATGGTTGCCGCTGCGACTGTCAGCGCGCGATGCGAGATGGATCGATGATTGGTTCCCGACAACATTGTTCTCCCCGGCTGCTAGCGCAGCGGCTGCGAACGCGATGGATGACTGCTCCGCGGACGCCTGTCTCTCAGAATAAACCTGCGGGCAGCATTGTTCGCGACTTCACCGCCCGGAGGGTGCCGGTTGCGAGGCCGGCGCGGACTGGCTCTGGGGCATCGGCGGCTGGATGCCAGCCGCGCGAAGCGCCCGGTCGATCACCACCCACACCTGCTGCACAGGAACCGCACCGTTGATGTGTTCGCCGTCGATGAACAGCGATGGCGTTCCATCCACGCCAAGCGCGTCGGCTTCGTGCATCGACTCGCGAATCGTTGTCTCGTCCTGTTTCGCCACGCAGGCATCGAGCTTTGTCTGGTCCAGTCCAAACGGCTTGACCTGTTCGTTGGCGATCTGGTCCAGAGTCGCGTAACTCTTCTGGAGATTGTGCTCGGTTCCTGTCACTTCGTCTCCGTGTGCGTGCAGATAATCCACATAGCTCCAGTAGGCTTTGCCGTTCTGCGCCGCAATGCAGTTGGCGTCCACTGCCGCATGCATCGCCCATGGATGAATCTCCACCAGCGGATCGTCCTTGTAGACGAAGCGCACCAACCCCTGATAGCGATTCATCGTCGCCGGAAAGAGTTCCTGATGCATCGCCGCGCAGAACGGGCACTCCAGGTCGTCGAAGCTGATCACCGTCACCTTCGCGTCCGGATTGCCGCGAATCGGACGATTGGCGATCGGGATATTCCGTGTCGGCATCCCGGCCAGATCAAAGGTTTCCAGCCGGGCCAGGGTCTTGTTGTCT
The DNA here is from genome assembly GCA_021816455.1 of Acidobacteriota bacterium. Taxonomy (GTDB): domain Bacteria; phylum Acidobacteriota; class Terriglobia; order Terriglobales; family Acidobacteriaceae; genus Acidicapsa. The sequence goes on from JAKAXU010000053.1 coordinate 7,410, forward strand.
TTGGAGATCAGGAAATTGGTCGAAGTCGTCCGCCCGTTGCGCCCCAGCGTCACCGTCAGCGTGTCATATCCGGGCAGGTTGCTCGGCGTACGCGGTCCCAGGGTTACGTCGTAGTCCGGCGGCACGCTGAACTGCGAGCGCACCATCACTTCAATGCTTCGCGCCAACGCCGGATCCTGAATGGTGCTGTCTGTTGCTGTCGGCTTCTGAGCCTTGCAGCCAGCCGACGCCACGGCCAGTGCGGCCACCGCAAGGAATGCGAGGCGAGATGATAGGAGACGAGATGAGATCAGACGCAAAACGACCTGCCTTTCTCTTTGTAGTCTACGTTATCCACGCCCGTGCCAGTCTTTCGCGGTGATTTTCCCGTTTGCAAATTGTCAGCACCGGTGTAGGCTTGCCCCATGTTTGCGCCTCGTGGTTTTCGTCTGCTTCTGTGCGGCGGTTTGCTGCCGCTTGCCTGTGCCGCTTGCCTGGTTCTTCCTGTGCTGGGCGCCTCTGCTGCAACGCCGCGTCCGATCACGCTGGACGATTTGGCTCGCATCGGCCGCGTGAGCAATCCGGTGATCTCGCCGGACGGCAAATGGGTGCTCTACTCGGTCAGCCGCATGGACCTCAAAGAGGATAAAAACCACACTGAGCTGTGGATGGTGCCATGGTCCGGCGGCGAGGCTGTCCAGCTCACCTCCGGCCTGCTGCAGGCCGGGCATCCTGCCTTCAGTCCGGATGGAAAATACATCAGCTTCCTCTCCTCGCGCCCAGGAAAAACTAAAGGTGCGCAAGTCTGGGTCATGAACCGGATGGGCGGGGAGCCGGAGCAGTTGACCGCCATCACCGATCAGCAACTGGACAGCTATGAGTGGTCGCCGGATTCGAAGCGCCTGCTGCTCACGCTGGAACCGAAGGATCGCCCGGACGCCAAAGACGAAAAGCAGGAAAAGCCGCTGCCCATCGTCATCGATCGCTACCACTTCAAGGAGGATGTGGAGGGCTACCTGCGCGATGACGAGCATCAGGCGCTCTACCTCGACGATCTGGCCACCGGCAAAGTCGCCAAACTCACCACAGACCACGGTGTCGATGAGCGTGGAGCTTCCTGGTCGCCCGACGGATCGAGGATCGCCTTCACCAGCAATCACGGTCCCGATCCGGACCGCAGCTACAACACGGACGTTTTTGTCGTTGCTGCCAAATCCGGCTCGATTGCCAGAAAGCTGACCACATGGACCGGCCCAGATGGCGGCCACGGCGGTCTTGCCTGGTCGCCGGACGGCAAATCCATCGCGTATACCCAAGGCGCTGAGCCGCGCCTCGCGCTTTACAGCCAGGCCCGTCCGGCAGTCGTCACCCTGGACGGCAAAGTCACGTATCCTGCGGCAAAGCTCGACCGCGCCGCGCGCCAGCCCTGCTATCTGCCCAACGGCCAATTGCTCTACCTCATCACTGACGATCGCTCCGAGTATCCGGCCATCGTCGATCCTGACGGTCCTGGCGCCCGTCGGCTGATCTCCGGCGAAAGCGTCACCTCGAGCATGGCCTGCAAGGTCGGCAAGATTGTGGTTCTCCACAGCGACGATGCACATCCGGGCGAACTCTTCGCGCTGAAAGGCTCCGACACGCAAGGTTTCAGTCTGCGACAGCTCACCCACGTCAATGACAGCCTGATGGCCGAGCTGCAGCTTGCACCCACGGACGACCAAACCTCCCGCAGCAAGGACGGTACTGAGGTACATGGCCTGATCACCAAACCCCTGGGCTGGCACAGCGGCCAGAAGGTGCCCACCATCCTGTTCATTCACGGCGGACCCAACGGGCAGGATCAGCACGCCTTCGATTTCATGCGCCAGTGGTTTGCCGCCAACGGCTTCGCCGAGTTGAACGTCAACTATCGCGGCAGCGCCGGACGCGGCCAGGATTACGCCAAGGCCATTGCAGGTGACTGGGGCCATCTGGAGGTTGTCGACCTGCTCGGAGCCGTCGATCAGGCCGTCGCCAGCGGCGTTGCCGATCCGGACCATCTCGGCATCGGCGGCTGGAGCTACGGCGGCATCCTGACCGACTACACTTCGGCCTCGACCGACCGCTTCAAGGCCGCCATCAGCGGAGCCGGCATGGCCATGCCATTCTCCTTCTTCGGAGTGGATGAGTACATCCTCCAGTATCACTACGAACTGGGCGACCCATGGAAGGCCCGCGACCTCTACATCAAACTCAGTTATCCGCTGCTTGAAGCCGACAAACGCATTCACACCCCGACCATGTATATGGGCGGCACGCGCGACTTCAATGTTCCGCTCGTCGGCGGCGAACAGATGTACCAGACCCTTCAGGAGCTGCACATTCCCACCGAACTGGTCGTTTATCCCGATCAATTCCACGGATTTACGCGGCCTAGCTTCATCGTCGATCGTTATAAGCGCTGGCTTGCCTGGTACACGCATTACGTCAAGGGCATGAGTACGCCTGCGACGCTGCCCGCAGTCATCCCCGCCGGCTTCGACGGCAAGTAATCGCCGCCCGTTCTAAGCCGTGGTAACAGCTAGAATAGAGTCATGGAACTGGTTCAGATCGAGCCTATGCGCCGCGCGGCTGCTCCCAAACCGGAGTGGCTGCGTGCGCCTGCTCCCATGGGCGAGAACTATCACAGCCTCAAGCGCCTGGCCCGTTCCCTTGACCTCCACACCGTCTGCGAAAGCGCTCACTGCCCCAACATCGGCGAGTGTTGGCAGCACGAGACAGCGACGTTCATGATGCTCGGCAATCTGTGCACACGCCGCTGCGGTTTTTGCGCCGTGCCGAAGGGCCGACCCGATCCGATTGACTTCGACGAGCCGCGCCGCGTAGCTGAGGCCGTCGCCCAACTTGGCCTGCGTCACGCCGTCATCACCAGCGTCAACCGCGACGACGATCTGTACGGCGGCGCACGCGCCTTTGCTCAGGTCATTGCGGAGATTCGTCGCGTCGCGCCCGCCTGCCAGGTCGAGGTTCTGATTCCCGATTTTCAGGGCAGTGAAGAGGCCATCGGTGTCGTCGTTGAGGCGCGGCCGGAGGTGCTCAACCACAACACCGAGTCCGTTCCCCGGCTCTACCGCGTGGTCCGCTCCGGCGCACGCTACGAGCGCACGCTGCGACTGCTCGAATACGCGAAGCAGTTGAACCCCGCAGGTGTCACGAAATCCGGCGTCATGGTTGGTCTTGGCGAACAGACCGACGAACTGCTCCAGGTCTTCCGCGATCTTGCCTCAGTCGGCTGCGACATTCTTACCATCGGCCAGTATCTGCGCCCGTCGCGCGACCATCTCCCGATGACACGCCTTTACACGCCGATCGAGTTCGCCGAACTCAAAGTGGAAGCCATGAAGATGGGCTTTCGCCACGTTGAGTCCGGGCCGCTCGTTCGCTCCAGCTACCACGCGCACGAACAGGCCGCATCCACGGGACTCACAGCGTCGGCCACGAACTCAGCGACCAGCGTCTCAGCGCCTACCTGCTGATGATCATCACCACTACGCCGAAGGCCGCCGCCACAAACACCACCACGCCGACAATCATCAGTAGGATTAGGCGCGTCGCGCGCTGTTTTTCTCCCGAGTCCGGCCGCGTAATGCCGAAGGTATCGATAAATCCGCCTGCAAGAAAATCCAGCAGCTTCATGGCGTTCTGGCCTCACTCTCTGAAGCATAGCTGATCTTCGGCCTGCACGCAGGTCAGTACCCGCTTGGACAGTATCTGCTCCGATGGCGCAGCGCCGACAGCGGGGAGAATCTTCGTCTATTTTCATTCAGATGCGGAAAAGCTCGCGGAGTCGGCGTGTCTGCGCCCGGCTTACCGGAATCTCCGTCCGCGCGCGGTCGTTCATGCGGAGCTGATAGCTGGACTTGAACCACGGCACCACTTCGCGAATGTGGTTGATATTTACCACAAATCCCCGATGCGCGCGCCAGAACATCTGCGGGTCCAGCAGCTCCAGCAACTCTTCCAGAGTCCTACACTTCGACTGGCCTTCCAGCGTTGGCGTGACCACGCGAATCTCGCCGTCCTCGATGGCCGCAAAACAGATCTCCGACTGGTCTGCCAGCAGCAGCCGATTCTGCACCTGCACAATCAGCTTGCTGGTCTTCTGCGGCGCGGCGGAGCGGTGTCGCTCCAGCATATCCAGCAGCGCGGCCATCTCGGCTTCGCGCGGGCGTTCGTCGCCGCGTATCTCCGCCAGTCGCGAGCGAGTTTTCTCGATCGCCTGTGCAATCCGCTGCGGGTCAAAGGGCTTCAACAGATAGTCCACCGCGTTCACGTCGAAGGCGCGCACCGCATACTGATCGAAGGCCGTGGCAAAGATGACCTGTGGCAATCGCGGCGTCAGTTTGTGGTCCATCAGGTGCCGGATCAGTGCAAATCCATCCAGCCCGGGCATCTGCACGTCCAGAAAAATTACATCCGGCTGGTGCCGGACAATTTTGTCCAGTGCCTCGATGCCGTTCTTCGCTTCATCCACCACCTGCACGCTTCCGGAGGACTCCAGCAGAAAACGCAGCTCCTCGCGCGCCAGTTTTTCGTCGTCGATGATCAGCGCGCGCAGCGGAGCCGAAGCTGCGCCGGAACCTGCGCTGGAGTCTGAGATCGATCCGGTCAGAGGGGTGGCCATGACTTATCTGATTCGAAACAATTTGTTCGGGATGCACAGATATGGTGTCGAGGAACTGCAGACGTGCCTGTCTGCCCACCCTTCGGGACTGTCATCCATCTCCGCGGCAGAAGCCGCCGCTGAACGAGCATCGCGCCGTCCTTCAGTCAGCCACCATGCGCAGACGCGCCGGCATATGGTCGTGCGCCAGTTCATGACCGCATCGCGTGCAGAACTGGTCTGTCGCGAGCACGGTCCTGTGGCAATTGCCGCAGCTTGCCGTCACCTGCCAGGCGCACTGCGGACAGAAATGAAAATCGTTTTGAATATGAGTTCCGCAAGCCGGACACTGTGAAGTGAGCGGAAGCCGCAGCAGGAAGTAGATCACCGCGCCGATTCCGCCGGGCAGTACCAGGCACACCAGCATCCAGAACTGCGCGCTCATCGAACGTCGTGGCGCATCCTCTTTGACGTAGCCCAGCATCAGGCAGTAGACCGCCGCCAGCAGTCCCCAGGACAAATTGAAGTAGGTGCGCAGAGCCATCGGCGGTCCAGGATGGTGCCGGTGCGCCGGCAGAACGAACCAGAAATAGTACTCGACCAGCAAAAACGCTACACCCGCAGCGATCATCGACCAGACCGGGATCAGCTTTGCTTCATCTTCAAACGGGATCGAGGATACAGGACGCATCAGGTTCAACTCCAGCGACAGCCTTCCTCCGCCGTTGCAGAAGGATATCGCGAATCCGCATCTCCTGCCACAGTTCTTCAGACGGAATTTTGCTCTGGAAGGTTGCGCTCGGCCCGATCTTTATCGCCGATTTCTCCACCAGCCAGCCACCAGCATCGCTCCGAAGATGGTGGAGCCGACCAGCAGGCCCAGCAAACTCAACTGGCTGGTCGTGTCGGTCAGGTGCTGGTCTCCCACCAGGCTGTCCACTGTGGACCAGATCAGCGGCGTAATCAGCAGCAGCACCAGAACAGCTCCGGCGATCGCCAGATTTCTGCTTCTGCCACTCACGGCACGCTGTTCTCGCAGGTTTCCCGCCGAGCTGGTCACGACCCGCCGCGTTCGTTCCGCCGTGCGCTGCCCCTGGTCGGCATCCAGCCCGGCAAGTGCCGTCAGCAGATCCCGGGCATCTCCCGAGGCGCGCGATGGGGTCCCGGAGATATCCTCCGCAGAACGGTCATGCTCGCTGTCTCGGCTGACAGGCGTCAAAGATACTCCCCTGCTGGCGTCCAGGCGCGGTGCGGAAATCTTCGGTGCGGCGCATCGGCCCCGATGTCCGGCTACGCTCGCGCCATTGCTGGTTTCATCAGCGCCAGCCCGCGATACAGACGAGATTTTATCGTGGAAAGTGGCGCTTGTGTCACTTTTGCAATCTCTTCCAGCGAAAGTTCCTCGTGAAAGCGCAACACCAGTACCTCGCGATAGATTGGCTCCAGCGTCATCAACGTCTCCGCCAGCCTTCTGCGATCCTCTATTCCAGCGCACTCCTCGAACGGTGAGGGCCCGTCCGCCGTCAGCTCGAACTCCGCCGAATTCTCATCGTTGTGTGCGTTTTCGATGATCTCATCCAAGCTCTGTACCGTCCGCTTGCGCCGCTGGTCGATCACCAGGTTGCGAGCAATCGTCAGCATCCAGGTGTCGAAGCGCGCCTTGGCGTCATATTGTCCGCCGCGCACCAGCACCCGCATCCAGACCTCCTGAAACAGGTCTTCGGATTCTTCACGGTTGCCGGTCAGATACAGCAGATAGCGCATCAGCCGATGCTGATAACGAACGATCAACTGGTCCAGCAGTCCAGGATCCTGCCGACGCAGGCCCGCCGCAATCGCCATGTTCTCCTGGCGGACAAGCTCCCGCTCCGCTGTCTGGGCGGCGTTGATCGGGCGCGTGGCAAGAATCGAGGCGAACATACCCATACTAAACGTTTAGACGCTTAACCGGGTTCCCGGGACGAAGTTTTTTTGCTTTTTTCTGAGCCGATTTCAAGCCGTCACCGGAATGGCCACAAAGAGTTCTTTGTTTCCCGGCAGTTGCCTCCGCACCGGATTGTGCTTTTGGTTCGCTTGCGTCCGATAACGAGGCAACTGTTGTGCTTTTCCTGGTTCCGAAATGTCCGATAAACAACCCGTTACACTGAAAGTATGCAGATTCTGTACGGCATTCATCCGGTGGAAGAAGCTTTGAAGGCAGGACGTCGGCGTTTTGATCACGTCCTTGTCGCCCGCGAGCGCCGCGACGAGCGCCTGGAAGCCATCGTGAACCTCTGCCGCGCGCTCAAAATCCGCGTCCGCACCGAGCCGCGCGAATCGCTCAACGACATCGCTCGCACCCCGGCTCATCAGGGTGTCGTCGCGCTGGTGCGTGCTCAGGAGTTCCTCAGCATCGAGGATATCGCTGAGCCGACCGGCTCCCCGCGTCTCGTACTTGCGCTCGATGGCGTAGAGGATCCGCAGAATCTGGGCGCTTTGCTGCGCTCCGCCGACGGAGCCGGAGCAGACGCCGTCGTCATGACCGAGCGCCGCGCCGCGCCGCTGAGCGCCGTGGCCGCCAAGGCTGCCGCCGGTGCTCAGGAGCATCTGCGCATCGCCCGCGTCGTCAACCTGGTCCGCGCACTGGAAGAACTCAAGCGCCGTAATCTTTGGGTCATCGGGCTTGACGAGCGCGGCACGACCGACTACGACCGGTTCGATTTCACTGGCGACTGCGTTCTCGTGATGGGCAGCGAAGGCGACGGCCTGCATGATCTTGTTCGCCGCAGCTGCGACCATCTGCTACGCATTCCCATGGCCGGCGGCGTCAGTTCGCTCAACGTCTCGGCCGCGGCCTCTGTCGTCTTGTTCGAGGCTGCCCGCCAGCGTCGCGCCGCGGAGCGTGATCCGCAGCGCACCGGCGCCGGTTCAGACTCCGGGGCAGGGAAGCGCGGGAAAAAGCAGAAAGGTCTCGGTTCATGAGCTGCCGGCGTCTCTTCCGAGTTGCGCTGGTGCTCGGCGGCGCATGCCTGGTGCAGGTTGCTCTGGCGCAGTCGTCCGCTGTGCAAACTCCAGCCAGCGGCACGCACCCATCTCCGCAACCGGCGGCTTCCACGCCCGGCGGCAAAGTTCTCTTCTCGCGCACGCTCAACGATGATGGCGAAACCGTCACCACCGGCGAGGGTGCTGCGCTACCCACCTCCCGCACAGCTTCGTCGCTGCCGCCCGCCGCCACAGACGCCGAGCGCAACTCCGTCGCATACTCGTCCTTCGATCTCGACGTGCACCTGCGTCCCGCGCAGCATTATCTTGCCGTTCGTGCGCTCGTTACCGTCCGCAACTCTGGTTCCGCGCCGCTCGCTCACCTGCCTTTACAGCTTTCTTCCACGCTTGCCTGGCAGCAGATTCGTATTGCCGACCGCGACGTTGCCTTCACGCAGTCGCTGCTCAACTCCGACACCGACCACACGGGCCAGCTCAACGAAGCCACCATCCCGCTGGCCCAGCCGCTTGCGCCAGGCGCTTCGCTTCAACTCGACGTCACTTACGCCGGACGCATCGAGCAGACCGCACGCCGCTTGCTCGCCATCGGCACGCCGGATAACGTCGCTCAATCTTCGGACTGGGATCGTATCGCAAGCGGCTTCACCGGGCTGCGCGGCTTCGGCAATGTTGTCTGGTATCCGGTCTCTTCAGCTCCGGCTATTCTCGGCGACGGCGCACGCGTCTTCGACGAGATTGGCCGCCATAAGCTCGGGATCTCCGGCGCGCATCTGCGTCTTTCCCTCACCATCGAAACCACTGCTGCGGAAGCCGCCGCCGGTCAGTCGCCCGACATCGCCCTCGTCGATGGCCTGCCGATTTCGCTCTCCGTCACCCAGTCCTCCGATCCCACCATTCCCAGCCTTGCCATCGGACGGCTCGACAGTGCGACGCTTGGCTTTGAGACTCTGAATCTCTTTGTCGCCGCGCGCACCGCGCACAAGCTGCCCGCGACCACTCTCTGGTCCACCCCGGCCTCGGAGCCGAATGTAGAGGACTGGTCCGAGGCCGCTGCTGCCGTACTTCCGTTTCTTCAGGGATGGCTCGGCAAGACGCCGCACGCCCAGCTCACCATCCTCGAACTGCCCGAAGCGTACGATATTCCTTTTGAAGCCGGAGCGATGCTCGCCACCCCTGTGCGGGCCGCTTCCGCCGACGCGCTCAACAACGTTCTCGCTCATGCGCTTACCCACGCATGGGTCATGTCCCGCCGCGCCTGGCTCTCCGAAGGCGTCGCTCACTTCATGGGCACACTTTGGATGGAGAAAGAGCGTGGCCGCGAACAGGCGCTCGCCATGCTCGCCGACTCTCGCCAGGCGCTGGCTCTTGCCGAGCCGGCAAGCCCAGGGGAGAGCGACGGACAGCCGCTCCTCACCGCCATCTCGCCTGTCTACTACCGCACAAAAGCTGCTTACGTGCTCTGGATGCTGCGTTCGCTGGTCACCGACGAAACGCTTTCAGCCGCTCTGCGCGCCTACAATCCCGACGCAGACACCACCCCGCAGTACTTCGAGCGCCTGCTCGAAAACGCCGGTCAGCGCCGCAACCTCCAGTGGTTCTTCGACGACTGGGTCTATCGTGACCGCGGCCTGCCGGATTTCGCTCTCGACAACGTCTTCACCGCTCCCACGGCGCTCAGCGGCAGTTATCTTGTCGCTGTCAGCCTCTCCAACAACGGTTACGCTGGCGCGGAAGTCCCCGTCCAGGTCATCAGCGACCTTGCCTCGGTCACCCAGCGCGTCGTTGTTGCCGGTCGCGCCAAAGCAACAGTGCGCATCCTGCTCCAGGGCCAGCCCACCGAGGTGCGCGTAAATGACGGGACGATCCCGGAGCCGGATGCTTCGATTCACGTCAAGCAGCTTGCCACTGTTCCCACCGCTCCGCCGCAGACCCGGTAGAGGGATTCAATCACCGGGATTATTTCTTGAAATGCCACTCTTCGATGGCGCGAATCGCCCGGTCTAGGCTGGGTGAGTTCCTTCTCGCTTGACTTGGATTCCAAAACTGTTTCGCACTTGAACTCCATCCATCGAGCTAGACAGTGAATGAACAATTCCGTGCATCTAATTTACTAGGTGGCTTCTATTTTGCAATTGGCGATCGTCGGCCCAGGAGCTTTTGCATGCAACTTGATCAGTATTGTCCTCCTAGGCTTCGCGCTACTGTTGTATGTCTATCTGCCTGTGCTGCGCTGGCAATTGCTGGCTGCGGGGCAACCGGTACTGGTGCGGGCAGTGTGCAGCGGAAGGTTTCAACCGTCTCAGTCACTCCAGCCATGGTAAGCCTTGCCCTCGCCGCGACGGAACAATTTGTTGCAACAGCGACCTACAGCGACGGATCCTCCTCCGATGTCACTTCAACGGCCACTTGGTCATCTTCGAATCCAGCCATAGCCACGATAAATTCAGCTGGCCTGGCGACATCTGTGGCAGTAGGCTCGACGAGCATTACCGCTTCGCTGAATAGTGCTAACGCATTAACAACGCTAAATGTGGGAGCCTCCCCTGGATGCAGCGGTTCGAGCTATGGGTATAACAATGGAAATGGAGAGATAACCGGCGTTGGGTTGCAAAGCCCCTCACCAGGTCAGAATCCAAGCCATGTTCAGGTGAATGCAACCGCATACGGCCCCGCTACCATTGCTCAGTGGACGGTTTGCCTCGACGGTCAATCTGTGTATCAGACAAATAGTGCTGCGACTTCCATCTCTCAGCAGATCGATATTCCTGCTGGCCAGCATCTTCTCTGGGCAAGCGCGGCGGACGCCACGGGCGATTCCGACAGATCAGAAATTCATTTGATTCAGATCGGTACGCCACCGCCGAGCAGTACTGTGTTGCCAACTCCACCTACAGACGCACAGGTGCTAACAGAGATGCAGAACGACACTGCCAACTGGAGCATCTGCAGCCTCTGTGCGGCGGGCACCAGCACCACCAGCAATTACGCGATGACATTTGACCAGAGCCAGCCTTCACTGAGCGGCAGCAGCCTTGAGATGTACGCCGACGGGCCGTCTTGGAGCAACGTCCTGTTTATGGATACGATGTTGGGCACAAGTTCCAATTCCCATTTTTTATGGAACTTCTGGGTCTACCATGACCCTGCTGCCGAAGCCCACTTCTGGTCCTCCGAGTTCGATCTCTGGCAGGTTCTCAGTGGCAACAAGTTTATGATCGGCAGCCAGTGCGATTTTGGAGACGGCTACTGGTCCACATGGGATAGCTAGGCCGGTGTTTGGGTTCTCAATGGAATCCCATGTCCGCACTGGGCGCCGGGCTGGCACCACGTTCAGTGGTACGTTGAGCGCATCAATTCCACGCAGTATCGCTACGACACACTCGTGTTCGATGGTCAGGCATACGGATTAAATCAGACTTGGACGGTCAACGCTACCACTTGGAAGGATATGATCGGTATCCAATATCAACTGGACCAGGATACCTCCGGTACTCCACTTCACGAATGGGTGGATGAAGTGACTCTGACGATGTGGTAAGCCGACAGCACCAAGGTTGACGTTACGCGGATGCAGGCCAAGACCGGCGAATTGACGTTGGAGAATATTTTTGTAAATAGCTCCCGGCAGAGCCGGGGCTTTACGGTGTGAGCCGCTCAAAGCGGCTTGAGCGGGGTCGCTAACTCGGCCCCGACGTTGTTTTGGGCACCTTATGGTGGCAATTGCCATAGGTCCAGCTGGTCCAGTCGCTTATCCTCTGCCTCTTGGTTGCATATGTATTCGCGTATCCGAGCCTCATCACGCCCACAGTCGAAACGAAGTAGCCGCGGCCCCCCAGAAGTGCTGCCCTGTAAAATTCTGCTTCCGTTCGCCGTAGGTTCGTGCCAAGTGGATCGCGCCCTTGCCCTTGAGGAATCCCACCATCTCAGATACCGCGTACTTCGGCGGAATCGAGACAAGCATGTGGACATGATCTGGCATCAGATGTCCTTGCCAGCATGGGAAAGAGAGGTTTATGGTTGCAGCGAGGTTCCGGATTTGGAAGCGAAGGCGCGCAGCATTCGCTTCTGGGTTTGGGCTAACCAAATTTCTGCAATCTGCAAGCGCAGGTGGCTCCGTGCGAGCCCCATTCCTGGGCAATCTGCGAGAAACGAGTGATGTCGATGACGGAGCAACGAAATTCCAACGGTATTAGTCGCCGCCAGTTTTTGCAGGTCGGCGCGGCCTCTGCGATGGCTCTTGGATTGGGCGGAATTCCTTCTTTTGCCGCGCCCGGTTCCGAGACTCCGGGAGACGCGATTCCGTGGGTGACGCTGAACAATGGCCTGAAGATGCCGCGGCTGGGACTGGGCACGATGACGCTGACCGGTGACGTCGGCATACGCAGCGTTGCGGAGGCCATCGCGCTGGGCTATCGCCTGATCGATACCGCAATGATCTATTCCAATGAAGTGGAAGTGGGCAAAGGGATCCGGCAAAGTGGAATTGAGCGCGAGAAGCTGTTTGTTACTTCCAAACTCTGGAAGACCGATATGGGCTATGAGAATGCCAAGCAGGGCTTTCAAACCTCACTGGACAAGCTGCAGACGGATTATCTCGATCTTTACCTGATCCATCGGCCTTCTGGAGGAGATTGGAAGGGATCATGGCGGGCGATGGAAGAGCTGTATGGTCAGGGAAAGATCAAGGCGATTGGGATGAGCAATGCCAGCTTTGCGCAGATGGATGAACTGATCGCGAATGCGAAGGTGAAGCCTGCAGTGCATCAGATTGAGACTCATGCATTCTTTCAGGAAGACAAGGCGCATGAATATCTGAAACAACATGGCATTCAGCATGAGGCGTGGGCACCGTTTGCTGAAGGTCGTCATGGAATGTTCAGTCAGGAAACGCTGAGCAGTATTGCGAAGAAACACAGGAAGAGCGTGGCGCAGGTTTGTTTACGGTGGCATTATCAGCGCGGGATTGTTGCGATTCCGCGATCGAGACAAAAGGAGCATATCGCAGAAAATCTGAATATCTTTGACTTCACGCTCAACCACACGGATATGGCAGCGATTGCACCGCTGAATCTGGGTGTTACGCAGTTCCCTGAATGGAATTGACGGTAACGAGTTCTGGTTCCTTCCGCGTGGAAGCCGAACAAACAGTGCGGGCTTGATGCAGCAGAAGCTGGCTGGGTGTTTCCAATTGTGAATACCGGATTCGGCAACATGAACCGGCCCATCCCACTGCTGTAGTATCTGGCCCCGAGGTTGTCGTTGCCGGATTCTTTATCGCGTTCTTTGCCGGTGAAGTCCCAATGCGCCCGTTTTCATTGGGTTGAAAATTTTTTGCCTTTTTCAGAACTGCGTCGATCATCATCACCAGCTCGTATGCCGGGCCAATGTGGCCTGATCCCAGTTTTCCGCACAGAACCGAGTACGATTTTCGTATTCAGGAAGGTGCGGAAGTATGTCGAGGAGCAAGCACACGGAAGCGCAGATGATCGCGGCGGTCAAGCAGATGGAAGCTGG
>JAKAXU010000092.1 GCA_021816455.1 Acidobacteriota bacterium
GCGATTCGATCGCGTCCAGGTAGCGCACCGCGTCGTCGGCGCGGCTGTCGTTGTCGACGATCAGGACCTCGTAGGCCGGGTAGCGGGTCTTCTCGATCAGCGACTCGACGCAGCGCTGCAGCATCGACAGCTGGTCGCGCGTGGGGATGATGATCGACACCAGCGGGCGGGTCTCGGGCAGCGGCCAGCGCACGCGAAAGGATGGTGGGAACGGGCCGGGTTGTACTTCGGCGGCAATTCCCAGTCGCTTGAAGTGCGCCTGCAGAACTGCCTGTGCGGTCGCCAGCACATCCGGAACCGACTTGCGGGTATGGCCGGAACCCTGCAGGCGGTGATATAAGACCTCGGGGATATGGCCGATCGCTGTCTCGCCTGCGCCCGTGGCTTGCAGGTGTTCCCACGCGCGTAGCAGCAGATCGTAATCCTCGGCTCCCTCATACTGCGGGTCAAAGCCGCCGAGGGACTCAAACAGGTCGCGGCGGATCAGCAGCAGGCCGCCGATATAGGGCAGGCTGCGCAAGTAACTCAGGTTGAAGTCGGGTTTGCAATGCGGGTTGAGGTGTTGCCCCCCAGGGGTTATCGAATCCTCATCCGTGTAGACGATTCGCCAATGGGGATGCCGGGAAATCGCGGCAGAAACTCGGAAAATCGCATCCGGCGCCAGTCGGTCGCCACGCTCCATGAACGCAATCCACTCGGAATTGGTTTCATGGACGAGCGCGCGGATTTTCTCAATAAACTCCCCGTCCGCAGCTGATTCAACATTCCGAATCAGCTCCGGCCGGAGCCACTGTCCGTCAAGCACATCCAGACTCGGCGCGGAATCCGTTGCGCCAACTCCGGGCAAGACAAAAATCGTGACCGAGGGGGGAGGCATGTTCCCGGATTGCTCTTTAGCCCAGCTCAATTCAAATGTAGAGAGCCGGCTTTCCGGCAACCAAGGCTGAAGGTCGCGCAGACCGCTCGCCAAGAGGCATCCAGCATTATCTTCGACGTCGAACCCAGCTCGCTGTACACTCATGGAGAAAAGTCGCTCGATAGCGTGGGCGAGCGTGCCGTCTGTTTGCCCTGTCTCGGACTCGAAGTCTTCAAAACTCAGATTCAGGCCCAGCAGCGGATCTGCAGCGGCGGGGCGTAGCCAGAACATCGATCCGGCAAAAAAGCCGCTGCTGAGCCCCTCGACTGGAAGGCTCATACGCTTGCCCAGTTCCTTAACGGTCACGTTATTGCCATCTGCCTGCGAAGGCAGCCAAAAGCTCGCTGGGCCGACGAGGCCAACTTTGGGGCGGGTGGCGAAGGCGGTACGCGCTTTATCGGCACTGGAAACAAGGCTCTCCACAAGATCGCGGCGCCAGCGATCCCCGTCTCGATGCATCAGGAACGGAATGTTGATCTGCGTTACTTCGCGAAGATGTGGAGACTTCTTCCCGTGAAGCAACAGGAACAACTCATGGCCGTTATTTCGAGCCGCCCGCAGCAACAGGAGTCGCGGCGCGATATCACGGCCGCGGTTGGGAACCCGCACAATAAATGCATCCGGGAATTCTTTTGCAATGGCGCCTGCGATCGAGGCGCTCGCATCGGTGAGCGACACATATAGCGCTGTGGAAACGCCAAGTCGGCGGATTGCATCAGAAAACTCTGGCCAAAGATCCGCATAATGTAGATGCAGTAAAATCGCGGTGTGCAAGCCATGAGTACGTCCCATTGAAAGTACCTGATGGAGCGCCTGCTGGCTCGATGGGGAAGCCTCTGGCACCAATTTGCGAAATACCCTTTCGAAGCGTGGGAGACCGAAAGCACGGGTTCGCGCAAGCACTTCAGAGGGGTATTGAGGCTTCAGTAGTAACGCTGCGCAAAGGTCGTCGGCGCGATCGATCCTGAAGAAGTCCTCCCGGAGCCTAGGCACGACCGATGCAGCTAACTCAGTCGCCTCCGCTCGGTGGAAGCCGACGAGTGCGACCTCGCGCGCATCCCCAAAGATGTTGCGCGAGGACTTCTTCCAGTTTTCCGGGTTGAAGGCATCTACGATATGAGCAAAGACACAGTAATCCTGGCGGCGCAGCTCCGCAATCGTGCGCAGTCCGGCGTCAAGATCATTGCATTCCGCGTACACCACCGGGCGATCTCTTGCAAGTAGTCGCGTAGAGCCCGCAAGTACTTCGCTTTCCATGCCTTCCACGTCAATTTTTATCAGCTCGACACGTCCTCTTGGGTCCAGATTGGCAAGCGGAAGGGCCTCTACGCTGACGCGATTCAAGCGCGGTGGTTGGCCATCAAACGTTGCGATGGATTTTGACAACGCTGCGCTGCCAAAGCTCGCCCGTGTGTTGACATCGATGACTTCGATTTCGAGTCTTCCACTGGCTGCAGCGACAGCGCAGTGTCGTGCCACACAGGATGGCATTCCTATGCTGTGCAGGTTACGCGATAGCAGTTCAAATGTCGCAGGCTGCGCCTCGAACGCATAGACACGGCCGTTGGCACCGACATGGCGGGCGAACGCCATGGCGTGGGTTCCTACGTAGGCTCCCACATCGATTACGGTAGCACCGGGGTTGACGAACTTAAGGGCGAACGTGATCTCATTCCAAGCCCATTCACCATACTCCAGGAGGGACTGACTTGCGGCGCCGATGTCGTTCTTGAGGACGAGCATTTCGCCGCTTCGAGTTGGAACCGCTGTGCTCCAAGATGGTACTGATGATGGTTTCATCATATATAAGACTCAATTTGGAATGCACTCGATCGCCCAAAGAACATCTTGCGGCGGGATCTGAAGACAATGCCACTCATTCGGGCATTGATTCGGAGAAAAGCAGGGGGAGCAAGGGACCGATCGGTGCAGCGCGATCACGTTCGGTCCAGATGCTACCCATTCAAGAAGATTGGTATACCCGCCAATGACTTCTACAACCGAATGGCCAAGCATGGCAACGGCATGCGTCATTCCTGTGTCTACGCCAATATAAACGTCGCAATTGGCGACAACCCAGTCAGCGAAGTCTGCGAGTTGGACTGAGGGCCTCCAAGGAATGCCCGCGGCTATTGCGATTTCCCGCGCAAGTGACATATCCTCTGGGGCGCCGATCACTTCGGGAAGATGCCCGCATCGCTTGAGCAAGCGGCCAAGTTCAATCCAGCTGGTCGATGGCCACCGCTTTGCAGTAACCGAACCGCTGACCGATAAAAGCACGCGTCGCTGCTTTTTTTGAGCGGCGCCGATTGGAGTCAGCGGAATTGCTGGAATCCGATCGGCCAACAGCAGAAGCTGCGTGGAATGTGGGATATCTATTCCTGGGTAAGGAAGATGGTAGTCGGCAATCACATCGAATGCAGCCGTCAGTCGGGCACCTACTGAAAATAGCACATGTCGCGCGTCGCGTTCGACGCGCAAATCGACAGCTAAATCGTAGTCGCCCGCTGTGACCGTGAGGTCTGTTCGCACACCGGAGTGAGAGACACCTCCCGGTGGGAAAACATCCAGTGCAATGCAATCGTTATAGCCGGCGCGCCTGAAGATCGGGATGGCAAACGATGCGCAATAAATTGTTAGCTGGGCTTTTGGGAAGCTTTTGGCGATCCTGTTTATTGCCGGAAATGCCAGATAAATATCACCTATATGATCCAGTTTGATGAGTGCAATTCTTTTGACCGCGTTGGAATCCAGGATTTCGGAAGGGATAACAAGCGCGCCGCTCGGGGTTAATGGCGGTATCATGCGGCCTCGCAATTGCTGCGCTCGGATCCTATGGTCTGCGATGCCTGCGTGGGCCTGAGCGCGCTGACTGTGGAGCAAGGGATTGTGCGCGATTGTGCAATCCGGGTGGGTCATCCGATAGTCGCGCACTGAGAACGAGGGATTGGGGTCGCGCCCTTCGCGATGTCCAAAGGTACACCAGTGCGTTAGCGGATTTATGCCGGAGGCCGCGACGTCGCGATTATTTGCGAGATACCAGGCGGCTGCGAAAAGTCCTGAGCGTTGAATCCACAGTTCATCTTGTGGTGTATGGGACATAAAGGTACCGGTGGGTCAGGGCGGTAAGCGGAGCGCGGCGCCAGAATGGCTCTTCACGGAGGCATGAGATGGGGTGGAATCCATTCAGCGGCTGGTGGAGCGTGGTGACGCCGACGGCAGCGCATAGGGTGCATAGCACGCGATGCTGGCACGCTGCTGAATCCCATTTCGCACCAAGGGTAGCAGCGTACAAAGCGGGGCTGGTGCTACTTGCGCGTCAGAGGTACTTGAACAGACTCAAGCCCTGCAGCTGCGAGAACGCCGCCTCCGAGGCCTGCAACGCGGTCAGGCTCTGCTGGTACTGGCTGATCACCTGCGGGTAGTTGATGCTGGAGATGCTGGCCTGCTGGGTCTGCAGCTGCAGGGTCACGCTGGAATTCTGCGTCTGCACCGCCTGCACCTGCTGCAGCCGGCTGCCGATCGCCGATTGCGTGCCCAGCAGCACGGTCTGTGCCTGGTCCAGGCTGGCCAGTGCATTGGAGATGGCCTGCGCGCGCCGCGCCGCGGAGCCGCTGCCCGCCGGGGTCGCGCTGAAGGCCTGCTGCAGCGACTGGAAGGTGGCGAACAGGCTCTGCGGCT
>JAKAXU010000009.1 GCA_021816455.1 Acidobacteriota bacterium
ATCGATCGACAATCAAACGTACGGCGCTATAACTCAATCCAAGATCGCGGGCAATCTGACGCCGGTTCACTCCGCGCTTGAAAGCACGAACCACTTGGTTGCGACGCTCTTGTTGCGCGCCTGGGGAGTTTGCCGACGAAGAGTACCTGCGATGCACATAGAAGGAGCGCCCCAATCCAAATTAGGACACTACCTGCCAGAGTAAGAATTTCATCCGGATTTGCCGAAGTTGAGTCCTATAATGAATCACAAATCCAGCAGTTGGAAAGAGTCTTCCGGAAGTATAGACCCGGCAACCGAATTCTCCACTTCCCCCGGCGGCAGAGATGCCAGGATGGGGGGGAATTCGGGCAATCAAAGACCGGTCTTTCGGAGCGCGATCCGCTTTTTCGAGTGGCCGGGCAGCGATCCCGAGTGCTCGAAGAGTGAAGTTGCAGGCTCCCGATCCAGTTTGGAATGCATTGCACCCCAGTCCGCGTCCGATGCAGGGGCGGTGACAGAAGATGCGGAGGAAACTCCGGTCGAGGATCAGGCGGAGTTCGGACGCGCGACGGACCGTCTCCGTCGTAACGCCGCTGCTTGCGGCCTTTTTTTTCGGCGCGATCATGCCGCTTTGGGCGCAATCGGCTGCACACTCCGTCCTTCACGCTTCAGCTTCCACGGCTACCGGTTCGAGAGCTTCGTCGGCCACTGGCCTGCCGCCGCTGGAGCGCGCCGAGCAGCACTTTCTGATGGAGCGCGGATGGCGCACGGGCCACAGCTTTCGCCTGCCGCCGCGCTCGGCTATCGCACCGATGCTGCGTGCGCATAAAGAAGGCTCGGGCAGCTCGGCATGGACGGCAATTGGCCCGCAGGCAATCACGACGCCTACCTACGGGCTGGTCTCCGGCCGCGTGACCTCGCTGGCCATCGATCCTTCCGACCCGACGGGGAATCACCTGCTGGTGGGCAGCACCGGCGGGGGACTGTGGCAGACCAATGTCTCGCAATCGACTTCGAGCGTTTTGTTTACGCCGATGACCGACAACGTGCCTGCTCTGGCCAACGCCGTGGATGCGGGCGTAAGCATTGGAGCCGTGAGCTTTCAGCCGGGAGCGACCGGCGTTCTGCTGGCCGGTCTGGGCGACCCGAACGATGCGTTGGACAGCTACTACGGAGCGGGGATTCTGCGCTCGACGGACAACGGAAGCACGTGGCCGCTGATCGCGCAGACAAGCGACCTGGAGTCGGGTCTGGCAGGCAAGGACGTCTCGTTTGCGGGGGAGGGATTTGCAGGATTTGCCTGGAGCGGCGCGAATCCCCTGCTGGTAGTGGCGGCTGTGAGCCATGCATACAGGAGCGGCCTGGTGAATGCTTTGGAAGGCAACCCCGCCAGCTACACCGGGTTGTTTTATTCGTCGGACAGCGGGACCACCTGGCACATGGCTACGGTGACCGATCCGAACGGCCAGATCATTCAGGCAGCGGCGCAGTCCCTGAGTCCGCCGGATGGGAATCCGGCGACGGCTGTGGTCTGGAATCCGCAGCGACAGCTTTTCCTTGCGGCGATCCGATATCACGGCTACTACCAGTCGAGCGACGGAATGCACTGGACGCGGCTGGCCGACCAGCCGGGAGCGGGGCTGACCACGGTAAACTGTCCCTCGCAGTCGGGCTTTCCGGGGGCGACCGGCTGCCCCATCTTTCGCGGCGCACTGGCGGTTAATCCGCAGACCGGCGACACCTTTGCCTGGACGGTTGATGTCAACCTGCAGGATCAGGGAATCTGGCAGGATTCGTGCACGCTGAACAGCGGCATCTGTTCGTCACTTCCGTTCACTTTTCCCACGCAGCTCAACACTTCGGCTCTGGAGACCACCTCTGCAGGCGGCAGCGCGACGATCCTGAGCGGGGATTACAACCTGACGCTTGCGGCGGTTCCGTCGAATCAGGACACTCTGGTCTTTGCCGGAGGAGTCGATCTCTTTCGCTGTTCGCTGGCCAATAGCTGCCAGTGGCGCAACACCACAAACGCCACGACGTGCGCCACTGCGCAGGTGGGCGCATATCAGCACGCATTTGCCTGGAACGCGGCCAATCCGCTGCTGGTCTTTGTGGGCAACGACAGCGGCCTGTGGCGCTCGATCGACGCAGTGGCGGAGACGGGCACAGTCTGCAATATGACCGACGCTACGCATTTTTCCAATCTCAACGGCGGCCTCGGTCCGCTGGCCGAGGTGGCGGTACTGGCGCAGAACGCGGGCAATCCGCAGACGATGCTGAGCGGCGTCGCGGGTACCGGAGCGGTGGGCGTGATGAATGCCACAACTCCGCCGGAGGACTGGTCGCAGTTGCTTAGCGGCGAGGGCGGAGCAGTACTGGTCAATCCCAACGCGACGACCAACGACTGGTACGCCAACGTCGAGTCCGGGGTTGGGATTTTTCACTGCGATTCGGTTTCACTGTGCACCGGCATCGATTGGAGCCTGACGCCGACGGTGGGAGAGAATCAGGTGAATAACGACGGACTGGCGATGAGCTATCCGGCGGTTTTTGTGCAGGATACGCTGGATCCAGCGCAACTGCTGGTAGCTACCTGCCGCGTGTGGCGAGGGGACGGCAGCGGCGCGAACTGGTCGGCGGCAAGCGCGCTGAGCGGACCGCTGGACGGCCTGCCGGACTCGGCCTGCGTGAGCAACTCGCTGATCCGCTCGCTGGCCGCGCACGCCAACAGCGACGGCACGGAGACGCTTTATGCCGGGATGGCCGGAACGGGCGACGGAGGTGGCTCTGTTCCCGGGCATGTCTTCGCCACGGTCTTCAACCCGACAACGGGCGCGACCTCCGGCTGGACCGATCTGGCGCTGAGCGCGGTGACCGGCTCCCCATTCGGATTCAATCCGTACGGCTACGATGTGGCAGGCATCACTATCGATGGCCATGACACCACGGGCAAGACGGTCTACGTCGCCATCGAAGGATTTGAGTCCGGCCCACAAGGCTCGCCGCAGCTCTATCGCTCCACCAATGGCGGTCAGAGCTGGACGGCGATCGCTTCGAATCTCCCCCCTGCGCCAGCAAACTCCGTAGTCGTAGACCCCTCCGACGCAAACACGGTGTACGTGGGCACGGATACCGGGGTGTATCTGACGCATCAGATCACGAGTTGCTCGACGGGTTCGTGCTTTGCTGCGTACGGCTCCGGCCTGCCGCTGTCTCCGGTTACGCAACTGATTGCGACTCCGCTCGGCGCGGTCTCTGCCACGTTGACGGCCTCGACGTACGGCCGCGGCATCTGGCAGATTCCGCTCTCGATGACGGCTACGTCTGTCGCCGTTGCTTCCCTGAGTCCGACTTCGCTGGTCTTTTCCTCGACCAGCGTCGGCTCCACCAGCCCCGGCCAGAAGATTACGGTCTCGAATACCGGCTCGCTCGCGCTGGCCGTCTCGTCGATCAGCATTACCGGAAGCAACCCCGGCGATTTCTCCGAGACCAACTCCTGTGCTGGCCAGAGCATCGGTGCCGGCGCCACCTGCTCGATTACGGTGACCTTTGCGCCCAGCCAGCAGGGCGCTCGCTCGGCGACGCTCACCGTCTTTGGCAACGTGGCCGGCGGTCAACTCCAGACGCAGTTGTCGGGCACAGCCGTGGCTCCGGCAGCAATCACGCTGCAACCCTCGGCACTCACCTTCGCGCAACAGCAGACAGGCACGACATCGGCAGCGCAGTCCATCTCGATTGAAAACACGGGCGGCGCGTCGCTGACGATCAGCTCGGCCAGCGTGAGCAGCCCATTCCTGATCGTCTCCAACGGCTGCGGAAGCTCGCTGGCTGCCAGTACCGCCTGCTCCGTCTCCATCGATTTCTCCCCGTCGGCGAGCGGACCGGCGAACGGGACGTTTACGCTGATCGACAGCGCGGGAACCCAGACCGCACCGCTCAACGGGATCGGAATCACCGGTGCGACGGACACGCTTTCCGCCACCAGCCTGAGCTTTCCAACCACCGGAACCGGGCAGACTTCGGCACCGCTGACGCTCACGCTCACCAACTCCGGCGGAGTTCCGCTGACCTCGATCGGAACCTCGGTCAGCGGTCCGTTTGCCGCCACCACCACCTGTGGCACTTCGCTTGCGGCAGACTCGTCCTGCACGCTCTCAGTCACGTTTTCTCCCACGGTTCTGGGAACCGCGCACGGCTCGCTCACGGTCAGCGATGCGCTGCGCTCCCAGGTGATTGCATTGAGCGGAACCGGAGCCGCGCCGCCCGTCATCGGGCTGTCGAATTCGAGCTGGAACTTCGGCTCCAGCCAGGTGAATGTAGCGACGACCCCGAACCGGTTTTCCATCGCCAACCGCGGCAGTCTTCCTATTCTGAACGCCACGACCGCGATCTCTGGCCCCGGAGCGGCGAGTTTTCAGGTCACCTCCTTCCCCTGCACGGCACCCATCAACGGCGGCACATCCTGCAACTTCATGGTCGATTTCGATCCGCAGTCTGCAGGCGCGCAGAATGCCACACTCACATTGGCATCGACGCAGGCCGGCGTCGCATCGGCCTCGATGGCGCTCACCGGGATCGGCCTGGCACCACCCTCGATGCTGCCCTCTCCGCCATCGATCAACTTCGGACAGTTGAAGGTCACCTTCACCAGCGGTCCGTACATCGTAACCATCACCAACTCGGGGCAAGAGCCGCTCAACCCGCCCACC
Organism: Acidobacteriota bacterium; assembly: GCA_021816455.1. GTDB lineage: Bacteria > Acidobacteriota > Terriglobia > Terriglobales > Acidobacteriaceae > Acidicapsa. The sequence continues at coordinate 4,692 of JAKAXU010000009.1, forward strand.
GTCGCCTCCTCCGGGGCGAACGCAGCGGACTTTGCCTTTGTGCAATCCACCTGTGTTCTGAACAGTAACCACCAGATTCAGCCTGGCCAGATCTGCACCTATCAGGGAACCTTCAGCGCGACGGTCGTCGGCCTGGAATCGGCTACTCTGACCTTCACCAGTTCGAATGCGATCCCGGCTTCGGTATCCGTCGGCCTGCTCGGCACCGGAACTTCGCTGATCGATTTCACGGCTACCCCGACCGGCGTCACTTTTCCGGCTACATTTGTCGGCACACCCTCCTCCGCGGCAATCGTCACTCTCAGCGAGCTGACCAAGCAGCCGCTCGACCAGTTCGCGCTGGCGGTGAGCGCTCCATTCCAGCTTGTGCCTACGTTGACGACTTGCGGGACCACGCTGCCCGGCTCGGCCAGTTGCAATGTCGCAATCGTATACACACCGACGGCGGTTGGCGCTCAATCGGGCGTGCTGACTGTGACCAGCATTACGCCGGGCTTCGCGCCATTCACCGTTCCGCTCACCGGATCGGGGCTTGCCGTCGGCCAGTTCACGCTCAGCGCTCCGGCGCTGGGCTTTGGCAGCGTCCTTGTCGGCAGCACCTCCGGCGCACAGCAGCTCCTCGTGACCAACTCCGGAGCAGCTCCGCTGAACGGCCTCAACGTCGCGGTCACCGGCCCGTTCACGCTCTCCGGCAACGGGTGCGGCTCCTCGCTTGCGCCGGAGACTTTCTGCACCGTGACGGTCACCTACACGCCGACCACCGCCGGCAACTCGACCGGCTCACTCTCGGCCACCTCGACCAGCGTCGGCGTCGCACCCATCCAGGCCTCGCTCACCGGCAACGGTCTTGTCCCCGGCGCTCTGGAGGTCAGCCCGAGCTTTCTTGACTTCGGTTCGGCGACCATCGGCCAATCTTCGCTCGCGCAGCCCGTCACCGTCTTCAATACCGGGCCGACCGCGCTCACGCTTCAGCCGCTGGCCGTCACCGGGGATTACTCGGTCTCTACCAGCACCTGCGGCAGCCAGATCGCCGCCGGCGATAACTGTACTCTCTACACCATCTTCACGCCCACGCAGCCGGGCAGCCGCCTGGGAGCTATCACCCTCACGGCCACGCAAAACGGCATTCCTGTGACCATCGCGCTCAGTGGCACCGGTGTGTCCGCTGCTTCGCTTGCAGCAAACACCTACGCTCTCAGCTTCCCGTCGGTCGGCGTCGGCGTTACTTCCAATCCGCTGCCCGTCGTGCTGACCAACTCCGGGACGGAGCCGGTGACCAGCCTCACACTCTCCGCCGCGCCGCCTTTCAGCGTCCAACCCGGCACCGGACCCGGCACCTGCAACCTGCAGCTCGCCGCAGGAGCCAGTTGTACGGCGCAGGTATATTTCACTCCAACGACGACCGGCTCACTGACCGGCACGCTCACCGTGACGACCACCAACCTGGGCGTCGGCCCGCTGGCCATCCTGCTCTCCGGCACGGGTGTACCCGGCGGTTCACTTGTCATTACGCCCGATCCGCTGAACTTTCCCTCCACCACAGTGGGAGCGGCCAGCGCCGCGCAGACTGCCGTGCTCTCCAACCCTGGAGCAAGCCCCATCAACGGACTCGTTCTCGCGGCGACCGGCGACTTCATCCTCTCCGGCAGCAGTTGCGCGAACCAGATCATCGCCCAGGGATCCTGTACTGTGCAGATCCTCTTCAAACCCACCGTCACCGGCGGACGCCAGGGATCTCTGACCGCCTCCACCACCACGGCCGGCGTTCCGCAGGCCAGCACCCTGCTGACGGGAACGGCGCTTGCTCCAGCGCAGCTTGCTGTCACTCCGGCCGCACTCACCTTTCCGGCAACGTACCTTCACCAGACAAGCCCCACCCAGGCGGTGACCATCTCCGATCCTGGCCAGTCCGGCATCACTGATCTCGCGCTCAGCGTCGCCGGGCCATTCCAGATCGCCAATACGACCTGCACCGCGGCGCTCGCCGCAGGCGGAAGCTGCATGGCAGCCATCGCCTTTGCGCCGAACGTCGGCTCCAGCGGACAAACTTTCACCGGATCGCTTTCGATCAGCGCCCCGGCGGAGTCCGCGTTTGGCACAGTACCCGGAGTCGTCGCCCTCAGCGGCACCGTCAATCTGCCGCCGACGCTGGCCGCCTCACCGCAGCTCATTGTTACTTTTCCCACCACGTCGGTCGGATTGGCCGCCGTCCAGCAAACGGTTACCGTATCCAACGCCGGAACCTCCGGCTCGCTCACCGGCGTCTACGTTACGCTTCCCCCGGCATCTTCGGCACTCGGATTCTTCGTCGTCTCCAGCACCTGCGGCACATCCACTGCGCCGATCTCTCTGGCCAGCGGAGCCACCTGTGCGATTCAGGTTGGCTTCGGCCCCACTGCCGCCGGCATCCTCAACGGCTCGCTCACGGTCAACAGCGCCAACGGCAGCAGCCCGATCAACCTTACCCTCACGGGCACCGGCTTCGACTTTACGCTCTCCGCCCAGACCATCACCGCCAGCGTGGTCCAGGGCCAGACCGCCAACTTTACGCTCACTCTGCAGTCGCTCGGCGCAACCTCCGGCACCTTCACGCTCACCTGTCCCAATACCCCCGCTGGCACGCTCTGCCTCTTCAATCCCTCGGCACCCTCGAACCTGCCGATCGGAACCCAGGCGCAGTTTCTGCTGGCCATCTCGACGGCGGCGCCGGTGCCGGGAACGCCAGGCATGCGCACCGGAAATGGTCAGGGCAGCGGCCAATCCGGCACCGCAGCGCCGGATACAACTGGGCACGTGTCGACAGCCGCGAGGCTCGTCCCGACGACGCTGGCCGCCGCATTTCTCCTGCTCTTCCCCTTTGCCGGTTTCCGCCGCGTCCATCGCCGCTTGCGCAGCATGCTTTCGCTGGCCTGCCTTGTGTTCACCGGGGTAGCACTGGCCGCGCTTGCGCTCAGCCTGAATGGCTGTGCCCGGGCCAGCGGCTCGACCGGCCAGCTCTCAACCTCCGGCAACACCAGCCAGGGCACCTACACCGTCGAGGTCACCGCATTGACGATGGGCATCGCGCACACTGTGGATGTGACGCTGATCATCAACTGACCAGCGCATCTCTGCCATCCGCTCGCTCACTTCTCGCTGGCGACGATCGGACCCAACAACTGCTGTCCAACCATCCCCAGTCGACGACCATCTAAGTTTCATCAGAAGATGCACCATCCCCCTACTGGAGGCATCCCATGCACCCGAAGATACTTGCAACTTTCTTCGCAATTTTCTTCCTGTCCCCGATCTGCGCCTTTGCATCGCAAACCGATGCTGCCCTCAGCATTTACGGCGCTTTCAGCAGTACCACCAGCGGCAACGGCACCACGCAAAGTCCGGCCAATGCAGCAGGTGGCATGATCGAGCTGCGCCACCTCGTGCATCCATGGCTAGGCTATGAAGCCACCTACTCCTTCAATCGCGCCAACCAAAGTTACACCTATCCCGGTATTAACCCGCCCTGTCCTTCCGGTGGATGCGGAGGCTCGACTTCCGCACAGTTTTCCTCCGTCTCCGCCAATGCACATGAATTCACCGGCGACTGGGTCGCTTCACTCAAGCTGTTGAACCTGCGACCCTTTGCGCTGGCAGGCGTCGGCTTGCTGCTGGACGTACCGACCAGCGGGACATATACAGACTGCAGCACAGCCAGCAACACCTGCGTGAACGCACCCACCAACACCTCCACCAAACCAGTCTTCGTCTACGGCGCAGGACTGGACTGGGGGTTGCTGCCGCATCTGGGCCTGCGCTTCCAATATCGCGGCAACGTCTATAAAGCTGCATCGCTGGCAAATGCGGTCCGGTCCACGAATGCCTTTATGACTACCGCCGAACCAATGATCGGTGCATACTTCCGCTTTTGATTCCTCCGCGCTACCCAATCCAGCGAGTTTGTCGTCCAACCCTCGGCTCCCGCATGCCATGGTAAGTACAATAGATTGCACGGAGAACTCTTAGATGCCTTTGAAGTTGACTGGAAAGATTTTTGCCGTGGCGTTCTTTGCCGCGGCCACCCTCAGCACTGCGCGTGCGGCGCAAACGGATGTTGGCCTCAGCGGATACGGTTCGCTGAATGGCACCACCAACACCAGCAGCGGTCTGACCCAGATTCCGGCCAACTCCATCGGCGGGATGCTCGAACTGCGGCACATCTCGAGCCCCTTCCTCGGCTTTGAGGCGACGTACTCCTACAATCGCGCCAACCAGGAGTACAGCAATCCGGTCTCGTGCCCCGGCGCAAGCTGCCCGCTCACGCCCTACGCAAGCTCGGTCTCGGCGATCGCCAACGAGATCACCGGGGACTGGATCTTTTCTCTCAAGCTGAAGAAGAGGAAGAAAATTCATCCCTTCGCCTTGCTGGGCGCGGGCATCATCCTGATTACACCGACGAAGGGCACGGTCTATTCCTACTCTCTGGGGACCAACCCTGCCTTCCAAAGCGCTCCTGCTCCGACCAACAGCGCAAACATGCCGGTCTTCGTCTATGGCATTGGCGTGGACTGGGACGTGTTGCGGCACCTTGGCTTGCGCATGCAGTTCCGCGGCAATATGTATACGGCCCCGGCGCTCACCACATCCATCGGATCAACGAATTTAGCAACCCAGACCTATGAGCCGATGATCGGTGCGTACTACCGCTTTTGAGCGATGCTCCTTCGAGTCGTCCTCACGCGAAGCTTCCTGAACAGATTCCTCGGCCGATCGGCGTAAATTCCAGGTAAGGCAATCGGTTCCGATGCAGGTATGCTGGAGTGGATCGCGAAGGCTATCGGTGTGGGTACGCGCGTCGCCCGTTCTTGAACGGGGAGGATGCGTCGCGAGGGGAGGGTGAAGCCGGAATGAAAGCTGCCGGAATGTTTCTGCTGCTGACGGGGTGGGCTATTACGCTCTCCTCGGTGGCTCCGTTTGCACAGGGCGCGCTGCGAAGCGTCTTTATCCTGGTCGGTTTCAGCTTGGAGCTGAGCGGACTGACGATGGCCTTCCGCGCGTTCCACGGCGGAGCGAAGGCCAGACGGGAGTCCGAATGACGGCGCTCGATGTATCCACGCTCCAGATGTGCGCGTTGTGGACGATGCTGGTGCCGCTGGTTCTGGCCGGAATGGCACTGATGAACGTTGGCTTCGGCCGGGCGCGCGGAGCCTCACATGCGATGGTGGCCTCGTTGACAGCGGTGGCCGTGGCGGCGCTTGTCTATTGCTTCTGTGGCGCGGCGGTGCAGGGATTCCGGCCGGGCGCCTCGCACGCGGCGATACTGGGAGGCAAGCCGTGGAACTGGCTGGGCGGTGGTCCGCTGCTGCTGAGTGGATTGCGCCGGATGGATTCCGGCACCGGAATTGCCGTATTGCTCCAGATCTTCAGCGTGGGGATCGCGGCACTGATTCCGATCAGCACAGGCGCGGATCGGTGGCGTTTGCGCGGGAGCTGCCTTTCGAGCGCGCTGCTGGCCGGATTCATCTTTCCGCTGTTTGCGCACTGGGTGTGGGGCGGGGGATGGCTGGCCCAGCTTGGAAGCAATTACGGCCTGGGTCACGGGTTTGTGGACGCAGGCGGAGCGGGGACGATCCAGGCAGTGGGCGGAGTGAGCGCGCTGGCGGTCGCCTGGCTGCTTGGCCCCAGACGCGGCAAGTACGCGCAGCCCGCCATGCCGGCTGCGATTCCCGGACACAATATCGTCTATGTGCTCTTTGGCTGCGCGGTGATGACGCCGGGGTGGATCGCGTTGAACTGCGCCGGCGCGGTGCTGTGGAACGGAGCGATGGTCACGCAGGCCCCCTGGATCGCAGTCAATACGGTTCTCGCCGCCGCCGCAGCTTCGCTGGCCACGGTGGCGATGACGCGGGTGCGATTTGGCAAGCCGGATGCTTCGTTGTGTGCGAATGGCTGGGTGGGTGGCCTGGTGGCCAGCAGCGCCGTATGCGCGTTTGTCGGTCCGGTAAGCGCGATGGTGGTGGGTCTGGTGGCGGGTGTGCTGGTTACCTTTGCCGTGGAACTGCTGGAACTGCGACTGGGAGTGGATGACGCCGGAGGAGCCATCTCCGTGCACGCGGTCTGCGGACTGTGGGGATTATTTTCCCTGGGGACGATCGCCTGGGCGACCGGTGGGCTGGAGGGCGCCGCGCGTGTGCAGGATCTACGATTTGGTGCAGGCCAGAGCGGACAGTTGTTGGCGCAGTTGATGGGCATTGCAACGCTGGTCGGATGCATTCTACCGCTTGCCTACGGCTTGAACTGGATGCTGGATCGCCTGCTGCCGCAGCGTGTGGAAGTCCGTGGAGAGCGGCTGGGCATGGACCTGCATGAACTGGGAGCCGGGGCGTATCCTGAGTTTGTCCTGCACTCCGATGAGTTCAGCCAGCGATGACCCGAGCGACCATGGATGGAGACACGCCGCGGAAAGTTGGCGAATGAGCTTGAGAGATACGTTACCGGTGGGCGAGAAACTGGACCACTATCGCATCGACGCTCTGGTGGCCGAGAGCGGTATGGCGTCCTTGTATCGCGCAACCGATGAACGCGACGGCCGAAAGGTGGCCATCAAGCTGCCGCACGCCGAGATGGAGTCCGACCCCGGTCTCTTCGATCGCTTTCGACGAGAAGAGGAGATTGGAAGCGCCCTCGATCACCCGAACGTGATGCATGTCTTTGCCGAGTCGGATCGCTCTCGGCCCTACATGGTGATGGAGTGGGTGGACGGAACGCTGCTGCGGCAGATTCTGCGGGACGAAGGCAAACTCTCGGCGGCGCGCGCTACGGCGATTACCCGTGGGCTGCTCCAGGCGCTTGCTTATATTCACGAGCACGGCGTCGTGCATCGCGACCTGAAGCCGGAGAACATCATGCTGGACGAGCGCGACCACGTGAAGCTAATCGACTTCGGGATTGCGTATAAGGACGGCGCGCGGCGGCTCACCTTCGCGGGATTTACGCAGGGGCTGGGCACGCCGGACTACATCTCGCCGGAGCAGGTGAAGGGAAAACGCGGGGATGCACGCTCGGATATCTACTCGGCAGGCGTGATTCTCTATGAGATGCTGACCGGACGCACGCCGTTCAGCGGCCCGTCGCCGCTGGCCGTGATGAACGACCGGCTGATCAATCATCCTCTGCCGCCGCGCGAGGCGGAACCGAGTGTGACCGAGCAGATGCAGGAGGTGCTCTATCGCGCGCTGGAGCGCGATCCGAAGTACCGCTATCCCTCGGCCCACGCCTTTGCGCTGGACCTGGAAGATCTGGATCACGTGGGCGTAGCCGATCGAGTGGAACTGAGGGACTGGAAGAAGCGCCGGTCGGCAACCTTGCGCAAGATGCTCTTCTATGGCGGACTTGCGCTGCTACCCTTTCTGCTGTTCCTGCTGATGCTGCTGTTGGCGCGTCATGGCTGAGCAGCAAAGCATCCGGAGTTGGATCGGGCTGGGGAGCGCACTGGTCGTGAGCTTTCCACCGGCTGTGTCGCGCGATGCGTATTCCCGGGGGATCCGTTCAGGCTGAGACCAGCGGTCCGCGCAGAGCCGACAGCCAGCTTCTCAGGCGGGATTCGCGGCGCGGCGTCTCCACCGGCGTCTGGATTGCCTGGCGATCCTGTGCCGCGTGGTGAAGCGGTTGCACGCTCATCAGAGGACTGGTTTCGGGTGTGCGCGTCTTCATCTCCGCCAGCACCTGCTTCACCTGGGCACGAAGCTGATCGGCCTCAAGAACACAGGAACGCAGGTAGTCGGAGACCGACAACTCGGATTCATTTGCTCTGCGTCGCAACAGCTTCGCGTCCGCCGGACTGAGCCGGACGGAGATCGTCACACACTTTCGCTTCGGACCCGGCCAACCACGCAGCGGTTCCTCGGGCCTGGTTTCCCTTTCCTCGCGCCAGCCGACCGGTGTCGCGAAAGAGGCGGAGAGATCGACAGAGGCTGCCGCCATCCCCGAAGCTGCCGTCGAGCGAATCGCCACCGTATCGCTGGCCAGAAGCTCCTCGTTGAGCGCCGCAGGCTGCAATTCATCCTTCAATACCCTCTGATTCCGAAGCTGCGTCGCGGTCGTGCGCTGCTTTCCGGAAGATGCCGCACGAACGGGACGAGCGGATGCGGTGGTCGATCGCGGCTTGGTCGCTGTCGGCCCTGGAACGCGTGGCGCGGGAATGGGAGCCGACGTGACTGCTGGCTCTTCGCGCAGTCGCAAGGCCCGGGGTGGTTTCTTTGCCGTCCCCGCTACCGCCAGCTGCATCGCTTTCGCGCTCTGGGCTGTTTTGGGTGAATGCGACGCATTCGCAGATTCTATCTCTGTCCTCGACGCAGCTTCCCTGCTGGTGTTGCGATCCGCACGGCTCTGCCCGGATCGAATCCTTGCGTTCCCACGCCGTTCCATCGCTGAGACAGCGCTCGACACAGCTTTTGGGTCCAGAGCAACCGCCGCCAGCATTGCTGCAAAATTTGCAGCCGCCGTCGCGGTGTCTATGGTTCGGCTCGCCTGCGTCCTGCTGTCCATACCCAGCAGCCTACGCCGGGCAGACCCTCTACTTGAGACGATCTTCCCAGGAGGTCTCTCCGAAAGTTTCGATCCGGGAATGCCCCGGACAGTGTTCGGAATCAGGAAGCGGAGCGTGCCTGCGCGGCTTCGTCGGAAAATCCGATCCGAATCTCGGGCGACTCCAGCAACCGCTCCAGATCGGCGACTGGCAAGGGGCGCGAGAAGAGATACCCTTGCCCGTAGCGGCATCCCAGTTTTTCCAGCAGAGACCTCTGCTCGTGGGTTTCGATGCCCTCGGCGACCACGTCCATGCCCAGCACACGGGCCAGTTCCAGAATCGTTTTTACGATCTGCAGCGGTTGGCTTCCCATGGTCATGCGTTTGACGAAGGAGCGGTCCACCTTCAGCACGTCGAACGGAAAACGATGCAGATGACTGAGCGAACTGTACCCGGTCCCGAAGTCGTCCATGTGGAGGGATACGCCGAGGCGCTGAAGGCTGTTGAGCACGCTCACGGTCGTTCCGATGGAAGGGATCAGCGTGGACTCGGTCATCTCCAGGCCCAGGTGATGCCCGCACAATCCGGTTGTCATCAGCAGCGACTGAACGTGGTCCACCAATCCGTGCCGGGTGAACTGTCGCGCGGAGAGATTGACGCATACCCGGATGGAATCCAGCCAGGGACGGTCCTTTCTCCACGTCTGCAACTGGCGACAGGCCTGCCCCATCCCCCAATCGCCGATCGGCAGAATCATCCCGTTTTCCTCTGCTCTGGGAATGAAGCTCTGAGGCGAAAGCATGCCGCGCTGCGGATGTTTCCAGCGGATCAGCGCTTCGAGACCCACGATCCTCCCTGTGGCAATCTCCACCTCCGGCTGATAGTAGAGGACGAATTGATTGCGCTCCAGCGCATACTGAAGCTCTTCCTCCGTTGGCCAATCGTCGCTCAGCGCCGACTCCGGCACCTCATTGAGGCCGATCTCCGCTTCCTGGCTTCGCTCCGGCGCGCCAACTGGTACGCTTTTCGCGCGAAGCCTGCGCAATTCGAGCTGATCGGTGACCAGGCTGGCGAGGTTTTCCAGGGCGAGAATCTCTTCCTGACGGATCTGCGAACGTGGCTCATTGCCGGCAACGCACAAGGCACCCAGCACTACGCCACTGGCGCTTCGGATGGGAACTCCGGCAAAGAAGCGCGTCAGCATCACGGTATCCGGGCGATAGTATCCGCGCGGACGGCCTGTGGCCTGCATATCCGGGATCACCAATATGTTGCCGGTCTCGGCGATCCACTCGGCGAAGGACTCTTCGCTGGGAAACTCGCGCAGCCGTGCGTTCCACACCGATTTTGACCAGACTCGAGTCGAGTCCACGAAGTCAATGGAGGCGACCTCTGCGTTCAAGTGGGTCGCCGCCATTCGCGCAATCGAGTCGTAGCGATCCTCCGGATCCGAGTCCAGAATCTGAATGGTCTGCAGGACAGCGATCCGGTTTGGGTCCGTCGGAAAACCCGTCGACCTGCGCTCGATGCCATCGTTTCGCGTCACAGTCAGCTTGTTTACGACGTCCGGCATCGGCTCTCCGAGGTTATGTTGGTACACGGTCACACTTGAGCTGTGATGGCCTGTCGACCATCCCTGCTCTCTTGTTATCGGTCAAATCAAACGAAACTTCAGAGTTTCTTGAACTTCTTGCCATGGAATCAGATAGCGGCTGTCTACGAGGCGGGCAGAATGCCGATTGTGGAGAACCAGCGGGCCACACTGCGTGGCCAGCGAGTCACCGGAAGAGCGGTCCTGCGCAATCCGTAGCCATGCACGCCGGAAGTATAAATGTGCAGTTCTGCCGGAACATCGGCCTTCTTGAGGGCCATAAAGTAGGCAATCGAGCTTTCCACGTGGGCCACATGATCATCCTCGGTTTGCAGCAGATACGTCGGCGGCGTGCGCGAGTTGACCGGAAGATTGGGATTGAAAGCGAAGTGGCTTTCCGCGATCGCCAGGTAGCCCGGATAGAGGATGACAGCAAAGTCTGGTTTGCAACTCAGCTTGTCCGCAGCATCGACCGGAGGATACGCTCGCTCGGTGTGGTGCGTGCTGATGGCCGCTGCCAGATGTCCGCCGGCGGAAAAGCCCAGTACTCCGACCCGATCCGGATCGATCTTCCACTGCTCCGCATGAGCGCGCACCAGCCCCATCGCGCGCTGCGCATCCTGCAGCGCGGCTGCGGAATCAGGATACGGGCCGGAGTTAGGCACACGATACTTCACCAGAATGCAGTTCACGCCAATCGAGTTCAGCCAGGTGCAGACCTCCGTGCCTTCGAGATCGATGGCCAGAATTTTGTAAGCGCCGCCGGGAAAAACCAGCACCGCAGCTCTAGAATTGTTCGACTTCGCCGGGTAGAGTGTCAGCGTTGGGTGCGAAACATTGCCCAGCCGGATGACCGGTCGCCCGGCAATCAACTGGTCCCCCGGGCGGGTGGTATTCACCTCCGGACCATGCGCCGGATTGCGCGGCTGGCCTTCGGAAGTCCTTCCATCGGGCGGTATTCCGGGCCAGAGAGGCAAAGTGATCGTGCCCCGCGCGGGCTGCCATGCAGGCGCGTGAGCGCTTCGTGCGGCAGTTGCTTCCTGCGTTGCGGCAAGAGTCGGCGCCAGGAAAAGAACAAACATTGCGGAAATAAATCGCAAAACCCCCATCGACAGCTCCTGTTGTTGTTGGCGATGATGGTAGCAGCCAGCAATGAAAAATGGTGAGATTTCTGCATTCTACCCGGCGGATGTTTCAAGGAGATAAACCATGCCCGAAGAGAATCGACGCAACGACGCGTCTTGCCGTGCACGACGACTCACAGCGATCCTGCTCACGACGCTGAGCATCGGAGTCTGCGCGTCAGCACAGACTCCGAAAAACTCCGCTCTGCAAGCCGCCGAGCAAAGCGTGAGCGCGGCGCGCATCCGCGCTCACGTAAAATTTATCTCCGACGATCTATTTGAAGGCCGCTATCCCGGCCTGCGCGGTGGAGAACTGGCGGCAAAGTACATTGCGACCCAGTTTGCGCTCGACGGCCTGAAACCCGCCGGAGATCATGGAAGCTATTTCCAGCAGGTTCGTTTTGTCGGCATGACGGTGCAACCAGCAAAGACCTCGATCGAGTTTGTGCCGTCCGGCGGCGCGGCGATTCCGCTGCGCTTCGGTGACGATTACACGGTGACCAACCGGACGCTTACACCGGAAGTATCCATCGACGCGCCGTTGGTCTTTGTCGGTTACGGCGTGACTGCGCCGGAATTTGGCTGGGACGACTACAAGGGCGTGGACGTCAATGGCAAGGTCATCGTCTGCATCGTCGGCGATCCGCCGTCGGACGACCCGAAATTTTTCGGGGGCAAAGCGATGACCTACTACGGCCGCTGGACTTACAAGTTTGAACAGGCGGCACGCATGGGAGCCGTCGGAGCGATCATCATTCACCGCACAGATCTGGCCAGTTACGGTTGGGACGTGGTGAAGAACTCCAACACCAGCGAGCAGACCTCGCTTGCTGATGAACCGGGGCCGCACCTGCAGGCGGCAAGCTGGATTCAGCTCGATATTGCGCGCAGACTCTTCGCCGTCGCCGGCCTTGACTTCGACCAGCAGTTTGCCGCGGCGGGCAGGCGCGGTTTTCATGCCGTGCCGTTGACGGTTCGGCTTCGCGGCCACATCACCAGCACGGTGCGCCGTTTTGAATCGCCCAATGTCGTTGCCATGCTGCCAGCTTCAACGGTGTCCGGTACAGCTCCCGATCAGGCCGTGCTCTACACCGCGCACTACGATCATCTCGGCTTTGTGCCCGGCATGGCCGGAGACAATATCTACAACGGAGCGGCGGATAACGGCACCGGCGTCGGCATACTGCTGGAGATGGCCCATGCGTGGTCGTCGAGCGGCGTCCAACCGCAGCATTCGATCCTTTTTGCCGCCGTCACGGCAGAGGAGCAGGGGTTGCTCGGCTCCCAGTATCTGGGCGAACATCCTCCCATTCCGGCGGGCCAGATCACGCTCGACATTAATTACGACATGATCCTGCCCATCGGCGTGCCCCTGGAGATCGACGTCAATGGGGCGCAGCGCACCAATTTTTACCCGACCGTCGAGCAGGTGGCGAAGCAATTCGATCTTGCCATTGTGCCCGATCCGCGTCCGGAGGCTGGCAGCTACTATCGCTCCGATCACTTCTCGCTCTCGCGTGTCGGCATTCCGGCCTTTTCCATCGATACCGGCACCCTGTACGCCGGACACGATCGCGCCTGGGGCATCCAGAAATTTCAGCAGTTTGAAGAGCACGACTATCACAACTTCTCCGACAACTTCCATGAAGACTGGGACTTTGAGGGCAATGCCAAACTGGTGCGCTTCGGCATGGCGCTTGGCTGGCAGGCTTTGAATCGTGCTGCTCCGATTGCCTGGAATCCCGGCGACGAGTTTGAAGCTGCGCGCCTGAAAAGCCAGCGCTGAATTGTCGCGGATACCGCAGTTTACGACCGTCCCGCAAGGAAAATCCTGGACCGAACCAGACCGCTGTTGCCCGTTTCGGTTCAGGATTTTCTGTCGTGTGAAATTCGCGCCCAATCCTCATTCGCTTCGTTTGCAGTTGCGTTATGCTCTCCGTAGAGAGCTGGGGATCTTCGATCGCGATGCACATTCTGACACAGACCTGGCAGTGGGGGGCGCTGATGCTCGCCTTGATTGGCTGCGTTGCGACTCTGGTCTGGACAATCAACCGCCGCAAGCCCACTGCCGAGGAGATTGAGCGCGACCGCCGTCTGCGTCTGGTCAGCTACGGCCGTCTCGTGGATGGCATGCTGGTAGATGTCTTTGAGACGGCAAGCCCAGACGAGAGTCTGCGCTTGCTTTTGCTCTACGCGTACGAGATTGCCGGAGTCAACTACGAGTGTGCGCAGGACGTGACGGCGCTGCGCGCGGACCTGCCTATGGAGCAGATACAGATCGGCCAGCACTGTTCGGTTCGCTACCAGCCGGGAAGTCCGGAAAACAGCATCGTTCTGGCTGAGACCTGGAGTGGGCTTCGGAGGATTGTCCCGTCTGGAGATGCACGGCAAACGGATCATTTTTCCACTTCCCGTACACGATACAGACGCTCTCGATCCGATCGCGCCATCCTTTGAAACAGCCCCGCTTCTCGACTGGGACCCCCACCATCCTCTGGATCAGTATCTTCTGGCGCTTTTCAGCCGCTCCTCATACACTAACCAAGGAATGCATGTGCATGCTCCTTCGTCGAAGCGCACCAGCCGCGTCCTCTGGGTCTCCATGGCAGCGACGCTGGCTTACGTCGGAGTCACGCTCTATGCCGGCTGGCGTGCGCATTCGCTGGCGCTGCTTTCGGAGGCCGGCCACAACGCTTCGGACTTCCTCGCGCTGGCCCTGTCCTTTGTCGCCGTCTACTTTCAGCAGCAACCAGCCAACGATCTGAAGACCTTCGGCTATCAGCGGGCGGGCGTGCTGGCCGCATTCCTGAACGCCTCCACGCTGGTCGTCCTTTCGCTGTGGATCGGTGTCGAAGCGGTGCACCGGCTCAGCGCGCCAGTCGTCGTGCAGCCGCGCCTCATGATCGAGGTGGCGGCGGCGGGCGTCCTGATGAACGGAATGATCGCGGCGCTGCTGTGGGGAGTGGCCCGCGATGTGAATCTGCGCAGCGCCTTTCTGCACATGGCGGGTGACACTCTCTCCACCGCAGCCGTGATCGCAGGCGGATTCGCCATTCAGTTCACCGGCGAAAACTGGATCGACCCGGCGCTTTCACTCATCATTGCCGGGCTGATCCTGTGGAGTTCGCTCGGCATTGTCCGCGAGACGCTGAACATCCTGCTCGAAGGCACGCCGCGTGGCCTCACGCTCAGCACGATGCGCGAACGGATGCAGAGTCTCGATGGAGTGCTTAACGTGCATGATCTGCACGTCTGGAGCCTCGGCTCGCAGTCCCGCGCGCTGTCCTGCCACGTGACCATCGACGACATTCCGCCGTCGGAAAGCAACTGCATTCTGCTCAAGCTGCAGGAGATGGCGCGGCACGAGTTCCACATCGCGCACACCACCATCCAATTCGAACATGAAGGCTGCGAAGCGCGCGAAGGTTGCGTGGTACCCGTCGAGAAGATGATCTCGGACTGCGCCGACGACCTTCATGAACATCACCATCACGGGCCTCATCACCACGCGCATTGAAATTCACCCCTGCTGAAATTCCGCACGCTGAATTTTTGGGTCGCAGATGATCCCGACATTTCCAGTCAGTGCTTCCGTTCGGGCATGATAGTCTTCCAGCAAATGCTGGAGGTTTTCCCGTTGCGCATCTGTTTTTTTCGCACCTTTTTTTCGCTGAGAGCACAAACGTGCGCCGCGTTTCTCTTCCTTGTCCTGCTGGCTGCTTTTGCCAGTCCCGCAGGATTCGCCGCGAGCCGTGCATCGAGCCACGCTGTCATGCAGCCCGGCGATGCGCTCTCCGCGCTGAGCGGTGAATACACTGACACCAACGAGCCGGATACCCCTCTGAGCTTCTATGCGCGCGACGGAAAGCTGATAGTCGAAAGCGAGCGCATGATGCCAGTCCCGCTGAAGGCTATTTCGGCGATGGAGTTTCGCAACGACAAAGGCGTCCTGTATCGCTTTGAACATGACACGACAGGCTGGACGGTCTCGTGGACTCTGCCAGGCCAGAACAGCGCCGCTGATAGCGTCTCAATGGTCCGGACCGGCGCTCCGGTGCCGCACGTCTTCCACGACTACGCGCGACGCGAGGCGATGATCCCGATGCGCGACGGAGTACGCCTCCATGCGGTAATCCTTACGCCGACAGACATCAAGGGGCCGCTTCCCATCCTGATGGACCGCACGCCGTACGGCGTTGATAGCGTCTCCGGAGCAAGTTTTTTTGCGCGACGTCCGGAGTTGGCTCGCGAAGGTTACATCTATGTGGGGGAAGATATTCGCGGTCGCTTCGGCTCGGAAGGGCAGTTTCGCATGATGCGCCCGCTGGCCGATCATCACGACCCCAAAGCGGTGGACGAAAGCACCGACGCCTATGACACGGTGGCCTGGCTGGTGAAGCATGTGGCAGGCAACAACGGGCGGGTGGGCGTGGTGGGCACCAGCTATCCGGGCTTCCTGACCATGATGGCGGGCATCGATCCGCATCCGGCGGTGAAGGCCATCTCTCCCCAGGCGCCGATGATTGACGTCTGGCGCGGAGACGATTTTTTTCACAATGGCGCCTTCCGCCAGACTTATGGCTACGACTACGGCATCATGCTCGAAACCGGCAAAGACAACGCCAAGGTGGACTACGGCAAGGACAGTGCGGGCGGCCCGCGCGACGGCTTCGATTACTTTCTGGAGCGGGGCAGTTTTGCCGCCGACGTAGCACAGTCCGGGGTGAAACAGAAGCTGCCCACCTGGCAGGACTTCCTCGATCACCCGGCCTATGACCCGGTGTGGCGCGAGCGCGGCGTCGAGTATCACCTGAACGCGGTTACTGTGCCCACGCTGACCGTCGGCGGCTACTACGACCAGGAGGACATGTGGGGACCGCAGGAGGAGTACAAAAAGCTGGAGCCGCATGACACAGCACACGAAAACTTCCTGGTACTCGGGCCATGGCGCCACGGTTCCTGGGCCTTGACCTCGCGTCACATGGCAGCGCTGCAGTACGGCGAGCCGATCGGCAAGGAGTTTCGCGCGCGCATCGAAGCGCCGTTCTTCGCGAAATACCTCAAGGGCAAACCGGGATTCGATCTCACGGATACGGCGAGCTTCCAGACCGGATCGAACAGCTGGAAGTATTACCCGCATTTTCCGCCGCCGGAGTCGAAGCCGACCGACTTCTGCCTGGGTGCGGATGGCGCGGTCGAGGCCGGAACGGGCTGCAAGGACGGCCGCGTGAGCTATGTATCAGATCCGGCGAATCCGGTGCCCTATCGCCACCGGCCGATCCAGCCGACCTACGGCAAAGGCTCGCAGTGGTACACGTGGATGGTCGAGGACCAGCGCTTTGTGACCGGGCGAAAGGATGTGGCCGTATGGCGCATGCCACTGGACCACGACCTGACGGTAACCGGCGAGGTGATGGCGGACATCTTCGCCGCGACCACGGGTAGCGACGGTGATTTTGTGGTGAAGGTGATCGACCAGTACCCGGACAACGACGCCGACCCCACCATGCGCGGCTTCCAGTTGATGACCAACATGGAGATATTCCGCGGGCGCTACCGCACGGGATTCGACCACCCCGAGGCTCTCATGCCGGGCGCAGTGAACGAGTTTCGCTGGAGTCTGCACGACGTGGATCACGTCTTCAAAAAAGGCCATACGCTGATGGTCGAGGTACAGAGCACGTGGTTCCCGCTCTACGACCGCAACCCACAGACCTTCGTGCCCAACATCATGACCGCCCGCCCGGAGGACTACAAAGCGGCGACAATCTCGATCGTCTCGGACGCAACGCACCGTTCGCGGGTAGTGTTACCGGTGATGCCGTGAGAGATACATAACACGCGTACACGTCTGGTGTGCATAGGAGCCTTACCCTCGTCATCGACGACTGCGTCATTGTAAAAGCCGGCTACACGGCAAGCGAAATGGGCACGAGGATGAATCAGTACATTCGCGACCGCCTTGCCGAGTTGACAGGCGAAGAGGATACGGAAGCAACCATCGCGCGGTTCCGAACACTGTCGGGGCAGGGAAATTCAAACGGGTGGAAGTGAAATCGAGAAGAAAGATATCGGGAAATCGACTAGAATGGACTTCAGAAGATGATCCCGCACCAACCCATCTCGGCGCTTCTCTAGCGGCTTCCGCCGCCGACACTGTTTCTGCGCCTGTTTCCCCGTCCCAACATCCGGTATCAAGAAGAAAAGCACACGCGTTGCTCGTGTATGGCAACGCAATTGGCTGCTGAATGCGAGAGTTGAATCATGTTTGACCGTTTAGAACAGATGGAGATCCGTTACGTCGAATTGGGCGAGCAGCTCGCTCTGCCCGAAATCCAGCAGGACCGCGAAGCCTACCAGAAGACTGCGAAGATGCATCGCGACCTCGAGGGTACGGTGGAGAAATATCGCGAGTACAAGCAGGCGAAACAAGGCCTTGAAGACGCGCGCCTGATGATGGCCGAAAGCGATGCCGAGCTGCGCGCGATGGCCGCCGAAGAGATTGCCGCGCTGGAGCCGCGGGTGGTCGAGATCGAAGCCGAGTTGAAGATTCTGCTGTTACCGAAAGACCCCAACGATGAGAAGAACGTCATCCTCGAAATACGCGCGGGCACGGGTGGCGATGAGGCATCCCTGTTTGTCGCCGAGGTCTATCGCATGTATCTGCGCTTTGCCGAGCAGCATCGCTGGAAGGTGGAGATACTTTCTTCGTCTGAGTCCGCCGTCGGCGGGCTGAAGGAAGTGATTGCACTGATCGAAGGCGACAGAGTGTATTCGCAGATGAAGTACGAAAGCGGCGTGCACCGCGTGCAGCGCGTGCCGGCGACCGAGACGCAGGGACGAGTACACACCTCGGCCATCACCGTCGCTGTCTTGCCGGAGGCCGAGGAGGTGGATATCAAGATCGAAGCCAAGGATCTGCGCATCGATACCTTCTGTTCGTCCGGGCCGGGAGGTCAGAGCGTGAACACGACGTACTCGGCGATTCGCATCACACACCTGCCCACCAACACGGTGGTGAGCTGCCAGGACGAAAAATCGCAGATCAAGAATCGCGAAAAAGCGATGCGCGTGCTGCGCTCGCGGCTCTATGAAGTCGAGATGGAGCGGCAGCATGAGGCACTGGCCAAAGAGCGCAAACAGCAGGTGGGCACCGGCGATCGCAGCGAAAAGATCCGCACCTACAACTTCCCGCAAAATCGCCTGACCGATCATCGCATCGGACTGACGCTACACCAGCTTGACCTGATCATGGAAGGCCGCTTGCAGGCGATCGTCGATGCGCTCATCGCGCACGATCAGGCCGAGCAGTTGAAGGCCGACACAGCACATGCGGCCTGACACAGACACAGTGCGCGCGTTGCTGCGCCGCGCCGAATCCGTTCTGCTTGCAGGACCGCATCCAGACCGCGCGCGCGCCGACGCAGAACTGCTGCTGCGTAACGCTCTGAATCGCGACAAAGCATGGCTCATCGCCCACGCGGACGACCCGGTTCCTTCCGATTCCGGAGCGCTTTTCGAGCAGTGGCTGCGCAGGCGATGTAACGGCGAGCCGGTGCAGTACATCCTTGGCGAAGCGGAATTTTTCGGGCTTGCCTTAACGGTCGATCCGGCCGTGCTCATTCCGCGCCCGGAGACCGAAGTGCTGGTCGAGCACGCGCTCGATTTTCTTCGCGGACGGGAGCATCCGCGCATCCTGGACGTAGGAACCGGATCTGGCGCAATCGCCGTGGCACTGGCCGTCGCGCGGCAGGACGCACAGTTGACCGCCGTCGATCTCTCGGATGTTGCGCTGCGCGTTGCCGCTGCCAACGCCGCGCGTCACGGCGTGGTCGATCGCATCACCTTTGTGCAGAGTGACCTGTTTTCCGCGCTGGCCGACGAGCGCTTCGACTGCATTGTCTCCAACCCTCCCTATGTAGCCCGGCAAGAGCAGGCGACACTTACCGTCGAGGTGCGCGACCATGAGCCTGCCCTTGCGCTCTTTGCCGACAACGAAGGACTGGCGATCTACCAGCGCCTGATTCCCGCCGCGCGCGCGCATCTCGCACCCAGCGGCATGATTGCGCTGGAGATCGGTTTCGGACAGCACTCTTCTGTTTCTGCGCTCCTGGCTGCCGCTGATTTTCATCCAATCGAAACTCTCACCGACTATCAGCAGATTCCGCGCGTTCTGAGCGCTCGCAATATCTTTCCGTTGCGCGCAGAGGCGGCCACATCGTGCAACTAAACTGGAATTGGAGCATCTCTTGTAAGGTGCCATTTTCCCATCCCTGAGGTTTCCCATGACTGCATCCCGAGGCTACGCCGCGACCAGCGCGCAATCTCCACTCGCGCCGTTTTCCTTCCAGCGGCGCGAACCGCTTGCAACCGACATCGTCATCGACATTCTCTACTGTGGCGTCTGCCACAGCGACCTGCACATGGCGCGCAACGAGTGGGGGCAATCCACCTATCCTCTCGTGCCTGGGCATGAGATCGTGGGCCGAGTGACCGCAGTCGGCTCTGCGGTCTCGCGCTTCAAGGTGGGTGAGATCGCAGCCGTCGGCGTCATCGTGGACTCCTGCCGCGCCTGCGCTCCGTGCAAAGGCGGCGAGGAGCACTACTGCGAACAGGGAGCGACGCTCACCTATGCCGCAAAAGACCGCGTCGATGGCTCCATCACCATGGGTGGCTACTCGAGCAACTACGTTGTGGACGAGCGTTTTGCGCACACTGTTCCGGCCAACCTCGATCTCGCCGGCGTCGCTCCGCTGCTATGTGCCGGCATCACCACTTACTCGCCGCTGCGCCACTGGAAGGTTGGCCCTGGCATGAAAGTCGGCATTGTCGGCCTGGGCGGACTTGGACACATGGGCCTGAAGTTTGCTCACTCCTTCGGCGCGCATGTCGTCCAACTCACCACGTCGCTCAAGAAGAAAGATGACGCACTGCGTCTCGGCGCAAAAGAGGTCCTGCTCTCAACGGACTCCGCAGCGATGGCACGCCACGCACGCAGCTTCGACTTCATCCTCGACACTGCCTCGGCGCCGCATGACCTTGACCCCTACCTCTCGCTTCTGAAACAGGACGGAACGCTGACTCTTGTCGGACTGCCGGAAAAGCCTCCCGCCGTCAGTGTTTTCTCGCTCATCACCAAGCGGCTTTCGATCGCCGGATCGATGATCGGCGGAATGCCGGAGACGCAGGAGATGCTCGACTACTGCGGCAAACACAACATCACCGCGGATGTCGAAGTGGTTCCCGTCCCGCAGATCAATGAAGCGTTTGATCGGATGCTGCGCCAGGACGTGAAGTATCGCTTCGTGCTCGACATGAAGACGCTCTGAAGCTGCCTGCATTGATGCAGCCATTGATACAAAATATGGGGGACAGGCATCGCGTACTGTCCTCCATCTTTTTGCGCAACACTCAGGCTTTCAGCAGATTGGTATAGATCGCCATCCCCGCCACGGCATCCACTCCCATAGCATCCAGCGCGTCAATCTCGCTCTGACTGCGAATGCCACCGGCCACAATCAGTCTGCGCCGGGTGCACACGCGCAGCCGTTCGGCTGTCTCCAGCGGAAATCCCTGTAAAAGGCCCTCGCCATCGATGTGCGTGTAGAGATAGCCCTCCACGAAGGGATCCAGTTGCGTCATGGCTTCCTCAGCCGTCAATGCAATCGACACCGTCCAGCCTTTGATCGCGATTCTTCCACCGCGCGAATCGATACCCGCCAGCACAAACTTCGCGTCAACGGCTGCGGCTATCTCCTGAGCGAACTCCGTACGCACCACGCCACGGCCCTCTCGCTCCGCGAACAACGCCGAACCGAGAATCACCTGCCGCGCGCCCGCTTCCAGTCTGCGACGCGCAGCTTCCACCGTGCGGATGCCGCCGCCCACCTGCACAGGCAACCGTCGCGCAATCCGCTCCACCAGCGAGGTATTCTCGCCCTTGCACATGGCCGCATCCAGGTCGATCAACTGCACGCGCGGATACGCTGCAAAGCGCTCAATCCAGTAATCGATATCGTCGGAGGCAACGCGAAGGCGCTCGCCCTGCTCCAGTTGAACAACACGACCGCCCATCAGATCAATCGAAGGAATCAGCATGGAATCCTCACCGGAATTTTCTGAGCGGCAAGCTGTTCTTTCAGCACGCGCGCGCTCGATACACCGAAGTGGAAGATGCTTGCCGCGAGCGCCGCATCCGCGCAACCAGCAGTGAACACCTCAGCGAAATGCTGCACACTGCCTGCTCCGCCGGAAGCGATCACGGGAATCTGCACCGCACGGCTGACCGCCGCAGTCAGCTCACAATCGAAGCCCGCGCGTGTACCGTCGGCATCCATCGACGTCAGCAGAATCTCGCCCGCGCCGTGCTGCTCGGCATCGCGCGCCCACTCGATCACCGTCCGCCCGGCATCGCGCCGACCGCCGTGCGTGAAGACACGGGCATCTCGCACGGGATCCGCAGCCCCAACATTCCGCCTTGCATCGATCGCAACCACGACGGCCTGCGCGCCATATTCTGCGCCAATCATCGTAATCAGTTCCGGATTCTGCAATGCCGCCGAATTCAGACTCACCTTATCCGCGCCCGCATCGAAGACCGCCGCTGCGTCCTCCAGCGTGCGAATGCCGCCGCCCACCGTGAACGGAATGAAAAGCTGCTGCGCCGCGCGCCGCACTGTTTCCAGCAGTGTTGCACGGCCTTCGTGCGTCGCCGTAATATCCAGCAGCACAATCTCATCGGCTCCGTCTTCAGCATGGCGATGCGCCAGTTCGGCAGGATCGCCGGCGTCGATCAGATTCACAAACTGAACGCCCTTCACCACACGTCCATTCCGCACATCCAGGCAAGCAATCACGCGTCGCGTCAGCATGCGGAAAACTCCAGAAAGTTACGCAAAATCTGCAACCCGGTTGCGCCGGATTTCTCCGGATGGAACTGCACGCCGCAGACGCGCTCGCGCTGACAAGCCGCCGCAAATGGGCCCATATACTCCGTCGTGACAATTGTCTCTGTGCCCACAGGCGCGCGCCACGAGTGAGTGAAGTAGGCGAAGTCTCCGCTCGCCACACCCTTCAGCAGTGGCGTCGCTGCCAGTTCATTCAGTTGGTTCCAGCCCACGTGCGGCACTTTTTGCCCGTTCGCCGGAAAGCGTGAAACCGTCTGCTGAAAATATCCCAGTCCCGGATGACCCGGCGCTTCCGTGCTGCCTGCATAGAGCCACTGCATTCCAACGCAGATGCCAAGAAATGGCACGCCCCGCGCGATTGCGCGACGAATGGCCTCGGCGAGTCCACCCTGCTCCAGGCGCGCAGTGGCGGCGAAGTGCCCTACACCCGGAAGCACCATGCTCGTTGCCCGCTCCATCGCTTCGGCCTGCGACGTAACGAATACTTCCGTTCCCAGAAAATGCAACGCCTTCACCACCGAGGTCAGATTGCCCGCCTTGTAGTCAATCACGGTCAGCATCGTTCACCCCGCGCGCAATCCTCTCCATTACAGCAATCCCTTCGTACTCGGCAGCAGATCCGCCATCTGACGGTCGCGCGAACAAGCCCCGCGCATTGCGCGTGCAAAGGCCTTGAAGCATGCTTCAATTTTGTGATGATTGCTGCGGCCATACATCACCTTCACATGCACATT
Source organism: Acidobacteriota bacterium (assembly GCA_021816455.1). Classification (GTDB taxonomy): domain Bacteria; phylum Acidobacteriota; class Terriglobia; order Terriglobales; family Acidobacteriaceae; genus Acidicapsa. The sequence goes on from JAKAXU010000009.1 coordinate 27,551, forward strand.
GGCCCGAGCGCCGCGCGCAAATCCTTCAAAAAAATCTGTCACAAGCTCCGTTTGCAGATCGCCGATCAGCCGCGTCCGCACCGCCGTATCCACAACAAACGCAGTGCGCCCGGAGAGGTCCACGGCGGCTACTGCAAGCGTCTCGTCCATAGGCATTACAAAATAGCCAGCGCGCAGGATTCCATGCTTGTCACCAAGCGCGCGATCGAACGCCTCGCCAAGCGCAATCCCCACATCTTCCACCGTGTGATGCTGGTCTACGTCCAAATCGCCTTTGCACATCAACTCCAGATCGAATCCACCGTGCCGCGCAAACGACTCCAGCATGTGATCGAAGAAGCGGATCCCCGTACGCACGTTGTACTGTCCACGCCCTTCAATCGTCAGTCGCAGCACAATCGTCGTCTCCGTCGTATGCCGCATGATTTCTGACTGTCGCACCGTCACATCGTGCAACGGAAACTCCGGCTCACTTTCTGATGTTTTGAGTTGCTTCATCGTACTTCTCCATACGTAGATTGCATTTCGCTTTTCAATTCACGCAGCGCTTCTTCGATCGTCATCAAGGCCCTGCGCATCTGCGTGCGTGTGCCCACCGTGATGCGAACCAGTCCATCGCAGCCAGCATCCGCGGAACGATCGCGCACCAGCACACCCGCATCCTTCATTCGAGCGCAGAATTCTCTGTGTTCTCTGCCGATCTTCACCAGTACAAAGTTCGCCCGGGAAGGCCAGTAGCGCACGCCCATCCGTTCCAGCCCGGTGCAGAACTCTTCGCGCGCCGCGCGCACTTCACGCACATACGCATCCACGCCTTCGCTGTCCTCAAGCGCTGCGCGCAGCGCCACCAGTCCCGCAGCATTCACGCTGTACGGCGAAGCCATGCGCCGCACCCAGCGCAGGTTTTCTTCGCGGGAGGCGAGCAGTCCAAGCCGCAGCCCCGCCAGCCCATACGCTTTGGAAAAGGTACGCGCCACCACCAGGTTTGGGATCCTATCCAGCGCGTCGATCATCGTCTCCTCAGAAAACGGCACGTACGCCTCGTCCACCAGCAGAATGGCCTGTGGCGCAGCGGCGGCCAGTGCCAGCAACTGTTCCCGCGTCGCCGCTGTTCCCGTCGGGCTGTTTGGATTGGCAATGGCAATCATCCGCGTTGCGGGCGTGATGGAGGCGAGCAGTCGCTCGGCGGGAAATGCAAACCCCGCGTCCGCTGGCACGTGCACCACCCTCGCGTCGGTGGCCGCTGCATAGATTTCGTACATCGTATACGTGGGCACCGGCAGCAGAAGTTCGTCGCCCGCATCGAGATACGTCTGGCACAGCAGGTGGATGGCCTCATCGACACCGTTGGTGAGCAACACCTGTTCGGCTCGCAGTCTGAAGCGCTCCGCCACCCACGCCTCCACCGGAGTCCGCTCCGGATATCGCGTCCAATCCTCTGTGCTCAGCGCTGCCAGAGCCTCCTTCACACGCGGCGAACAGGCCACGGTGTTTTCGTTGAAGTCCAGCCGCAGCACGCTGCGATTGCCCAGCGGAGGATGATATTCCGGCATGCTGCGCACCCGAGCGCGCGGCACCGGAAACACTTCGTTCACCTCCTCGCCTGCCGCCGTCGCTGCACGCACTCGCTCGCGAATCGCAGTCTCATGCCCGCGCAATCCCTCGGCCTCGGCCAACCGTGCTGCAAACGGACCAAGCCGAGCCAGTCCAGCGGCGGAATACTCCTGTACCGTCATCAGCTTCAGAAAGTCGTAAACGCTTAGCCCTCCGCGCTGCATCGCCTGTCCGCCTGTCGGCAGCGTGTGATTCGGCCCGGAGATGTAGTCGCCCATCGGCTGCGGCGACCACGCGCCGACAAAGACGCTGCCCGCATTCCGCACCCACTCCACATCCGCTGCCGCATCCACCGTCAGATGTTCCGGAGCAAGTCGATTGACGATCGCTCGTGCTTCCTCCTGTGTCGCCGCGACGAAGATATATCCGTTGGCGGCAATAGCCTGCTGCGCCACAGAATTCTCTGCCGCCGCGCGCAACGTCTGCTCACGCACGTCCTCCGCCAGCGCTGCCTGCGTGGTGACAAAAACAGCCTGCGCATCGGGATCGTGCTCGGCCTGCGCAACCAGATCGGCGGCGATGGCACGCGCATCGCCTGTCTCGCTGGCAATCACGATCTCCGTTGGCCCGGCCTGCATATCGATGCCGCATCGCGACTGGCGCGCGACCAGTGCCTTAGCCGCCGTCACCCATCGATTTCCCGGCCCCACAATCTTGCTCACCGGAGCAATCGTCTCCGTACCCCAGGCAAGTGCTGCAACCGCCTGCGGGCCACCTACGCGATAAAACTCTGTCACACCCAGCAGATGCGCTGTCGCCAGCGTCTCCAGCGCCGGGTTTGGCGACACCACGACGATGCGCTCCACGCCCGTCACCTGCGCCGGAATCACCGTCATCAGCATCGTCGAGGGTAGCGGATGACGGCCCCCTGGCACATAGCAGCCCACTGCTTCCAGCGCGCGGATTCGCTGGCCGGTACGCAACCCGCTGGCCTCCAGTTCTTCAAATTCCCGCGGCATCTGTCGCTCGGCAAAGCGCCGAATGCGCCCCACCGCAGCGCGCAAAACATCGCCCAGCGAAGCGTTGATCTGCTCCCATGCCTGTCGCATCGCTTCCGCCGAAACACGCAGAGTCGCCTCCGCCGGAAGTCGATCCAACTTCACTCCGTAACGTCGTAACGCCGCGTCTCCGCCTACCCGGACAGCGTTCACAATCTCCTGAACCTGAGGCAGCAGCTCGTCCAGAGCCGTGCTGCCTCGATTTTCCAGCCGCCGCAACGCCGCATCTCCCTGCCTGCGATCTTCTACGCATCCGGCTCGCATGTCGTACAGTTGCATCCTGGCCATTCTCCCGTTCGTACCGTTTACAGCACCACTTTGTTCAGCGGATACTCCACGATTCCCGTAGCTCCGCTTTCCTTGAGTCGTGGCACCACGTCCCTCACCGCAGACTCCTCCAGGATCGTGTTCACCGCAACCCACTCCGGATTGCTCTGCTCGGAGATCGTCGGCGAGTTCAGCGCCGGCAGGACCGCAAGCACACGCTCCAGATCCGAGCGACGCACATTCAGCATCATGCCCACCTGTGACTGCGCGTTAATCGCCGCGCACAGCATCAGCGCGAGGGATTCCAGCTTGCGCCGCTTCCATGCGTCGTCGCATGTCGCCTGGCTTGCAATCAGGTGCGTCTCGCTCTCCATCACCGTATCGATGATCGCCAGTCGATTCGCGCGCAGGCTGCTTCCTGTCTCGGTCACCTCCACGATGGCGTCGGCAAGCATCGGCGGCTTCACCTCCGTTGCTCCCCAACTGAACTCGACCTTCACGGAAACACCCTTCTTCGCAAAGTAACGCCGCGTGACCTCCACCAGCTCGGTCGCGACAATCTTTCCTTCCAGGTCTTCCGCGCGCGTGATCCCAGACCCCTCCGGAACCGCCAGCACCCAGCGCACCTTTCGCCTGCTCTGCTTGGCATAGGTCAGTGATGCGATGCTGGTCAGCGTCAAACCGCTCTCCACCACCCAGTCGATCCCGGTCAACCCCGCATCCAGCGCGCCGTGATCCACATACCGCGCCATCTCCTGCGCGCGAATCAGCATGCACTCGATCTCCGGATCATCGATCGAAGGAAAGTACGAGCGACCGTCGGTATAGATATTCCAGCCCGCGCGCCGGAACAGCGCAATCGTAGCATCCTGCAAACTTCCCTTCGGAATTCCCAGCCGCAGTTTAGCGGGCATTTGCCACCTCCGCATTCTCTGCCTCAGCAACAGGAATCGCCTTCGTGAAGCACGATACGGTTCCCTCGTGGCAGACCAGACCGTCGCCCTCCACTTCCACTTGAAAGACAATTGCGTCGTTGTCGCAATCGGTCGCCGCGGTCACGATCCGTAGCCGATTGCCGCTGGACTCGCCCTTCATCCACAGCTTCTGCCGCGTCCTGCTCCAGAACGTCACATAGCCCGATTGCAGGCTCATCGCATAGCTTGTTTCGTTCAGAAAACCAAGCATCAGTACTTCTCCGGTTCGAGCGTCCTGCACGATTCCCGGAATCAGCCCGTCCATCTTGTTGAAATCAATCTCAGGGTTCGTCATTTTTTTCCTTTTTGGTCTCACTTTTTCAGATGCATGATCGCGTATCCATGCGGGTTAAAAAATAAAGCCCGCCGATTGGCTTCGGCGGGCAGTCCAGAGGAGGATATTTTACTGTCTATATACCTCAGCTAAGATCATGACGTCCCGCCAACATGAAATGTCCATGCGTATGGTGGGGATCAGGATGGAAGCTGCGACTCATCTTTTGTGAAGATAAGCAAACTGTATTCTTCTTGTCAAATATATTTTTCTAAAATCATAGACTGATTTTAGTGAAAACATTTATGAAAAGGATGGCTTTTGGTGAAATCCACGGCAACCTCCTTCATTGCCCTGCTTCTTCTGGCGGCAATTTCTCTTCCGCACTCTCTTTCCGCCAATGCAAATTTGCCGGTCGATATCAACTCCGCCAGCCTCTCCGCACTCCTCCGGATCGACGGCATGACGGTTGTCTGGGCGCAGCGCATCGTCCGCTTTCGGCCCTATTCTGCAAAGTCGGATCTGGTCCAGCGCGGCATCGTTTCCCGGGAGGAATACCAGCGCATTGAGAATCGCATCGTCGCGCACCGGCTTCATCGTCCATGAAGCCGGTCCGGAGCAGGGACACAAGGAAACAGGGTGCCGAATGGCGCCCCGCAGCATGCTCTGTTTTCCGCCGCTTCAGTGTGTCTGCAGGACCGGATCTTTCGCTGGCCGCAAACGGGCGAGCAGGCCGCTGAGCGTGACGTAGAGCACGGGGATGAAGATCAGGTTCAGGATCGTTGAAACCAGCATTCCTCCCACGATCGTCGTGCCCACCGAGTGTCGTCCCAGCGCTCCTGCGCCCGTCGCAAAGACCAGCGGCAGAATGCCCAGGATGAAGGCGAAGGAGGTCATGAGAATAGGCCGTAGCCTCAGCTCCGCGGCTTCAATTGCAGCCTCGGCGATGCTCCGTCCTTTTTCGCGGAGCTGCTCGGCAAACTCCACAATCAGAATCGCGTTCTTCGCCGAGAGACCAATCAGCATCACCAGACCGATCTGGCAGTAGACATCGTCGGAAAGTCCCCGCGCCGCCACCGCGCCCAGCGCGCCCAGCACGGCCATGGGCACCGCCAGCAGGATGATAAACGGCAGCGCAAAGCTCTCATACTGCGCAGCCAGCGTCAGGTAGACGACAATCAGACCCAGTGCGAAGATCAGCACCGCCTTGCCGCTGGATTCAATCTCTTCCAGCGTCAGTCCCGTCCACGAGAAGGTCATTCCAGGCATCATCGCGCGGCGCGCCAATGACTCCATCGCGGCAATGCCTTCGCTGGAACTTTTGCCCGGCGCGGCCGATCCGTCAATCTCCACCGAACGGAAGAGATTGTAGTGGCTGATCACCTGCGGTCCGGAGGTGTTATCGATCATCACCAGATTATCCAGCGGAATCATCTGGTTCGTTGTGTCCGAGCGGACATAGAACGAGTGGAGATCGCCGACCGTCATGCGAAATGGCTGGTCTGCCTGCACATACACACGATACGTGCGATTGTTGTAATCGAAGTCATTCACATACTCCGATCCCATGAAGACATTCAATGTCGTCGCAATCTGCGTGAAGGAAACGCCCAGCGCCTTTGCCTTGTCGCGGTCCACACGCACCAGCAGTTGCGGGTCGCTGGCGGAGAAGTTTGTGAACAGTCCTGTCAGCCCCAGCTTCTGATCCTGGCGGCTGATTCCGATCATCCGATGCGCAACCTGGTCCATGTCCGCCAGCGTATTCTGGCCCAGATCCTGCAATTCAAACTGGAATCCGCCAAACGATCCGATGCCCTGCACCGCAGGCGGCTGAAAGAGCGCCACCGTTCCACCCGGCACCATGAAGAGCTTCGGAGCCAGCGCAGCCACAATATCCGCCGCCGAATGGCCCTTGGCGCGCCGCTGGTCGGCTGGCTTAAGCGCGGCAAAGATCATGCCCGCGTTAGGCGAACTGCCGGTCAGCGAAAATCCCGAGACGGCAAAGGCTCCGACGATATCCGGGTCCGTCGCCAGCACGCGCTGGGCGCGATCCGAGATCGCCGTGGTGTCGCTCAGCGAGGCTCCTGGAGGCGCCTGCACAATCACCATCAGCATTCCCTGGTCTTCCTGCGGAATGAAACCGGTCGGCACGTGCAGATACATCCATCCGGTTGCTGCGAGTCCAGCGAAGAAGACGATCACCAGCAAATATCGCAGCCGCAATGCGATGTGAATCAGCCCGGCATAGGTCCGCGAAATCCAACGGATAAAGCCGTCGATCCCACGGGCAGCCGCGGACCACGCGCGGGAAATCGCCGAAACGCGCAGAAAATCCAGTTGTTGGTATTTGGCTTCTTCGCCGCGCAGAAACAGCGCCGCCAAAGCCGGCGAAAGCGTCAGTGCGTTCAGCGCGGAGATCGCAATGGAAAAGGCGATCGTCAGCGAAAACTGCCGATACAGAATGCCCGTAGTACCCGGAAAGAATGAAACCGGCACGAAGACCGCGATCAGTACCAGAGACGTCGCAATCACCGCGCTCGTCACCTCGCTCATCGCCACCGAAGTCGCATCGTGCGGGTCGGAGTGCTCGGCCGAGATGTGGCGCTGCACGTTTTCGATCACCACGATCGCATCGTCCACCACCAGACCTGTGGCAAGCGTGATGCCAAAGAGCGTCAGTGAGTTGATCGAGAATCCGAAGGCTTTGATGAATGCGAAAGTTCCAATCAGCGAAACCGGAATCGTCACTGCGGGAATGATGGTCGCGCGCCAGTCCAGCAGGAAGAGAAAGATCACCACGATCACGATCACGATGGCTTCGGCCAGCGTGACCAGCACCTCATGAATCGAGTCTCCGACGATCGTCGTCGAGTCAAACGCGACCGCGTACTCCAGACCCGGAGGAAAATGCGCCGAAAGCTGCTTCAGTACGGCCTTGGCTTCTCGATCCACCTCTAGTGCGTTGGCATTGGACAACTGCTGCACACCGATGCCGACCGCCGCCTGCCCCTGGTATTTCAGGTTCGAGCTGTAGTCCTCCGCGCCAAGCACGGCATGACCCACATCGCGCAGATAGATCAACCCGCTCGGACTGCTCTTGACAATGATGTTGTCGAACTGCTGCGGATCGCTCAGTCGCCCCTGTACGCGCACCGCCAGCTGGTATGCCTGACGGTCATCCGACGGCGGCTGCCCGAGCTGCCCTGCAGGCACCTCCACGTTCTGCTCTGCCAGCGCATCCACCACATCGGTTGCGGTCAGCCCATGCGTCGCCATCTCGTTGGGATCGAGCCAGACACGCATCGCATACTTGCGCTCGCCGAAGATCTGCACATTGCCCACGCCCGGAACCCTCTTCAGCGCATCGGCAACATAGACGTCCAGATAGTTGGAAATGAACTCGTTGGAATACCGGTTGTCGGGCGTAAAGAATCCCGCACCAAAGACGAAGTTGCTGTTCGCCTTGGTGATCGTAATGCCCGCGGAATTCACCGCCGCCGGCAGTCGCCCGCTCACGCTAGCCACGCGATTCTGCACGTCCACCGCAGCAATCGAAAGGTCGTAGCCGGTCTGGAAGGTCACCGTGATCGTACTCACGCCGGAGTTGGTGCTGGCCGACGTGATGTAGTGCATACCTTCAACGCCGTTGATCGACTCTTCCAGCGGGATCGTGACCGCCTTCTCCACCGTCTCCGCATCAGCGCCAATATAGGTGCTTGTTACAACCACCTGTGGCGGCGCAAGCTGTGGATAGAGCGAGATCGGCAGAGTTGGAATACAGATTGCGCCCGCCAGAATGATCAGCAACGCCACGACTGTGGCGAATACCGGGCGACGAATAAAAAAGTCTACAAACACTGGAACAATCCTTCCTGAGCGTACAGCGAACCGGCCATGGCGAGTTAAGCGCCGAGGGGCACAATTGGCATGTGGTCTACGAGAAATTGCGTCTTGGAGGTAATCACGCGATCACCCGCGCTCAGCCCGGAACTAACCGCATACGAATTTCCTACGGTCTGCGCAATTGTGATTCCCACCTGATGCGCGAACGTGTGTCCTCCTTCGCTGGCTACCACAAAGACAAAGCTCTGCTCTCCCTGTCGCACCACCGACAGGATCGGAATTGTCGGCATCGGCCGCATGCTCCAGATCACGCGGGCCTTCACCATCTGCGCTGAGCGCAAACGCGCATCGTCTGAGCGCACAGCGGCCTTCACCAGAATCCCCTGCAACGTGCTGTCCACCTGCGGCGAGAGGAAATCGATCGCCGTCGTCTCGATCACATTGCCATTCTGGTCCAGCAACTGCACTGGCATCCCCATCCGCACCTGCGCGCCACGCTCGGTCGGGATGTAGATATAGGCTTCAAAGTCCTTGTTCTCATCCACCGTTGTCAATGCCGTTGCGGTCGTTACGTAATCGCCCACATGCACCGGAATATCTCCGACCACTCCGTCAAACGGCGCGCGAATCGTGTAATAGGCAAGCTGCTCTTCGAGCGACTTGCGCGTGGCAATCGCCGACTGCCAGTCAGCGCGCGTGTTCTGATACAACTGCTCGGCCTGGTCCAGCGCATCGCGACTCACCACGCCGTCGGCAAAGAGTTTCCGCTGCCTCTCAATCTCGATTGTGTTGTAGTCGAACAGAGCCTTCTTCTGCTTTTCGGTAGCCAGTTGCGCATTGACGAGTGCAAGCTGTTTGGCGGGATCGACCGTCATCAGTACCTGTCCGGAGCGCACACGCTCACCGGAGCGGACTGCGATCGCAGTCAGATTCCCAGTCACCTGAGGCATCACCGTCACCGAGCGACGCGATTTGATCGTCGCCACGTAATCGCTGCTGGAAGCCACCTGTTTCAGATCCACAACCTCCGTTGCCACCGGCATCGCCTGCATGCCTGCCGCAGCCGCTGGAGCTGCCGACTGCGGTTTACACCCGGTCAGCAGCACTCCGGCCACTGTCGCCACTACCACCAAAGGAACCACGTGCTTCAAGTGAACCTCACTCATCTCTATCCATCTCATTCAGTAATCCGTCGAGGGTCGATCCCGCTTCCACACCCGGCACAGGCGATTTCCTCCACATCCGCGCGGAAAACAAGCGATAGACTCAAGATGCGGCAGACCTCCGGTGCGCTTCAGATATTCCTGCGTGCGCCTCGTGGCGTGGCTGGAGATGGAGTATCCCTTATGAATGGAACGCAAATGGGCTGAAATTCGTTCCCTCGTCAAAGGCATCCGTCCCCTCGGCACGCTTCAGCCATCCCACCACCAGATAGGTCAGCGGCGTCGCCACCACTTCGTAGACCACCTTGAACCCATAGGCCGAACCCATCATCACCAGCAGGTGGCGCGGAGTCTCCACGCCCCAGAAGGCAATCAGGATCACCACCATCGTATCCACCAGTTGTCCGGTCACCGTCGAACTGACGGTACGAGTCCACAGATGCCGTCCTCCGGTCCAGAGCTTCATCTTCGCCATCGTATAGCTGTTTGTGAACTCTCCGGCCCAATATGCCACTAGACTGGCGATCGCAAAGCGCGGCACCAGCCCGAAGACCGTAACAAACGCCTGCTGGTTGTGCCACCCCGGCGAGGGAGGCAACAGCACGGCAACCTCGCCCATCACCGCCAGCAAACCCATTCCGAAGAATCCAAGCCAGATCGCACGCCGCGAGGCTGCGTAGCCATATACCTCGGTAAATACATCGCCGCAGATATAAGTGACCGGAAACAGAAGCTGCGCGCCGCTGACCAGCAGCGGCCCGAAGCGGCATATCTTCGGCCCCACAAGATGGGAGACCAGCAGGATCACCACAAACGCAATCGTCAGTGTATCCAAATAGCGGAACGGCGCCTGCTTCTGTGTCTGGTTCATCGTCTGAGCATACCGCAACCGCTGCCGCGGCCTGTTCCATTCCGGTAGCACTTTCTCCCGTACACTGCCAGCAATTTCCTTTCACACTCTTGAAACTTATTCCCCATCCGATATTCTCTGTGTGAAAGGACATTGAATGGCAGATGCGCAGTCCTTTTGCCGTTGTGTGCATTCGGCTACAGACTGAGACGCTCGTAACCCTTCCGCTGCATGCGGTGTGATTGGAGACGACGATGCAAACAGAGACACATCCCCTGGAACCTTTCTTTCAGCAGATGGTGCGCAACAGTTATGCCGGCAAGCTGGGCATCCACGATACGGACATCAATCATTACGTTGCTCACCTGCTCTGTGAATTCAGCGAATCCGACAATCTCTACAAAGTTCGCAATGAATCCGGGCATCCCGTTTACTCGCTGGAAGAGATGGTCGTTGCCGCCGACCCGGTCCACGGCACTGCACCCTCATTTGACGCCGAGCGCAGCGTGCGCAAACACATCGGCGATTACGCGCTCTTCATCTCGGGTATGTATCCGGAGTCGATGGACCCGTGGCGTCGCCGGCACGGCCAGCAGAGCTTCGAGGAACTTGTCAAAGTCGGCAAGGAAAGCTACTACATCGTCAGCCAGTTTGACATTGACGAGTACGCCGAAGAGGCGCCGATGTTCGCGCGACTCTCGGAGTGGTTCGATCGCTGCATCTACGGGCTGCGGCTGATGCGCGATGACCTGACCGGCTCCAAGCCCGGCTTCCTGCCAGCGCGGGTGAACTGAAGCCGAAGATTTCCTCCGGATTGGTCTGCGCCCAGAACCGGCGCAACTCTGCGCGTGCTCTAATGCAGGCCGAGCAGATAGGTTACGCCACCGGTAATCGACCGCCCCGGCATCGCCACGCCTTCAATCTCCTGGTAGCCCGTGTTGCTCAGGTTGGCCAGCCGGAGATACGGTCGCCACCGCTGCCGCGCACCGGCATCATATTCGAAGGCCAGATCCCAGACCGGGTACGCCGTCTGCTGATAACGCTGCGCCACCTGCAGGCTGTTGCGCACACGCAGCCGATTGCGCAGATTCATCGTCCACAGCATATGCGCGTTTTCCACCGGATAGTTGAAGATATATTCCGACTGCAAACCGTGCAGCGCGCTCTGCGCGCCATAGAGATTTGTCCAGTCCAGTTGCAGTTCCTGCGTGCGCGTCAGTTCGATTGTCGCACTGGTCTCCACGCCCTTGAAGCTAAACCCATTCAGATTTGTCGCCTGCCATCGATCGGCCGCCGAGACGCGTACATAGTCGATGGTGTTGTGTTGCTGCGAATCGAATCCTGTTGCTGAAAAGCTGAATCGCGACCCTGGATTCCAGTCGAATCCGGCCTCGCTGCTCCACGCCGACTCCGGCAGCAGATTCGGATCGCCAATCGTCGTCGGGTCGGAATAATACAGGTCGGTGTAAGTAGGAATACGGAATCCGTAACCGATGCTGCCGCGTAGCTTCAACGTATTCGTCAGCCGATAGCTCGCCGCCACATTCGGAGCAAACACCATCTGCAAACCGCCGGAGAATCCCTCTTCGCGCGCGCCCGCCGAAAGACCCCATCGATGCTTCACCGGGTTCAGGTCCATGTCCACATAGCCAGCCGCGCGGTTACGTGCATGGTTGCCCAGATTGTTGCTGTGGATGCTGTCGCCGTCCGCCTCCATCCCCGTCAGCAGCACCGTGCCAGAACCGAAGTTCTGCGCCCTGTGCAACGATGCCTGCCACGATCCATCGATGTGATTGTTCTCATAGACTGCCGGATCGTTACGCAGCAGCACAAACTCATCCGTGTGGCGTCGATAACCAAAGTCCGCTTCCGTCCTCTTGCCCAGCTCTTGTCGAATGGAGCCAAACCATCCCTTCGTCCTCTCCCACGATGGGTATGGACCGTAAAACTGATTGGCTCCAAAGGATCGATCACTGCCCGCCAGCAGAATGTCCGTCAATCCCAGCCGCGATTCGATCCAGTCTTCGTCCGACGCCGTCTCGTTCCGATAATCGCGGTCATACATGAAGCCCGTGGAAAGATTATGCGTGCCTGTGATGCGACTGCTCCATTTTTGGCGGAGCAGTTCAACCATCAGCGATTGTTCATTCTCGCCGAAACTGCCGAATCCGGCACTTGCCTCTATCGAATTGCTGCGCGGAGCCGCGGTCAGAAAATCCACCACCCCGCTCAGCGCATCCACTCCATGCAGTGTAGAACCGGCTCCGTGCAACACCTGAATCGAATCCATTGCCTCCATCGGCAAGGGAAGATCGAGATTGTGATGCGCCGTCTGGCTGTCGTTGATGCGAAATCCGTTCAGCAGCACCAGCGTTTGCTCAAAGCTTCCACCTCGCAGAGTAAGATCCGTCTGCGCGCCTCCAGCACCACGCTGCTCCAGAAAAATCGAGGCGTCGTTTCGCAGTGGATCGAGAGGCGTGGCAAGCATGAACTGCCCAGGATGGAGCGGCTCCACCTCCACCACTCGCGCTGACTCCGACAGCGGTATCGGAGAACCGGAGCCAAGCACGACCACCGTCGTCTGTCCACCCTGATTCGCTTGCGTTGCATGTGGCTTCCGCGCGTTTCCTCCCGGCTTTCCATCCGGCAGTTCGAGCGGCAGTGTGTTCGTCTGCGCCTTGGCAGACTTACCGGCGATGCCCGCCAACAGGAGCATCGCAGACAGAGAAATCCATCGATGAAATCGTGCCATCTTTATCTGCATGATTGTCTGTGCATCGAGCTTATAGAATGTAGCGGCTCAGATCCTGGCTCTTCACAATCTCGGCCACCATCTGACGAACGTAGACATCGCTCACCAGGAAGATTTTCTCTTTGCCGGTCGCCGTCTCGCGCTCCAGATACGGCAGCGGCACAGTGGTCTCGGCCTTCACCACCTCGGCCATCGCGTCCGCCTGCGCTGAATCGCTCGCCGCTCGCGCCAGATCCGGAGCAAGGAAGCTGATCTCTTCCAACACCCGCTCCATGATCGTGTGCAGCCGCCGCGCACCGATGTTCTCCGTCATCTCGTTGACGCGAAAGGCAAACTCTGCCATCTCCCGCAGCGCCTCAGGAGTAAACTCCAGCCGGATTCCCTCCGTCTCCAGCAGCGCTGTCGATTGCCGCGTCAGCGACGACTTCGGCTCCGTCAGAATGCGCAGAAAATCTTGCACCGTCAGCGACTGCAGCTCCACGCGAATGGGAAAACGTCCCTGCAACTCCGGAATCAGATCCGAAGGCTTCGAGACGTGAAACGCGCCCGCTGCAATGAACAGGATGTGATCCGTGCGCACCATCCCGTAGCGCGTGTTCACCGTTGTCCCTTCAACAATCGGAAGAATGTCGCGCTGCACGCCTTCACGCGAGATATCCGGTCCATGGCCGCCTTCGCGCCCGGCGATCTTGTCGATCTCGTCGAGAAATACAATTCCGTTCGTCTCCACGCGCTCCACCGCCACGCGCGTCACCTGATCCATATCGATCAGTCTTCCTTCTTCTTCCTGGATCAGATAATCGAAGGCCTCGTTCACCTTCATCTTTCGCTTGCGGGTCGCTCCGCCAAAGATATTCGGCAACATATCCTTGAGACTCATATCCATCTCCTCAAGGTTCTGGTTGCTGATGATCCCGAACTGCGGCGAATTGCGCTCGCGCGTCTCCAACTCCACCATGCGATCGTCCAGCTTGCCTTCGCGGAATTGCTGACGCAGTTTTTCCCGTGTCCGCGTGTAGCTCTCCGCACCGGGCAGTGTCAACTGGCCTTCCGCCTCTGGCTGCTGCACCTCGGGGGGCGGCGGCAACAGCAGGTCCAGCAGACGCTCTTCGGCATTCTGCTCGGCCTTGTCTTCCACCTCTTCCAGCCGCTCTTCGCGCACCATGTCGATGGCGATCTCAACCAGATCGCGCACCATCGACTCCACATCGCGTCCCACGTAGCCAACCTCGGTAAATTTGCTTGCTTCCACTTTGAGGAACGGCGAATTCGTCAGCTTGGCCAGCCTGCGCGCGATCTCCGTCTTGCCCACACCCGTCGGCCCAATCATGATGATGTTCTTCGGCATGATGTCGTCGGCCAGGTCCGGTGGCAGCTTCTGCCTGCGCGTGCGATTGCGCAGCGCCACGGCCACTGCGCGCTTGGCCGCGCGCTGGCCCACCACATGCTTGTCCAGCTCCGCCACAATCTCTCGCGGCGTCAGTTCTTCCAGCACGATCTCCTGATCGTCCGCCACTCCGGGCAACGTAATCGCCATAGCTTCCACAAACAGGCCGAGCACCGCGGTGCTCTTAAGCCTGCAACTCCTCAATCGTGATCTTGTCGTTGGTATAAATGCAGATTTCACCTGCGATGCGCAGCGACTTCTCCGCAACCTCGCGCGCCGATAACTCAGTATTCTCAAGCAGCGCTCTTGCCGCCGCCGTCGCGTAACTTCCACCGGAGCCAATTGCGGCAATCGACTCTTCCGGATCGATCACGTCACCGGAACCGGAGATCAAAAAAGTCTGGCCGACATCCGCCACAATCAGCAGCGCCTCCAGATTGCGCAGCATCTTGTCGGTACGCCAGTCCTTTGCCAACTCGACCGCAGCGCGTCCGAGGTTGCCAGAGAACTGCTCTAGCTTCGCCTCAAACCGCGCGAATAACGAAAACGCGTCCGCAGTCGAACCCGCAAAACCTGCCAGAATCTTCTCCTGGTAGAGCCGTCGAATCTTCTTCGCCGTATGCTTAAGTACATGATCGCCGAGCGTCACCTGGCCGTCGGCGGCCATCACCACCGAGCCGTTGCGCCGCACACACACCACCGTCGTCGATCGAATCCGCCCGCGGTTCTGCGCAGCGCTGCCTTCGCTCGCAGTACTCCTCGAGTGTTGCTCGCCGCGCGCGAAGGCACCGCTGCCCGTTCTGCTTCTCGTTCTGCTTTGTGCCAAGAAACGTTGACCTCGACTTCCATTTTCTCCGCCACAGCCGCGCATTTCCGCGCAGATGGCGTAAAGATCGATTGTATCGCAGTGGCCGCTGCCGACTTGTCTCTGCCGACCAGGGTGTCTTATCGTGAATGAAGCCGTTCGCAGGAATTTGCTCCCGGTATTTTCCTTCTCTGCTGACTGGATTTGAGGTGTCGCATGGAACCAATGGATCGTCGCGTCTTCGTCCGCAGCTCTATCCTGAGCGCCGCTGCACTGACCCAATCCTTCACACATCTCTCCGCTTTGGCCGCGCAGCAGCCGCAGACTCGTGAGTCCAACGGGATGCTCTACCGCACGCTTGGCACAACCGGCGAACGCGTCTCCGCCATCGGACTGGGCGGCTACCACATCGGCAAACCATCGCTCATCGAGCAGGAATCCATTTCGCTCATCCGCCAGGCCATTGACAGCGGCATCACCTTCATGGACAACTGCTGGGATTACAACGGCGGTGTCAGCGAAATCCGCATGGGAAAGGCTCTCCGCGACGGCTACCGGAATCGCGTCTTCCTCATGACCAAAATCGACGGTCGCACCAAAGCCGCCGCAGCACAGCAGATTGACGAGAGCCTCCAGCGCCTGCAGACCGATCACGTGGATCTCATGCAGCTCCATGAAGTGATTCGCCTCGAAGACCCCGACCGCGCCTTTGCCCAGGACGGCGCCATGGAAGCGCTCACCGCCGCGCGCCAGGCAGGAAAAATTCGCTTCATCGGTTTCACCGGCCACAAGGATCCATACGTTCATCTGCGCATGTTGGAGATGGCGCGGAAACACAACTTCCACTTCGACACCGTTCAAATGCCACTCAACGTTATGGACGCGCACTTCCGCAGCTTTGCGCATGATGTGCTTCCCGTGCTCGTACGCGAGCAGATCGCTCCGCTTGGCATGAAGGCCTTCGGCGACCACTTCATTCTGGATAGCGGCACCGTCCAGCCCATGGAGTGCCTGCACTATTGCCTCAACCTTCCGGTCTCCGTGCAGATTACCGGCATCGACAGCGTTCCCATCCTTCAGCAGGCACTCGAAGCAGCCCGCACCTTCCACCCACTCACGCAAAGTGAGGTAGCTTCCATCCTCGATCGCACGCGCTCGGCCGCCGTCGATGGGAAGTATGAGTTATACAAAACGACCACGCACTTCGACGGAACGGCTCATAATCCGCAGGAGCTTGGATAGCATCTCCAGCCGCATACTTACCTGAAGAAACAATTTCCGGATCAATTCCTCCCCGGTTTTGGGTAACTGAATAAGCTTCGCTCATCCTTCGTTCACCATTTATTCATCCTTCGTTCACCCTTTGTTCATCCTTGCGGATTGCGTGCAGCCAATCGATTGATTCCAAATGTTGCATGTTTTTTCATCTCCTCAAGCATTCATTGGAAACTCCTTTTCTTCATTATTTTTTCCCATAGACAACAAGCTTGGATTATTCCTATATTCAATGTGCTAGCGTCTCTGCGCTCTCATCGACGTGGAAAACGGAACTACCCTTATAACTCCAAGCGAGGTCTTTCCGATGCACACAGCACCCTCCGCCCGATCTCTACAACTCGGCGCATGCGTTCTCACACTAAGCTTGCTTACCGCCACTGGATGTTCGAGTGGTGGCACGACCGCTACCCCGACTCCCACGAGGAACGGCGTCCTCAACCAGATGGCGACTGTCGAGACGATAGGTTCCACAGTTGATCCCAAGAACGGCGACAACAACCCATACGGTCTCGGCATTGTTCCGATAACTACCGGCAATCTGACCCAGGGCAACCTGCTGGCCTGCAACTTCAATGACTCGAGCGGCAATGCGGGCAATGGGACGACCATCGTTCAGCTTGCGCCGATGCCGAATTCCAAGCCAACGCGTTTTGCCCAGGATCCGAGCCTGCAGGGCTGCGATGCACTCGCCATCAATACAACCAACGACTACACTTGGGCAGCCGCTTACACTGCAGCGGACAACCCTATCGTCCTGCCAACCGGCGCGATTGCAAATACTCTGAAGACCTCATATACATGGATGCATCCCTGGGGGGAGGTCTTCGCCGTTCCCATGGCGACACTCACCACGGCGGTTCCCACGTTTTATGTTACCGACGCGGGTGACGGTTCGGTTGTCGCCGTTCGCATCACCAAGACCGGCTTCATGTTCCAGAAAATCGCCAAAGGCTTCCCGGTCAATCTGACCTCGGCTTATGGCATTCTTGCCCCAGCCGGGCTTACCTATGATCAGCCTTCAGATACGCTCTACGTGGTTTCAAGCGACACCAACAGCGTCGTCGCTCTGATGAATGCTTCCACGCTGATGGATGGCGGCATCATGGTCTCTGGCACGGCGTCCACCGGACTCAGTTTCAGTGGTCCGCAGGCCAGCCAGGCTAAGGTTGTGTATAGCGGCCCGCCGCTCAACGCTCCCGTCAACATGGCAGAGTTGTATAACGGTGATCTGGTGGTTGGTAACACCGCGGATAATAATCTGATTGAGATCACCCAGGCGGGTATCGTCGCCGCCACCAAGCTGGTCGACCCCGGTGCGCCGGGCGCGATCTTCGGTATCGCCACCATGGGAACCACCGTCAACACTCAGGCCATCTACTTCAACGACGACAACACGAACTCGGTCGTTCAGGTCAGTCGCTGACGGCCTCAGGCCTGTTCACACGATCCGGATGGTGGCGACGATCGTGTGAACAGGCCCGAATTCATATCTTCGGCGTCGCCTCAATCAGTTTTTTCGTGTAATCCGCCTGCGGATTCCGGCACAAGAACTCCGACTCGCCCGTTTCCACCACGCGTCCCTGCTCCAGTACCGCGATCCTCGTCGCCAGATAGCGCACCAGCGGCATTGAATGGCTGATGAATAGATAGGTCATCCGCAGTTCCTGCTGCAGGCTTCGCAGCAGATTGATGACCTGTGCCGCCACGCTGACATCCAGCGCCGAGACCGGCTCATCCAGCACCAGAATCTCCGGCTTCAACGCAAGCGCACGCGCAATGTTGATCCGCTGCTTTTGTCCGCCGCTGAACTCATGTGGATAGCGCCGAAGCGCCGACTCATCCATCCCTACCGACCGCAGCAGTTCCGCTGCAGACTGCGTCAACCGGGCACGATTCACGGAGCCTTCAACGCTGCTCCGGTGAATCAAGAGCGGCTCGGTCACCAGATCCACAACGCGCATCCGCGGGTCCAGCGCAGCGGCCGGATCCTGAAAGACCGGCTGCATTCGCCGCCGCAAGCTCTGGATCGTTGCCTGACGAACCGTCACGCCATCGATCCGTACCCTGCCTTCATCGGCCTCCACCAGCCCCAGCACGATCCGCGCTAATGTGCTTTTGCCGCTGCCGGATTCGCCCACCAGTCCCAGCGTCTCCCCGCGGTCGATGGCGAAGCTGACCCGATCCACGACCGTCGTCTCGATGCGGCGCAGCCCTGCCCACCGGAGATATCGCTTCGAGACGCGCTCGACCTCGATCAGCGCCATCCGCTCAATCCAGCCTGGGGTGCAGCTTGTGGAAGCCGGTTGCTTCCTGATATGCGCGACCAAACGCCAGCAGCTTCGCATCCTGGTACGGCGCCGCCAGCATCGTCAGGCTCACCGGTGTCCCCGGCCCACCGATGTTATCGTCATTGCCGTCATCCACCTTCGGCGGCTTCGGCGCGTCAGCTCCCCGCAGTCCGTTCGGCAGGATCAGCGCCGGATTTCCGGTGAGATTCGTAGCCACCAGTTGCTCGCCGTAGGTCGGTGTCACCACGATATCGACCTGCTCGAAGAGCTTCGCCCACTGCTGAATCGCCAGCGTTCTTGCACGGTTCGCCTGAATATATTCGACCGCTGGATAAAGCCGCGCCACACGGAAATCATTCGGCCAGTCGCCCGGCCCCTGCTCGGTCAGCAGGCTGTCTCGTCCAGTCATCGTCAGCTCGTCAAAGGCGGCCGCTGCCTCGGCCGTCAGTAGCGGAGTCATGGCACCGTAGGGCAGCTTCGGCAGTTCGACCGAAATCAATGTTACGCCCATTTTGCGCAACGCATCCAGCGCCGCCAGATCGTATCGCTGGTCATAGACGCGCCGTGCATGTCCTGCGGCATTCCTCGCATTGCGCTCTTCGCGAGCCTTTTTCTGCTCCGCCGTCTCACCCGGCTTCGCCTCTCGCGGATGGAAGGTGCCGATGGGCTGAAATTCGCTCTTGAAGTACCCGATACGCAGGCTTTTCCAGTCGAACCCGGCATCCCAGTTGAAGGCAGCGTTGCGCACCGCCAGGTCGATGCCGTCCGGACCGAAGATCGCCTGCAACGCCATCGCACAATCCTCCACACCGCGGCAGATTGGCCCCAGTTTATCCATTGTCCAGCTCAGGGCCATGGCGCCGGTACGCGGTACAAATCCGAAGGTCGGCCGCAGTCCGGTATCCCCGCAGCGGGTAGAAGGCGAGGAAATCGATCCCAGCGTCTCCGAGCCAATTGCAAAGCCGACGCATCCGGCTGCAACCGCACTTGCCGGCCCCGCCGATGAGCCGCTCGACCCCTGCGCAGGATTCCACGGATTTCTTGTCTGCCCACCAAACCAGTGATCGCCCATCGCGAGGGCACCCAGCGTCAGCTTTGCCACCAGAATCGCTCCCGCCGCATCCAGCCGCTGCACGACCGTTGCATCTTCGTCGATCACCTGTTTTTCAAAACCACCAGCGCCCCACGTTGTCGGATAGCCTTTGACCGCCAACAAGTCCTTAGCACCCCATGGGATGCCATGCAGCGGACCCCGATACAGCCCCGCTGCAATCTCAGCGTCTGCAGCCTTGGCCTGGGCGCGGGCGCGCTCTTCGGTGAGTGTGATGACGAAATGCAGCTTGGGATCGTAACGCTTCAGCCGCGCCAGATACATCTCTGTCAGCTGAATTGCCGTCACCTTGCGCGCCTTCACCAGCGCGGCCAACTTACCTACTGGAGCAAAGGCCAACTCTTCGAGGTTTTCCGGGACGGCGTTTACCGTTACGGAAGTCCATCGCGGTTCGGTGATACCCGTTTCAACCACTGCTCCGGCCGGAAGTGGATCGAAGACAAAGGCCGGCGCCACGCTGTTCGGCATCTTCAGCTTGCGAATCTCGTCATAGCCTTCGCGCAGCGATTCCACACCGTCGAGCATCATCGTCCGCTGTGCTTCCGTCAGTTTGACTCCGGCCAGTTCGGCCGCCTGGTCGATCAGCTCCGGTGTGACCCGGAGCGCCTCAGAACCAGCCTTCTCTTGCGCCTGAACCGCCAAGGTATACAACGCTCCCGGCAAGAAAGCCGAGACTACGCCGGCGCGTGTGCAGAGCGAGAGAAAACTCCTGCGATCCGCTCCCCGTTCTTTCTTTGTCATGCTCTGGCCCTTTCTGTGATCCGCTAGAGTGGGTTACTGACCAACAACAAGAGCCTCCGGATGGAGGCTCTTGTTGTTCTCTCTGAGACTGGAACTACTTCATGTTTCCGTTGGAGTCCATGACGATACCGCCCGGACCCTGATTCTTCTTCGCCTCATTGGCTTTGCGGGTTCCCATCGCCTTGTCGCGCCATTCATCCGCAGAAGCGACATCTGCCTTTCGCGCTGCTTCGTCACCGCAGTCCAGGTCCGCCTTGCGACGATAGAGGAGGTTGATATAGGCCATCGCATCGTCATAGTTCGGGCGATTTTCAATAGCCATGTTCAGATACTTGAGACCTTCCGTCACGAGCGGAGCATTCTCCTGCTGCAATGCCAGGCACTCCTTCTTCGGGAGCTTGGCATTGCCCAAACCGTCATCGTTGATACCGGCCGGGGCCAGAATCTTCAATGCGTTTTCGTGCGCTTCCGTCCAGTCGATCACGCCGACTGTGTAGGCTGCTTCAGGATCTTTGGGATCGACAGCCAGTACTTTCTCCTGCCACTCCTTCGCATCGTCCAGCTTCTTGATGTTGAAATAGAGGCTCGCAATTCCCTTCAGACTGTTAATGTCGCTCGGATCCTGCTGCAGCACCTGTTTGAAGATGTCGATAGCCTGATTCGCTGTCTTGAGGTTGTCAGGGGTGTCGAGGCCAGGAACAACGTTCTGCGAAAGTGCTGTCCCCAGGTAGTTTTTAGCCATAGGCAGGGTTGGATCGTCTTGAATTGCCACCTGGAAGTGCGCAATCGCAGCCTCGAACTTTCCGGCCTTGTATGCTTCGACGCCCTTGTTCAACTGATCGCGGGCAGCCAGACGTTTACATCCAGTGAAGGTGACCGTCATCACAACCAGGCTTGCCGCAAGGATCGGCAGACGTACGCTTCGATTCATGTTCGTTTCCTTCTCCTTCGAGTCGTGGCCAGTGAATCCACGCCTGGCTTACCCGCGTTGTGCTTCAGGACGTGCGAGTTCCGGTCACTGCCCCGCCATAATCTTCGGTGTCATCAGGCCCACGTGGTCCACACCCGCCGCAGTCCCAATGTCGATCACTTCTGCGACTTTGGCAAAATCCACATCATCGTCGCCCTTGACGAACATGACGCGCTCAGCGCGATTTGCATAAATGGCCGTCAGACGCGACAGTAGCTCTCTCTTCGCCACGTCGTCCTGATTGATCTTATATGCGACCTGATTTCCCCCGGTATGCAGAACCGAAACGACAATCGTGCGGTCATCCGGCTGCGATTGCTGCGGATTCTTCGGCGGCTGCGGAACCAGTGCTTCCAGCCCTTTGGGCGTCACCGGAACGATCACCATGAAAATAATCAGAAGAACGAGCAGTACGTCGATCAACGGGGTAACGTTGATGTCGGAGGAGAGGCCACTAGGCCCGCTTGATCCCATTGCCATAACTTTGACTCCTTCAGAAAATTCTTTGCGTCCCGACCGTTACTCGCCAACCGTCACTCGCCGGAAGATCCCGGTCCCTGCCGTTTTTCGGTCAGGAGGCCGACGGAGTCAACACCGGCGGAACGAACATCATCGATCGCATTCTCTACATCCAGGTAGCGCGCTCGCGCATCCGCACGGACAAAGATCTGTTTTCCCGGCTTGTCTGCGAGCATATCTCGCACCTTCTGGCCAATCTCAGAACTGGCGATTCGGTCCTGTCCCAGGTAAAGAGTTCCATCCCGGGTGATAGCGACGACGATCGCATCTTCCTTGTCTGCATCCGGCATTGCGACGGGATTATCCGTCTGCGCCAGATCGACGTTCACCTTATTCTGCAGCATCGGCGTGATGACCATGAAGATGATCAGCAACACGAGCATGACGTCCACCATCGGCGTGACGTTGATATTCGAGTTGACCTTTGCGCCTTCGTTTCGAACTGCAAGTGCCATGTGTGCGCTCCAAATCTGAGTTTCGACGCCTCCGAGCCACTTCCTCGCCGGTCCGCGCCCTGCACCCTGATCTTTTTCAGGCTCTGGCAGAGCGGAATGCGCACTGCCAGAGCTTCTGTCCCAGTTTCAGAGTGAACGACCTTGAGCCGAGAGCGAACTGTGCCCAAACGCTCCCGGGGATCGATTACTTGTGGCTCTGCTTGATGAAGTAATCCACCAGCTCGCTGGAGGAGTTGTCCATCTCCACGTCAAAGGCTTCCACGCGGCCGCTGAAGTAGTTGAAGCACATCACGGCGGGGATGGCCACGAGCAGGCCGAAGGCCGTCGTAACCAGCGCTTCGGAGATGCCGCCTGCCACCGCGCCGATGCCGGAAGACTTCTGCGTGGCGATCTGCTGGAAGGCGTTCAGGATGCCCATGACCGTTCCGAGCAGGCCGACGAAGGGAGCCGTGGAACCGACCGTGGCCAGCACACTGATGCCCTTCTTCAGCTTCGCGTGAACGATGGCCTCGGCGCGCTCCAGAGCGCGCTTCGCGCTCTCGATCGTCTCTTCATTGACGCTTCCACCCTGGCTCTTGAACTCCTGCAGGCCAGCCTGGACAACTTCCGCCAGATGCGATTTCTTGCTGCGATCGGCGATCTTGATGGCCTCTTCGAGCTTGCGATCCTTGAGCGCGCCAGCAACTTTGGGCGCGAACTCACGCGACTGCTTGCGGGCTGCCGAGAAGTAGAGATAGCGATCGATCATAACGGCCAGCGACCAGACCGACATGATGAACAAGATCACTGCGATTCCTTTTGCGAAGTAGCCCATGTGTCCCCACAGACCCATCAGGCTGAAATCGACGTTTTCCTCCTGGAACATAGCCAGGGCGGATGTGGCGTGAGTAAGGTGTGCAAACTGAGTGAGAATCACTGAATCGTTCCTCCTGGGAATTGCTGAATACTGGGTGAAAATCTGCGGTTATTACAGGCTACAGGACAAGGCACATACGGTCCCAAGCCCGCGTACGATTGGCAACCGGAGATCCGGCAAGCCGCGAGCGAAAGAGTTCTCAGCCTCCCAGGCTGAAGACGACGTTGACTGTGGTTTCCACCTCAACCGGCTCATTGTTAAGCAAATACGGGCGATAACGCCAACGGCTGACCGCCTGGATCGCCGCCTGCTGTAGCATGGCAGGGCCGCTGATCACGCGAAGATTCTGAATTTCGCCCGTCTTGGAGATCGTAGCCTGCAACACAACTGTCCCCTGCATACGGGCCGCTTTGGCGATTGCGGGATAGATGGGCTGAATCTTCTCAATCAGCAGGCCTTGCGCGACGCCCTGAGAGATGGCAATTTTCTTCGGCGGAGCAGCTTTCACAACCGGAGCAGCAGCGCCGGCAAACAAGCCGCCGATCACGCCCCCCGGTGCTCCACCGCCCATACCTTCCATTCCCGCCACGCCAAAGCCCTGCGACGGAGGGGCTTCTTTCTCCGTCACCATTTTGATCTGCTTGGGGATCTTGGTAGGAGCCGTGAGCTGATTGTTCATCATCTGCGGCTTCACGACCACCTGATGCACCTCCGGAGGCGGTGGTGGCGGCGGTGGCGGCGGTGGCGGCGGTGCAACCAGCAGAGTTGCCATGGCCTGCTTGGGCAGAGCTTCCGGATAAATCAGCGGGATCAGGACCATGACGCCAATCACAGAGCCGCACAGGATGGTCGTAAGGATCATCCAGTACCGGCTCTTGCTCTTGATCCGATTGCTGGATTCGAATGTTGCATCTTCAAACATGGCCGACCTCGAATCGCGTTGGATTTCTTATTGTGACAGACACCGCGACACGTCAGTTTGTTCCCGGAATTTTCAGGCTTGAATCCCCGACGGTGAAACTGATGTGCTCAACCTATATCAGAAGAGCCGGTGAGCTGCAAAATATCCTTCAAAAGTGTCCCAGAAACAGTGCAGCTAAAGGGAATTTCACCGACTGCGCTTGGCAGCGGGCAGGCTGACAGCCTTGCCTCGTCTGGCGCGCCAGTCCTGATAGGCGACCAGCATCGGCGCCGCCACTGCGATCGACGAGTAGGTGCCAATCAGGATTCCTACCACCAACGCGAACGAGAAGCCACTGAGCACCTTGCCCCCGAAGATATAGAGCGCCAGCACCGTCAGAAATGTCAATCCCGAAGTGAGCACGGTCCGGCTCAACGTCTGGTTGATGCTGCGATTGACCACATCGGTCAGACCCTCGCGGCGGCTGATGCGGAGATTCTCACGAATTCGATCGAAGACCACGATCGTGTCGTTCATCGAGTAACCGACCAGCGTGAGGATTGCCGCGATCACCGTCAGACTGATCTCCTGACCGGTGAGCGCGAAGGCTCCGACAGTGATGAGCGTGTCATGGAAGACCGCGACAACTGCGGCGACGCCGTAGATCAGTTCAAAGCGGAACCAGAGATAAACCAGCATCCCGACCAGCGAGTAGAGCGTGGCAAGTCCAGCCTGCTTTTCCAGTTGTCGGCCCACGGTGGGGCCAACAGCCTGCACGCTGCTTTCGAGAATCGGGTTGTTGTAGTGCTGATGCAGAGCGTCCAGAATGCGCTTGCGGCTGCTGTCCACATTCACATCGGACTGCTCCGGCATGCTGATCAGCAGCTCATGCTTCGCCGGCACATCGTAGGCGACGATCTTCACGTCATGAATGCCAGCCGCATCCGTTGCATTGCGCACCTGGTTAGCATCCGGAACATTTGCAAAGGTCACCTGCACCTCAGTGCCGCCTTTGAAATCCACGCCCAGCGGTACGGGGCTGCCCGTGCGCGCAAAGTGCACGCCCATGGAGATCAGGCCAGAAACGCTGAAGAGGAGCGAAAAGGCAAGGAAGTACCACTTCTTGCCGAGCCAGTCGATAGTCACGCCAGTAAAAAGTTCCACGATGCTTTCCGTACCTTCCCAATCGCGGCGGCCAGGCAATCCTCAGCCGAAACCGCCGCGCATTGCAATCGCTAAATGGAGATCCGCGCTCCGGCTTTCATGTTGTTCAGGTGCGAGTCAAAGATGACGCGCGAAACGAAGACTGCGGTAAACAGATTGGCCAGCAGACCAAAGAAAAGCGTAACCGCAAAGCCTTTCACCGGCCCGGTGCCGAACATGAACAGAATGGCGGCGGAAACGATCGTGGTCACGTGCGTATCGACGATGGTGACCCAGGCATGCGCAAAGCCCTGATCGACGGCCTGTGCGGCACCTTTTCCGGCCCGCATCTCTTCCCGGATACGCTCAAAGATCAGCACGTTCGAGTCCACACCCATACCGATCGTCAGGATGACGCCTGCGATGCCGGGCAGCGTAAGCGTCGACTGGCTGAAGCCCATGAAACCCAGCAGAATAACCAGATTCAGAAACAACGCCAGGTCCGCATTGATGCCCGCGCCACGATAGTAGAGCAGCATGAAGAACATGACCGAGAGCGTGCCCGCGATGGCTGCAATCACGCCTTGACGAATGGAGTCTGCGCCGAGCGAAGCACCGACCGTGCGCTGCTCGATGGGGATGAGACTGGCCGGCAGCGCACCGGTGCGCAGCGTAAGGGAGAGCGCGTCGATCTGCTCTTTACTGAACTGGCCTTCAATCTGCCCATTATCGCGAATGGCGGACTGGATGACGGCAACGTTCTTCACGCGGTCGCCGAGAACGATGGCCATATAAGTTCCCACGTGCGACGATGTGTAGTCATAGAAGCGCTGGCCGCCTGCGTTGGTCAGCACGAAATTCACACCCTGCCGCCCCGAATCATTCGGACCAATGGCGCTTGCATCGCGAAAATCGCGTCCGCCAACAATCGAAACCCGCTTCAACAGGAAGACGCGATCCGTGCCATCGGAGCTGACGCCCTGCGGGTCGCCATGGACAAGATACTCATCTGGCGGAATTGTACCGCCAAGACTGGTCATCGCTTCCTGCTCGGTCGCGTAACCGTCCGGATTGCCTGCAACCTCATGCACCTCCAGCCGCGACGTGGACTGGATGATGTCCTTGATGCGGTCCAGATCTTCCACGCCGGGCAGCTCCACCAGAATCTCATTCGCGCCCAGTCCGTAACGCTGAATCACCGGTTCGCTCACGCCCAGCCTGTCCACGCGGTCGCGGATTGTCTCAATGGACTGATCGAGCGTACGCGACTCCAGATCGGCAAGCTGAGAGGGCTTCATGGTCAGCGTAAAGCTGTGATCATTGCTGTTGCTGGCGATGTCGTACTCGGCGCCAAAGCGATCGGAAAGCTCGCTGCTGACGGCGCTGGAGTGGGCGGGATCGACGCCTTCCACGCGAATCGTCTGTGGCGTATTCGGATCCGGTTTCAGCACCTGCGTATAGGTCAGATGACTATCCGCCATCGCCTGCTCGATGCGAGCAACCGTGTTGTCCGTCTCGGCGTTGATGGCGTCCTTGACCACCACCTGCAGGATCAGATGCGCACCGCCGCGCAGATCCAGACCCAGGTGAATGCGCTGCGTGATGGCCTGCTCCAGAGCTGCGCCGCTGACGCCTTTCGGAATCCCGAAGATGCCGTACAGAAACACGAGCAGCGTACCGATGATGAGTGCAATCTTACCGTTCAGATTCTTCTTCATGATGAGGTTTATCCGTGCCTTCCGCGATGCCAGGCGCTTACTTGCCCGCATCCTCCTGGGTGGTGACTGCGGCAATTGCGCTCTTTACGACTTCCAGTTTCAAACCATCCGGCGCCACGCGCAACACAAGAGTATCGTCTTTCAGACTGAGGATGGTTCCGCGAATGCCGCCGGTGGTCGTCACCTTGTCGCCGGTCTTCAACTGCGCCAGCATCTCGCTCCACTGCTTCTGTTTGCGTTGCTGCGGGCGAATCATCAGAAAATAAACCACGGCGATCATCAGCAGCGGCAGCAACAACGAGATCGCCGAGCTTCCGGCGCCAGCCGGTCCGGCAAAGATCATGGCCAGTCGAGTCAACACACACATCCTTCTCTGTCCAGCGCTCTGGCGCTGGACTCAACCGCGGGCAAAAGTACATCCAGGGCTGGCATTGCTTTGAATTTGTCTCCCGGAATGGCGGACGACGGCGCGCTACGCCGCGTTACGCCCGAACTCTCGAAGCAGTCGCATCGATGCGCTTTGACTGTCTTCGTCGTTTCACTTCCTGTTCGACGCTGCAACCAGGCGACCCTTCCGGGAGCAGACAAAGATTTGGATTCCCCTGAAAAGCCGCGCATTCAGTCTAACAAACCGCAGGCCCGCACGGCCGGGAAAACGCCGGGGCATTCCCGTCGCGGCGCATCTCACGCCCTTTCAACCGTTTTGTCCACAGCCCGCCAGTAGCGCAACTCCGGACAGGCGCAGCTCCGGCACAGAAGGCGCTCCGAGCCGTCAGCAGCGATCTGTCGCTCATAGCGCCCGAAATTTACCCCTTCGCCGCACTCGGCACAGCGCACGCGGCCACCCCTGTAGCCCGGCATCTCTTCCGGCTGTAGCTCGACCCGGACCCATTGCCCGGCAAACAGCTCTTCATCCGTCAGTACGCGATAGGCAAGCTTCTGCTGGGCAGCCGCAGGTTCCACCCCAGGAAATCGCTCCCTCGCCAGTTCGCGCGAAGACTCCAGAGCCACCACGCGCAGCGCGCGGCCGGAAGCAAGATCGACAAAGGTCGCCGCCATCTTGCCCCAGTCGCGAAACTTCAGCGCCCTTCGGCCCAGACGACAGCCTGTCACCAGCCCAATGGCGTCCGTGGCACAGCGATCAATCTCCACAAAGCAGACCAGGCGCTTGCGATCGGCACCGCGCGGCTCTTCGACGCCCAGCATGCGGCAAGCCATCCTGGCCATGCGAACACCCAGAATCTGCCCGGCGCACAGATGCCCGTGCGCAACCTCAGCCTGCCGCAGGAGTTCGTCCAGCGTTTCCATCTAACCTCCGATCTCGGTCTGCGTCATCAGCGCTGCGGCCCATTGCCGGGTGGCGATACGCCGCCGGATTTCGGCGCACCCTCCAATTTTGGAGTACTGCCCGCCGGGCCATCCGACTGTCCGGTACGGCCCGACTGCGAGCCATCTCCCGATTGCGGCTCGTCCTGCTCCACCAGCACGGCAGCGCTTTCTTCCAGACCGAAACTCTTCGCCTTTGCACCCGTCGGCTGAAAAGTGACCTGCAGCGGATCGCGCTGCCAGACCGGCTCGGCACAGACCGGCCACGAATGATGCGCAACGTCGAAGGCCGCGAGCCTGCGATGCAGCACAGCCTTGCGCACCGCAATCTTGGCCACCACCGCATAGAGACTTTTGCCGGAAGCCGTTACACCGCAGTACGCGGCATAATCACGAAACCAGACCGCGTCGCTCACCGACGGATCGTAATTCGGCAAGCGAAGCTGCGTCACATGGCCGGTCGCCCGATCGATCAACAGCCACGGCCCACGCTGCCACACCCAGTCCCCGCTCTTGCCTGTCTTCTCGCCGGGCAGCGCGTCGTTGATGCGCTGTGCGCGGCGCACGACAAAGCTGCGCTCGGTCACCTCATGCACCTCGCCTGTTGTCCACTCTGTTACGTGACTATCCACCACCAGCGGTCGCAAAGCAAGCTTGTTTTCGTCGCCGTTCGATCCTGCCGGATCGCCTGCGTGCGAATACGGCACACTCCGCACCGCGCCCAAGGTGACTGCGTGATGACCACGCTCGGCAACCGCCGGGGCGGTACCCATAACCGCCATCGCCAGAGCGACGGCTACAACTCCGGTCACACCGCGCAAACGGATCCTCGACATTTGCCGCCCCTGTCTGCGTTTACGCATCCACGCCGTTCATCGCCCGCTCCACTCCCGCAGCCACGCGGAAGATCGCACTCTCGCCGAAGTGCGGCCCCAGCACCTGCAAACCTACCGGCAATCCAGCCGCGGTTGCGCCGCAGGGAACCGAAAGCCCGCAGATTCCAGCCAGGCTGGCCGTCACGGTGTAAATGTCTGCCAGATACATGGCCAGCGGATCTTCGCTTTTTTCGCCCAGCCGGAAGGCCGCCGTGGGAGCCGTCGGCGCCACGATTGCGTCTACCTCGCCGAAAGCCGCCATGAATTCCTCGGCCAGAATGCGCCGCACCTGCTGCGCCTTGCGATAGTAAGCGTCATAATAACCGGCGCTCAGAGCATACGTCCCCAGTAGAATCCGGCGCTTGACCTCAGCGCCGAAACCCTCTTCGCGCGAGAGCCGATACATCGAGGACAGATTCGTGGCCGACTTCGAGCGATGCCCGAATCGCACGCCGTCAAATCGCGCCAGATTCGCACTCGCCTCCGCCGTCGCCACCAGATAATAGACGGGAATCGCATACTGCGTGTGCTTCAGGTGAATGCGCCGAATTTCACAGCCCTGCGCGCGCAGAGCATCAATCCCCGTCTCGACAGCAGCGCGTACCTCCGGGTCAAGCCCTTCGCCGAAATACTCTTCCGGAATGCCGATCCGCATTCCCTTCACGTCCCGCTCCGTGGCAGTCGCGTAATCGTCGACCGGCTGCGTGGCACTGGTTGCATCCAGCGAATCGTGTCCGGCCAGCACACAGAGCACCTGCGCAGCATCCTCTACGGAAGCCGCAAACGGTCCCACGCGATCCAGCGACGAAGCAAAGGCGATCAACCCATAGCGCGAGACGCGTCCGTAGGTGGGCAGCACGCCCACCACTCCGCAGAAGCTTGCCGGCTGGCGAATCGACCCTCCGGTATCGGTTCCCAGCGTGACCACAGCCAGATTCGCCGCCACCGCAGCCGCCGACCCTCCGCTTGATCCGCCCGGTACCCGCTCCGTATCCACCGGATTGCGTACCGGCCCATAGGCCGAATTTTCATTCGATGAACCCATGGCGAACTCATCGCAGTTCAGCTTGCCCAGCAGCACAGCGCCAGCTTTGCGGAGCCGTGCAACGGCCGTTGCGTCATAGGGCGGCCGATAGCCTTCCAGAAT
The DNA here is from genome assembly GCA_021816455.1 of Acidobacteriota bacterium. Classification (GTDB taxonomy): domain Bacteria; phylum Acidobacteriota; class Terriglobia; order Terriglobales; family Acidobacteriaceae; genus Acidicapsa. The sequence continues at coordinate 57,806 of JAKAXU010000009.1, forward strand.
CCGCGAACCGGCCGTCGCCGGAGCACCACGCATCGCGAGCACATCCTTCACGCCAACCGGAACTCCGCCCAGCGGCGGCAGCGGATCGCCCTTGCCTGCCAGCGCGTCGATGGCCGCAGCCTGCTCCAGCGCCTGATCCCGCGTGAGCGAAAGATATGCGTTCAGCAACGGGTTGTATCGCTCGATCCGCGCAAAATATCCTTCGGCGACTGCGGTTGCGCTCTCGTTTCCTTCGCGAATCGCAGTGCGCAATGCACGAATCGATCGCGGCTTCTCCAGCAACTGGCCGGACGTTTCCGGTGGATTGATCGTCAATTTTGCGCTCCCATCCTCGTGTTCTTCGCGCACCGCGCTCCGCCTTTCAACGTTCAATCACCTTTGGAGTCTTGAAGAATGCGCCATCCGTCTCCGGAGCCGAGGCCATCACAGTTGCCCGTTCCAGCGACGCCGACACCGCATCGGCTCGCAGCGATTCTCCATGCCCGTTCGCCTCTGCGCCTGCAAACAGATCGCTGACCTGCGCCATCGGCTCCACTTGGCTGGTGTCGATCTGGCGAAGCTGATTCACATAGCCCAGGATGGCGTTCAAATCGCGCTGCATGCGCATCGTTTCATCGGCACCTAGTTCCAGATTCGCCAACTCCGCCACTCGCTCCACATCTTCCTTCGAAACCGTCGCAGCACTTCCGCTCATCCGTCACCGCCTGAGAAACAATCTCTTGAAATTTGAGTATAGAAGCAAGCGCAGGATGACCCAACTCCGTCTTCGTTTTCGCGTCCGCGGACAGACAGGAGGCCGCAATGTTTCCCGCTGATTTTCGGTTCGATAGAGCGAACGTGTGTGATAGCTTTAGGCTACGCTTTTCGGGAATCCGTGAGTCCGCCGGATGTTTTTCCATCGGCAATCCAAGCAAACAGGGGGAAACGTTTATGTCGCTGTGGAGTGTTCGGGTTTGGTTTCCTGTTGTGGTTTTGTGTGCCGCGGTCGGCTTGCAGGGATTTGCTCAAGCTCCCGCCTCCACAGTTCCCAGCCCCATTTCTGTCCTGGGACACAACCCCGGCGACGATTATTACCTGGCCAACTACGAAGAGGAGATTCAGTATTTTCACGCGCTGGCGGCGCACTCTGACCGGATCAAATTGTTCACCGTCGGCAAGACCACGGAGGGCCGTGATATCGAGATTGCCCTGATCTCATCTCCGCAGAATCTGGCTCGGCTCGACGAATGGAAGGCCGACACCAAAGAACTTTCCATGGATCAGGGACTGGAGGATGCCTCCGCAAAAGCGCTAGCCGAGAAAGCGCGAGTGATCATCCACATCGACGGCGGACTGCACGCCAACGAAGTGGCCGGGCCACAGCACTCGATGGTTCTGGCCTACAAGCTGCTATCGGCGCAGGGCGATCCGGAAGTGGACAGAATTCTCAACAACGTCGTGCTGCTGCTCTATCCAACGCTCAACCCGGATGGGCAGGATATGGTCGTATCCTGGTACAGGAAGAACCTGGGAACGCGCTTCGAGGTCAGCCCCATGCCCTGGCTCTTTCAGGATTATGTCGGGCACGACAACAATCGCGACGGCTACATGCTCAACATGAAAGAGTCGCAGGTGGTGACCAAGACCGAGCTGGAGTACAGCCCGGCGATCTTCTACTGCCAACATCAGACGGCTCCTTTCCCGGCGCGCATCTGGATTCCACCCTTCTCCGATCCCATCTCGTCGAATATCAGTCCCTACGTGCGAAGCTGGTTCAACGTCGTCGGTACCGGAATGACGGCCTACCTGAACGAGCGCCAGATGTCCGGAGCCATCAGTGAGTCCAAGTTCGACAACTGGTATCCCGGCTTTGTCGATTACGCTGGATCCTTTCGCAACGAGATTTCCTTCTTCACCGAGACGGCGCTTTACCGCTATGCCACGCCCAGGTTTTATACCGTCGATGAGTTTCCAAAAAACATGCAGGACCTGAAGGCGCTGACCATGTACACCACACCCTGGCAAGGTGGCTGGTGGCGTCTGCGCGATGCGGTCGATTACATGGTGGCCGCGTCGATGTCTGTGCTCGATACCGCGGCCCGATACCGCGAAACACTGCTTTATAACCAGTATCAGGCGGCCCGGGATAACATTCGGCGCTTCACCCAGGCACCGCCTTACGCCTATGTGATTCCCAGCGTGCAGCGCGATGTGCCGGAGGCTGCTCAACTGGCACGTATCCTGCTGGAAAACGGTCTTCAGGTTCACGCCGTCACGAGCAGATTCACCGCCAACGGCAGGGAATATCCCGCAGGATCGTGGGTGATCCTCATGAACCAGCCCTACTCTTCGCTTGCCAAAGAATTGTTTGAGGTGCAGCACTATCCGGACGCCATGGGAGTTGGCGGAACAAAATCCGTCGATCTGCCCTATGACGTAACCGGCTGGACTCTTCCGCTCCAGATGGGCGTTCAGGTGGATGCCGTCTCCGACCCGATCGCACCCGGCCAGTTGAGCAACCTGAAGCTGTTGACAACGATCGATCTGCCCCCGGCGAAAGTGGATGGGGCAGGCACAACATTTGTGCTGAGCCATGGAGTGAACGCAAGCCTTCACGTGATCAATGACGTGCTTGCAAGCGGAGGTTCAGTTGCGCTCGACAAGGATCCGATCCAAACGCAAAACGGCACCGAGACCGGCGCGCTGGTGGTCAGCGGGATGAGCCGCGCAACGTTCGGCGACCTCGCTACGAAATATGGCGTCTCCGCGCTTGCCATCGACCACGCGCCCGCCCATGAAATCTCTCTGCATCGCGCGCGCGTCGGTCTCTACCGCCCATGGCAACCCTCCATCGACGAAGGGTGGACGCGTTGGATACTGGAGCAGTACGGCTACAAACCCATCAGTCTCTACAACGCTGATATGCGCGCCGGCGACCTTGGCAGCCGAGTCGATGTCCTCATCCTTCCCGACATGCCTCCCGCCTCGCTGGTCAACGGCTTCAAGCCCGGCATCGTACCCGGAGAGTACGCCGGAGGACTCAACGAAGAGGGCTTGGCCAGCCTGCGGGAATTTGTGCGCAATGGTGGAACTCTGGTTGCCTTCAACCAATCCGCTGCCACGATCATTCCGCTCTTCTCGCTGCCGGTGAAAAACGTGCTTGACGGCCTCAAGAGCGACAAGTTCTTCTGCTCCGGAGCACTGCTCCGCGTCAGTACCGAGTCGCGCGACAGACCCATCCTCTACGGCCTGCCCTCCGAGCTGACCGTTATGTTCGAGCGCGGTCCGGCTTTTGCGACGCTTCCGGGTTTCAAAGGCGCAGTTCTTGCCCGTTATCCCACCGAATCCAACCCTCTTGAAAGCGGACTGCTGCTGCATCCCGAAGCGATCGAAGGCAAGATCGCAGCCCTGGAACTTTCCTACGGTCAGGGACGTATCTTCCTCTACGGATTCAAACCGCAGTGGAGAGCACAGTCGCATGGAAGCTACAAGTTCTTTTTCAATGCGCTTTACCGATTTGACGCGCCTGCTTTTGCTGAGGACAAGCCAGCAGCCACTGCAAAGTCCAGGCAAGCCGAATAACCGGACCTCCTCAACCACGGCCGGATTGGCACCTGCGCCGATTCGGCCCCTCGGCTCCGACCTGGTGGTCCTCAGCCTCTGCTCGGCGTTGCTCGTCGTCCTTCATTTTGCTCTTGGCAATGGATACGGTTTTCACCGCGACGAGTTGCAGTTCCTAGATGATGCGCGTCATCTCCAATGGGGCTATGTTGCCTTTCCACCTCTGACCTCATTTTGCGGGCGCATCGCCATTGCGCTCTTTGGCATTTCGCCTGCGGCGCTGCGTCTTCCCGCAGCCATTGCTAACGCCATCACGCTGGTGCTTACGGGACTGGTTGCGCGCGAGCTGGGCGGGCACCGGGCAGCACAGCTACTGGCCGTGGCCGCAGGCTTTCCTGTGGCGCTGTTGTTCAGCTCCCTGCTGCAATACAACACCTTTGACCTGCTCGCCTGGTCGCTCGTCATCTATTTCACCGCGCGCCTGTTGCGCAGTGAAGACCCACGCAACTGGATTGGCGTGGGCCTGGGAATCGGCCTCGGCGTGTTGTCAAAATACACGATTGCATTCCCTGTCCTGAGTCTTCTGGTTGCTCTCGCCATGTTGCCGTCACAGCGTCACGCGCTGCGCAGCCGCTGGCTCTGGCTGGACGCGCTCACCGCCGCTGTCATCGCAGCGCCCAATCTGCTCTGGCTGGCGCAGCACCACTGGATCACGCTCCAGATGGAGCACTCTATCCATCTTCGCGACATTCGCATCGGTCGCGCAGACGGCTATTTCACCGATCAAATCAAGTTCACGCTGCTGGCGTTGCCGCTGGCTGTGGCGGGTCTGGTCTCTCTTCTTCGCAGCGCGCGCTTCCGCCTGCTGAGCGCGTTTTATATCGGCCCGCTGATTCTCCTCGCGCTGATGAAAGCTCGCGGATATTATCTGATTCCCGCCTATCCGCTGCTCTACGCAGCCGGGGCTGTCGCACTGGAACGCGTACTCTCTGCGCGCTCTCGGTGGCTGCGCGTCGTGCTGCGCTCGACTGTGATCGCAGCCATGCTGGTGGATGCGGCAGCAGGAGCCTGGGCCTACCTGCCCATCTGGCCTGTTGGCTCGACTGGATGGAACTGGCAGATGCAGAACAATCCGGATATGGCCAACGAGATCGGATGGCCGGAGTTCGTGGCCCAGGTGGCTGCCGTACGCGACACGCTGCCGTCGGCGGACCGAGCGCATCTGGGCATCCTTGCCAACAACTTCGGCGAGGCTGGCGCACTGGCCCTCTACGGCCCGCAATACAACCTGCCCACACCCATCAGCAGCACCAACGACTTCCACACGCGCGGATACGGCCCCTATCCGCCCGACCCGGTCATCGTCACCGGCAGCGAACTCGACGACCAGCTCCACAACTTTGAAAGCTGCACGGTGGTCGCCCACGTAGCAATCCCCTACGGCGTCCGCAACGAAGAATCCGTTGACCACCCCGACATTCTTCTCTGCCGCCACCTGCGCCATCCATGGCCCGAGGTCTGGAGCCACTCGCAGGAGTTTGGGTGAGCCGCATGGCGTCCATGCCGTAACGCCTATGCCCATAGCAAGCCACCCCGCATTCTGGGGTGCGCAGAACGCTTCCGTCACACGTGCAACCCTGTGAATCTGTTATCTTTCTCTCGTCCGCAAATCTTCCCGCACGGAGTCTGCATGCGCATTGCCCTTTCCCTTGTACTCGTAGCCTCGCTCACCGCATCCGCACAAACCGCAGCACCAAAACCGCAACCTACCACTGCCGCCACAGCCGCGCAACGCGACACCACCTACATTGACGCACACGGCACGGCGCACATTACGCGCATTGTGCCGGTGCCGGACGACCTCAGCCCGGAGGCACAGCGTTCCGTCTCCCACGCACAGCCGGACGCCACGCCGCCCGAGTCGCTTGCCCATCGCCGTTCCCACACCGACGCCTGGCAACTGACCGCGCGGGACGCGTGGCTGAAGCTTTATCCAGCAAAGATCACAAACACCCGCATCGCCGGAGTTCCGGTGCGGGTGGTCGATCCTGCACGACCCAACCCCGCGCTGCGCGATGACGTGTTGCTCAATGTGCATGGCGGCGGCTTTGACTCCGACTCCGGCTCCTATACAGAGACCGTTCCGATTGCGGGCATGACCGGCGTCCGCGCCATCGCCGTGCTCTACCGTCTCTCGCCGGAATATGCATTTCCCGCCGCCGTCGACGACTCCATCGCCGTCTACAAAGAGTTGCTGAAGACGCACAAGCCAAGCCAGATTGTCCTCTACGGAACCTCTGCCGGGGCGATCCTCACCGGGGAACTGGCCTCGCGGATCAAGCAGCTTGGACTGCCTGAGCCTGCCGCACTCGGCATCTTCTCCGGCTTCGGTGACTTCACTCGCGCGGGTGACTCCGGCTACCTTTTCACCATCTCAGGAAACGGCTTTGCCGGCCCCCTGGCGCCAGTACGTGTTTCGCAGGTGCTCCCCAGCTATGTTGGTAAAACCAGTCGCCGCGATCCCGTGCTCTCTCCCATTTTTTCCGATCTTCACGGCATGCCGCCCACGCTTTTCGTCACCAGCACCCGCGACATCCTGCTCAGCGGCACTTCGAACCTTCACCGCGCCTATCTTAACGCTGGCGACGACGCGCGCCTGATCGTCTTCGACGGCCTGCCACACGCATTCTGGTATAACTCCTCGCTGCCCGAAGCACTCGAAGCCAATCACGACATGGCCGCGTTTTTCGTGGACCAGCTCAAGCGTTCGCATTGATCCAGAGACCCGCCATGTTCGTTCACTCAGCGTTCCCTTGCCGCTGGTCAGCAGAGATTCTGACGGCGCGCCCACCCATTCTTCCGCCGCGTCACTTCACCTATCCCGCGCAGGTGGAAGAGGTGGAGCGCGGTGCGCTGGAGGTGATGGCGCGTCCGGAAGACGCTCCGCCATTTCTGGCCACCTTCGCGCTCGGCTTTCGTGACCCCATCGTGCCCACCGGCGTCTGGTCCACGCCCAATCCGGACGAACTCTGCGCACTCTCCGGAGGTTATGCCTACCTCGTCTCCGTCTCACAGCCGCAGCGCTTCACCATGCTTCCCATGCGACCCGTCCTTGCCGTTCACGCCGCGGTGGAAGCCGGGCTTCTTCTCTTTGTCGGCCATCGAAGCATTGTTGCCTGGGGCGTGCAAGGCAAAGCATGGGATGCCGACGCGCTTTCGTCAGAGGGCATCACGGTCGAGTCCATCGCGGGCGCGCAACTCACGGGTAAAGGTTGGGATATCCGCACGGATCGCGAATTTCTCTTCCTGCTCGATCTCAACACTGGTCAGCGACTGGACGCACCGTCGGCATCCCCATCCGATGGCGGCCCTCCTGCGCGTTCAAGCGCATTAAAGTAGAAATCGGGAGATTTGCATGAAGCGTTTCGCAGCCCTGCTGCTGCTTTCTCTTTCACCGGTCGCGCTGCTGGCCGCCGTCACCGGAACATGGCTTCGTCGAGTGCCCGAAGAGGATCATCGCCGTCACGATCCGTATCTCGGGCAGACCACTGCGATTGCCGCCGGCAGGCAGCTCTTCCAGCACAACTGCACTCCCTGCCATGGCTTTGACGCGATGGGGCGCTACGGCCGACCCAGCCTGCGCAGCGTGCGCATCCGTCGCGCCACAGATGGCGATCTTGCCTGGATGCTGCAACACGGCGATCCCTTCAAGGGAATGCCTCCGTGGAGCAGCCTTCCCGACCAGCAACGATGGCAGATCATCGCCTACCTGCGCACGCTTCCGCCCATCGGCAAACCCATGCCCCGTTAGAAGCAGTGCGCGCCGAATCGTCTTTCGATTGCATGAAGTCTTTTTGCTGCATTTTCGTCTACCTGGTGGGCACAATCTCTTCGGTCGCCTTGCTCATCACAGCCGTGCGCTCCAGCTTATCCCAGTTGAAGGGGCGACCGTCGATGGCGCGCTTCAGCGTCTTCAGCAGCACGATGGAAAAAACCTGGCGATAGGCAAAGCGTTGCAGCCAGATATGGAACAGTAGCCATCCATCGCCCTTGTTGGCCGGGTGCCGACGCTCCAGGCTGAAGGCCAGCGCTGAGGTCACGAAGTCGATCACCATGAAGGCAAGAAAATACGCAACCAGCTTCTCAAAACTGGCTGAACTTGCCGTCTCCGGATGGTAGTAGCGATTGATCCCGTACTGCACCGCGCCAATCAGAAACATCAGATCGATGAATGGCGAAACCAGCGGAAGCAGCATCTGAAAAATCACAATGTTCGGCAGGGCGAAGAATCCCATCGCGCGATTCCGCATAAAAGCGGCGCGATGCTTCCACACCGCCTGCAGCGTTCCAAACGACCACCGGAAGCGCTGGCGCATCAACCCTCGCGCGTCGATGGGAGCCTCGGTAAAGGCCAGCGAGCTGTCCTCGTAAATCACCTTCAATCCCTGCTCCAGCAGGCTCATCGTCAGGTCTGCATCCTCGGCAACCGTGTTGATCGGGTAGCCATGCGCGCGTTTGACGGCCTCCGTCCTCCATGCCCCAATGGCCCCAGGCACCACCGTCACCACATGAAAAAGATTCAGCGCGCGCCGCTCAAAATTCTGGCTCGTGATGTACTCCAGCGCTTGCCACCGCGTCCACAGATTCACGCGATTGCCCACCTTGGCATTGCCCGCAACTGCTCCGACGGTGGCATCCGAAAAATGCGTGACCAGCTTCCGGATAGCATCTGAAGCAATGACCGTATCGGCGTCGATTCCCACATAAATTTCTTCGGAGACCTGTTCCAATCCAAAATTAAGCGCCGCTGCCTTGCCTCCATTCGGCTTGGTCAACACCAGTACCTTACCCGCGGCGATCTCACTTCGAAACGCTTCTCGCGCCACCGCCATCGTCCGGTCACGGGAACCATCATCGATCACGATCACGCGAAGCTCCCTATAGTCCGAGTTCAGAACCGAACGCACCGTGCGCACGATTACCGCTTCTTCGTTGTAGGCCGGCACCAGCACGGCTACTGCGGGAGCGTACCCATCCTGAACCTTAGTCCTCGGCTTCAGCCGGTCGATCAGCGCCAGAATTCCAATCAGCATCAGCCGCAGGCTCATCAACACATCGCCGACGAAGAAGATCGAAACAATCATCGTGCCCAGAAACGCAAGTCCGGAGAAGGCAATCGAATCCGGCAGCGATCGCAGGTACTGGTGCATCGTCAAGCGCGGCATCACCTCCGCCGCCGTCTTGTCCATCAGCGCGGAGACCGGCACAATCCTGTAACCGTGTGCGCGCAGGGCATCGATCAGCACCGGCAGCGCGGCAACCGTCGCCGAGCGGTCGCCGCCGCCATCGTGCAGCAGGATGATGCTGCCGCGAAACTGCGGCTTGGTCTTCATCACCTCAAGCTGCGAAAGCACAGAGTCGCGAATCTCTTCCGGCGATTTGCGCGGATGCTCGTTCCAGTCGTCGGTATCGATCTTGTCCCCGATGATCGTATATCCATCCTGCTGGATGCGTTCGATCGGTGTGGCCTGATCGTCTGTATCCGGCTCCTGATCGATCGAATACGGCGGCCGGAAATACAGTGGCTGCACACCCAGCTTGCTGGCAAACAGCCGCTCTGTCAGTTGCAGCTCGATGTCGAGCTGGCGCTGAGAAATCTCGCTGATATCCGGATGCGTGTAGGTGTGATTGCCGATCTCGTGTCCTTCGCGCAGCACGCGTCGCATCAGGCCCACCTGGTCCTGCGCTTCGCTGCCAATCATCATGAAGGTTCCCTTCACGTTCTTGGCTTTCAGCACATCCAGAATCTTCGGCGTCCACTTCGGATCCGGCCCATCGTCGAAGGTCAGCGCCACTTCGTCCGGATGGTAGCCGTACTGCCGCACCGTGTACGTGTGCGGATACACCTGCATCTGTTCATCGACAATCAACTGCCTGGTCGGGTCCTGACTGTCATCGGTATCCACCGTCACCGTACGTCGCCCTGGCTGCGGCGTTCCCGTCACGCGCAGAATGTCTCCTTCGCCCTCCGTATCTACGTCATGACCGGGAGGCACACTGCCCAGCGCGCGGAGCGCATCCGCACTGCCCGGCCTGTCCCAGATATTCCACAAGGAGCTATCCTCGGATCCGAGCCGCCACAGCGCAAAGGTCTGGATGCCCAGCGCACGAGCGCCACGCATTTCGTCCAGCACCGTAACAGCATCCAGAAACCAGACAATGTGGCGTTGATGATCGTCCTCATCGACATACTCATAATGCGCATTCAGGGAATCGTAGTCCAGATCCAGGTCGGCATCCGCGTCGGCAGCGCGCTGCCAGGCATCGGAGACGGACAACACATCTGTATTCACAACCTTTGGCTTGAAATGCCGTTCGCGCTTACCGGCTGGCATTGTCTCTGCCCAGTCGTAACCGTAACTGCCGATCGCGCAGATCAGCTTCTCGCGCGGAACCGACTTGAGTGCCTGTGTCAGATTTGCAATGAACCACTGCTGGTCGGCGATCGGCCCGGGGTCGCTCGACACCTCATGCTCGTCATAGTTCATCAACACGATGCCGTCGGAGTTCGCGGCAATGTTGGAAAGATCCTTCGCCTGCGTGGAAACGGAAAGATTCACGTAGAGTCGCAGATTGCGCGGATGCATCTGCGCATAAAGGTCCGCAATCAAAGCCTCATAACCTGGAAGCGCCGCATCGGGAAGATTTTCCAGATCGAGCGAAAGGCCGTGATACGCCGGAAACGCCGCATAAAATCTCATTAGTTGCGTTTCCAGTCGCGCGCGCTGCGCGGGGTCTTCCACCACCTTTGCTGCGCTTGCGTCGAAGTCTTGAATTGCCGGGCTGAAGTTCTGCAGGACGGGATAAATCTCCGTATCTTCCTTCGCCGTCTGAATGGCCCGCTTGATCTTGTCCTCCTGATCGGGGTCGCGCGCCGATGCTCCGCTGAAGATGGAAAACTCGTGACCTTCGTCAGTAGTTCCCTTCAGTTGGTAATCCGGCCCATCAATGTGCAGCCAGACAGGAAACAAGAAATCGATCTGATGAATGTGCTCCTTGAACGACGAGTAGCTCGCCGCATCGTCCGGCGTGTAATAGGCGGCGCGCAATCCTTCCCCGTTGTTCATCACAATTGCTGAGGCCCTGCCGCGCGGCCTGCGTCGCAGAGCGCGCTGTAGGCGCACCGACCGCAACTCGGAGTTATGATCAGGCAGAGCGCGATAGTTATGCTTGGGGACCGGCAATAGCAGATTGGGCAGGTTCTGATGCCGAAGCACATTGAAGCTGAAGGCTACCAGAACAAGCGTCGAAACCACGGCCGTCACGTCAAAGAGTCGGCGCAGGCGCTTCCATCGCTTCCGCTCCGGATCGGCAAATATCTGCTTGTCGCGCATCATTCCGCTTCCCCTTGCATCGGCAACCCATCTTTCTGCGTGCTGCTTTCAGGATAACGGGTAAGCCGTCGTTCCGCTCACGTTCTCTCATCCGGCTTCGCGATCAATCGCTTATAACTGAAACATATGCTGCATTGCAACAACGACAACAGAGCCGCCGCGCAATCGTTCCATCCACCCACATGGATGCGCATCAGCGCCGTCTGTGCGCTCGTGGTCGGCCTGCTTCTTCGCCTGGCGGCGTTTCACTTCTTTCCGCAAACCGATGGCGATGTCCTCGTCTATTCCGATCTGGCTGCAAATCTCGTCCGCCACGGTCAGCTTGCACTCACCAACGCTTCAGGCTCTCTTCATCCCAGCCTGATCCGCCTGCCCGGCTATCCGTTTTTTCTTGCCGTATGCTTTCGCTTTTTTGGCGTTGGCAACAACCTTGCCGTCTGCGTCATGCAATCTCTGCTGGATGCGGTCACGTGTCTGCTGCTTGCAGATCTCTCCCGCCTGCTCACCCTCGAGCTTGCTGCGCGACGCAGACTGGTCCGCGCGGGTTGGGGCGCGGCCCTTATTGCTCTCTGGATCGCCGAGCTTTGTCCCTTCACGGCGATCTACGTCTCCGCCCCGCTCACTGAAGGGCCAACTCTCTTCTGTATTGCGCTTGCATGCTGGGCTGCGCTGCACTTTCAGGACCGGCCCGTCTGGCGCAACGCCTTGCTCTTCACCGCAGCCGTCACCTGGGCAGCGCTGCTCCGCCCCGATGGAGCGCTGGTTGCCGTGGCGCTTGCGCCAGCGCTGTTTTCCCGCAGCGCTCGCGCACGCATTCCCGCGGCGCAACTGGCGCGAATGTGCCTGATCTGCGTGGCGCTTGCGCTGCTTCCATTCGCGCTCTGGGCTGCTCGCAACTGGCGGGTCTTCGGCGTCTTCCAGCCGCTTGCGCCGCGCTATGCCAGCGACCCGGGAGACAGCAGCGATCTGGGTTTCGAGCGCTGGGCCGGAACCTGGACGCTGGATTTCGTCAACACTGTCGATGTTTACTGGCCCGTGCCTGGCGCTGCGGTTGACGTCGCAGGCATTCCCCGGCGCGCCTGGAGTACGGAAGAGGATCACCAGAAGCTTCTCGCGCTCTTCGCCGCCTACAACCAGGACGGCTTCCACACCACGAAAGCTATGAACGCCGCACTGACTCGGATTGCGCTCCACAATCGCGCAGACCATCCGTGGCGTACGCATCTCTGGGTTCCCGCACTTCGCTCCGCCGATATGTGGCTGCGTCCACGCGTGGAAAATCTTCCCATCGATCTCGACTGGTGGGTCTATCGCCACCATCACAACGAAACCATCTTCAGCTGGTGCTACGCCGGACTGAATCTGCTTTTACTGCTTGTCGGCTTTGCAGGACTGGCCCTGCGGCCTCGGCTCGGCGCGTGGATGCTGCTCTATATGCTGCTGCGTTCTCTGTTGCTGGCCACGGTTCAGGGGCCAGAGGCACGTTACACGCTGGAGTGTCTGCCGCTGCTCCTCGTGACCGGCTCAGTCTGGCTCGGCGCACTTGCCTTCCCCGTCGGAAAGATCCGGGTCAACGCTGCATGACGCGCGTTCCGGAAGCCATTCTGATTGCAAATGCGTTCGCAGGAAGGCCGCTGTTCAAATGCAGCTGCGTATAGTTCACCAGGCGATAGTTGCCCGATGGATCGAACGACTGCTGTCGAATAGCGATGCCGTTCTGCATGTCGATCCACAGCACAACCTTGCTCACATTCTGCTTGGTCGCCTCGGTGCGCGGCAGCAGTTGCAGCTTCTCGGTCGCCACGCCGCCGATTGTCTCCGCGCCAGCATAGCTCACCGTCCAGTCCTGTTGCATCTCTGCGCTGCTTCCCCCAAATCCAAGCGCAAGAAAGCTCTCGATCTGTGCCTCTTTGCCCGCCGTGTGAAAGATCGTCATCTGCTTCAGCAACGGCTCATAGAGCTTGAATTCGCCGCCGTCGTAGACCATCTCCTTGGGCACGGGCTTGCCATCCAGCGTCTTCAGATGCAGCGCCAGCGAGACCTTTCCCTTGTGCCGCTCCACATCGAGGCTGCCGGTCTGCGTATCCTTGTCAAAGATCGGCTGCGTCTGCACGTTCTCCCACACCACATCCGCCTTCGCCGTGTGGAACTTCGCTGCCGTCTCATCCAGCCGCGCCAGTACCTTCTGCAAATTGCCGTCTGCGCTCTGCGCCTGTGCCACCGCGGTGAATGCCAGCACAGCCATCATGCTCACACCGACGTGGCGAAACCATCTTCCGCTGCCGCGCTTCTCTGCGCTGCGGCAGCCCATGCTTTCCGGCTTCATTCCATACTCCTCAGCGCCGCACATGCACGCGCCACTCCGTTGGCTGCCCATTCGGACCGGTTACCGTCTCCCAGTGCGTCACAAACACCGCATCGCCCGTCACCGGCTCGATCGCCCGATGCAGAGCCTTGCGAATCAAGGCATCGTTCGCGTCGGCGGCCACATGCACATCTGCCGCATCCACCGTCACCAGCAACCCGCGCCCATGGTCGCTGACCACCTCGATCGGTTTGGAAAATCCCGAGATCGGGGTCGGTTTGTCGCCATAATTCCAGACTTGAGGAGTCACAAAGATAAACGCTAGAATCAGTGTGACCATCACGTCATAGTGGAAGCTGCCGCGCGCGTGTGTCCAGAAAAAATAACTCTTCAGCGTCTTGCCCATACTCGTTTCAACTCTTCCTCCGCGCCTCTGTCGGCGCAATCGCATCCATCCCGTTCATGTACGGCCTCAGCGCCTCGGGAATCCGCACCGATCCATCGGCCTGCTGATAGTTTTCGAGAATCGCTAGCCACGTCCGCCCCACCGCCAAACCGCTGCCGTTGATGGTGTGCACAAACTCCGTCTTCCCTTTATTTCCCGGCTTGTAACGAATGTTTGCCCGTCGCGCTTGAAAGCCTTCAAAGTTGGAACACGAGGAAATCTCGCGGTACACCTGCTGCCCCGGCAGCCAGACCTCAAGATCATAGGTCTTGGCCGAAGAAAATCCCGTATCTCCTGTGCATAGCAGCATACGCCGATACGGCAGCCCAAGCAGCTCAAGAATCGTCTCGGCGTCGCGCGTGAGCTTTTCGTGCTCGGCGTCCGACTCCTCGGGCCGCACAAACTTCACCAGCTCCACCTTCTGAAACTGATGCTGTCGAATGATGCCGCGCGTATCCCGGCCCGCCGCTCCCGCTTCGGCGCGGAAGCACGGCGTATACGCCGCGTAACAGATGGGCAGCAGCGCATCGTCGAGAATCTCGTCGCGAAAGAGGTTGGTGACCGGAACCTCAGCCGTCGGAATCAGCCAGTGATCGTTGTCGCGATACTCTCCTTCGACAAACTCCTCTCCATCGGAGCAGCGAAAGAGATCCTCGGCGAACTTGGGCAACTGCCCGGTCCCGAAGAGCGAGTGGCTGTTCACCAGAAACGGTGGAAGCACCTCGGTATAGCCGTGACGCAGCGTGTGCTGGTCGAGCATGAAGCTGATCAACGCTCGCTCGAGCCGCGCGCCTGCGCCTTGATAGACGGCAAATCGCGCGCCGGAGAGTTTTGTTGCGCGCTCCAGGTCCAGAATGCCCAGCAACTCGCCAAGTTCCCAGTGTGGTCTGGCATCAAAACCAAACTCCTGCGGCGCGCCCCATCTCTTCACCACCACGTTCTGCTCTTCGCTTCGTCCTTCAGGAACCTCATCGCGCGTCAGGTTCGGGATGCGTGCCAGCGACTGCCGCATCTTCTCGTCGAGCGCTGAAGCTTCGGCGTCCAGCCCGTCGAGCGTCTCCTTGATGGAGCGCGTCTCCTCCATCAGACTGCTCGCGTCCTCGCCCGCACGCTTCTTCGCGCCCACCTGCAGGCTCAGTTCGTTGCGCCGGGCCTTCAGGTGTTCGGCGCGCGTAATGGCCTCGCGTCGTGCCGCGTCCAGCGCATGGAAATCCCCCAGCAGTGCGGACGGATCGGCGCCGCGCTGGCGCAGTTTTTCTTCGACTAATTTCAGATTGTTGCGTACAAAACTCAGATCAAGCATCGCATCTCCAGCTTACTAGAGCCTGTTACTCACCCGTCGATGGAGGCTTTCCGGACGCATCGATTTTCTTCTGCCAGCCGGGCAGTGTCTGGTCACCGGTAATCAGCCGCGCGCTGTCTGAAAACGTGAAGTAGGTCCACGCCCACGAAGTCAGAATCCCCAGCCGATTGCGAAAACCGATCAGGAAATAAATATGCACCACCAGCCAGGTAATCCAGGCCACGAAGCCACCCCATCGCGCCTTGAATGGCCACTCGATTTTGGCCACTGCGGCCAGCCTGCCAATCGTCGCCATGTCACCTTTGTCAAAGTAGCGGAAGCCGGGACGCGGCCTTCCTGCAAGATCTGCGGCAATCAGGCGCGCCGCGTGACGCCCCATCTGCATCGCTGGCTGGGCCACACCCGGCACGGCGTGTCCATCCTGCTCGAAGTGCGCCAGATCGCCGCAGACGAAGACCTCGCGCAGCCCCTGGGGATTCAGCTCCGCGTTCACCGGGACGGCACCGCGTTTCGTTACCTCGACGCCCAGCATCCTGCCCAGCGGCGAAGCTGCGACGCCCGCCGCCCACAACACAACAGCCGCATCGATGCGTTCCTCGCCCATCATGATCCATCCTGCCTCCACGTTCGTTACGTGCGTGCCGGTGCGCACCACAACGCCGAGCTTACGAAGCTGTTTTTCGGCCAGCGCGGAAAGCTCCTCGGGAAAGCTGGCCAGCACACGCGACCCGCCTTCGATGAGAATCACCTCCGACTCAGCCGGATCGATGTGGCGAAAATCCCGACGCAGGAAAAGCCGCGCAATATCGGAGATCGCGCCCGCCAGTTCCACTCCCGTCGGCCCGCCGCCGATAATCACAAACCGGAGCGGTGGATGCCAGCCCTGCTCGACCATCTGGCGCTCGGCCAGCTCGAAGGCCAGCAGCACGCGCCGCCGAATCTCCGTCGCGTCTTCAAGCGTCTTCAAGCCCGGAGCATTCGGCTTCCATTCGTCGTGGCCCAGGTAGGAGTGGGTTGCGCCCGTCGCCAGCACCAGATAGTCATAGCCAAGCCGCGCGCCACTCGCCAGCGCGAGAGAACGCCCGCCCGTGTCGATGCCCATCACCTCATCCATCAGCACTTCGATATTCGAGTATCGGCGCAAAATGGTGCGGATCGGCTGGGCAATCTGCGCCGGAGACAGTACCGCCAACGCCACCTGGTAGAGCAGCGGCTGAAAGGTGTGATGGTTTCTACGATCCACCAGCGTCACGTCCACCGACAGCTTGCCCAGCGCCTCCGCAGCGTTGATGCCGGCAAAGCCTCCGCCCACGATGACTACGCGTGGTCGTCGCGTGCCAGTTCCACCCTGCCACCTCGCATTTTCGTTCGCTTCGCCCATCTCGATTCCACGCTCCTCTTTCGAGAATGGCAGAAGCCTGACCGAAAATACGGAAAATCCTGGGAATCGGCTCGGATTTACGGATGCTGCTCAACCGCGATCGTCAGCGTCGAAGTATCGCCTGTAGCCGCTACAGCGGTGAGATTTGTCGCCACGCCGGGAATCGACAGCGGCAGGAAACTCACCGTCCCGTCCAGCGCTGAGGTCAGCGTCACGCTCTGCTTTTCCAGCAGGGGTGCTTGCGCGCACCGCCCATGCGTCGGGCACGGCGGCGACCACGCATATAGCGCCTCAAACACCGCCACCGTCCCACCCCCCATCGGCACACCGTCCATATCCCGCACACGCAGTACCACCGGCATCGGCAACTGGTTTGCTACCAGGCTCTGGCTCGCGCCGCTCACTGCCTCCACATACGCAAACTCCGGCCGGGATCCCAGCGCGGCAAAATTCACACAGTTCGACGTACCCACGACACAGGCCATCGAAGCCGTCGTCTGCCCTTCGGCCAATGGCCCGGCGATCAGCATGACGGTTGCCATTCCGCTCGCGTCCGTCTGCACCGACGCTGCCGGAGCCACCAGCCCGCTGCCACTCAGCCACTGCACCGCGATTCCGCCCGCCGGTGCCGCCCCCGCAAGGGCCAGCGCTTCGACCGGCCAGCTCACCGTCGCTCCTGCGGCCAAATGCAGCGTCGGCGTCAGTGCGGCAAGCGCAGGAGCCACACCGCCATAGAAATGCGCCTGCACGTTACTTCCGTTGTCCAGCCCCGCTGTCACCACCACCAATGCCGTGCTGATCGGCGTCACACTCAGTGTCGCCAATCCGTCGCCGCTCGTGGTCACCGTACAACTGCTGCGCCCGCAGCCCAACTCCGCCGTCGTCCCTCCCACGGTATACGTCACCGTCACGCTTCCGGCAGGCAACCCATTCCCTCCGTTCACCACCACCGAAAACGGTACCGGAACGCCCAGCGGAACCATATTCTGCGGTGCTCTCACCACTCCGATCACGTCGTTGGTTCGCGCGTCGAAGCTCACGCCGCCCGGAATGACCGTCGCCGCATTCCGACCCGCAAGATCGTCCACCTCCACGTCCTGCGAACCGATCGCCGTGGAAGCCGTCACCGTTGCCGTAATCTCCGTCGGCTCGATGCTGATCGCCGTCGCCGGAATCCCACCCACCTTCACGGTGTCACCGGAGTGAAATCCAAAACCGCGAATCACAATCGTCCCGCCGGTCGAGGGCAGCCGCGCAGGTATCACAGAATCTGCATAGAGCACCCATCCCTGATAGGTGTAATCCGGCCGCCCATCCCCGCGCTGATCCGCCACGGCCAGCCGCACGATGTCGCTGCCGCGGCTGTTCACCTCCAGATACGTCACGCCGGTCGCCGTGTCATTCTGGGCCGGAGCGAAGACCGCCGGAGCCGCGCCAATCAGCGCAAATCCGTCCCACACTCCGATGGTCGGCATCGCCTTCGTCGTCGTCGGCTGCCCGGCTTCGTTCAGCGCCTGCGTCACCACGGTGAAGCTCCGGTTCGCGCGCACCGCAAAGGTGAACCAGTCCGTCTGCCCCACCGCGCCCAGGCGCCCGCTCCAGGCGCCCGTGCCAGGCAGTTGATGCGGATTGCCCGCAACTCCGATGGGCAAACGCGGCGCATATCCCTCCGGCTCACCCGCAGAATCCTCCACTGTCACGTTCACAGGCTGAATCGTGCCCGCCGACAGACCATTCAGCGTCAGAGTCGGCATCGTCCCTGAAGGCGCAGGATTGCCAATCTGATACGGACCCACCGAACTATTCAGAATATTCAGCGGATTGATCGCCTCGAAGCTCACCTGATAGCTGGCCGCACTCATCCCCGGCGGCAGGGGAATCGCGCTCAGGTCGAAGAATCCCTGTTGCGACGGATCGCTGCCGCCAAACCGATCCAGCGGATTGCCCAGCGCATCGTTGTAGCCTGTAATCGCATTGCCTCGATTCCCCGCAAAATACTCCCCGGAGACCGCCGTCACCGTGTACTCATACATCGGGTTGCCGTTCGCATCCAGCGGACGAACGATAACGTTCACTCCCTGCATGCCTTGCCCGTTGCGAAACGAGATGGTCCCCTGAATGGAAACCGTATTTGCCGCCGTCAGCAGGTGCCCGGGATACTCCGACTGGTTGACCGAGGTCACCGGATACAACCGGCTGATCGCCGCCTGGTCGTCATAGCGCAGAGTCGTCGGATCTGGAATGCAGACTCCACCTGTCGCGCCGCAGGCTCCATTATTCGGCTGCATCACAGGCCAGCCCAGCGTTCCGTTCGGCTCGGCTGCCGGGTCCGTCAACGCCAACGGGTTTACCTGCGCATTATCCAGCCCCAGAATCCGCCCAAAGGCGCGCTGCAGTTGGAAATTCATCATCTCCACCAGCGACGGTTCCGTCGCGCACAGCCCGTTCAGCACGATCACCCCATGTGCGAAAGTCGCCTGCGGATTGAAGTTGTCGATCCACGCAAGCACTCCATTCTGCGCGCAGTTGTCCGGCACGCTTGCGCCAGCGCCCAGCAGCGCATTGATCACTGAGCCATCCGCGTCAAAAACCACGGCAATCGGCGTCGCCGTGGCCTGCGGCGTCACGTCCGCAGGAGCCGTAAACTGCTGATTCGCCGCCTGAACGTTGCTTCCGTTCACGTCCTCGGCCAGGCTCCCGGCATCGGTCAGATTCACCCCTGCCGTCGGCACCGCATTCCAAAAGGCGGCCGCCGCATCCACCATCCCCACCGCCTGCTGGTTGCTGATCGCTCCACTCAGCGACCCCTGATCGACGAAATAGGAGATCGGCCCGTCGGCCAAGCGAATCGGCTGCCCCACCACCGCCGGGTTAAAGTACGCCACACCTGCCACATACTTTGGCCCACCCGCCTGCGCGGAGGAATTTGCCATGCCGACCAGCGCGATGAGCAGAATGGCACGCAGCCACCCGCGGCGCGAAGAGAGCGTTCCGGATTGCGGCAAACAAGGGCGCATTGTCGGGATGGCCGGCGATGAAGTGCAGCCACAAACCACCCCTTGCAATTCCGTGCGCATGCATCGAGATTGCGCTTTGAAATCTCTACGTTAAAGAAAATCAATGCGATAGAAGCACAATTGGCGCGCAAAGCGCCTTGGCGACGTAAGAAATTTCTCATGAGAGATTTCTTATCGGAATCCTCACATCCATACGCCGACTCATATCTCCGGGTAAAAATCGAAAAATGCGTCGATGCTCATCCGCAGCTGCTTTTCGATCTCTTCGCGCGAGCCTTCCAGAACGTGCATGGTCACGCGTCCCTCGTTTCCGCTGGCCAGCTCCAGCCGCGCATCTTCCACGCTCTTCACTTCGCCTTCCGGCACCAGTCGCAATCCATAAATCAGAGTCAGATTCGCCATGTCCTTCATCCTATTCCTATAGATTCGTTCCGAATGGGTCGTACGCGCCACAACCGGGGCAAACTGCTCAGCTACAATCGAACCGAGTCACACAAAGATATCCATTATGAGTGCACAGCATGAGTGAACAGAGCGCCGCAGCCAGCCAGACAGGCAACCAGAACAACCCGACCGAAACCCGCGACGCCGTCATTCTCGGCTCCGGTTGCGCCGGCCTCACCGCCGCCATTTACACAGCGCGTGCCAACCTCAAGCCGTTGGTGCTTGAAGGTCATGAGCCTGGCGGGCAGCTTTCGATCACCACACTGGTCGAGAACTTTCCCGGATGGCCCGAGGGCATTCAAGGCCCTGAGCTGATCGAAAACATGAAGAAGCAGGCCGCGCGCTTCGGCGCCGAGTTCCGTACCGAGCACCTGGTCTCTGCCGACCTCAGCGTCAAACCCTTCCGACTGAAGACCTCGGTCGGCGAAATCTGCACGCGCACACTCATCATTGCCTCCGGCGCGAGTGCGCGCTGGCTTGGACTTCCCAGTGAGCAGGCGCTCATCGGCCACGGAGTCTCCAGTTGCGCCACCTGCGACGGGTTCTTTTTCAAGGACCAGCAGATCGCGGTCGTGGGCGGCGGCGACACGGCCATGGAAGAGGCGCTGTTCCTTACGCGCTTCGCCTCAAAGATTCACCTGCTCCATCGTCGCGACAGCTTCCGGGCCAGCAAGGTGATGCTGGAGCGCGCCATGGCTCACCCGAAGATCGAGATCTGCACCAACACCGTCGTCGAAGAGGTGCTTGGCGTCGAAGAAACGGCCATGCGCGGCCTTGTCGTCCGCAACACCCTCACGCATGAGACAAGCACGCTGCCCGTCACCGGACTCTTCCTCGGTATCGGCCACGAACCCAACGCCAAAATGTTCCATGGCCAGATTGATCTCGATGACGACGGCTACATCCTCACCCATTCCAATGTGCTCACGCGCGTTCCCGGCGTCTTTGCCTGCGGCGACGTGCAGGACCGCCGCTATCGCCAGGCCATCACCGCAGCCGGCACCGGCTGCATGGCCGCGCTTGAGGCCGAGAAGTACCTCGAAGAACATGGACACTGACAGCCAGTTGCGTGAGCGCCTGCTCCGGCTTGAGGAGTCTATCGCCGCAGCCTGTCGCGCCGCTGGCCGTTCCCGTTCTGAAGTCTCGCTGATGGCCGTCTCCAAGACGCACCCCGCCGAGGCGATGCTTGCTGCCGCTCAACTCGGCCTCACTCTCTTCGGCGAGAACCGCGTGCAGGAGTTTGCGCAGAAATCCGCGCAGCTCCAGCCCGGCCAGCGCACGTCGCTGCGCGTTCATCTCATTGGCCATCTGCAAAGCAACAAGGCAGCTCGCGCCGTCGAACTCTTTGACGGCATCGATTCGCTCGACTCACTGCCGCTCGCGCTGCGCCTCAACTCGGCCGCCGGAACCTGCGGCAAGCGTCTGCCCGTCCTGCTCGAAATCAAACTGAGCGACGAACCCACGAAAACCGGCCTTGCGCCCGGTTCGCTAACACTCGGCGAACTCCTCGAGCGTCTGCCTGAACTCGCTCATTTGCGCGTCGATGGGCTGATGGCCATCGCGCCGCTCGATGCTTCCCCGCAGCAAACATCCGTCTGTTTCCGCGCCCTGCGCCTTCTGCGCGACCAGATTGCGGCCGCGCACCAGCGCCTCAGCCTGCCCGAGCTTTCGATGGGCATGAGCGGGGACTTTGCGCTGGCCATCGCTGAAGGCTCCACGCGCATCCGCATTGGCACGGCGCTTTTCGGCGCGCGCCCTGCGCCTCTGCCATGAATCCATCCTCTGCCTTGCGCGACCATCCCGAAGGCTGCACGCTTTCCGTGCGCGTTCAGCCCGGCGCGCGCAAAACCGCGTTCCTGGGCCTCAGCGCGGACGGCGCACGCTGGCGCATCGCCATCGCAGCGCCGCCCGTCGAAAACGCTGCCAACCACGCGCTCCTGCGTTTCCTGTCCGATCACTTCGCGCTTTCCCGCGCATCCGTCCGGCTGCTCAGCGGAGAACACGGCCGCGACAAGGTAATTTTGCTGCGCGGCGTCCGGCCGCATCAGATCCTCGCCCTGCTGCCCGCTGCCCCGCGCTGACTTCACCCGCGGCCATGGCAGCGGGTACACTCGCTGTGACCGCACTTCAACACTCCGCCTATCGCAGGGATCCGTATGTCCTCGCTCTACGCACTCTGTCTCGCCGTCATAGTCGTTGCGCTGCTGGCCATCGCCATCTATCGCGCGACCACCGTCAAGACCAAAGCAGATTTTCTGGTCGCCGGCCGCTCTCTGCCCGCCATCGTTCTGGTCTTCACGCTGCTTAGCTCCTGGATTGGCGCCGGCTCGCTCTTTGCCGGCGCTGAAGCCGCATACCGCAACGGCTTCGCCGCGCTATGGATTCCCGCCGGGGGATGGATCGGCCTTCTGCTCATCTACTTCATCGCGCCGCGGGCGCGTCGCTTCGCCCGCTTCACCATTCCCGATCTGCTCGAAGCGCGTTACAACCAGACGGCGCGTGTCCTCGGCACCATCGCCATCGTCTTCGCTTATACCGGAATCGCCAGCTATCAGTTTCGCGGCGGCGGAGATGTGCTCCATCTCATCTTTCCCGACATCGTCACACCCGCGCTCGGCACCTACATGATCGCCTTCTTCGTCATCGTGCTCACAGCGCTGGCCGGCATGTCCTCGGTCGCTTACTCGGACGTGCTCATCGGCAGTGTCGTCACGGTCATCTGCATCGTCGCCGCGCCGTATCTGCTGATTCATGCCGGCGGCTGGACGGGTGTCCGCGCCGCGCTGCCTGCCACCCACTTCCAGGTGCTTGGCAACCTCACTCCCATTCACGCACTGGAATTTCTCTTCCCCACGCTCCTGCTCATGCTGGGCAACCAGGCCATGTATCAGAAATTCTTCTCCGCGCGCTCCGAACGCGACGCGCGCATCTCCGTCGTCGGCTGGATCTTCGGTACAGTGATTCTCGAATCGCTGATCGTCGTCATCGCTGTCTTCGGCTCGGCTTTGTTTCCCTCCGGGGAAGTCGCACAGCACCCGCGCGAGATCATCGCCTACACCGCGCGTCACGGCCTGCCTGCGATGCTCGGCGCGCTGCTGCTGGCCGCTGTCTTCGCCAAGGTCATCTCCACAGCTTCGAACTTTCTCTTTTCCCCGGCCACCAATCTCGTCAACGACGTCTTCGTCCGCTACATCGCACCTGAAGCCGGCAACAAGCGCGTGCTCATCGTCAGCCGTATGATGGTCGTTCTGCTCGGCTGCTGGGCACTTTATCAGGCCGTTTATGCCGAAAGCATCCTGGAAAAAATGCTCTGGGCTTACACCATTTATTCCGCCGCGCTTACGCCTGTCATCCTTGCCGCGTTTTATTCGCGACGCGTCACCGCGTCGGCAGCCGTCGCCGCCATCGCCAGCGGAACTGCCATCACGCTGGCCTGGGATATGCCTGCATTTCGCAATTTCTTTCCCGCCTGGATTGCGGAGCGTGACGCGATCTTTCCCGCGCTCTTTGTCGCGCTCGCTGCGATGATTTTGCTCAGTTTCATCACAGCACCACCCACAGCCGAGCAGTTGGCCAGCCTCGGCGAGTAACCGCCATGCCAATCGCCCGCATGCTCGTCGAGTTGCGCATCCCCACCGCGCGCTCGCTCAAAGATCGCCGTCAGGTCGTCCGTTCGCTCAAGGATCGTCTGCGCCACGGCTTCAACCTCTCGGTTGCCGAACTCGACGAAACCGTCCTCTGGCAAAGCGCGACGATTGGCATCGTCGCCATCTCCTGCTCGCGCGACTACCTGCGCGCAGAAATGGAGATCGTCGAGCAAGCAGTCACCCGCATGGCCACCGAACTCGGCGCAGAGATCGAAGACTGCTGGTGGGAGTTTGTCGAGCCGGACGCAAGCGATAACATTACCGACAAACTATCCTGAAACCGTTCCAAACTGCGCGTGGTACCCTACTTTACATTCCTCCCGCCGACCGGCGTGACCATCGTCCACGTTTTCGCAAGGAGCTTCATGGTTTCTCTTCGCACACTCGCCTTTGCCTCCGCGCTCGCAGCAATTGCTTCGCCTATGCGCGCACAGCAGGCTCCTGTCAGCACGGCAAACGTTCCCTACGACATCGTCATTGAAAACGGCCATATCCTCGACGGCACCGGCTCGCCCTGGTACGCGGCCCAGATCGGCATCCGCAACGGAAAGATCGCCGCCATCGGCAAGCTCGACGGTCAGCCGCGCAAACAAACCATCGACGCCGCGGGCCAGGTGGTCGCGCCGGGATTCATCGACATGCTCGGCCAGTCCGAACTGACCCTGCTCGTCGATCCTCGCGCTCCCTCGAAAATATTTCAGGGCATCACGACCGAGATCACCGGGGAAGGAGACTCCGTCGCCCCGCTCAACGCCACCCTCATCGCAGACAACCAGAGCGATTACCAGCACCTGCACATCACCCCGGACTGGACCACGCTCGGCCAGTACTTCGCTCGCCTCGAACGTCAGGGTATCGGCATCAACTTTGCCACGTACGTTGGAGAAACCGGCATCCGGCGCATCGTCCTTGGAGAAGGCGACGTGCAGCCCACGCCCGCGCAACTGGACCAGATGCGCGCGCTGGTCCGTCAGGCCATGCTCGACGGAGCGATGGGCCTGTCCACCTCGCTGCAATACGCTCCCGCGCCCTATGCCAAGACCGCCGAGATCGCCGCACTGGCCACTGTCGCCGCGCAGTACGGCGGCATCTACGCCACGCATGTTCGCTCGGAGAGTGATGAGATTCTCTCCGCGCTCGATGAAGCCGCAGCCATCGGACGTCAGGCGCACGCCTCGGTCGAAATCTGGCATCTCAAGGCCGCTGGACACACCAACTGGGGACGCATGCCCGAGATCGTCGTTCGCATCGATCAGTTCCGGGCGCAGGGTCTCGACATCGCCGCCGACACCTATGCCTACACCGCCTGGGGCAATCCGCTCTCGGCTTTCATTCCGCCCTGGGCGCATGCCGGAGGCGTCGATGCTCTTCTGGCACGGCTTCAGGATCCCGCCACACGCTCCCGCATCCGCGCCGACATGCTCCAGACCCACTCCAACTGGGACAACGAATGGCACGAGATCTCCGGACCGCAGGATGTTCTCATCACCGACGTCCATAACCCAGCGCTCAAGCCGCTGCTCGGTCAGCGTCTCTCACAGATCGCCGCCCAATGGAAGGAAGACCCCATCGACGCGCTCTGCGATCTGTTGGTGAAGGATCATGCAGGCACCGAGGTCGCCGTCTTTGCCATGAGCGAGCCGGATGTCGAACTGGCGCTCAAGCAGCCCTGGGTCTCCATCGACAACGATGCCGGCAGCGTCTCGCCCGACGGTCTGCTCGGCCAGCAACACACCCATCCGCGCGCCTACGGAACCTTCCCGCGCATCCTGCGCAAATACGTTCGCGAGGATCACCTGCTCACGCTGCCCGACGCCATCCGCAAATTCTCCGCGCTGCCCGCCGAACGGCTTCATCTGGGAGATCGCGGCGTTCTGAAGCTGGGCCTGGCCGCCGACATTGTCGTCTTCGACCCGGCCACGATTCAGGATCGAGCCACCTACGAAAACCCCAACCAGCTTTCCACCGGCATGGATTATGTTCTCGTCAACGGTATCCCCGTCATCGCTCACGGCCGGATGACCGGCGCGCTGCCCGGCAAAGTTCTCCGCGGACCAGGCTATCGCCCCTGAACGCGCATCCGCTCACGCCTAATCGTTCCGCATTGACGCTTGCTCTTCCCTCTTCTGTTGCTTGCGCAGATACATTGCCATATCCGCCACACGCTGCAGCTCGTCCTTGTCCATACTGTCTTCCGGCGCCACCGCCAACCCGATGCTTGCCGAGCCGCGCATTCGGTATCCATCCAACTCAAACTCGCTGGCGAAACATCGCTCCAGTCGCTGCGCCACTTCCTCCACATCCTGGCGGCTCTTCACACCCTGAATCAGCGCAATGAACTCATCTCCGCCGATACGCGCCAGCATGTCTTTGCCACGCATTTGCCCTTTCATGCGCTTCGCCACCTGCTGCAGATATATGTCGCCTACGCGATGCCCATACTGATCGTTCACTTCCTTGAATCGATCCAGATCCACGTAAATCAGTCCCAGATTGCCACCTTGTTCTGCAATCTTCTCCAGCAGCTCCGTCACTCGCCGCTCAAAGCTGAATCGATTCGGAATGTCCGTCAACAGGTCATATTCCGAACGATGGCGCAGTTCCTGGCTCAGTCGCTGCGTTGTGATTGCAAGCTCAACGAGCCGCGCGCCCGCCCGCAGTGCCTCTCGCATCTCCTCCGGGTCCGTGATGTGGAAGGCATGCGACAGATGCAGCGCGCCCAGCCGCTCGCCGTCCGGTCCCAGCAGCGGCTCGGAAGCGATCGACATCTTCCCCGGCCTCTGCGTGCGCGCGCCTGGCTCCCATCGTTGCTCCAGCTCAATCCAGCAATGCGCTCCATGCAGCCGAAATGATACCAGCCCCACAATTGCGTCCAGAATTGCGCTGACCGGCTGGGCACGGCTGATCATCTCCAGAATCTCTCCGCGCCGTTGTTCGTAAAGGGCAAACCGTCTCTGAATCGCAGTCTCTTCGCTGCTCTTCTCCTTCAGCACCCGCGTCTGCTGCCTCACTTTGCGTTCCAGCAGGACCACCCAGGCCGCCGATGCCAGCATCAACAGCCCTAATCCGCCAATCACCCCCATCAGTCGCTGTAATGTCCACCACGACGGCAATTCCATCAACGTCACGTCGCGCGGAGAACGCATCCGAAGATCGAACCACAACTTATCGCGCCAGTGGTTCCCATTCTCCACAATGCAGATTCCCGTCACGCGCACCAGACTGCCCACCTCAATCTTCTGGCTACTTTTCGCATGACCGTCGCTTCCACCTCCGGCGTCGGCCGAATTTGCCCGCATCGTCGCGGAGAATAGATGGCTGCCCGTGCGCAACACATACATCGTCATCCGCGCATCCTTCACCTCCGCCACGACGTAGCCTTCCATCGAAACCAGATCGAACGCGTAACGACCCGCAGCCGCATCGTCCCAGTGAATCGCCTTCGGCTGCACGGCACCCTGATCCACAGAATCCGCCGCGCGCCGCAGTTGCCCGTCGATCAGCCGCAGCGACCTCTGTTCCGCTTGTGGAAACCCAGTCACCTCTACCGCATCTCCCGCATGCAATGGCTGCCGCGAATGCGTCAATACCAGCAACGAGTCGTCACCCTTCTGCAACACCGCTAAAGTGCCTGGTTCAAAATATGTCAGCGTTCCTTGCAGCCGGATGCGTTGGCTCTTGTTTGTCTCCTGATATCCAAACCCTGCCTCGGAAATTGGCGTCCGCGGCGCCTCCCACACGCTGCGGAGTGGCCGATGCAACACCGTCACCTGATCCGGAGATCCCACATCGATCCAGACTCCGGCCAACTCCATTTTGCTGTCGAAGTCTCCGCTTACTGTCCCGTTCACGCGAATGTCCGCTCCCAACAGCGCATCCCGCGCATTCGCATCCTCATGCAGAATCGTCACCTCGATCGTTCCACCCTGTATCTGCAACTCCAGGCGCAATCCGGGATTTGGCTCTTCCATGTCGTACTCCGCGGCCAACACCCGTCCCGTCACCGTCACATATCGGCAGTCCAGCCGCGCATGCATCAGGTCGCTGAAGCTCGTAGACACGGGCTGCGGCAACTGGCCGTGGCTCAGCAGCTTCACAGATTTCCCTGTCACGGTCGGTCGAAAACTCGCCGCCGTCTCGCCGATCACCTGGACACGATCCCCGGGCCGCAGCCCGATATTCTTCGCAAAAGTTACATACAGTCCGATCCCGCCATCGATAAGAAACAACGAAGAATCGCTCGGACGCACATAGGTCACCGTCCCGGTGATCTCCACCGGCAGATGCTGAGCCGCCTCTGCATTGCTCAAAGCCGTGACCTGCTCCAGCCGCATCAGAGGCGCTGGCGCGGCAAAGCAACGCGGCGCGCACGCCGTCGTCGCCAGCACCACTGCCAGCGTCAGCGGCAAAGATCGCGCACTCACTCTGCCTTCACTCGATGCCTTCATCCCGACCCATCATTCCTACTCAGAGCACCAGCGTACATCGGTTCATCTGCTTGCTGCCTGCACCATGATTCCTTATCGGCAAAATTTCAGCGATACCATGCAATATGCCTGATGCCTGCCCCTTCGGAAACATCTTAACCTGCATATCTCACACGCCGCGTGTTAAAGGGTAGAGTCTGCGGGCAAAAATATAGCTGGAAAGGCCGTCATTTCTGTGGCATAACTACGTTGACGAAGCGTGTTATGGCTGCGGAAAGGGCGGCCT
>JAKAXU010000054.1 GCA_021816455.1 Acidobacteriota bacterium
CCCTTTCCGCAGCCATAACACGCTTCGTCAACGTAGTTATGCCACAGAAATGACGGCCCTTCCAGCTATTTTTTTGCCCGCAGACTCTACCCTTTAACACGCGGCGTGTGAGATATGCAGGCTAGCTCGTGGCCGGGGTGGAAGCTGCAGGTGTAGTCGAGGTTGGCGCAGGCGCGGAAGCCGCAGTTTCCGGAGTCTTTGGCGCGGTGGATTCCGCGGATTTTGTTTCCGGAGTTGCCGCTGCTGAGTTGGCTGATTCCGCTCCCGAACCTGCGCTCCCCTTGCTCGCGTAGTCGTTGATGTACCATCCAGCACCCTTGAACTGAAGCGCGGGGGCGGTCATCGGTCGAAACAGTTCCCCTGTGCACTTCGGACAAACCTTCTCCGGCTCTGCGGAAAAACTCTGGATTTTTTCGAAGCTGTAGCTGCAGGCTCTGCAGCGATATTCGTAGAGTGGCAAGCTCAACCTCCCAAAAGAATCTTCCCTCTGCATTGTATGCGGAGTGCGGAATCGTCTGCCATAACTGAGCATCCGGAACGCAGATAGAACGGGCCCCGAAGGATTCAGAGAAATCCTCTGTTCGACGCATCGAGGACCAGATGAACTCCTCGTATTCAGTACCGATAGGTCTCCGACTTGAATGGGCCATCGACAGATACGCCGATATACTCTGCCTGTTTGGCGGTCAGCGTCGTTAGCTTCACGCCGATCTTCTCCAGATGCAGCCGGGCCACCTCTTCGTCCAGGCGCTTGGGCAGCGTGTAGACGCCCACCTTGTATGTGTCGCGATTGGTCCAAAGATCGAGCTGGGCCAGCGTCTGGTTGGAGAAGCTGTTACTCATCACGAAACTTGGATGGCCGGTGGCACAGCCCAGGTTGACCAGTCTCCCTTCAGCCAGCACGAAGATGCTGTGTCCGTCACCGAAGGTGTACTGATCTACCTGAGGCTTGATGTTCAGCCGCGTTGCGTCGGCAGCCGCGTTCAAGCGGTCCATCTGAATCTCATTGTCGAAGTGGCCGATATTGCAGACGATGGCCTGGTCCTTCATCCGACGCATATGCTCGAGCGTGATGATATCCACGTTGCCGGTGCAGGTCACATAGATGTCGCCGCGTCCCAGTGTCTCCTCGATGGTGGTGACCTCAAAGCCTTCCATGGCAGCCTGCAGCGCATTGATGGGGTCAATCTCCGTGACGATGACACGTGCGCCCATGCCGCGCAGCGAGTGAGCCGAACCTTTGCCGACATCGCCGTAGCCGCAGATGACGGCGACCTTACCGGCGACCATCACGTCGGTCGCGCGCTTGATGCCGTCGGCCAGCGACTCGCGGCACCCATACAGGTTGTCAAACTTCGACTTCGTCACTGAGTCGTTCACGTTGATCGCAGGCACCAGCAGCTTGCCCTGCTCCATCATCTTGTAGAGCCGATGCACGCCGGTGGTGGTCTCCTCAGAGACGCCGCGCCAGTCGCGGACGACGCGGTGCCAAT
Organism: Acidobacteriota bacterium; assembly: GCA_021816455.1. GTDB lineage: Bacteria > Acidobacteriota > Terriglobia > Terriglobales > Acidobacteriaceae > Acidicapsa. Next base: position 1,494 of record JAKAXU010000054.1, read on the forward strand.
GGTCGGCGTCTTCGGCGTGAACCCGGCGCAGCAGGTTCTTAATCACCTGTTCTTCATGGCTCTCAGAGGCGGTATCGATCCAGCGATCGCCCTCTTCCAGCTCAAAGCCCTTGTGGATGAGCAGCGTGACGTCGCCGCCGTCATCGACGACGAGTTGGGGGCCGGTACCATCGCGGTGGCTGAGCGCCTGATACGTGCACCACCAGTACTCTTCTAGGGATTCGCCCTTCCAGGCAAAGACCGGAATACCGCTGGCGGCGATGGCCGCCGCAGCGTGGTCCTGTGTGGAAAAGATGTTGCAGCTTGCCCAGCGCACATCGGCGCCGAGGGCGACCAGGGTCTCGATCAGGACGGCTGTCTGAATGGTCATGTGCAGCGAGCCGGTGATGCGGACTCCAGCAAGCGGTTTCGCAGCCGCATACTTGTTGCGAATCGACACCAGCCCCGGCATCTCGTGCTCGGCGATAGCGATTTCTTTGCGGCCCCAGTCCGAGAGCGAAAGATCGGCAACTTTATAGTTCAATGCGGCGACTTCGAGGGTGGTTGCAGCCATGATTTCTCCCGTTCAGCGAGCTTTGCCGGAGCAAAGCCAACTCTTTCAGGGTAGCATTCGTCCGGTTCGTGCGGAGCGGTCGCTTCGATGCTTGCTCTGTACTGTTTTGCGGGGGAGTGAAATCCGTATCGCCGATTTCAGGAGAGATTTTTTCGTCAAGGGCAGCGGAAACGGTTGGCCTGCTCGAATTCGTTGCGTAGTTCCGGTGTGCGAAGGTTTTCGCGCAGGTGCGCAAGCCTCTGCTCCACAGCCAGCAGTGCAGCGGAGATGGCGTCGGAGTTGGTGGCTGCAATGTCGCGCCACATGCTAAATGGGCTGGCTCCGAGTCGCGTCATTTCGCGCAGTGCGCGCCCCCCAATCTTGCCGCGGCCCGGCGTATCGCCGAGTCGGGTTTGCAACTCGGCTGCGAGCGCCGTTGCCACAAACTGCGGCAGGTGACTGGTCCAGGCCAGCAGCTCGTCGTGTTGCGCCGCATCCATCTCCACGGGCGAGGCACCGATGCGCTGAATCCAGCCGCGCCACAGCTCAGCTATCTCCTGCGAGGCTGAGTGTCGGCTCAGTTCGGGTGTCGGCGTAAAGATCCATGCTGCATCCCGGAACAGCGTGGCATCGGCAGCATCTGCGCCGCAAATTTCCTTGCCGGCGATGGGGTGTCCCGGCAGAAATCCCGCGCCTGTCGTACTGGTAAAAAGCCGCATAGCGCTCGCTGTGATCTGCGCCTTGGTACTGCCGACATCGGTGACGAGTTGGTGGGGTCGCAGGACTCCTGCGAGGGTTTCCATCCAGTCGAGGATTGCGTAGACAGGTCCGCAGAGCAGGATGAGGTTCGCGGCGCGGGCAAACTGCACGGCGTCCTCGGAATCGGAGGCAGTCGCGTCCAGAGCGCCACGATTGAGCGCGGTACTGCGCTGTGTCGAGTCCTTGTCCCATCCGACAAGCTGGCCGTCGAAGCCCGCGGCGCGCAGAGCCAGTCCTGCAGAGGCACCGAGCAGGCCGGTGCCTACGATCAGAACGCGCTCCAGTCGAGCGGCCATCTACAGGCTGCGCCCCACCGCCGCGGCAATCAGACGAAGCTGCCCAATAAGCTCCGCGAAGGCATCCGGGAACATGGTCTGCGCCCCGTCCGAGACAGCTTTATCCGGGTTGGGGTGCACCTCGACAATGATGCCGTCTGCGCCCGCAGCGACCGAAGCACGCGCCATCGCCGGGACCATGTCGCGACGGCCGGTGCCGTGCGACGGATCGCCGATGATGGGCAGGTGCGAGAGCTTCTTGATCACTGGAATAGCTGAGATGTCCATCGTGTTGCGCGTGTAGGTTTCGTAGGTGCGAATTCCGCGCTCGCACAGGATCACATCATAGTTGCCACCGGCGAGAATGTATTCACTGGCCAGCAGCAACTCCTCAATGGTGGCCGCGATGCCCCGCTTGAGCATCACAGGTTTGCGTACTTTGCCCAGTTCGCGCAGCAGGTTGAAGTTCTGCATGTTGCGAGCGCCCACCTGGAAGCAATCGACGTAGGGCAACATTGGCTCAATCTGCGAAATTTCCATCACTTCACTTATGCTCAGCAGGCCATGGCTGTCGGCCGCGTCGCGCATCAGCTTCAAGCCATCGATGCCGAGACCCTGAAAGGCGTAAGGCGAGCTGCGAGGCTTGAAGGCGCCTCCGCGCAGGAATCCGGCTCCGGCGGTTTTGACCTGTCGCGCGACCTCGTGTATCTGGTCGGCGTTCTCGATGGAGCACGGTCCTGCCATGATCGCGACACGATCACCGCCAACCTGAACCCCGTTACGAAAGGTCACGATCGTGCCTTCCGGTCGGAAGCCACGTCCGGCCAGCTTGTACGGAGAGCTGATGCGATGGACGTAGAGTACGCCCGGCAGCAGCTTGAACTCCTCAATGTCGAGATTCGCCGTCGGACCGACGCCGGCGAGAATGGTTTGTGTCGTTCCGGTAGTGCGATGTACGTTGACGCCGCTCTCCACCAATTTTTCGATCACATTATCGATCTGCTCTTCGGTTGCCAACTCCTGCATCGCTACGATCATCTGTTATTCCCCGTCTCAGGCGTCTGTGCGCCTCCATCGTGGCTCGAACTTTCCGTTCGAGCGTTTCTCATTCTGGCCAGTTCATTTTTCTGCAGCGTCCGCATCACGTCGATAATCCGCTCGTAGATGTGCGTCAACTCGATATCTGGCAAGGGACCACGATTAGCGGCGCGAATGTTTTCGTATATCGTTCTTTCGCGCGCCGGTTCGTAGATGGGCAGCGAGGTAGCTACCTTCATTCGCCCTGCCTCCAGCGCCGCTTTTGCGCGGAGGCTAAGCAGTTCCACCAGCTGGCGGTCCAGGTCATCGATCTGTTGTCGCAGTTCTTCCAGCGTCATTCTTTACCTCGTGTTCGGGTTGCGGCTTGAGAATTCCTGCTGAAACCGTGCCGGGATGCTCTCCGGAAGCGGTGAAGGCGGGAAATCGCCTGGCCATGGATGGCGACATGGGCGAAAGCCTGGTATGCCGCGTTGCGAGGGTTCGTGAGCGGCGGGCTGGCTGCTCCCGCTGCGTTAAAGGGCCTGCACCAGTTGAGGCTGCCGCAGACCCTCGATAAATCGAGCAACCGAGCCTGGAGCCTCCTCCGGTGTGGAGCGCTCGATCAGCTCCACGATTGCGCTGCCAATCACCGCCGCATCCGCGAACCGGCCCACCTGGGCCACATGATCCGCATTGGAGATGCCGAACCCAACGGCGACGGGCAGCTGGGTCCATCGGCGAATACGCTCGACGAGGGCAGCTGCGTCAGCAGCCAGCTGCTGCTGTTTGCCCGTGATGCCGGTACGGGAGATGGCGTAAATAAATCCAGCCGAGTGTGCTGCTATGTCTTCCAGACGCGCATCCGGGCTGGTGGGAGCGGCGAGGAAGACCGGACTCAATCCGGTACGTTTCATCTCCGCCAGATAATCGCCCGCTTCTTCCACGATCATGTCCGTCAGCAGTACGCCATCTGCTCCGGCCGCCGCTGCCGCGTCTGCAAAGCGCCTCATGCCGTAGCGCAGGATCGGGTTCAGGTAAGAGAAGAGCAGAATGCCCGCCTGGGGCCGCGCAGCGCGCAGTTCGGCGGTAAGGTCGATGACTTGCTGGAGGCGCGTTCCGGCCCGCAGGGCGCGTTCGCTGGCGCGCTGGATGACCGGACCGTCGGCCATGGGGTCGCTGAAAGGAACACCAAGCTCAATGACGTCGGTTCCGGCGTCGATGGCAGCAAGGGCAATGTCCCGCGTGACGGAGAGATCACCGGGCCGGATGTGTGCGGCGTCGGCATGCAGTCCGTTATCACCGGCGGTGAGATAGACCACCAGTCCTGGATGCTGTTGGAAACGTATCGGCATGAACCTTGATGGGCTGGAAGCGGGTCAGGGCCGCTCCAGCGCTTCTGCTCCTGCTATCTTCAACTCGCGGGCAAGAATACCCATATCTTTATCGCCACGGCCCGAGAGGTTGACTACCAGTATGGCATGCCGGGGCATCTCAGGGGCAATCCTCAGACATTCAGCGACAGCGTGGGCGCTCTCCAGTGCGGGCAGAATCCCCTCTGCGCGCGCGAGGCGAACGACGGCGTCCAGCACATGCGCGTCGTCGGCGGAGACGTAAGTGGCGCGTCCGGAGTCGTGCAGCGCGGCATGTTCGGGGCCTACGGTCGCATAGTCGAGACCGGCGGAAACCGAGTGAGTCAGCGCGACCTGGCCGTCTTCATCCTGCAAAACGTAAGAGTAAGTCCCCTGAAGAACGCCTGGAACGCCGCCCTCGAAGCGCGCCGCGTGGTCGCCAAGCGCCTTGCCGCGGCCGCCTGCTTCCACGCCAATCAGACGTACGTCGCGGTCCTCCAGGAAGGCATGGAAGGCGCCGATGGCATTGGATCCGCCGCCGACACAGGCCAGAATCGCATCCGGCAGACGGCCTTCACGCTCCAGCATCTGCTGGCGCAGCTCGATGCCGATGACGCGGTGGAAATCACGCACCATCGTTGGATACGGATGAGGACCGAGGGCGGAGCCGAGGATGTAGTAGGTGGTGCGGACGTTGGTGACCCAGTCACGCAGAGCTTCGTTCACGGCGTCTTTGAGTGTCCGTGAGCCGGAGGCGACCGGAAGCACTTCGGCGCCGAGCAGGCGCATGCGCAGAACGTTCAACTCCTGTCGCCGGATGTCCTCTTCGCCCATGTAGATGATGCACTCCATGCCGAGCAAAGCGCAGACGGTGGCTGTTGCGACGCCGTGCTGGCCTGCGCCGGTCTCGGCGATGATGCGGCGCTTGCCCATGCGACGAGCCAGTAGTCCCTGACCGAGTGCGTTGTTAATTTTGTGTGCACCGGTATGCAGCAGGTCTTCCCGTTTGAGATAAATCTTCGCTCCGCCGAGCTGCTGGGTAAGGTGCGCTGCAAAGTAGAGCGGTGTAGGACGTCCGGCAAAGTTGCGCAGCAGATCGTCCAGTTCAGCCTGGAAAGTCGGATCGGAAGCGGCATCGGCGTAGGCCTGCTCCAGTTCGTTGAGCGCGGCCATCAGGGTTTCCGGCACGTAGCGCCCGCCGTAGGGGCCGAAACGCCCGGCCGTCGGGGTGTGCTCAATTGCCGCGCTCTCAGGCGGATGCGAAACGGTTGTGCCTGCCATGTCCAGCTCCTGCCCCGGGTCTCCTGGAATACATATCTTCAGAAGATAGTGTACTCGGATCCGATTGCGATGTGCGGTGAGTGGTTTTGGAACGCGTAATCATTCCGGCACGCGTATCCGCGCGTGATGTAGGCTGCGACACCCGGCAAGCCGTCCAGCGGATACAATTTAGACGGTACTGCGAAGGAATCAGTGTCGGGGCCTCTACGCAGAACGAAAATCTGAGGAGTCATACATCATGTGGAAACCGAATCAATCCAGCAGTTCGCCCGTTCCGCCCGCCCCTGAGCCGGTTCGTCCGGCACCCCCAGCTTTTGAACCTCCCGTGGTGCGTCCCGCCGCCGCACCCGCTGGTCCCGCCGGAGATCAGGCGACGATCGGCAAAGGACTGATGATCAAGGGTGAGATCAGCGGCTCAGAGTCGTTGTTCATCGATGGCAAGGTGGAGGGTGCAATCAACCTTCCCGGCAACCGCGTTACGGTGGGCCGTAACGGACAGGTAGCTGCAAATATCTCTGCGCGCGAGATCGTTGTGCTGGGCAAGATTCGCGGGAACGTGGCGGCTACGGATCGCGTGGATATTCGCAGTGAAGGCGCGTTGACGGGCGATGTTTCGGCCGCGCGGATCAGCATCGAAGACGGTGCGTTTTTCAAGGGTGGGATCGATATTCGCAAGCCGGAGGCAAAGCAGGCGGCAGCGCAGGCAAGTGCTGCTGCGGCATCCGCTCCTGAACATGCCTGAAGACCAAAGCCATGAGTACAGCAAGCCCCTGAAACCAAGTTTCAGGGGCTTGCTGTTTGTGCCGGTTTCAGTAGAGCAGATAGGGTTTGCGTTGTTTGAGATAGACGGCAATTGTGTCCTGCCAGTCTTCGGCGATGCGGCGTGGGTCTTCTCCGTTTTTTAGTCGTTGCAGCGTTGTGCGCGAGCGGAGAAGCGTGTCGATGGCTTCGAGTTTGTACTGCTGCGGGTAGAGCCTGTGCAGTGCAGCAGCAATTTCGAGGCCGACTTCGGGCGCGTCGAGGCTGGCTCGGTCCGTGACGATCATCTGTACGCCGCCGCAGGATTCGCCCTTGTACTTCGCATCCGTAGGTGTAAAACGGATGGGGATGAAACGGATACCGGAGAGCGCACGGGCGTTGAGTGTTGCAGACAGAAGCGCGGGGTCAATCCAGGGTGCGCCAAGCACTTCAAAGGGAGTATCCGTGCCGCGTCCGACGGAGATATTCGAGCCTTCGATCAGGCCGATACCGGGATAGAGTGTAGCTTCAGTCAGCGAGCGCAGATTCGGTGAAGGGTGAATCCACAGTAGGCTGGTCGAATCGTACCAGTCCCCACGCATCCAGCCCTGCATCGCGACAACCGTGAGGTCAGCATGAATGCCGCGGGTGGCATTGTCAAAGCCTGCCAGTTCGCCCATCGTCATGCCGTGACGGACAGGCAGGGAGGTGTAGTTCACGAACGACTCTGAGCCGGGATCGGAGACTGGCCCCTGCACGATGGAGCCGGTGAGCGGATTGGGTCGATCGAGGACAAAGATCGGTTTGTGCGTTTGCGCAGCAGCCTCCAGGAAGTAGCCGAGCGTGGTTTCGTAGGTGTAGTAACGCACGCCTGCATCCTGAATGTCGAAGACCAGCGCATCGACCGTCGCCAGCTCCTGCGCGGTAGGCCGTCGCGCTGCATTGGTCGCGCCGTAGACGCTGAAGATGGGTGCTCCGGTTGCCGCGTCGGTCGAGTTGCCGATGGATGTCGTGTCGAGACGGCCCTCGAAGCCATGCTCCGGGCTGAAGATCGCGGCCAGCTTCAGGCCCGGTACATGTGCCAGCACGTCCGCAGTGCGGCGACCTTGTAAGTTGACTGCGGTCTGATTGGTGATGAGGCCGATGCGCACCGGATGCGCAGGATTCGGATGCAATAGTTCAAGTTTGTCTGCTTCCAGAACATCAATGCCCGTGCGCACATGGCCGTTGCGATCCGCAATCCGTCGCGCAGCCATCAGTGTGTCGTTGTAACCGGTGATACGTGACAGCGCCAGCGCCTGCTGCTCTGTCGTGGTCAACTCCAGGGAGTGAACTACCGCTGTCGCCAGACGTGTGCGCAGCGATATGATCGACGTCCCAGCGTGTTCCGGATGACCGTCGGGATGGACAGCGCTGGTGAGCAGAATGATGGCCGTATCCGTCACCGGATCCATCCACAGCGAAGTTCCTGTGAAACCCGTATGCCCGAAGGAGCCGACCGGCAACAGGTCACCGCGATTGCTGGCAAACGGCGAATCAATGTCCCAGCCGAGGCCGCGCAGGCTGGATGCATTGGCCGGCTGCTGCGGCGTGGACATCTTTGCCACCGCTGATGCGCTGAGGATGTGATGCGTATGCATCACATCCTCAGCAAACAAAGCCAGATCGTCGGCTGTGGAAAACACTCCGGCGTGGCCGGCTACACCACCCATGCGTCGCGCTGTGGGATCATGAACGATGCCGCGCAGCATCTGGCCGACCGTAGATCCGTTGGCGATGGTATCGTTGTCCCACTGTGTGGGCGCGATCTGCGAACGCCAGGATGCAGGCGGCAGAAACCGTGTGTGCGTCATGCCGAGAGGTGTGAAGATGTGCGCTTGAGCGTAATTCGCAAGCGACTCGCCGGTGACAGCTTCCACAAGGAAACCAAGCGTCTCGAAGTTGATATCGCTGTAAAGAAAACTGCTTCCGGGAGGATGGATGGGTGTGCTTTCCATCACCAGCTTCCATGCTGCATCGCGGCCCATCCAGGGATGACTGAGATCGATGTCCGGCGGCAGTCCTGAGTAATGCGTCATCAGCTCGCGGACAGTGATCTGGTCCTTCCCGTTCTGCGCAAAGGCTGGCAGATACGCCGCCACCGGATCATTGAGTTTGACGCGTCCCGTTTCGATCAACTGCATCATGGCTGTTGTTGTCGCAATGCATTTGGTCAGAGAAGCCAGATCAAAGATCGTATCCGTCGTCATCGGTTCGCGGTCCGCGACAGGTTTTGCCGCTGTGCCGGACCACAGAGCGCGCTCGCCAAAGGCTTTCCGATAGACGATTCGGCGATCATGTTCGATTAGCACGACAGCGCCGGGAATCGCGTGCTCCGCGATGGCCTGCTGAACGATCCGGTCGATGTCAGCAAAACGCGCATTCGTGGGTCGAGCATCGCCGACATTGCTGGGATGGGTGATAGCCAGCGGTGCTCGAAGAGCGGGCGCAGGCTGCGCCGCAGCGGATAGCGGAAAGCAAGAAAGCAGGAAGCACAAAAGATGGCGCATCGAGTTGAAAACTCCGGAAGGCTATGGATGATGGACGGATGCAGTATGCCATATTCGCCGCACTGAATACATTGGCTTTCTGTTGAGTCGGCATCTTCCTTCCGCTCGGCGAGCGGAGTGCGCGGGTCGGCGCGTACAATCAAGCCATCGAAGAGATACATCGGCAAACGCCCGGTGGATCGAAGTCAAATCAGTGGTGGTCTATGCCTCAAAGTATTTCTTCCCGTGCCGCTCGCATCGCAATTCCTGAACCGCTCAGTGTGGAGTATGGAAGCGAGGCTGTGGCGTATAACCAGCGCGCACTGCCACAGTACCTCTCTGCCCTGCATGGCGCGGGAATGATTCCCGTAGTGATTCCGCTGCATGAGTCGCAGCAGCGCGTCGCGAAGATTCTGGCAACCACGCACGGGGTTCTTCTGCCGGGCAGCCGAGCGGATGTCGATCCGGCGCGATACGGCATGGAACGTCACGTATTATGCGCCCCGTCAGATCCGCAGCGCGCGGCCGTGGATGAACTACTGATTCAGGATGCATTCCAGATGGGCAAGCCTTTGCTGGCTGTCTGCCAGGGCATACAGATGTTGAATGTGTGGCTGGGAGGGACGTTGGTTCAGGATATTCCGGAAGAGATTGGTGAGTGCGTGAATCACGCTCCTGGACGAGAAATTATGGCTGCTCATGGCCTCTCCATTGCTCCCGATTCACATATCGCCGAGATGGTTGAGGCTGCTGTGGCGCATGGCGAGGCAAGACCGATCATGGTCAATTCAAGTCATCACCAGGCGATCGCGCGCGTTGGCGACCGACTGCGCGTTGTCGCCAACAGTCCGCTGGATGGCGTGGTGGAAGCAGTGGAGCTTTTGCCGGAGCGCGCGAAGAAGCAGTGGCTGCTTGGCCTGCAATGGCATCCGGAGCGGACGATCACGACCAGTGCACTGTCGCGCGAGATTTTTCGCAGATTCGCAGAGGCAGCAACGGAGTGGACGCTACAGCAATGACAAACGAGACGCAACGAACCGACACCAGTCACTTGTTGAGATCCAATGCGCGGAACTCGCGAATGCGAGTAACGGCAGAATCACGGCTGCGCAGCATCGGTACGATGGAGTTTCGCTCGCTGTATTCCCGCGCCGCGCGAAGCCAGTCCTGGAAGCGCAACAGGAAGATGGCCAGTGATGGGACTTTCGCCGAGAAGTGCGCGCACCGCTGCTGAGGCTGAACCTGGTGTGTTGGAAAAAGTACAAAGATAAGTGGAGACCTGCGGGAAGTTCGATCCGATGTAGGGATTGCCGAAGCCGACAACGACGGTTCGGGAAGCAGCCTGCTGAAGGATCATGGAAAGCAACTGCATCGACTGGGGATCAAGACCCGCAGAGCCGGTAGCCTTGCCGGCGACCGTGCGACCCGCGCTCGGGAACGATTCTGCAAGCACAATAACGCGTTCTGCTGCGGTTATCGCGCTAAGCACACTCGGCGAAAGAGTCTCAACATTCCCGGAATCGACAAGAAAACTCTGTATCGATGGAGCACGCTCGCGCAGCGCATGCAGGAATTCCTCTCCGCCTTCCGTATGATGCGCGTCATCGGTGAGGACGATGGCCACAGTCGGCGTGGAGAGGTTAAGTGGAAGTTGATGCCCGTTGTCGCGCACCAACGTGATGGCGCGCTCGGAAACCAGTTGTGCGAGAGCCAGATTTTGGGGCTGTGCGACGACCTGCGTCACCTGATCGAGAGATACGAAGCGATTTCGATTCAGGCCGAGCGAAGCCTTCAGGCGAAGAATCTTCAGTACGCTTTGGTCGATGCGCTGGCGGCTGATCTCTCCGGACTCGACGGCCTGCAGCAGTCCGTTGTATGCGCCGGGAAGGTCGGCGGGAATCATGACCATATCGTTGCCGGCCTTGACCGCCGCAACGGCTTCAGCAGCCGAAACCTGCGCTGTGGTTCCACGGAACGCCTGCATGAGCGCGCCCATATCCAGCGCGTCTGTGACGACCAGTCCGCGGAAGCCAAGCTCGTGCTGAAGCAGGTCCGTGGTGATTCTGTGGGAGATGCTCGCCGGTCGATCCGGATCCGGTTCCAGCGCAGGCACCGTCAGGTGGCCGATCATCACGGAATCAACGCCCGCAGCAATGGCTGCGCGAAATGGCACCAACTCAACGGCGTTCAACTGGTCGCGGGAGACGTTGACGCGCGCCAGCGCCAGGTGCGAGTCCGTGTCGGTGTCGCCGTGACCAGGAAAATGCTTGGCTGTAACCAGCATCCCGCCACTGTGGGCTCCTTCGATGTACGCCGTCACCATGCGGCTGACTGACGCAGGGTCTGCGCCAAATGAGCGTGTGTTGATGATAGGATTCGCCGGGTTTGAATTGATGTCGGCAACTGGAAACCAGTTCCATTGAACACCGATGGCGCGGGATTCGATGGCGGATATTTTGCCGAATTGTCGCGCCAGGTCCGGGTCTCCCGCTGCGCCAAAGGCCATTGCGGACGGAAAGGCCGTAGCTCCGTCCAGCCGCATGGAAAGCCCGCGCTCAAAGTCCGCGGCAAAGAGCAGCGGAAGCTTCGAATCCCGTTGAAGCTGGTTTGTCAGTGCGGCGGCCTCCAGCGGCTGGCTCTTCACCAGATGCCCGTAGACGGCGGGAATCGTGAGACCAAAACTCCCGATGTGGTAGGTTCTCATCTCTGCCAGCAGATGCTGATACTGCGGACTGGCGGGATTGGTGAACTCCATGTGCGCCCAGACCAGAATCATCTGGCCGACCTTCTCCTGGAGGGTCATCTGGCGCAGTGTTTTGCGCGCCCAGCGGTCGGCTGACCGGTTTGGACGCAGGGGTGTGGCGGCCGAGGCGCTGACGAGGGAAAACAGCAACAGGAGACTCAGAAATCGCTTCAAAGCTTGACCTCGAGATGGCGTTGCGTACATCGGATTACAACTTCTGCTCCATTATCCACTTCTCTCCAGGGTGGCTGGTGGGTGATCAACAGGATTGCAATGACTCGGGCGGGAAGAAAGCAAGCGAAAAAATCTTCTCCGGCGTATTGACGCCGACAGGGTTGCGGGGTACTCTCTTGCCAGATACAGAATTTGGCTACATACGCCAATTCGGTGGATCGATCTGGCCGGCTTCGCACTGGAGCGTCCTCAGCGTGGTGGTTCGTCGACGCTCTGTACTCACCTTCGTCTGAAATTCCACAAATTACAAGCATGCATCCTCAACCCGGCAGCTGCGAATGCAGCGGTCACGGAGGTTCATTATTCCATTGAAGATCGCACTGGAGATTACGCCGAATCTTGAGCCCCTGTTCGGGACCCGCGACGAAAACCTGAAGCTGATGGAAGACTCTCTCGGCGTGCGTATTGATTTGCGGTCGGATGCCGTCCACGTCCGGGGAGCCGAAGATGCGGTGCATCGAGTTGAGCGCATCTTCGCGGATTTTGAGTCGCTTCGGCGCGGCGGAGTACATCCTCATAACGGAGAATTGCACTCCATGTTGAAGGTAGTGCTCGCCGATCCGAAGATCACATTGAAATCGCTAGCCGATTCGTCCAGACAGCGATCGACAGGTATAAAGCGCGGAGTGCAGGCGCGTAGCGCCAATCAGCAGCGATATCTGGATGCCATTGAACAGCACGATATGGTCTTTGGCGTTGGCCCGGCGGGAACGGGCAAGACTTATCTTGCTGTTGCCATGGCAGTGGCGGCGATGAATGCCAAGAAAACGAGTCGCATCATCCTGGTGCGTCCGGCGGTGGAAGCCGGCGAACGGCTGGGCTTTTTGCCGGGCAGCCTCCAGGAAAAAGTTGACCCCTACCTGCGTCCGCTTTACGACGCGCTCTACGACCTGTGCGAACCGGAGCGCGTGGACAAAATGCTCGAAAAAAATGTCATCGAGGTTGCTCCACTCGCCTTTATGAGAGGGAGAACGCTCAATGATGCGTTCATCATCATGGACGAGGCGCAGAACACGACCAGTGAACAGATGAAGATGTTCCTGACGAGGCTTGGCAACAACTCCAAGGCCGTCATCACCGGCGATATTACTCAGATCGATCTTCCCAATCCGAAGAAGAGCGGGTTGGTGGAAGCGATCAACTTGCTGGAGGATGTGGAGGGAATCGCATTTTGCCATTTTGAAGATGTGGATATCGTGCGCCACACTCTGGTGCAGAGAATCATCCGCGCCTATGAGCAGAAGAATCTACAGCAGGAGCTTCCTCTCGATCTCGGCGAACCCATCGAAACCGGACACGCACCCACAACCAGTGTGCATGCCGGTTCCAATGCTTCCGGGTCAGCGAGAAGACACGCCAAGCCGCAATAGAATTCAAATTTGCCGTATCATCAAAGCATGAATGCCTCTCCGTGCCCGGCGGGAAATCGCCGGAGTGAGCGCGGCTCAGTGCGATGATCGTCTTCGATCCGGATGCTGTATGCGCGATACGCGCTCTGGAAGGGATGCCAGTCCCGGCGACGCTTCGTCGTGCCACACGCGCGGCACAGTCTGTTGTCGGGCTGGAAGGTGAAGTGTCGCTTCTGCTTACGGACGATGATGGAATCCGCCGTCTGAATCGACATTTCCGCGGCAAGAACAAGAGTACCGACGTCCTGTCGTTCCCGGCAGCGGAGCCAAGGTTTGGCGTCGCCGGCGACTTGGCCATCTCTGTGGAGACCGCAGCGCGCCAAGCGGCCAGCGAAGGCCATTCCCTGCGTATCGAATTGCGCGTGCTGATTCTGCACGGCATGTTGCATCTGGCGGGCTACGATCATGAAGCGGATGATGGAGAGATGGCTGCCGCGGAATCTGAATTGCGGAGTAGACTGCGTTTGCCGCAGGGACTCATCGAGCGAGTTTCGAAACGGACAAAGCGTTCTGCGCGCAGGGAAGCACGGTGATGACTCCTGGACTTGTAGTGCTTGCCATCGCGCTTGCGCTCATTCTGTGCCTGGCCAGCTACATCGTACGGCTCGAGAGTCAGTTTGGGCGCATTCTGGCACGCGACGTACAGCAGCATCTTGAAGCCTGGGAGCAGAATGTGGAACCCAGGCTCGGCATGAGCCGCGAGCGGGTGGCGCTGTCGGCATCCATTTGGATGAATCTTGCCATGGCGCTGGAGGCACTCGTTTTCAGCCGCATTGTGGTGGAACAGTGGCGCGGATGGAACACGGATGCCGCACTGCAATGGATCGTCGCAGTGATGCTGATGGTGATGATCTGCAGCGAGTTGATTCCATTTCTTCTGCTGCAGAGGATGCCAGGAGACTGGCTTGCGTCATTCACGTGGCTGGTGCGCGGATTGCTGTATCTTCTCTCTCCTGTGACGCTGACGACCGTCTTTCTGCTCTCGATTGCCACTTTGACGGAACCGGCTCCCGAAAGTTCGCACGAAGATGAAGCTGGAGACGTTGAAGCGTTGCTTGAAGCAGGCGAAGAAGAAGGAATTCTGGAAGAAGAGGACCGTCAGCTGGTTCGCTCGGCATTGGAGTTTGGCGACAAGCTGGTGAAAGAAGTGATGACTCCGCGTTCGGCGGTCTTTGCCGTTCGGGAGACGATGCCTCTCAAGGACTTTCTGAATGCACTGCGCCAGCACAATTTTTCGCGGGTTCCCGTCTTCCGCACTTCGCTCGACGAAGTGACTGGGATTGCGTTTGCACACGACCTGCTCCATCTCTCGGATGCTGAAACAGCGCAGCAAACGGTCAGGAATATTCAGCGGCCTGTGGCTCTGGTGCCCGAGACAAAGCGCGGATATGAATTGCTGCGCGAGATGCAGCGCGAGAAACAACACATGCGTGTGGTGATTGACGAGTATGGGGAAGTGGCAGGTGTGGTCACCATCGAAGACCTGCTCGAAGCGATTGTGGGAGAGATTCGCGACGAACATGAAGATGATGCCGACAGGGGTCTGGAAGAAGCCGTCGCTGAGGATGGCGGAACCTTGCTTTTACCGGGCAGTTATCCGGTCAGCCGCTTGTCGGAACTGGTTGAGGATGCCTGGCCGCCAGATACTGGCGAGTATCAATCGCAGACTGTCGGCGGGCTGATCTCGGAAATTGCCGATCGCATTCCACTCACTGGAGAGGTAATTGAGACCGGAAAACTGCGATTGGAAGTTGTGAAAGCCAGTGAGCGGCGCATCGAGCAGGTACGCCTGCGACGCTTGATCGACGCGATCGCCGATGTCGAGATAAAGGACAAGGATCGTGAGAGGAATGCCAGCGAAGAGAGCGAAGCATCCCATCAGGAGTAGGGAAGAATGAGATCAGGATATGTTGCGCTCATCGGCCGCCCGAACGCGGGCAAAAGTACACTGCTCAACGCTGTGGTGGGAGAACGCGTAGCTATCGTAACCAGCAAGCCGCAGACCACGCGTAATCGCATTCTTGGCGTTGTGGAACTGGAGCGGGAGCAGGAAAAAAATCAGGACGAGGCGCAGATTATTTTCATCGATACGCCAGGTGTGCATCAGCCGGAAACTCATTTGGATCGCCGCATGATGCAGGAGGTGCAGGAAGCGCTGGAATCCTGCGATGCGGTTGCATTGCTGGTGGATGTGACACGTGAACTGAGACTTCCGGACGAGGCTCCCGATGCTCGCGCAGGGGCGCATCGCGGCGAAGACTGGCGCAGCGAAGATGCGTATGTGCTGAAGCTTCTGAAAGGGCTGAAATGCCCCGTCGTTCTTGTCCTGAACAAAATCGATCAAGTCCGTCGACACGAGCTTCTGCCAACAATCGAACAGCTACGCACCTTGCATGACTTTGCTGCGGTTTTTCCGATCAGCGCCCGCAAACGGGATGGATTGGACCCCCTCCTGCGAGGACTCGCGGAAATGCTCCCGCAAGGCGAGCGTTACTTCCCGACGGACCAGTTTACGGATCAGCCGATTCGGTTTCTGGTGGCGGAGATCATTCGCGAGCGCATTCTGATGGAGACAGGCGAAGAGGTTCCATACGCGTCTGCGGTGGTCATCGAACAATACGAAGAGCCACAGCAGGGGCCACGCAAGGCAAAGAAGCCGCGCATGCTGAAAGGCGGAATTCCGGCGCCGGAGCGCGGACAGTTTACTCGCATCGCGGCGGCGATTTACTGTGAGCGGGATGGGCAGAAAGCGATTCTGATTGGCAAGGGAGGCAGTCGTCTTCGCTCGATCGGCGCCAGCGCACGACAGCAGATCGAAGCACTGCTGGGAACCAGCGTCTTTCTGGAACTGCGTGTGATTGTCGAGGCAGGCTGGCGCGATTCGCAAGGTTTTGTGGAACATTTGGACTGGCGACGGCAGCTGGAAGAAATCGCAGATCGGCAGGCCAGAATGGTTTCAGAATCGACGTCGGTCAAGAACAGAACTACTCGCTGACTCGACCACGCCCGGACGCTTTGACGGAATACATGCGTTTATCGGCAACTCCCAGAATGGCATGAACGCTTTTGCCATCTGCGGGACAACTCGCCAGCCCTACGCTGGACCCAATGGATATCTTCAGCCCATTCCGCATTCGAAAGACGGTCTTTGTCATTTCAGCGTGCAGGCGGATGGAAGCCACGACTGCGTCCTGCGGATTGGTAGCCGGCATCAGCACAACGAACTCATCGCCTCCGTAGCGGAAGCATGTATCCGTCGTTCGGCTGACTGTGCATAGCCTGTGCCCATAGGCCCCAAGCAATTCGCTTCCGATCAGGTGCCCGTATCGATCGTTCACATCCTTGAAACGGTCCAGATCTAGAAAGAGCAGACTGAAGGCACTTCCATCCGCGCGTTGGAGCGCGATCTGCCGTTCCAGCAGGACATACAGATGCCGCGCGTTGTAGAGTCCCGTTACGTCGTCCGTGATGGTGAGTTGCTGCACACGGGAAACATCCTGTGCATTCTCGATGGCGATAGCGGCATAGTCGGCCAGAATGTGCAGAAACGCGATCGTGTAGTCGGAGTTTCGGGTCAGGTCGGGATTGAATACCTCGAGCACGCCATGCGTTCCGCGACGTCCGCGGATCGGAATGGCAACTGCCGAATGGAAATGGAAGCCATTGTTCCGGCGCATATCCTCTGTGCGTGGATCATCCTCCGCCTGTGGCACGATCAGTGTTTGTCCGTGTTCCGCAACCCACCCCGCCAGCCCTTCGCCAACCTTCACGCGCAGTTCTTTTAGTCGCGATCCATCGCCGGAGCCGGTCAGTGCGTAATATAGCTCTTTACGCGATTCATCGAGCATCAGCAGCGCCCAGAGATCAGCGGAGATGAACCGATTCATCTGCTCCAGAATCGCGCGCAGGATATTTTCCAACTCGAGGCTTGAGGTCAGCGAGCGGGCCAACTTGTGAAAGACCATCAGGTCTTCCAGCGGCATGCGATTTTCCTGGGTCATGGTAGCCAAGGTTACCGAAATGATTGTAACCCGCTGAGAAGTTGCAAAGTCGAAACCGGATTGCATCGATTGCATCGCGCCGCGCGTTGGGTGCGCTCGACGAGGCCGTGTCTTCAGTCACAGATGAGCAACTGCGTCCTTGGCGTTATCCACCAATGTGAACCATGGATCGGGAAGGTTTCAGGAAACCAGGTTCGCCAATGTGATGCCGTTCTTCTTTGGTCCGTATTGCGTTCAGGATTGCGCTCCTCAGTTCATCGTCGCTTGCTCCCTGGCGAGTCAGCATTGCCAGGTCGTGCTCGCGATGCGAGAACAGACATGTGCGGATCTTTCCGTCCGAGGTGAGTCGCACCCGACTGCACGCGCCACAGAAGGCTTGCGTGACCGGTGCGATAATTCCAATTTCTCCGATGCCATCCGCAAATCCGTACCGCCGGGCAGTCTCTCCGGCAACGGTCTCCGGCAGCGGAATCAGGGGATAGACGTTCCCGATGCGCTGAACAATTTCGGTCAGCGGCACGACCATCTGCGGAGTCCAGAGGCGATCTTCTTCGAGCGGCATAAATTCGATGAACCGCACAACCACTTGGTGTTTGCGCGCAAACCCTGCAAAGGCTTCCACCTGATCGTCGTTAAACCCGCGCAGGAGAACGCAGTTGATCTTGACCGGATCCAGTCCGGCGCGCTGTGCTGCTTCAATGCCGCGACCAACGGCTTCGAAACTGCCCGCAATTCGCGTGATGCGCTCGAAGGTCTCAGGATCGACGGCATCCATGCTGACCGTTACGCGACTGAGGCCGGCCTGTTTCAGAGGCACCGCGAGGTCCTCCAGCAGGTGGCCATTCGTGGTTACCGCAACCTCCGGCGCGTGTCCTGTTTCGGTGCGCATTACGCGAATACTGGCGACAATCTCCGGAAGATCGCGGCGTAAAAGAGGCTCTCCGCCGGTAAGTCGGACCTTTTCAATGCCCAAACTCAGGAAAATACGGATCAAGCGCAAATAGTCGGCAGCGCTCAACTCAGCATATTGGGCGCCTTTCTGGCCTGTTCGGCAGTAGACGCACTTGTAATTGCAGCGATCGGTGATGGAAACACGCAGGTCAGTGATTTGACGACCATAGCTGTCTCTTAACCTGCCAGTGGCAAGCGAAACAGAGCCGTCGGGAGAAAGATGCGATTGGGCCGCCATACGTCCAGTCGGCTGCCCCATGGACCTCATGGCAGCCGGATCTATCAGTCGATGCGAACGGTTCCACGTCGCATATACGTGCCGACGCTGCCTGCAACTAGAACGATGGATACTGCGATTGCCATGTAGTACGCCATCGGGTGCGCCCAGCCTGGAGAGTAGGTTAGATCTTGACCGGCCCAGAGTGAAAGCAGCGTACTGATGACAGCAAACTGGCCAGCGATGACCTGCAGGGTAAGTCCCCAGTCGCGACGGCGATCCAGGGCTTCAACCTGCTCTGGCGTCAGGTTACGTTCTTCGGGGGGCAGCATCATGTTCGGCATGGAGCGAAAATCTCCCGGAAAAATGATTAGATGGAGCAGGAACTCGTTCTGCTCCCATTGTAACTGCAATGTGTCCGTCTGTGGCAATGACCCCTGTGCGAGGGTAATGGCAATCTTGTTGCATGAGAGGAAGACTTCAGTCTGCCACTGTGGTCCTTCCCGGTTGCACTCGCAGGATGTCACCTGCTTAGCCGCGATTTCTCACACGGATCGATTTCATCCGACAGCTCGGTGGTCTGATAGGGCAGAAGGGTGGTCATTCGGTCTCGGAGTAGTCTTCAGTCTGGGTTTGGCGCTTGGGTGGAGGTCTTT
>JAKAXU010000010.1 GCA_021816455.1 Acidobacteriota bacterium
ATCAACGCGCAACTGCCCGCCTTGCAAAGATACACGTCGGCAAGGTAAAACAATCACGTCTTCGGCCACGCTCGTTGGCCGCTTTTAACCCGATCACGTATGGCCGGATTTAACCTGATCACCGAGGTTATGATCGGCTTGAGCTGCGCCCCCTTCCTGGAAGGTGGCGACGAGATCCTGCTTCTCGTAAATGAAGAGACTGTGGACCACAAACAAGTCCCCGGCGTGGAGCGACCGTTCATACGTCAGGTCCGCTCCGCTGTCTGTGTAGCTGTCCGTGGGACCGCTGATTGCAGGAGTTGTAGTGATGGTGCCGGGGTACGAATCTTCGTGGAAGCCGAACGTACCTACCTCAAGATAGTTGCTGCCCTTACTTGCCTGGTAGGCAAACCGCCAGTAGGGCGCTGCCCCGCTGATATTGTGCGTGTATCCGAGGCCGTTCGCGGGCTGCGGTCCACCGATATGCTGCGTGCGGTAGAGCGACACCAGCCCGTAAAGGTGGTCGCTCAACATGCCGTAAACGCCCAGTCCGAGCACGTCCCCACCCAGACCGCCGTCGATCAGAGTAGAAGCAGAAGGCGAAACGACTGCGTCCGGGGCAACCCAGGGAAAACCATAGGCCGGGGTGCTGTTCCATAAGTCTTCGAATGTGGGATCGTTATTTGCGTCGATGCCCCACGTAAAGCTCTTGCCTCCAAGCTTGGCATCGCGAGCATAACGGAAGAAATCGCTATTATCAAAGGCGAAGTGGTTGCCTTGAACATTGTAGGTCATCTGGGTATAGCTTCCGATATGCTCCGCAAGCTTTCCCGCAAACCATAAGTTCACCTGTTGCGGCAGTTCGATGTTGGAATTCCGAGTGTCGGGCTGACGGTTGCCCGTTTGGGTAAGCCCCCCCGCAGATTGATGGACAGGGGTAAGACCTTCAGGGGGTCTAGACCCGCATTTTTCTTATTACCCTTGTCGGTAATGTCATTCTCCGAGCTCATGGCATATGCATGCAGCTTGAAGTCGCGTCAGAATGGGGTCAGTTCAGGGAAAGTGGTATGGCACACATTGCATGCCAGGCCCGTTTGCCTTGAAAAGCTCGCGGTGGCGTGTGCCTGCGGAGTAGAAAGCAGAACGGCCAGGCCCAGGCCCGCAATTACAAGAAAGAGCCTCTTGAATGAGCCATGGTGCCATTGTGTGTGTGAAAGCGATACCATCGAATTGCGTGCCATATACAAATCCTCTCTACTACTTAGCCTTTCTAGCTACTTGTGTTCTCCAACCTTTTGCCGGTTCGGCACCTTGCGTGGACTTTTTCTCTTGTCCGCTTTGGGCGCCTGGAGTTTGACAAGATCGGCAACCGTGATACCTTCCAACTCTTTCTTGCACCGCGTGGTGGCAAGGGCAAGAGCCTGTAGCACGGGATCGTTAAGTTCCTGACTCGGTGCGCGGTGAGTAAAGAACGCGACTACGTCGATCACACGAATCTGAGCGGCCGGCTTGAGCAACAAGAAACCGCCGTTCGTCCCGCGGTGCGATTCGACAAAACCTGCCCAAGTCATCTCATGGAGAATTTTGGCTGTTTGTGCGGGCGGCAGAGAGGCTACAGCGGCGATCTCGACCGCTCGCATCGGCTTCTCCGCAGTTGCCAGGCAGCACAAAGCCTTCAGCGATTCATAAATCCGTGGTGGCAGGTCCGGAAACACGTAAGTTTCCTCTTTTCGGATCGGATTACTTTTCAGATCGTATTGTCAGAATGGTCTCAGATGCAGTGATGTGGAATAGCAGTGATCCGTGACAGCAGTCACAACGAGGCGGGGTCGAAGGGCGCAGATTGCGGTGTTTATGTGACGCCGATCATCACGAAAAGGGTTACGGAGGAAATGGTCGGAACCGCTCCAACGTACCCGGCATCACCAAGAAAGACCGCCCTCTCACCCACGAGCACTTCGCCGAGTTCGAGAAGGCTTACGGTGAGAACCTGTCGAGAAACTTAAGTAGAGCGTCGCAGGTGCAGGTGCGCGAAGGCGATGTGGATCATGGTTTCAGTGGAGGTATGGAGGAGTTCGAAGTCTTTGCTGAGTCTGTGGCTCCAGTTGAGCCATGCGAAGGTGCGTTCGACGATCCACCGTTTGGGCAGTACCTGGAACGTGTGCAACTCATTGCGTTTGACCACTTCCACGTCATAGCCGAACATCTCTTTGGCCCAGCCGATCAGCTTTCCGGTGTAACCGCCGTCAACGAAGACCTGCGAAGGTAGAAGTGATGAAAGCGATCCCCGTACCCTGGCGGAAGGATAGGTTGTGGCTGGTGTGAATCAGGCGGCAGTCGGTTGGGGCGTGTGCCTGCGAGCCGGAAATGCTGCACGGCATAGTGCGTGACGCCGAGAGACAACAGTTGGTCACGCAGCTCAACCATATCCTCCGCGCTCAGCAAAGCGGGGTGCAGCGTGGTGCGGACTTCATACGCAATGCCGCTTGCCAACAGCAGGCGCAGGCTCGCAAGGGCCTTATCGCCGCTATGATCCACACCTGTGATGCGGGAGTAGGCATGAAAAGGGGCTTTTACATCAAAGCCCACCCAATCGATGCACGGCAGGACGGAAGCGAACCTGTCCGGTGTCATGCCGGCGGTGTGCAGGCCGATGCGGAAGCCAAGACCTCGGACAGCCTGCACCGCACGGAATAGCGCCGGTTGCAGTGTGGGTTCACCGCCGGAAAACACGACCCCGTCCAGCAGCCCTCGGCGGCTTTTGAGAAATGCGAAGACCTCGCTCCAGGAGAGTTGCGGCTCGGCTCCCGTCGGGCGCAGATGGGGATTGTGGCAGTACGCGCAATCCCACCCGCACCCCTGGCAGAAAACGGTGGCGGCCAGTTCGCCAGGCCAGTCACAGGTGGAGAGATGCGCGAGACCTCCCACCCGCAGCTCAGTCGAGGTTGGTTTCACGGAAGTAGTTGCGTTCATGGAATTCGCCTTGTTTGCCGCGGTTGAAAGAGGAGACCGGGCGGTGATAGCCCATGACGCGAGTCCAGATTTCGCAGGGCTGGCGCTCTTCCGGGGTCAGGGTGATTTCAACTTCCTGGTCGATCACGGTTAAGAGAGTTTGCATGGCAGTTTCCTTTCGTGTTGAGTTGCGTTTGTGTTATCGCAACGCGGCCATCCGTTTACTTGCGATAAGGTCGGCATCACACTTGGGGCAGTAAGCGTGTTCCCCATCCAGATAGCCGTGCCTGGGGCAGATGGAGAAGGTCGGCGTGACGGTGATGTAGGGCAAACGAAAGTTCTCCAGGGCACGGCGCACGAGCGTTTTGCACGCCTTAGCCGACGAAATCCGCTCGCCCATGTAGAGATGGAGCACGGTGCCGCCGGTGTACTTGCGCTGCAACTCTTCCTGACGCTGCAACGCATCGAATGGATCGTCGGTAAAGCCGACCGGGAGCTGGCTGGAGTTGGTGTAGTAAGGCTCATCCTTCGTGCCAGCCTGCAGAATGTCAGGGAAGCGTTTGCGATCTTCGCGGGCAAAGCGGTAGGTCGTGCCTTCGGCGGGTGTGGCCTCCAGGTTATACATGTGGCCTGTCTCTTCCTGGAACTTCACGATGCGGGCGCGCACATGATCGAGGAAGCGCACGGCAAAGGCGTGGCCCCACTCTGACGTGATGTCGTGGGCGTCGCTGGTGAAGTTCCGGATCATTTCATTGATACCGTTCACGCCCAGCGTGGAGAAGAAGTTGCGCAACGAGCCGAGGTAGCGCTTCGTATACGGGAAGAGACCATTGTCCATGTGGCGCTGGATCACTTTGCGTTTGATCTCCAGGCTGTTGCGAGCGATCTCGAGCAACTCGTCGAGGCGCGCGAAGAGCGCTGTTTCGTCGCCGCGATGCAGATAGCCGAGACGCGCGCAGTTGAGCGTGACCACGCCAACCGAGCCAGTCTGCTCAGCGCTGCCGAAGAGGCCATTGCCGCGCTTGAGCAGTTCGGTCAGATCGAGTTGCAGGCGGCAGCACATGGAGCGGACCATGTTCGGCTTCAGTTCGGAGTTGAGGAAATTCTGAAAATAGGGAAGGCCGTACTTGGCGGTCATCTCGAAGAGCTGTTCCGCGTTCTCGCTTTCCCAGGGAAAATCCGGAGTGATGTTATAGGTGGGGATGGGAAAGGTAAAGACACGTCCCTTGGCATCCCCCGCGGTCATGACCTCGATGTAGGCGCGGTTGATCATGTCCATCTCGGGCTGCAATTCGCCGTAGCGGAAGCTCATGGTATGGCCGCCGATGACGGGAATCTGATCACGCAGATCCTCCGGGCAGGTCCAGTCAAAGGTCAGGTTGGTGAAGGGTGTCTGCGTGCCCCAGCGCGAGGGCACGTTGAGGTTATAGACCAACTCCTGAATGCACTGCCGCACCTCATCGTAGGACAGGCTGTCCTTGCGGATGAAGGGTGCCATGTAGGTATCGAACGAGCTGAATGCCTGCGCGCCAGCCCACTCGTTCTGCAGGGTGCCGAGGAAGTTGACAATCTGCCCAACGGCGCTCGAAAAGTGCTTTGGCGG
Source organism: Acidobacteriota bacterium (assembly GCA_021816455.1). Taxonomy (GTDB): domain Bacteria; phylum Acidobacteriota; class Terriglobia; order Terriglobales; family Acidobacteriaceae; genus Acidicapsa. The sequence goes on from JAKAXU010000010.1 coordinate 4,535, forward strand.
CCCAGCTTCCACCTTGCCGGGAACACCGTTCAGCCCTTCGATCAGCAGTGTGCGCAACGACCATCCGGCACAGTAGCCAGCCAGCATGTCGAGGTCGTGGATGTGCAGGTCGCCTTCGCGATGGGCGCGTCCCGCCTCTGGCGCATACACATGCGAAAGCCAGTAGTTGGCCACCACTTTGCCGGAGATATTCAGGATCAGCCCGCCGAGCGAGTAGCCTTGGTTGGCGTTGGCGCTTACCCTCCAGTCGGCGCGCTCCAGGTACTCGTTCATTGAGGAGGCTACATCGACCAGCGTGCGCCGGTCACTGCGGAGACGCGTTCGCTGCTCGCGATAGACGATGTAGGCACGCGCGGTGGCAAAGTGATTGGCGCTGATGAGCACCTGTTCCACCACGTCCTGCACCTGCTCGATGTGCGGAGCGCGGTCATGGAAGCGGTGGGCCAGAACTTTGAGCGTCTGAATGGTCAGCAACCGGGCTTCATCGTTATCGAATGCGCCAGTGGCCTTGCCAGCTCGCTCCAGAGCGGAGCAGATTTTGCCGCCATCGAATGGAGCGATTGCGCCGCTGCGCTTGATGACGGAACCAGGCGGAAGAATGGTGGAGACAGACATTTGCGATCCCTTTCCTTACGGGACGGCTGGGTCTGGCTGGACGCATTGCGGTGCGGAATGGCTGATAGGCCAAAGCTGGCAAGCGACCCGCCGGTACACCCCGCCCGTGGACGTTTCTCTGTGTCGCGGCAGGTCTCCTGGCTTGCGGATCGCTGCGGCAATCCGGTCTTCCCACCCCCGTTCAGGAGGCAGTGACATGAGTGGATTGCAGCTCTTCGCTCACAGTTGCGGGGGCAGCGCCGGCATAGTCGACGTGACGGGACCGGCTTCCCTCTTAGCCCCAGATGTAGTGTTCCTGGGGAACCGTAACGCTACCTATTGTATGTTTAAAGCGGATCGGTGTCAAGTAGCTCCGCCGAATTCCATCCCGAAACCTCGGCGCGAATGTGATCCGAAAAGCCACCGTGCCGTATGACTCCGCATGGTGATCGGCACTGCACTCACAATCTCGCTGATTGGATAAGGGCAGAGACTCCAGCAGTTCCAGTAGACTTTGGTTGGTTTGGAGACCGGGGTCAAGCGGAAGAAAGGAGCCCCAGATGATGATAGTGGGTTGTGATTTTCATCCGAGTTTCCTGCAGATCACAGTTCTTGATACCGACAGCGGCGAGATGCGGGAACACAAGCTGATGCATGCAAGCGGAGAGTCGGAGCAGTCCTATCGCCATCTTGAGTGCCATCGTTGGTGGGCCTGGAATCAGTCGGCAACAGCCAGTGTTTATCCAGTTGCATGAGATGTTGGGATATGAGGTTTGGATCGGGGATGCGTCGCAGATCCGCGCCAGCTACGTGCGCAAGCAGAAGACCGACAAACTGGATGCGACTCATATCCTAAATCTGCTGGTGGAAGGCCGGTTCCAACGCATCTGGATACCGGATGCGGAGATGAGCGATCAAGGCAGTTACTGATCCACAGACATAAGTTGGTACAGATACGCACACGCGTGAAGAACGAACTGCAGCACCTGATAACGAATCTGGGTGTACAGAAGAAGCACAAGCTCTGGAGCATTCGGGGGAGGGCTGATTTGGAAGAACTTTCCCTCCCGCACTGATACAAAAGATCGGTCAGGTCACTGCGCTGGCCGTCGAATGCGAATGCGGCGACGATCAGTACGCCGCCGCTCAATACTTTATTCCTTCACGGTCAAGTCGGCGTTCGTTACCTGCGTCATAGGGCAGCAGTTGCAGGCAGGCTTGACTGCGGTGTCTTTCACCTCTCTCACCGTTATCGCCTGTGTCGTAGGTTGGGCTTTTTCGCTCCATGTCTTCAGCGTGTACTGGCCTGGAGGAACGTCTTTGATCGTGTAGTTGCCCTCCTTGTCGGTCAGCGCGAAGTAGGGCGTTGGCACGACAACGATGTAACCGGACATTTCCGAGTGGGCTTTGCAGAGCAATGGAACGTCGCCCAGTTCATTGAAGGTGAATGACCTTACAATCCCTTGCGGCCAGGTGCCCATATTATGCGCCAGCTTACGATCATGATTGATGGCTGGCCAATAGACGTTGTGTTGAACTGGATCATCATTCAGAAAATTCACCGTGGTTCCCTTCACAATCACGAGCACATGCGGGATAAATGCCATCCGCAACTGGTCCATGATTGCATGTTGCACAGGTGGCAGGAATGTTTTACCAGGTACGCTGTCGATGTAGACAACGATGTTCTCCGGAGAAGGCATTCCCTGCGCGGTGACCTTTCCTTTCACATCCCCTGCCCAGGCGAAATTTGCGAGAGATACTAGGGCGAGTAAAACGGTAGCCGATACAATGGTCTTCTTAGACTTGGTCATTTTCATCTCTCCTTTTGAAGGAGCCATAATGGCTCGGACAGCCCCAAGCTTTGGGGTTTGATTGCGTGGTTGTTTCCGGAAGTTCCGACCATCAGATGCTCCACTTCTTCATCACTACGTCGACGACGAACCGCCACTCACGACTCTCTGTCCATACTTGGGAGTCCATCACAGGCCAAACTTTCTTAACTGGTGTGGTTGCCCAGACGCTCACGTTTATGAACCGACATCCCGACTTGCATCACCAGAAAGAATCTGCCCGGATCGGGGTCATGCTGCTACCAGCTCTCCTTCTTCTGTTGCTTCGACCAGAGAAAGTCCGCGATGTGGTGGATGTCCTCGTTGCTCAACACGCTCTTCCACGATGGCATGTAGAGCGGAGGAGCCGACCCCTTGGGATTATCCATAGGGGGCATCCTTCCGTCGCGGATGATACCGATGACTTCGTCCTTGGTGTAGTCGTCGGAGACGTGTAGCAGCGAGGGCACCTGTTCGCCCTGGGCGTTGGGGTTGGGTGCGCCGCCCTGGAGTTCCGTGCCGTGGCAGCCTGCGCATCCAAACCGCGCGAAGTCCTGTTTGCCGGCTTCGATGGCGGCATCTTCAGGAGTCAATGCATGGCCCTTGCGTGCCAGGATATCCTGCGCATCCTTTGGAGTAGCGGATGCAAGGAAAGCGACCAGCGCCTTGCGAGCATTGCTCTCAAGATCGTATTCCGGCATGGAACTTCCGGGATACACCAACTCCGGATTCACCAGTTGCTCGTCGAGCCATCCGTCCGAATGTCGCTTGGTCACGCCGAGCAGATCGGGCCCGACTTTGGCTCCAACTCCTCCAATGGCATGGCAGACGATACAATTCTTTTCTTCAAACAATTGCCGACCATATTCAGGGCTGGGGATCAGCCGCTCGCTGGAATAGTAACTCCCCATCTCTCCACTGGTAAGCGAAAGCATGTAGTAAGTAAGTGCGCGCGCCTGCTCCCTGGTGAAGTGGAAGTTCGGCATCGCCGAGCCGGGCGAGACTGCGTTCGGGGCCAGGAAGTGGCGCTCAAGCCATTGCGGAGATCGGTGATTCGCGCCTTCCTCTGTCAGGTCGGGGCCGATGCTTCCACCCACTCCGTTCAACTTGTGGCAACCGCGGCAGCCCTCGGTTTCAAAAAGATGGCGTCCCTCGGTCAGCTCTGGCACGCCAGGTACATCCCCCTCTTTGTGGCATCGACCGCAGGAAGCGCGGACGTAGTCGGCAGGCAGCAGCGGGGTTTGCCAGAAGGCCACGTTACCGTGCGCATCCTTCATGTCGGTGGCCAATCCCTGTCCGCCATGGCAGATGGTGCAGCCGAACTTGGAGGGAACGTGCGGTCCCAGACCGGCATGATAATGGAAAGGCCTTGGCGCATTCTTCATGGTGGGGTCTTCCACACCTAGATGGCATGTGGTGCAGCGGTCCACGCGCTGCAAGCCAGGGAGAACCACCTGATTGATCGCAAGCGGCGTGGCCAGAACAGCGGCCTTGCTGACTGCGTTCGGTTCTTCCTGCGCCTCAAGTTGAAGAAACTTTCGCTGATAGGGCTTCCACGATGGCGTGCTGGCCTGCCATTCGGCCACCAGGATAAGCACCAGCGCCAAAAGACTGAGTGCGAAGAAGAGTTGCTGTAGTTTACGCTCCATTATTCTGGCCTCGCGACAACGTGTACCCAAGGTGGTACCCACGCCCAACCTGGTCCGCGGAAGAAGGTTCCCACAATGATCAGAAGGATGTTGGCAACGACAAAAAATGTGAACAACCAAATTGCCCACTTCCGGTCCCGCGGGCGACGGCTCGGGTTCCTGTCAATGTAGGGGATCGCAATCAGCGCGATCACCATCAGGGCCGGTACTACCACGCCGCCTAACAAGGCCGAGTGGCTGACCAATTCCTGAAGGCCGAGGAAATACCACGGCGCTTTGGCGGGATTCGGGGTCACTGCCGGATTGGCCATTTCTTCAAGAGGCGCTTTGAAAAACAGCGAAATTGCCATGATGGTTGTTACGGTTGCCATCAGAGCCACCGCTTCGCGGACAAAAGCGTATGGATATGAGAAAACCGTATCTTCTTCCTCTTCGGGGGTCACCGTTTCGAAGATAGGCTTGCCCGTGACGACTTCCATCAGTCCATACGTCTTGTCTTTCGACGCGGCTGTTACTTGCAACGGTGCGACCGCTGCAGGTGCGCCGATGGTGACCAGGGCCTCTGTCTTCTGTGGTTTCAACTTCCAGATCGGCCGTGAGAGTCCGCCGTCCTTGCGTACACGCCAGAAGTGAACAATGGTGAACAGGATCACGAGCGATGGCAGCACTGCCACATGGAGCACATAAAAACGCAGCAGTGCTGCCTCGCCAACAGTATGACCGCCGAGTAACAACTCCCGGAGTTTGCCGCCGACCAATGGAGCGTAACTGCCGATGTTCGTTCCCACCGTGATCGCCCAGTAGGCGAGCTGATCCCATGGCAACAGATACCCGGTGAAGGAGAGTCCAAGCGTCAGTAACAGCAGCATCACACCGACCACCCAGTTGAACTGGCGCGGTTTCTTGTAGGAACCGGTATAGAACACCCGGCACATGTGCAGAAAGACACAGACCACCATGGCGTGCGCTGCCCAGCGATGCATGTTGCGCAGAAACGACCCCATAAAGACGGCAAACTGGAGATCCTTCATGTCCTGGTATGCGGCTGGCGGGTAGGGCCGGTAGTAGCACATCAGTGCGATTCCAGTGGTCAGCAGAATCAAAAAGAGAAAGAAGGTAATGAAGCCCAAGTAAAACGAGTACTTGAACCGTAAGTTCTCTCTCTTCACTTTGGCCGGATGGATATGCAGCCACACATTGAGAAAGACCAGTTCGGACTTCCCTTTATCTGTGGACAGCGGATCCCGCCGCACGATCGATTGCCAGATTTCGCGAATCCATTTCATCGTTACACCATGAGCCGATACGTCGGTGGCACTACTTTGTCTTTGTCGACACGAAGCTGTCCATCGCGCGTCAGCGTTACCTCAAACCAGTTGAGGGACTGCGGCGCTGGCCCATGCAACACGGCGCCAGTTGGGGAAAACACGCTGCCGTGGCACGGACAATGGAACTCGCGGTCGTCCTGGAAGTACGCGACCGTGCATCCCAGGTGCGTGCAGACCGCGCTGGCCACAGCAAACCCTCTTTCACGGTCGCGGAACACGAAGATTTTTTCGTCCGCCAGGAAAGTGGGAGGGCCATAGGGAAAGTCCCCGGGGTTGCCAATCTTGAACGACTGCGGCGGCCCGTAAAAGACGCTCGGAACCAGGAAGCGGACCACTGCCCCAAAACTTACCCCGACCGCCGAACAAAGCGCGGCCATGCCTGCAGTTCCCCAACTGAGAAAATTTCGACGATTCATACCTGAGATCCCCTATTCAAAGACTTCCCGTTCCTGCTGTTCCAAAGCTTCCATGCTGATGGCTCCGGTTGGACAACGATCTGCGCATAGCCCGCAGCGAATACACTTTTCTTCGTTCTTGAGGATGGCCCCGGCATGGCCAGCTTTCAATTCGGCGGAGGGCATTCCGTAGCGATGTTGAATCAGGGCTTCGTATCGCTCGTCGCCGCTGACCTGTGTCAGGTCGACCAGGCGCAGGCATCTCTCCGGACACACGTCCACGCAACCGGCGCAGAGGATGCACTTCGATCCGTCAAAGATCGTGTTCACCTGGCACTTGAGGCAGCGAAGCCCTTCAGCGCGACCCTGTTGCTCGTCGAAGCCCAGTTCAACTTCGGCGATTCCAATGCGCCGGTTCGCCGCAAGCACAGGCATCTTCTGCCTAGGTGTGGCGAGAAAGCCGCGCGGCATTTTCCAGTCTGGCATAATGCGAAAGCGACTCAGCACGGTCTTGGTAGTTTTGCCGTTAAGATGCAAGTGAATCGACCGCGCCGCGCGGTGGCCATTCGCCACAGCCTCGACAAGCACTCGCGGTCCGAAGGCCACGTCCCCTCCGGCAAAGACGCCGGGAGCTGTGGTCATCAGATCCTCATCGATCTTAAGAGTTCCACGCGGCGTCACCTGGACTCCCTCTTCCCCGCTGAGGAATGAGAGATCTGCCTGCTGGCCGATGGCCAGGATCACGCTGTCGCAGGGAATGATTTTCTCTTCGTCGCTGAAGGCAGGATTGAAGCGGCCATTCTCATCGAAGACGGTGAGGCAGCGACGGACCTTGAGGCCGGTAACCACGCCATTTTCACCGATAATTTCCTTGGGCCCCCAACCGTTATCTACCTCAATGCCTTCCTGTTCGGCCTCATCCACCTCGCCTTTCCATGCAGGCATCTGAACGCGGGATTCGAGACTGACCAGATCCACTTGTTCCGCACCGGAGCGCATTGCCATGCGGGCCGCGTCGAGAGCGGGTTGCAGATTCTTGGCCTCATCGCCGTTCAGGCCCGAATCAACCGATTCCTGCACTAGACGCACGGCGGCACGGGCCACATCGATGGCCACGTTGCCGCCGCCCACAACCACGACGCGCTTGCCCAGTTCAATCTCGAAGCCGAGGTTGACATTGATCAGAAAGTCGATGCCGTTGTACACACCCGCGAGATGCGCTCCCGGAATATTCAGTTCGCGGCCCTTGTTAAGCCCAGTGGATAGCAGGACCGCATCGCTCTTCGACCGCAGTTCCGCGAAGGAGATGTCGCGCCCCAGGGTAACGCGGGTATGCAGCGTCACGCCCATGGCGAGGATGTTGTCCACTTCCATCTTGATGATTTCCCGCGGCAACCGAAATTGCGGGATGCCCAGATACAGCATCCCTCCAGGGACCGGAGCGGACTCGTACACATCGACCGTGTAGCCCAACAGAGCCAGATCGTGGGCGCAGGTGAGACCACAGACACCCGCCCCAACAATAGCGACGCGCTTGCCGCGCCGGGCCGGGGGAGGCAGTTTTTTTCGTGCCGGATCATGTCCGCTGCCCAGGTTGTGTCGGTCCGTGGCGTAACGCTTCAGCGCGCAGATGGCGATCGGTTCGTCGATCTTGCCGCGCCGACAATTGTCTTCACAAGGATGGGCACAGATACGTCCCAGCACATACGCGAAAGGATTTGGAGCGCGTGCCAGCAGGTATGCTTCTTCATCCTTTGAAATCCCGATGGCCTGGACGTACCGCCCGCACTCCGTATGGATGGGGCAGGCAGTGCGGCAGGGAATATTCCGATCGAAGTATTCCTGGTCCGGGACCGTGACAAAATAACTCATGCGTCCACCATTCTGATGAGTTTGCAAAATCACTGTATTCCGAGAACGCATTCCACGTATAGTGCCGACTGAAATCGCCCTCCAGCGAACCGATGCAGTGTCCGCTGGAGAGTGAAGCTGACTCCACAGCACCTTGAAAAGTTACTCTACGGCTACTGTTGGGCCTTCAGCTTTTCGATCTCCTCATCGCTCAGGGACTTGGAGAACGCGGACGGGTTCTTGTCTTTGCGGTTCACCTGGTCGTACACCAGAAACTCATAGATCTCTTTTCCCTGGCTGTTGCTGATCCCCGAGTTTGGCTTGTGCATCATGCGCTTTACGTAACGTTCCCACTCTGCCTGGGTCATGGTTGTGTTGATAGGGCGCGCAATGGTATGGCACGAGGAGCACTTGCTGACAAACAGCGAGTACGCCTTCTGTTGCGCCGGCGGATAGGTCGAGACATTGATCTTGTCAGGTCCCTTGTCCTGCGGGAGGGTTACGTTGCCGTTCTGAGCGACGAGCAACAGAGGAACGGAACAAGCTGCGAGTGCCATCACGAGAATCATCTTGTGCATTTCAGTCTCTCCTTACCACATGTACCGGATATTTGTCCTGAAGTTCTTGTTGGTCTTGTCTACCCGACAACTACCACTTATCTTTCGGCAAATGGGTCTGGTAGTAATTGATGAAGTCGATGATTTGCTCTGCCTCGCGGTCGTTAAAATCCGCAGCTGGCTTGGCTTGCATCACATGGACCCAATGCTCGGCCGTGGCAGGAGTCTGTGTAGTGCGCAATGCCCGATCCAGGGTATGGCATTCGGAACAGGTATATTTGAACGTTTTGTATCCCTGCCGGATATTGGCCGGATACGAAGAGACATCGATGGGCACGTCCTTTTTATTCCCGGTGAAGAAGCCCCCGTATTGGGCATGTGCCGTGCCGAGTAAACCCGCCACGAACAAAAGCCCCGCCATGCGCCCTGCCATACACCACGAAAATGTTCTATGTTGCATGATTTTCCTCCACATGATGGCTGCACTCCCTTAGAAATTGAACTCGACGTCGGACATGATCGTCCGGCCGGAACTGCCCACGCCTGCGATTGGGTCGCGGCCATGGAGATTACTGTACGAAAGCCGTCCGATAATGTTGCCCGACGGCGTGAGGGTGCGTTGCAGGCCGAAGCTCGGTTGCTCCTGGCTGACCCCTCCGATGCCACCCACGATACGCTGGTTCAAGCGGTCATAGCGCACTGTGGCCGCCATACCCCGGTAAAAGAAGTAATCCAATTCGCCGTAGTAGTCCTTGGAAGTGAAGCTGCTGGCAGGTCCGGGTTGACTGATCTCGTAGCCATCGTGGTCGTACATAAAACCACCCAGAATGTTGAGCTTGTTATGGAATGCCATGTAGTTGGCAAAAATCCCATTTCTGTGTATTACCGGATAGAAAGTGAACTGGTTCGGGGCACCGAAATTCTGTATCTGGTTCTTTTTCCCGTAGTAACTCAGGAATGAGACGCCGCTCTCCGGCGCATACCACCAATCGAGGTCCACATAGACATCCTTGGCATTTCTGGCATCCGGACCCGTGATCGTACTGCCGTCCGCATGGTCTCCATTGCTTACGCTCAACGATGCGCCCAGGATTTGCTTATATCTAGGGAGCGCCCAGGTATATCCAGCACGAAGCCCTACCATGTGCTGGTCCAGAACAAAGTTATTCGGATCGGTGTACTCCCACATCAATGGCGCCGCGGGTAAGAGGCTTTCCGTGTTTGCGGCCGTAGTTCCATTGGCGCCCATCACATGCATGTCGCCGCCTTGAATATACCAACTGCTTTTTGCTGTGCCGCCGACGTAGCCGAAGTATCCAACTGCGACGCTCGGGCTGGTGTCACCCCCGGCAACCAGGTTGATCTGCGAATAGTAAAAGAAATTCGTGTCTGGAATCCAGCCAGCCAGGTACGCATTCCAGGTACCCAACTGGAAAGAGGACGTGGAGGTTGGGGGGGTGCCATCCTGGGTATTTCGTTGCACCGCAAAGTCTAAATCCGCCACTGCAAAGGCCGCGTTATTGCCTAGCGTCCACATCGGCTCTTGTGCGACCAGGTCTGCGATACGCGGCGACAGTTCCCCTTTTTGCAGCGCGGGCGGCAAATGGAACCCCAGCCGCTTGAACATATAACCCTCCTCGTTCAGGACGGGGGGAATGGTATGACAGGCAAAGCAGCGAAGCTTATATCGGCGGGCAAACGCTGGAATTGCGTTGCCGGGCTGAGGTAGCAGCAGGACAAAGCCGAACACCAACAGAATGACTTTCAGACCAGATCTCCAGAGTTTCATGTGCGGGTCTCCTGCATTCCCACTAGCACGTCTGGAGCCAGAGTTAATATTCTTTCTTGACAACAACTTACGCCGGATAAGTCAGATGAAATGAGGATTTCATTCCCCAGTTTCCATCGCGATATGGGGAGCGGATTCCCCAGGCTGCTGCGCTCTCTCCCGCCTGAGGAGAGTGTAAAACGTCTTCCGGTCCACCCCGGCTTCTCGCGCGGCAGCACTCACGTTGCCGCCGCAACGGGCCAGCACGGCTTGTGCATAGGAGCTTTCGAAGCTGGCCAGATACTGTTCCCTGGCATCCTTCCAGGGAAGAACGGCAAGACTGCTCACTCCCTCTACCTTCGGAGAATCCTCTTCCAGATCCTCCGGCCCAAGAACACCGCCGGGATGCAAGGCGGTCAGCCGTTCCATGACGTTCTTCAGTTGGCGCACGTTGCCGGGCCAGCGCTCCCGAAGCAGCGCCTCATAGAATTGCGGCGAGGCCGAAAGACTCTTGCCATAGAGGCGGGAAAATCGTTCCAGAAAAAAGCGCGCCAGGTGTTGGATGTCCTCTGGCCGTTCCCGCAAAGGCGGCAGTTTCACTGTGACCACGCTCAGACGGTAATAGAGTTCTTCGCGAAAGGTTCCGGCCTTGATCTTTTCCATCAAATTCTGGTTGGTGGCGCACAAAATGCGGCATTCCACGCGCACTGGTGTTAACCCGCCCAGCCGCCGCAATACTCGCTCCTCAACAAAGCGAAACAGGCGCGTTTGCAGCTCCACCCCAAGGTCTCCGATTTCATCCAGAAACAGCGTGCCGCCGTCTGCAGACTCGATCAGCCCTTTCTTGGTGCGTTCCGCGCCGGTAAACGCGCCGCGCTCATATCCGAACAGTTCGCTCTCGATCAGAGATCCCGGCATGGCGCTACACTCCACAGGCACAAATGGGCCATCCTTGCGTCGGCTCTGGTTGTGGACAAACCGGGCCATGACCTCCTTGCCCGTACCGCTCTCTCCCAGGATCATTACCGTTGCATCGGTGGCCGCCGCCCTGCGGCACTTTTCCATCTGCTCGAGCATTGCGGCGCTGCGGCTCCTTGCCGCATCCGCCTCGCCGAGGGCTTCCAGACGGCCTTTCAGTGTTTCGACTTCGCGCTCCAGCGTGGCGTGGGAAAGTGCGCGCCTGACCACCAGCAGAAGATCCTCGCGATTGAAAGGCTTCTGTAGATAGTCGAAGGCGCCGTTACGCATCGCCAGCACCGCACCCTCCACCGATCCGAAGGCGGTGAGGAAGACGATGGGAAGTCCTGGATGGACTTCATGCAGACGGGCAAAGACTTCTTCCCCTGACATCCCCGGCATGCGTACGTCCAGCAGAACCAGGTCGGGCGGGTTGGCCAGGCATTCGGCCAGCCCTTTGGCGGGGTCCACAAAAACTGAGACCGTGGTGCCGGGCAAACGCAGCATCCGCTGGATGTTTTCACCCAGCGCGGCTTCATCGTCGATGACAAGAATGCGGCTCACTCTGTCGTTCCTCCGGCGAACCAGTGATACGGCTGGCCACGGGTGAATCGCGCCGGAGGTAACTCGATCACGAAGCTGGCGCCGCCGCCGTTCCTTGGCTCATAGCGAATTCGGCCATCATACATATCCAACAGGCTGGCCGCCAGAAACAGCCCCAAACCCAGCCGCTCCCGTCCCGTACTTTGCGAAATGAATGGTTCAAAGAGGTGTCCCCGGATACTCTCCGGCACGCCCGGCCCGTTGTCTTCGATTTTGATAACCACTTTAGCCCCCGCCGTGCGATAAGGCTCAAGACGCACCCATATCACGGCCTCGTCCTGCCCTTTCAGCGCTTCAAGCGCATTGCTCAACAAGCCGCGGACGACTTCACCTACCACATGTTCGGGCACATCCACACGCGGTGCTTCAGCGATCTCCTCCACCAACCGCGCTCCCTGACTTTCGGCTGAAGGTCGGAATGCCTGCAGTGCTTCCTCCAAGGCCTTCTGCGGGATCGAGGTATCGAAAATTTCTCCTCCTCGCTCGCGTCGCAGCGCCTGTAACAGGGTACTTGCAATGTTACCCATGTAGCGCGACTCTTTAAGCATCTGCTCAAGATCGGCGCAAAGGGCAGCATCTCCTTTGCGTTCGTCGAGCAGCACTTCAATGCGGCCCGCCACAATCGCCAGCGGGTTGTTGAACTCGTGCATGAAGCCAGCCGTGAACTGGCCCAGGAGCGTAAGTTGATGGGACAGCCGTGCCTGCCGGTCGGCAGCTTGCAACTCCTCCCGCAGTCGGGATGTGCGATACCGCACCGTCTCCAACTGTAACTTCAGTTTCGCTGCCTCTTCCTCCGAGTTTGTCGCGTAGGCAAGCAGGCGGCTTCTCTGACGCCGCATATAGAGTAACGCTGGAATCGGTGCAATCAGGACGGCAAGCGTTGAACAAAGAGTCTTAGCAAATGCGGAGGGGTGAATCCAATACATAATGCCGAACAGGGGAAGCACCCAGGCTCCGCTCACCCACAGCACAAGAGGATTCCGCCGCCGGGGGCGATTCAGGTCACCGCCTTCTCCCACGTTGCTTGGCATATCGCTCAAGTGTAGTGCTTCGATACGGTCGGACCGCAAGCGTATCGAGCGGCTTCAGCGCTTCGAGATACTTGCGCTCTGAAGCACGATGAGTGTGATCGGGCCGAAGAGTCCGGAGGGAATCGGCTGGAGATGATCCATATCCTGCGGCTCGAAGAGTGTGCCATAGCGAGCGCGCAATAGCCGCAGTTCGGGCTGCGCCTGGCCGGCCATCCCGTTGATAGCGGTGTTGGCCACCACGATGCGAAGGTGGTTGACGCCGGGATGGATCCACTGCGTCACCTCCAGCTGCCACGGCGGGCGCCAGAGCACGCCAGCATCGTGCCCGTTGACGAAGAGTTGTGCCACCTCTCCGACCGGCGGAGCGAGATACGCCTTCATGTTGTGCTCGCCCGGCGGCGATGGCAGCGGCAATCGATGACCGCGACCAAAATCGAGCATCAGGCGCGTTCCGGAGACGACGAATTGCGAAGGCACATCAACATCTCGGGCATATTCCGCCTTGCCGGAAAAGTAGCGAGTCGCCTCATCGTCGGTCCAGGAGCGAAGCGTCCTGTAGCTTTGCGTGAGGCCAAGGCTATCGAAGGTGACCTTCCAGTTGCGGGAGAGATCGACGCGCCCGCTTTCTTCCGGCTCCGTTGTCCCGCGCTGAGCTACACTCTTGTCCTCCTGGTCGGAAAAGTAGACAATCCGGGAATCATACGCGTTCAGATGCAGCGGAATGGATCCCGTCCCGGCGAGGCGACTGATCTCGCCGGTGTACGGATTCCACAGCTCGGCGTAAGGCGAGCGATCGCGAAAGGAAGCCGTTAAATCCATGGTCTGATTGGAGGTGTTGGCCAGGAAATAGAGATTGCCCGAACGCAGTCGACGATGAATCCAGCCGATGGCCGAGCTTCCTGCGGAGGCCGTGAAGCGTACATCCGGTGGAAGCAGCGCGGCAAGCGTGGGGCCGAGCTGGGATTCATCGGAGAGGAAGCGCGCTGTAGGAATTGCTCCGGAGAAGAGTTCATGCGAGATAGCCTGGATGTGCGCGCTTTGCATCTTCGCATCGATTAGGCCCGGAGCAGTGGTCGGCATGCGGCGCGTGGCAAGGACGACCCCGCCGCGTCGCGCAAAGGCAAGGATGCGTTCGTACGCAGCGACAGGTATGCGATCCACACCGGGCAGAATGAGTGCGCGATAGGGGATGCCGACCTGATCAAGTGCCTGGGCATCGATGAAGTCGAGATTGAAACCAGCGTCGAGAATGCGGCCCAACAGTTGCGTGCCCAGTCGCTTGTTCATCTGTTCGTCGATCGTCACGTTGGAGCCGGAGAGATCGAAGCCCAGTGCCGAGGTCGGAGAGTTTCCGCGCCGTGCGGTAGCGTGGAAGCTTGCCCATGCATCGTCTTCCGGCAACAGCAGCGCCACATCGTTGGCGGGTGATCCCCGACGCAGCGCCCAGCTTACGCGCTGCAGATATGCGGAAAGTTCGGGCATCGCGAAGAACCACGGATTGTGTGCATTGAGGGCTGCTGCGGCATACATGCGCCAGCCGGGTTCGCCGACCTGCGGTGGCGAGTAAGGCCATCCATGCCCGACCAGTTGGTTGATGCCCTGTACAAAATGCAGATCGGCTTCGGCCTTCATATCCAGTGGCGTAGCGCGAAATGCGGGTGAATCGAGCCAGGTCCAGGTCTCCGATGAGATGACGTTGCGATGAAAAAGATGCCCGGCCGAAGCAGCCCAGCGGGTATCGGAAAACTCACGCCACATGCGAAATGTAGCTTTGCCTTCGCCCTCCGGTAGATCAACGAGCGCGTTGCTGGCCAGATTGACAGGAGGAAACCCATACACCTGCGCCCGCAGTTTTGTTCGATGAGCATGCGCCCAGGAGTCAAGCGGTTCCAGATAATTAGCATCCACCAGCTCCGTCAGCGTCTCGCCCCAGTCATGGCGAATGGCCGCTGTTTGCGGGCCGATGTCAGTGACCAGCGCCAGCAGATACGGTTTCAGATCGTAGCCGCGTCTGCGCTCGAACTCGGCCAGCATCTGCGGCGTCCAGTCCGAGGCGTAAATCTCAAGACTGTCGCTGAAGACAGCATCGAGTGGGCGCGAGCCAAAAGCCTCAATGAGGCGTTGGCCCACAATGTTCAGATGCTGCATGAGCGCGGCGCGGTCATAGTGGTCGAGAACAAAACCCTCGGCTCCGACGGCGGGCCGTTTCACGGTCATTCCGGTGCGGCTGGCCAGGAATGCGATGAGGATGCGGTTGCGCGAGGATGCCGCGAAGCGATAGCGTCCTGTGAACGGCGGAGAAAGCGGTTGCGCTTCTGCAAGCGCGGCAGGCGCTGCATCCGCATCGACCAGGAATGCTTCGATGCGCGATTCTCCAGCCTGGAACGCCGGGGCGATGGCCTCGTCCACGCCGGCAGGGACAACGATCCGCTCCACGCGCAGGCCTCCGGCGGCGAGCGTGACAGGGATCTCCGGGCCGCCATACGGCCAGCCGCTGCCCAGCGTCAGATCGACGCGCATGCCGAGAGAGCGCGCCGTCTGCGCGGCAAAGCGTAGCGCCTCCACATGCTGCGGTGAAGCATAGGCAAAGTTCCGAAATCCGGTCTGCGGATCGTCCAAAGACTGGGCATAGAGACTGGTCAGCTCAACGCCTCCGATGCCGGCTGCCTTCATCTGCCCAAGCTCACGTTGAATCTCCTCGTGCGTAACGGCCGGACCGAACCACCACCAGCGCATCATGATCCGGCTTTCTGCCGGAGGATGCAGGAAACCGTTGCGAAGATCGACGTCAGCAGGAGCCGTGGGAGGCGGCTCAATCTGTTTCGCCATGCTTTGTCCCGGAGCGGATAGACCGTGCAGCAGAAACAGCACCGAAAACGCAGCGCAAGTCCAGCTCAGGCAACTCGCAAATCGGAGAATCGTTCGTAAGTGCATCGGTTCAGCTCCCGTTAGTCGCCGGAATTCGCTCCAGGCTCGAGGCAATTCTAACGGTCGCGACCTGTGAGAATAAATTCAAAACAGGAATTTTTCTTCTTTCGGATTTCATGGAATTCGTGATAAGGTTGCTGGCGCATTCAGATCAGCTCTTCGACCGGCGCAGAAAGTGACCGCACGAAGAAGTTAGCAGAGAGGAATGCTTATCTCAGATTGAAGAGAGCTGACGATGAAACGAAGTCTTCTGCTGCTATCTGCTTTGCTCTGCGCTTCGGCGATATTCGGCGTATCGCAGACCAAACCCGCCGCTGTGGATCTTGCGACCGGCTTTGAGCATCCTCCGCAGAGTGCACGGCCGCTCGTCTGGTGGCACTGGATGAACGGGAACATCACCGAGCAGGGCATCCGTCTCGATCTGGACTGGATGCATCGCATTGGGCTGGGGGGATTCCAGGCTTTTGACGCCGCGCTCAACACGCCGCAGGTGGTGAAAGAACGGCTGATCTACATGACTCCTCCATGGAAGGCCGCATTTTTGGACGCGACGAAGATTGCGGACAGCTATGGCATGCAGGAGGCGATTGCCGGATCGCCAGGCTGGAGCGAATCCGGCGGTCCGTGGGTGCCCGCCTCGCACGGAATGAAGAAGTATGTATGGAGCGAAACCGTTGTCGAAGGTGGCAAGCCCTTTACCGGCAAGCTCGCCCATCCACCCGCCAACACCGGAGCCTTTCAGAACGTGGGCGTCCGCGACTCTCTCGGCGGCCCGAAGAACGCCAAACCCATCCCGTCCTATTACTCCGACGCCGCGGTCATCGCCTACCGTCAGCCCGCTGGCGACGTCAGTATCGAATCTCTTCACCCCACTATCACCACCAGCGGCGGCGCGCCAGATATGGCTATGTTGACCGACGGCGACCTGGAGAAATCCACCGGTATCCCGATTCCGCCAGCCGGACAGAGCGCCTGGATTCAGTACCACTTCTCTCAACCCACCACGCTGCGCGCCATCACGCTCGTCACCAAAGACCCGGATCGCATCGCCGCCATGATCTACGGCATCGCCACCCCGGAAAAATCCCTCGAAGCCAGTGATGACGGAACAACCTTCCGCCTGGTTACAAAGCTGGTCAGCGACGGCGCGCCGGAGACCACCGTCTCCTTTCCCGCCACCACGGCGCGTTACTTCCGCGTCAGCTTCAAGCGCGTTCCGCCGCCACCGCCGCCCGCCTGGGCGGCTGGCATCACTCCCGCGTCTCTGGGACTTTCCGCCGGTTCCGCGCCCTCGGAGTACAAGATCGCAGAGTTGGTCCTTCACCCCGGCGCGCGCGTCAATCATTTCGTCGAAAAGGCGGCCTTTGTCGCGGTGCCTGACCTCTACCAGTTCGCCACGGCTCCTGTGCAGCCCGACCAGGCCATCAACAAGGCCGATGTCGTCGATCTCACGGCAAAGATGCGCCCTGACGGCTCGCTAGACTGGACCCCACCCTCGGGCACATGGGTTGTCCTCCGCTTCGGTTATTCCCTGCTCGGCATTACCAACCACCCGGCTACCGCCGAGGCTACCGGCCTTGAGGTGGACAAGCTCAACCGGGAGGACGTGAAGAACTACATGGAGCAGTACCTCCAAAGCTACAAAGACACCGTCGGCCCCGACTGGATGGGAAAACGCGGCATCCGCTACGTAATCAACGATAGCTGGGAGGCTGGCTCGCAGAACTGGACTGACGACATGATCCAGCAGTTCCGCAAGCGTCGCGGCTACGACCCCACCCCGTGGATGCCTGTGCTCACCGGCCGCGTTGTGCAAAGCGCAGCCGCCAGCGACCAGTTCCTCTGGGACTTCCGCAAGACTATCGGCGACCTCATCGCCGACGAACACTACGGCCAGCTTGAAACCACGCTTCATCAGTGGGGCCTTGGTCACTACGGCGAGTCGCACGAGTCTGGACGAGCCTTCGTCGCCGACGGCATGGAGGTCAAGAAGTTCAACGAGGTTCCCATGGGCGCCATGTGGACCCAGACCCCCGGCGTCAACCACATCCAGTACGGCTACAACGCCGACGACCGCGAGTCCGCCTCAGTCGCCCACATCTACGGCCAGAATCTTGCCGCAGCCGAGTCCATGACCGCTGCCGCAGCGCCCTTTGCCTGGTACCCGGCGGCGTTGAAGCCAACTGCCGATCAGGAGTTTCTGAATGGCATCAATCGCATCGTCATTCACGAGTCTGCCCATCAGCCACTGATTGACAAAAAGCCCGGCCTCACCCTCGGGCCGTTTGGCCAGTGGTTCAACCGCAACGAGACCTGGGCCAACGACGCCGACGCTTGGATCAGCTATCTTGCGCGCACCAGCTACATGCTTCAGAAGGGACGTTTCAGCGCAGATCTCATCTACTTCTATGGTGAAGACTCAAACCTTACGGCGATCTTTGCGCATTCGTCGCCCAATGTTCCCGCCGGTTATGCATTCGACTACGTCAATGCGGATGCGCTGATTCATGTGCTCGGCGTGGACAATGGCGAGATCACGACGCCGGGCCGCGTTCGTTACCATCTGCTGGGACTTGATCCCTACAGTCGACACATGTCCCTGCCGGTGCTGGAAGCTATCGACCGTCTTGTGCTTGAAGGTGCGACGGTTGCCGGGCCGAAGCCCATCGACGATCCCAGCCTGGCTGATGACCACGCGAAGTTCCAGCAGTTGAGTGACGAACTCTTCGGCGACGGGAGCGGCGTGCACAGCGTTGGCAAGGGCAAGGTCTACGCCGGATCCACTCCGGCGGAGGCTTTCCGCGCCATGCGCCTGACGCCGGACTTCGACTACACCGGCGACAAGACCTCCACTGATTTGGAGTTCCTCCATCGCAAGCAGCCCGACGCGGACATATACTTTGTGGACAATCGCGGCGACCAGGCGGCGGACGTGACGGCGAGCTTCCGGGTCACTGGCAGAACTCCGGAGTTGTGGCGCGCGGAGACCGGTACCATGCAGAATGCCTCCTACACCATGGGCAGGGAAGTGACGCGCGTTCCGCTGCATCTGGAGCCGTGGGGTACGACCTTTGTCGTCTTCCGCAAACCGACCGCGACGAAGAGCTACACGGTGCCGACGGTGAAGGATACAGTGCTGGAGACACTGGCCGGCCCCTGGACGGTTTCCTTTCCACCGAACTGGGGCGCGCCGCCGAGTGTCGAGCTTCCCAATCTCGCATCGTGGAGTGAAAATTCCGACCTCGGGGTGAAGTATTTCTCCGGCGTCGGGACATACACACGCACGATCCGTCTTTCGTCGGCTGCGCTCAAGCCCGGATCGCATATTCTGATCGATCTTGGCGACGTGAAGAATCTTGCGCACGTCAGCGTGAATGGAAAATCGGTCGGCGTTCTATGGCATGCACCCTTCCGTGCCGATATTACGCAGGCCGTACATGCCGGGGAGAATACATTGACCATCGGCGTGACAAATGCATGGGTCAACCGGATGATCGGCGACCAGCAACCCGGCGCGAAGCAGTACACCTTCACCGATGTAAAGCCATACCACGCAAACTCGCCGCTGCTACCTTCCGGACTCCTGGGGCCGGTTCAGCTCATCGCCGAAACTCGATGAAGAAGCGCATCGCTTTGACCAGCCATGGGATCCATCAGGCATAATCGATAGTAAGATGCCGAGTTTATGGAATCCTGAAAGCTGGTCACAGCGCTTAACTGAATTAGAAGCAACACAAAATGAATTGAAGGAAGCACCGCTTCGTCGCGACGTGCGCTCGCTCGGCATTCTGCTCGGCGATGTCCTGCGCGAACAGGTCGGCAACGAATTCTTCCAACAGGTTGAGTCTCTGCGCAAGGCCACCATCCGTCGCCGCGAAGCTACCGACCGCGGAGCCACAGCCGCCGAGGCTGGTCATACGGATCATGCGATGCAGCGTGTGCATCAGCTCTCCGTGGAACGGGCGTTGCTGCTAACACGAGCCTTTGGGTTCTACTTCGAGCTGATCAATTTGGCGGAGACCAACCACCGCAAGCGCCGTCGGCTCGCATTGCAGTTACGCGGAGACTCCGATAAGCAGCGCGGATCGTTGACAGGAACGCTGCGGGCGATGTGTCGTGTCGGCTTCTCCGCAGATGAGGCGCTTGCGTGGCTGAAGCGTGTGCATGTGATTCCGGTCTTCACCGCTCATCCGACCGAGGTGGCGCGGCGGTCGGTCATGTTCAAGCGAAGACGCATCGGTGAGCTGCTCCACGCACTGGACCAGATTCCGCTTTCGCAGCAAAGCATGAATCAGCTCGAAGAGCAGCTCCGCGCCGAGATCACTTCACTCTGGCAGACCGATGAGATTCGCAGCCGCCGTCCTACAGTCTACGACGAGATCAAGATGGGCCTCGACTATTACGATGTCTCCATCTTCGCCTCGCTGACTGGTCTCTATCGCGAAATTGCCGAAGCATTTCGCTCCGTCTACGGCCAGTCACTGGAGATGTCGGAGATTCCTCGCGTCCTCAGCTTTGGATCCTGGATAGGTGGAGACCGCGACGGCAACCCCTTCGTGACACCGGAGGTCACGCGTGGCGCTGTTACTTTGGCGCGTGCGCACCTGCTGCGCTACTACGAGGAATTCCTTCAGCGGCTCATTGACCTGCTGACCAGTTCCGCGCAGCAGGTGCCCGTGAGTCCCGCTCTGCACGAACGCATGGCCGAGTATCAATCGCGGATTCAGCAGGTGCGTCACGATGCGACGAATCCCCAGTTTGAGCATGAGATATACCGGCGATTCCTGCTCTGCGTACGCGCGCGATTGCAGGCGGCACTGGTCTACAGTCGTCGTAGGCGCGGCATCTCTCCGGCCACCATCGCTCCATCGTCGGCCATCGAAAATCAGGAGTCATTGACGCAGATTTTGCCCGCGTATCGGAATGTGGCCGAATTTACCGACGATCTGCTCCTAGTGCGCAACTCGCTGGCCGCGAATCGCGGAGTGCGCATCGCGCAAAATCTGGTGGACCCCATGTTGCTTGCGGTGCGCACCTTCGGCCTTCATCTGCACACGCTCGACATCCGCCAGCATGCGCGGCTGCACGCTCAGGCTCTGCGTGAGTCGATCCAGGACTCGCTTGCGCCCGCGCTCTCCCAGCCGTTGTCGCCGGAGACGACCAACGTGCTGGAAACCTTCCGAGTCATCGCCGAGATCAAATCCGGAATGACACCGGAGATGGTGCGGCATTACGTCATCAGCGGTGCATCGAACACCGAGGATGTGCTCGGCGTTCTGCGACTGGCCCGGTTGTGCGGAGTGCATCCCGAAGGCGCAGCGGAGGGTCGCGCATCCGATCCCGGACTGATGCCGGTGCCGCTGTTTGAGTCTATTGAGGATTTACGCAATGCGCCCGCCATCTGCGCCGAGTTATGGGCGCGCGAAGACTATCGCCAACTGCTGGCCTCCTGGGGTAACACGCAGGAGATCATGCTGGGTTACTCCGACTCCAACAAAGACGGCGGGATGCTGACCAGTACCTGGGAGATTTTCAAGGCGCATCGTCAGCTGCATCATGTCGCTCACGCGGCAGGACTGCAACTGCGTCTCTTCCACGGTCGCGGCGGCACGGTGAGCCGCGGCGGTGGGCCTACGCATCGCGCCATCTTCGCACAGCCGCTCGACGCCTTCGACGGCACTCTGCGTCTGACCGAGCAGGGCGAGGTACTGAACTTCAAATACGCCGATGAGATTCTGGCCGAACGCAATCTGGAACTGATGGTCGCCGCCTCGCTCGACGCTCTGGCGCGGCCCAATACGCGCGATCCGCAGGGGCACTTCACCGGTCGCCTTCTGCCGGACTGGGAAGCAGCCTTCGAGCAGCTTTCCTCTCTGGCATACAGCTTCTATCGGAAACACATCCTGCGCGATCCAGGCGTTCTGGAGTACTTTTCGCAGTCCACGCCGATGGGCGAACTGGAACACGCCAAGATCGGATCGCGTCCATCGAAGCGCAAAGGTCAGCTCAGTCTGGAGACGCTGCGTGCTATTCCGTGGGTCTTCGGCTGGACGCAGTCGCGGCTGCTGATTCCGGCGTGGTTCGGCGTCGGCTATGCCATCGAGGAGTTTCTGGCCAAAGGCGGTTCTCAGGCAACGCTGCGCGCAATGGCGGCGGAATTTCCGCTCTTCATCGACTTGATCCGCAACGTAGAGATGGCGCTTGGCAAGGCCGACCTGGCGACCGCGCGGCTCTACTCCACGCTGGTGACCGATGAGGCGCTCCGCACGCGCGTCTTCACGCTCTTCGAAGAGGAGTTCAAGCGCACGATCGCGGCCGTACTCGCGGTGACAGGACAGTTCGAACTGCTGGAGTCGAATCCTGTGCTGGCGCGTTCGATTCGCCTTCGCAATCCCTACGTAGACCCCATGCACCTCATTCAGGTGGACCTGCTGCGGCGCAAGCGTGCGGGCGAAGATACGCCGGAAGTGAACCGCGCCATCGCTGCGACGATCAGCGGCATCGCTGCCGGACTGCGCAACACCGGCTGATCGTCCCCCGCGCGCTTGTTCTGCGACCGTCTCCTGGCCACTGTCGTTTGGCAGTTGTCCGCTGCCGTGCCTGCGATCCTCAGAAAACAACGCGGGCGGCCATTGCTGGCCGCCCGCGCTTCTGCTTCTGCGGAAGCCCTCAGAAAGGATTGAGCTTCGCGAGTCCCTTCTTCTTTTTCTTCTTGCTGCTGGATTGGGCGCTCAGATCGGCCTTCGGCGCTTTCACTTTCTTCTTGCCGTTGGAGGCCGTGGTGACCGGTTGAGTCGGAACCTCGCCGGGCTTGATGTCGTTGACCTGCGTTGGCGCTTCGGATGGTCCCTGAGCGGCGGGCAGCGTGGTTGTGGTGTTTTCCAGCGGCTTCACCACGGCGTTCGGATCGACAGCCGGAGTGCTGCGCGGCGGGGTGGTGGCTCCGCTTGTCTCCGAAACCGTGCCATTGGGCGCGTTCACAATGGATGCCCCAATGCCGGTTCCGCTGTCGCCACCCGTCGGAACTTTTTCAAACTCAAGCGGCGAGGCAGCGGGCTGGTCGGCTCCCTGGCTTGCAGCAGGCACCGCGGAATGAGCTGTCTGCGCAGCGTTCGCTCCGGGCTGCTCGGCTTTGAACGCCTGCACGAAGATCTGCTGGTTCTCACGCGTAATATCCGGTGCGATGATTCGCGGCGGAGAATCCAGAGTCGGATCTCCCACATGAGCCGCTTCCACCACTGTGGGACCATGCTTCAGAATGCCAAGAGTCTTATCGGTGAAGCGCATCGGCTGACGGCTTCGCTCCTCGGCGTCGTTCGCCGCAATCTCAGCCGGAGTAGGCTCCGGAATCGGACGGTTCATTGCGATCAGCCGATCCCGCGCATCCTCCACGTGAGCATCCATCGGATACCGCGTGATGACGTGGTCATAGGCCGCTGCCGCTTTGTCCAGATACACCTGATTCAGTCGCTCACGAACGGCGGCTGGAAGTGACGACGCGGCACGCACCTGCTGCGCTTCGCCGGCATAGGAATCGCCGATCAGAATCCACAACTGATCGCTCTTGCTGTAGAGCGGGTAGGTATCGGCCACAGTCTGGAGCCGAGCCAGCGCGCCTGCCCAGTTGGCACGGCTCTCGTAGTATTGCCCGATCAGAAACTCACGTTCCGCCAGCACTTCCTGCACTTCGCGCAGCTTCTGCTTGGCCCGCGGCACCAGCGGAGAATCCGGAAACTGGCTGATCATCGCGCGATACTCGCGCTCGGCATTCAGCGCATTGGTGAAGTCGCGATCTGGTTTCTCCATCTGCATGTAATAGATGTCGCCCACCTTCATCTGTGCCTCAGCCGCCTCCGGCGACTGCGGGAAGAAGGTGATGAAGTCCTTGTACTCGGCCTCGGCCTGCGTCAAAGCAGCCGTGCCACCCTCCTTGAACCAGCTGTCGCCCACGGCAAGCTTGGCGCGCATCTGGTACTCGGAGTCCGGATAGGTGTTCAGCAGCGTCTGCAGGTCCAGGCGAGCCTGATCGAAGCGGCCTTTCTTGATGGCCAGCATCGCTTTGTCGTAGAGTTCCTTGTCCGGCTGCTTGCTGTTGACGTCGGCCAGCGGATTGGCGCTTAGATCCACCTGCTTTTTCTTCTTGTTTTTGGCAGCGGCGTGTGTCGGCGCCAGCAAAACCATAAGCCCGAGCATAGCCACGGCTACCATTGACGTGCCGCGCCGCCTGCCTGTTGGAAACATCCGCTGAAAACTCATAACACCTCAACTCTTTTGCGCTGATGCAGCCCTGCCGGTTCGCGTCAGCCTATTTTCGCCAGCCGGGCGGTCCGCAGCAGACTCGCTGCATTTTCTTCGGCGTTGCCATTCCCGAAAACCGCATTCCCCGCCACCAGCAACTCCGCACCTGCCTGGACCGCTGCGGCAACGGTATCGTGAGCGATCCCGCCGTCCACTTCAATTCTAAACGTCAGCCCTCGTTCTGCGCGGATTTTTGCCAGCCAGCGCACCTTATCCAGCGTAAACGGCAGAAACTTCTGTCCACCGAAACCTGGATTCACCGTCATCACAAGCACATGATGCACCATGGGCAAAAGATCCTCGGTCAGGTCCACGCGCGTTCCCGGGTTGATCACCACCCCCGGCTTCATCCCGAGACCTGCGATCATCTCCAGCGTCCGGTGCAAATGAGGACAGGCTTCGTAATGGACGCTCACCCAGTCTGCTCCTGCATCCGCAAAAGCCGGGATATAGTCGTTCGGATTTTCGATCATCAGATGACAATCCAGCGGCAGCGGTGTCGCCCGGCGCAGGCTCTTCACTACAGGAGGGCCAAGCGTGATGTTGGGAACGAAATGGCCGTCCATCACATCAACGTGAATCACCGTGCCGCCGCCCCGCTCAGCAGCCTGCACATCGCGCTCCAGGTTGGCAAAATCCGCGGAGAGAATGGATGGGAGAAGCTCCACCATGATCGGCCGGCACACACTCCTTCGTCTAAGTGCAATCAGTGTACCAGCCGATCGGGGAACTCTCCTGCACTGCGCTTCCTGTCACTCGGTCGCCGAGTGTCCAATCCATCGATCCGCCCACGCGATGAAGTACTTCATGTTCGGCGCGTCCGTGTGGCCACCGTCATGCTGTCGCCAGGCGAGTTGGCCATCCAGAATACCCTGATTGATAGGTGGCATTGGCCCGGTATACGGCTTCCCATCCATCGTCAGTCCCTTTGCGCCCAGAAAGGTGAAGACGCGATTGGCGTCCATCGTCGCCTTGAAGCTGCCCTCGTGATCCAGCCACTTTGAATCGCCCTTCGCCGGGCTGCCGTAGCTGATAAACGTCAGTCGCGGAGCGCACAGAGCGATCAGTTCATTGGAGTCCACCGGGATATCGCCCGGATTCATGCTGCCGAACTTCGCCTTCGACGCCCCGTACTTCAGGAAGTTTCCGGCCATCCAGTAGTATTCGCCGCCGGTCAGGCTCTCCACCGCTTCGCCAAAGTTGCGCCGTAGCAGCGTCGCTCCACCTTTGCCTGACGATCCCACCAACACCATCGCAAAGCGCTGATCGAAAGCCATCGTCACCAGCGCCGCCTTGCCATAACGCGAAACTCCCTCGATGCCCACGTGCTTCGCATCGACTGCCGGGTCGGTCTCCAGATAATCCAGTCCGCGCCCTGCGCCCCAGGCCCAGGCACGCAGCGCGCCCCAGTCATCCGGCTTGCGCGGCTGCCCTTTGTTCACCAGACCGATAATGCCGCGCCGCAATCCTTCGCCATTGTCCGCCTGCACACTCGCCGGGTCGATCAGCACAAATCCCCAGCCATCGGCGATCAACTGCCACGTATTTGGAAAGCCGCCATCGGCATTCAACTGCGGAAACCGGAATGGCGTCGCATGGAACGGTTCCCACGCCGGATGATCAGAAAACACCTGGGCCAGCGTTGGGTCTTCGGCCGTCGCCATCTTCTTCCATGCCGCATTGATGCGCGCAAATTCCTCCGCCGAAGGCTCATGCGGATTGGGAAATCCCGCCGGACCGAACATCATCAGCACCGGCACCGGACCCTTTGCGTTGGCCGGCGTCACCAGCGTCATGTGAATCTTCACCGAAATCGCTGGATCCGCTGCGTTGTCCACCTCCCCGATCAAGTCCTTGGCAATCACCGGGCGAAAGCCGAGATTTTCATGATCCACCGCCGTCACCGTCCAGCGCACCGCTGGCACGTCTTTGGGAACCTTGCCGTAGACGTACTCCGAGAACTCCTCCAAGAGCTGCGGCCTGCGTTCGTGCCACCACATCGTCGGCGTCGTCACCTTCTCCCCGTTTTCCATCATCAGCGGGTCAGGAATCTTCGGATACGGATTGGCCTTCGACTCATCGTAGTTCGCGTGATTCGGAGCACTCTCATCCCCGCTTGGCCCCGGGCGCAAAGCCTCAATTCCAAGCTGCTGCATCATGTTGGCATGATCCTGCTCGGCCGTCACTGGCGCAGAGGCAGACTGCGTCCGCGCCGTTTCGACAAAAAATGTCATTCCCGTCACGGCCAGAACCATGCCCAGCCACAAGCCTGTCTGGCTCCTGATTGTCCTGCTTGCCACACTCCACCTCGCTTCTGCTATCTTGTTCCGGGCTTGAGAAAACCGAATTACTTTGCGCCCGAATGGTACATCATGACGAATGCATTACGGAATTGGTTTCGAACTATCTCAGTCTTTTTTCTCTTCGCGGCAGCGGCAGCCAATCTGGCGGCCCAGCCCGCACCCGCAGCCAGCAACTCCAGCCACTGGGTCGCTTCCTGGGGCGCGGCGCAGCAGATTCCTGAACCGCAAAACGCCCTCAGCGCTGAGGATCTCGACCACGCCGTTCTGCGCCAACTCGTCCATCTCTCTCTCGGCGGAGACGCGCTGCGCATTCGCGTCTCCAACGCCTTTGGCTTCGAGCCGCTCCGCATCGACTCCATCCATGTAGCTCGCTCCGTAACGCCCACATCCTCGGCCATCGATCCGGCCACCGACCACGCCGTACTCTTCGCAGGTCAGGAGTCCGTCATTCTTCCAGCCGGAGCCGAGTATGTCTCCGACCCTGTTGCCATGAGCGCTGAGCATCTTTCCACACTCGCCATCACCCTGTCGATTCCTTCCGCTCCGAAGCAGCAGACGGGCCATCCCGGTTCACGAGCCACCACATACATCGCGCACCAAATATCCACCTCAGCTCCGGAGATGATCCACGCCCACACCGTCGACCACTGGTACTTCCTGGCCGGTGTCGATGTCGCCGCTCCACCCCAGGCGCACACCATCGTCGCCTTCGGAGACTCCATCACCGACGGTCACGCCGCAACAACCAACGGGAATGACCGCTGGACCGATGGCCTCGCCGCGCGGCTGCAGGCAAAACCCGCCTCGCAATCCATCGGCGTCGTCAACGTCGGCATCGGAGGCAATCACCTACTCACCGACGGTCTCGGGCCGAATGCCCTGGCTCGCTTCGATCGCGACGTGCTGGCGCGTCCGGCGGCGAAGTACCTGATCGTACTGGAGGCCATCAACGACCTGGGCGCTCTGAGCCGCACGTCCGATGCCACGGCTGCTCAGCACGCCGATCTGGTTGCGCGCCTGATTGCCGCTTACCGCCAGATCATTCTGCGCGCTCAAGCCGCCGGACTCACCGTCTACGGCGCAACACTCACGCCGTGGCTCGGGGCGGACTATTACCATCCTGACGCAGCCAGTGAAGCCGACCGTGTGGCGCTGAACGCCTGGATCCGCACCCCCGGCCACTTCGACGCGGTGATCGACTTTGACCGCGCCGTGCGCGATCCCGCCGCGCCGGGACACATGCTTCCCTCCTTCGACTCCGGCGATCATCTGCATCCTTCGCCCGCCGGATATAAAGCGATGGCCGACGCAATTCCCCTGGCACTTTTCGCACGCTGAGCAACTTTTGCAGCAGCGCCGGGTTTCACCCTGCAACGCCTTGCTGTGGATGCCAAGAACGCGGAACAAGTCAGCGCGCGTCGGCCAAGCTTAGCAAGCATCCTCGACTCGCGCGCGATACTCTTAATCAGTGCAGGAGACTTTGAGTTGTTCCGGAGTCTGCAGACAAGGCAATCGCAAGGGGATGGTTCGATGAATGTCCAAGCCGGTGCGTCCATTCGTGCGAGCGCGACATTCACGCTCGCAATTTTCAGCGCAGCGATCGTTTTCCTTGCCGCAATACTGCTGTCCGGGTGCGGCAGCTCCGGCTCCATGGCCACTCTACCCACCCATCCACCGAGCAGCACGCCGCCCACCGCGGGACAAAAAGGCTCCGTTACCATGACCCCGCAGTACATCGCGCTTGCTCCCGGCCAGACCTTTCAGTTCAAAGCCGCATCCACCACGGCGGGCAGCTTCCTCTGGTATGTGAACGGAATCCAGGGTGGCAACACAACCGACGGAACCGTCAGCGCAAGCGGACTCTATACCGCGCCAGCATCGCTCACCCTCAGCGGCAACGTCACCGTCACCGCCGCCCTGGCCGGCTCTGGCTCGCAGAACTACGCCACCTCGGCTGTCGCGCTCATCCAGCCTGCACTTGTCAACTGTCCCAATGCCACCGGCAATGCGCAGGTGGCGCAATACGGCCTCTATCTGCCTGCTCCGGGCACCATGACCGTCAACTTCGGGCCGACTACCAACTATGGCAAATCCACCTGGGCCGTGCCTACGCCCAGTGCCAATGGCGGCACAGCCAGCGTCTACGTCGCCGGCATGCTTGCCAACACTCTCTATCACATGCAGGCTCAGGTTACGCTCAACAACGGCGCCACCTTCACGGACATCGATCACACCTGCACCACCGGCGCGCTGCCTTCACCCATGGCCTCGATTCAGCTTCAGCCGATCAGCGGAACCCCGGCACCCGGCATCCAGCTCTGGAACACGATTCTTCCCTTCAATATGACGGACGCCTTCGCCACCGACATCAACGGCAACGTAATCTGGACATACTCCTTCAAGAACGGCTCCGGACTCGATCTGTTGCAGGGCATTCATCCGCTGCCCAACGGAGATTTTCTGACCATCGTCTCCTACCTGTCTTCGGTCACCGCCAACATTCCCAACGGCACCATCGACGATGTGCGCGAGATCGATCTTGCCGGCAACACAATCAAAGACCTCACCATGGCTCAGCTCAACCAGAAGCTCGCAGCAGCCGATCTACGCGACGCCAGCGGCAATCTCTACCAGCTCGGCAGCTTCCACCACGACGTGCTCGCGTTGCCCAATGGCCACTGGGTTCTGCTTGCCTCCGAGATCAAAACCTTCAACTCGCTCAGTGGCTACACGAAGCCGGTCAACGTCATCGGTGACGTGATTGTCGATGTGGACAAGGACCTGAATCCGGACTGGGTGTGGAACACCTTTGATCATCTCGACATCAACCGGCGTCCGATGAACTTCCCGGACTGGACGCACTCAAACGCCTTGCTCTATTCGGCCGACGATCACAATCTGCTGCTCTCCATCCGCCATCAGAACTGGATCATCAAAATTGATTTTCTGGACGGAACAGGCTCCGGCAACATCCTCTGGCATCTGGGCGAAGGCGGCGATTTCAAACTGGTCAATGGCGTCGATCCCACTGACTGGTTTTATGGCCAGCACGGCATGAACTACTTCACCCCGAACACCACCGGCGATTTCGAGATCGGGCTGATGGACAACGGCATCGACCGTCAGTTTCCCACCGGCTCCGTCTTCTGTACGCCCAATAAACCGCCCAACCCGCAGTGCTACTCCACGCTCTCCGTGCTGGAGTTGAACGAAGCAAACATGACGGCCACGCTGCGCACCCATTATGACCCCGGGCCGACCTTTTACAGCTACTTTGGCGGCGACGCACAGCTGCTTAGCAACAACGACATGCAGGTGGACTTCTGCGCGAAGGTCGGCGGAGCAACCATTCAGGAACTGGACCCGACCGCGACCCAGGTGATCTGGAACGCGACCACACCCAATTCGGCGCAGTATCGCGTGCTGCGCGAGCCAAGTCTCTATCCCGGCGTGCAGTGGTAGTCGGTCAGACCCTCGGCGGCACGTTGCTCATGCCTTCCACCCCAAAGACGCGGCGGTAACGCGCAAGATCCTCCGGCGCGCCCGAAGCTTTGGCAAAGTTGTCGGAAAGTTTAACCGTCGGTCGGCCATTCGCCTCGGAGAGTTTGCAGACCAGACTGATCGGATCGAAGGCAGACTCGGTGCCTGTGTCGCCGCGCGGGTCGCAGTCGCGAAAGTCATTTGTCAGCAGCGTGCCCCAGCCCGCGCTGAAGCGGATTCGCCGCTCCGGCTTCCACTTTTGAGCATCCAGAAAATCCTCTGCACGCTGAAAGTCCGCCGAAGTGTACGGAGCCTGAATGATTCCGGAAAACTGCGCGTGCAACCCCAGAACCTGCTCCACATCCAGCCCGTCGGAGGCGATCATCAGCTTGCTGCGCGGGTCGCGCCCGCGCTCCAGCAGCCACTGAATATATTCCTCGCCGGCCACATACGGATCCTTGCTGTCCACGCGCTGGCCGGTCCACTCCGCCACCCAATCCGGCGCATCGCGCAGAAACTGCGTCGTTCCGAAGGTATCCGGCAACATCACCAGCAACTCGCGCTTGTAGGTGTTCTGCCACAGGTCGAGCAGATGATACTGCGAAGCCCGCAACTGTGCATCATTTTCCGCCATCGCAGCCAACGCCATCGGTAACTCGTGCGCATTGGTCCCGATCGCCTCCAGATCGTGCTTATAGGCAAGCGACGTATTCGAGGTGCCGACGAAAGACTCGCCGAGGGAATCCCGCATTGCCTTGACCACATACTCCTGCCACAGAAAGCTGTGCCTGCGCCGCGTGCCAAAGTCAGCCACGCGTAGCCCCGGCACGCCGCGCAAACGCTCGATCTTTCCCCACAGCCGAGCCTTAGCGCGCGCATACAGAATGTCCAGCTCGAACTCGCTCAGCTCGCTGAGCGCCGCCCGCGTCTTCAGCTCGCTCAGGATCGCCAGCGCATACACTTCCCACAGCGTCACCTGCGCCCAGTTACCACAAAACTCCAGCCTCAACTGACCGTCGGCCACAGTGATCGCATACTCCGGCAAGCGAAGATCGCGATCCAGCCACTCCAGAAACGGCGGTTCAAAGATGCCGCGCGTACCGTAAAACGTATTGCCCGCCAGCCAGATCAGCTCCGACTTGCGAAAACGCAATCCGCACACGTAATCCAGTTGCAGACGCAGATCGTCCTCGGCCACCCGTTCGGCCAGCCGCACACTCGCCGATCGATTGAAGATCGTAAAGCGGGCTTGCACCTCCGGAAAGTGCTTCCAGATGAACTGCAACATCAGCAGCTTGTAAAAATCCGTATCCAGCAGCGACCGCACAATCGGGTCCACGCGCCAGTTGTGGTTATGCGCTCGCTCGGCAAGGTTGACGATCATCGGCGTCGCCTCATGCCTTCAGTCTATCGGCTGTGCTGCGTCACGGAACAGGTGCTCCGAGCGCGCGCAGATACCCGGGATTCGGATGCGCGTTTTCGAACCGCACCTTCACCAGCAGGTCGCGGAAAGCCGCATCGATCTCTGCCTGCGGCGGACGCGCCGCAACGGCTTTTTCGCTGTCGCCCATCGTGAATTTGTGCGCCGCAAAGGCGACAATCTCGTCCCAATGGGCGGGCCGGTCAAAGCTCACCAGCGCCGACTGCGCGTCCATCTTCTTGTAGGGCCAGAAAGTCCAGCTGATCTGATTCCTGTCCAGCAACTCGCGGAACTGCTGCACCCAGGCGTCCTTGTTTTCGCCGGACTCGCTCATCCAGATTGGCACGTTGTACTTCACGCTGAAGTCGATATATGCCTGAATCTGCGTCTGGACAGGCGGCATCCAGTATTTGTGGAAGGTGTACATCACGTTTGCGTCGAACGGCTTGCTGAAGACGGTGAAATTCGTATCCCATTGCGCGCCGCCCAGAATCACCACATGATGCGTATCCACCGAACGAACCGCGGCTACGATCCCGCGATAGACCGGCTCCAGCTTCGAGTTGTACTTCGCCAGCCGGGGATAATGAGGGATTGGCTCATTCAACAGGTCATAGCCGAGCACGGTCGGATTGCTGCTGTAGTGCGCCGCGATGCGTTTCCAGATTGCGTCCGTCTGGCGCTGACACTCCGGCAGATCGTAGAGCCACGGGTAGCCCCAGCTATCGTCGATATTCGCGCCATTCTGTCCGCACGGCGCGGCATGCATATCCAGCACGACGTATAGATGGTCGGCAGCGGCCCAGGCAATCACCGGATCGAGCAGTGCGAATCCCTCGTCGTTGCCCGGCGTGAAAAACCGATAGTGAAACGGAATCCGTATCGTGTTGAAGCCTTCGCGCGCGATGAAGTCGATGTCGGCCTTCGTGATGTACGCCTGACGATACTGCTTCCAGAACTGCTCCGCCTCCACGGGACCGATCAGCTCCCTGGTCAGTGCTTCGATCTCTCTCGCCGACTGCGGCCCACCGTCGAAGTGAAACATGTAGCCTTCCTGGATCAGCCAGTTGCCCAGATTCGTCCCCCGCAGCAGCAGTTTGTGGCCTGAGCCATCCACCAGGAGTCGGCCTTCGGTGTGCACAAATCCCGTGGAACTCTTCTGCGGCTGCGCGCACATCGGTAGCCCGGCAAGCACCAATCCGACAAACGCAAGCCCTGCAAGCATCCTGTGGGCAATCCTCTGGCTGACAATCGCCGACAACAGGGAAACAATCGTTTTCATCATCGTCAAACCTCCGCTCGAATCCGCTACCCACTCTACAACAGTGCTGCCCGGTCGGCGAAGACCGGTTGGCCAAGACCTGCAGGCGAAGATAGGCCCGCATGAGGCTTTTGCCGTATAGTGAGCGATGCTGGCCCCGGCGGGCGGTGCCGGATGCCGACGCAGCTCTTGTCTGCGTAATGTCCACCTCATCCAAACTGCTCCAACAGGGTTGGTGCCAATCCTGCGTCCGATGGAGTAGAACAACTCAGAGGGTAAGTATGCTTCTGGCCGTTCCTCCCAACTCCACCGGCTTCGCTTCCTGCATCGCGTCTGTCGTCCTGCCCGGCCTCGTGCCCGCCGAGCCGCTCTACTTTTCGCTCGACGAAAAGCTGCTGCTGGCCTCTCTGATCGCCGCCGCTGGCTGGCTCTTCTGGCGGCGCTTTGGCACCGTCCTCAAGCGCATTCTCAGTGCCCGCAAGGACGCCGACTTCCGGCTTTTCCCGCTCTCCAGGCGCTTCTGGGATTTCTTTCGGGAGGTGCTCTGCCAGACCAAGGTCATTCGCGAGCGTCCCCTGCCCGGCCTCGCTCATGCACTCGTCTTCTGGAGCTTTTTGGCCTTTGTCCTGGTCACCGCCAACCACATCGCCACCGGCTTTGGCTTCGGTTTCCTGGATTCGTCCGGTTTCTTCAGCCATTTTTACTTTCTCTTCGCCGCGCTCTTTGCCGTGGCCTGCGCCGTCTCCATCGCCGGTCTTTTCGTTCGCCGCTTCATCGTCCGGCCCGTTTGGCTCGCTCACAAGGATCACACCGTCTCCTGGGAGTCTGGCATCATCGCCGGGCTGATCTTTCTGCTGATGGTCACCTACCTCGGCGCGTTCTTCGTCTCCGACCAGAGCATGGCTGCACGTCTGTTGTGGTGGGCGCACACTCTCACGCTGCTCAGTTTTTTGCCGCTCGTGCCTCACACCAAGCACCTGCACCTGATCCTCAGCCCGGCAACCGTCTTTCTCTCCCGCGGCGGCTTCAGCCGCATTCCGCCTCTGGCCAACGACGACGATTTCGGCATGGTCACTGGCAGGGACGTCACTCAGCTCACTGCGCTCCAGGTCTACTCCTGCGTCGAGTGCGGTCGCTGCACCGAGCACTGTCCGGCAGCCAACACCGGCAAAGAGCTGAATCCGCGCGAGATCATCCTCGGCCTGCGCGGCTACCTCAACGAATACGGCCCGGCCAGCGAAGAGCCGCTGCTCGGCCGTTACAACTCGCAGCAGGCAGCCTTCCAATGCACCACCTGCGGCAGTTGTGAGTTCCAATGTCCGGTCGGCATCGAGCACCTGCCCGTCATCGTTGGCCTGCGGCGTGGCGCAGTCAACACCGGCGAATGGGACGACGACCACGGCGGCAAGCTCTTCCTCGCCCTCGAACGCAACGGCAACGCCCTCGGCATGGGCCAGTCGGAACGCGACAAATTCGTGGCCCGCGAAGAACTGCCCGTCTTCGACGGCTCGCAGGAGTACTGTCTCTGGCTCGGCTGCATGGGCGGCTACGATCCCAAGGGCCGCGAAATCATCCGCTCCTTCGTCGCAGTCATGCGCTATCTCGGTGCCAGCTACGGTGTCCTGCGCAAAGAAAAATGCACCGGTGACCCCGCGCGTCGCCTGGGTAACGATCTCGTCTTCCAGCAGCTTGCTGAAAGCAATCTGGAAACCTTCGCGCAGAACAAGGTGAAGAAGATCGTCTCCATCTGCCCGCATTGCGTACGCACCATCGCCGAGGATTGGAAAGCTTACGGAACGCCGCCGGAGATCGAGCATCACAGCGAGTTTCTCGCCCGCTATCAGTCACGGTTGCCAAAGAACGGTGAAAATTCGACCGACTCTACCGGCAAGACCGTCTTCCACGATCCCTGCTATCTGGGCCGCTACCGCAACGTCTATGAAGAGCCGCGTTCTGTCATCCGCGCCAACGGCACGCTGATTGAGGCCGAGCGCTCGCATGAGCGCAGCTTCTGTTGCGGCGCAGGCGGTGGTCTGGCCTTCCTCGGCGAAGAGCAGGGGGCGCGTGTCAGCGAAACCCGCGTACAACAGCTTGTGGCCACCGGAGCGGCTACAATTGGGGCTGCGTGCCCCTTCTGCAATACCATGTTTCGGGATGCGCTGGCCAGCCGGGGCGACGGTGCGCCACAGCTTCTTGATATTGCCCAGATCGCCGCTGCGGCGCTGCCCCGAAGCACGCCCGAGTCGCACGATGCGCCTCTGGCCTGAGACGGAAAGCCGACCAGGAAAAGCCGACAAGGAAGCCTATGAAGATCATCGTTGCCATCAAACAGGTTCCCGAACGCGATGTCCGCATTCGCATTGACGGAGCGGGCCGGTGGATCGCGCTCGACGACGTTGAATTCCGCATGAACGAGTCCGACGCCTACGCGCTCGAAGAGGCGCTGCTGCTGCGGGAAGCGCACGGCGGAGAAGTCATCGTCCTCAGCGCCGGACCCGAACGTGTAGGCCAAACCATCCGCGAAGCACTTGCCAAGGGCGCTGACCGCGGGATTCATATCGTCAGCGACACGCTTGCCGACTACGACGCACTGGGCCTCGCGCGCCTGATGGCTGCCGCCATCCGCAACGAAGCCGCCGACCTCATCCTCACCGGCCTGCAGTCGGACGATCTCGGCCTTGGCCAGACCGGCGTCATTCTCGCCGAGCTGATGGGCATTCCCCACTCCAGCCTCATCCTCAAGATCGAAAAGGCCGATACCGGACTCAAAGTCCTGCGCGAACTCGAAGACGGCTGGTTCCAGCACATCGAGATGCCTACACCCGCTCTGCTCACCATCCAGAGCGGCAACACAAAACTGCGCTACGCCACGCTGATGGGAATCAAGAAGGCCAAGACGAAGGAACTGCGCGCAGTTCCCGCCGACTCGCTCGGCGTCGCCCCGACTCCCGTCGTCCTGCTGGATTCCTTGGCGTTGCCCAGTCGACAGAAAACCACTCAGATTCTTTCCGGCACGCCCGCTGAAGCGGCAGCGGCGCTGGTGGAAAAGCTCCAGCAGGAGGTCCGTGTTCTATGAGCACCGTTCTCGTCTTTCTTGAAGCCAAATCCGGAGAACCTACCCGCATCTCGCTGGAAGCCCTGGCTGCCGGCGCAAAGCTCGCCTCCGCCACCGGAGCCGTGCTCGCAGCGGCGATGGTCGGCACAGCGAACGGAACAGGATTCTCGGCGCTCGGCGCGGCTTCCGCTATTTACGCGCTCGACCATCCTCTGCTGGCTCACTACACCGCTGACGGTTACACGGCGGCCTGTGTGCAGCTCATCTCCCGACTCCAACCTGAGTTCGTGCTCTTCCCACACACCTACGAGGTGCGCGACTTTGCCCCGCGGCTGGCCACGCGCCTGGGACGCGTACTCATCAGCGACGTCACCGGCTTTCAGGCGGATGCAGGCCGCGTCACCTTCACACGCCAGTTGTTTCAGGGCAAGCTGAACGGCCAGTATCGCGCGGCTTCGCCCGCGCCCTGCCTTATCAGCGTACAGGCTGGCGCCTTCCGCGCCGATGCACCAACGGCGACCAGCGTGGCCATCGAAACCTTCGTTCCGGAACTGGATGCCTCTGCGATCCGCACCGCTCCCAGCGAGCCGTTTCGGGCCGCCGCGCAGACCGTCGACCTCTCCTCGGCTCCGCTCATCGTCAGCGTTGGTCGCGGCATCAAGGACGAAGCCAACATCGCACTGATCAAGGATCTGGCGGATGCCCTTGGCGCAGAGTTGGCAGCCTCGCGGCCCATCTGCGACGCAGGCTGGCTGCCTATGGAGCGCCAGGTGGGCAGCAGCGGCCAGACCGTCGCGCCCAGGCTGTATCTGGCCGTCGGCATCAGCGGAGCCATCCAGCATCTGGTCGGCATGAAAGGCTCACAATGTGTGGTCGCCATCAACAAGGATGAGAATGCACCGATCTTCGAGATCGCAGACTACGGTATCGTCGGCGACCTCTTTGAAGTGGTGCCCGCGCTGACTGCTGCCGTCCGAAAAGCGAAGGGTTAGATTGTCGGGCTGCCCGGAATCGAAAGCGAACTGCACAGCAAGCCATACGAACAATCTCAACTACAGGGGATTCCGCGGGGATCGCTCCCAACGCCACGGCATTTCTATCGTCGGGGTCTGCCGACGTTGGTGGCGAAGGGGAAGAATTCCTCACGCAGTCGGCGCTTTTCGCACGAAAAACTCCCGATCCCTGCGACTTCAGACTGTATTGATCCGTCTTACCAGAGAGACACTCAGCGAAATGTTTGATCCAAGCGTTTTAGCCTGCGCAGAAGTGCGTAACGTCTGCGCCAGGCCTCTTCTCGGCTGCGATCGTGAGGGTATCTGTCATCTGGAAGCGAGAGATCATGTTGCCCCGATGGTCGCCATCCCTGGGCTGTTGCGCAGCGACGGTTTGCGATATTTCACCCGCCTGGGACTTTCGACGATGGCTGCCTAATCCAGGTCATAGATGCGTGACAGAGATATATCTTCGAATGAAGACCCCGATCTGTCTGATTTTCTACTCTTTTTTATTGAGCCTCGCACTCGCTTTTTCGGCTCTTCCGCTTGCAGCGTACTCTCCAAAGCAGAGCATGAGCAGTGCTGCCTCAACCATTCGGAACACAGTGGACGGGAACGCGCAATCGGAAGTTGTCCCCTTGGAGAATTTGCCCGAGACGCCAGCACCACACTTTGAGCGAACCGTGATGATCTCCGAGTCCCAGGGCGCTTATGAAGAACAGAATGCGGCTCCAGCATCATCGTCCGCTGCTGCAGGGAGTTCCACAACCAGTCCGGCAGGGCAGTCAGGTGTGAGTTCGGGGACTGCTGAACCATCGACGCCCGCGCAGAGAAAATCCCAGAAGGCGCTGGCCGAGGAGCAGATTCGCCAGCAGCAGAAGCAGCGCGTTCTCGGGGTGGTTCCAAACTTCAACACCAGGGAACGATGCTGGGGAATGCGCTCTTTCCGGCGCTGCTGCACCAGGACCCGCGTTACTTCCGCCTCGGATACGGTTCCAAGACCCATCGTCTGCTCTACGCGCTGGCCACGAACGTTATCTGTCGGCACGACAATACCGGGAAATGAGAGCCGA
This sequence comes from Acidobacteriota bacterium, assembly GCA_021816455.1. Lineage (GTDB taxonomy): Bacteria > Acidobacteriota > Terriglobia > Terriglobales > Acidobacteriaceae > Acidicapsa. The sequence continues at coordinate 41,913 of JAKAXU010000010.1, forward strand.
ACTACTCGAATGTGCTGGGAAATATAGCTGCCGGTGGCATTTCAAACCTGTACGCTCCACCCGATGAGCGGGGCGTCACCCTCACCTTCACCAATGGCCTGCTGGTGACCGCCGAGGGCGGTTCTGGTCCGATTTTTCAGGAGTTCTGGCCGGATATCTCGCGGAAGTTTCTGCACAAGGATCCCACGAACGGCCAGGATACTGCCAACAGCGCGGCCAACAACGCAAAGCGGAAATAATACGCGCTGATCCAGGCGCTGACTGAGAGATGCGAGAGGGATCGTCCAGCCGATCTGCGGAGAATGCTTTTGCGATGTATTTTCTCTCCGACGCGGATTCCTGGAATTCTCGCGCCATTCTTGCCGCAGACGACTCAGTTCTTATGTCAGATTCTCAAAGATAGCCGCTGCTCCCATTCCTCCGCCGACGCACATCGTCACCATCCCGTAGCGTGACCCGCTGCGCCGCAACTCACTCAGCAGCGTCGCGGTCAGCTTGGAGCCGGTGCAGCCCAGAGGATGCCCCAGCGCGATTGCGCCTCCGTTGACGTTGACGCGCGCCGGGTCCATCCCTAACTCGCGGATCACTGCCAGCGACTGCGCAGCGAAGGCTTCATTCAACTCAATGCGGGCGATCTCTTCCAGATGGATTCCTGACTGGAGCAGCACCTTCGGAATTGCGTAGATTGGCCCCGCCCCCATCTCTTCCGGCAGGCATCCGGCAGTCGAGTAGCCCACGAACCGCGCCAGAGGTCGCAGACCAAGTTCCTTGGCGAACGACTTGCTCACGACCACAGTCGCTGCTGCGCCATCGGAGGTCTGCGAGCTGTTGCCTGCCGTTACGCTTCCATTCGACTGGAAGGCTGGTTTCAGCTTTGCCAGCGTTTCCAGGGAAGTATCCGCGCGCGGACCTTCATCTGCGCTCACCGTTGTCTGTTGTACTTCCGTCTTCACTGAGTGGTCCGCCAGCGTGATCCGCTCCACCGTCACCGGAACGATCTCCTCCGTGAAACGATTCTCTGCCTGTGCGGCCAGCGCGCGACGATGACTCTCCATCGCAAAAGCGTCCTGATCCTCACGACTTACGTTGTAGCGCCTGGCGACGCGCTCAGCCGTCAATCCCATCGTCAGCAGCGCGGCCGGATAGTGCTCCGCGAGCCACGGATTCGGGCTGGGCTTGTTGCCGCTCATCGGAATCATGCTCATCGACTCCACGCCGCCGGCCAGCACTGCGCGCGCGGCTCCTGTCTGGACGCGCATCGCCGCCTGAGCGATCGCTTCCAGCCCGGAGGCGCACAGTCTGTTCACCGTCATTGCACTGATCTCCACCGGCAATCCGGCGCGCAGCGCTATGTAGCGAGCAATGTTCCATCCCTGTTCGCCTTCGGGTAGAGCACAGCCAAAGACCACATCGCCCAGCATCGTCGGCTCCAGCGCCGGTACGCGGGCAAGCGCCCCATGCACTGCCACCGTCGCCAGCTCCTCGGGTCGCGTGGTTGCAAACACGCCTTTGCCGGACCGACCTACCGCCGTTCGCACCGCGCTCACAATCACTGCCTCTTCCATCGCTCCACTCCCTGGGGACTTCACTCGTCCGCCTCGTACTCTTTCCATTTGCCCTGTCGGTACAGGTGATAGATTGTCTTCCGATCGATGACGCTATCGGCGATCGCATCATGATCCGGCAGTGCGGGCGGATTGTCCTGCCCGGCCAGCGCATCGCGGAACTGCTCCGGCGACGCCGCATCGATTCCCCAGTTGAAGCCCAGCACGCCGCTGGGATCGTGGCGCTGCAAACGGGATTGCTCCGTCCACTGCGCCAGCTCCTGCGGGTGCTGTGGAGATGCCTGAGCAAAAAATACCAGCAGCAAAGTCTCTCCACGGACCGAACACAACACAGCCCAGTCCTCTGAGCCATTCTGCCGGAAGCTGCCGTGAATCACATTCTCCGGCCGATGGGCCTGCCAGGTCTGCGGGATCATGCAGCCGCGTTGCAGCAGCGCCGTGGCGACCTCTGGCGGAAGCTCCGGAAAGGAAGAGACTGGTAGACGGCGAAAGCTGTACTGCTCGACTTTTCCGTCGATGCGAACGGAACCTCTGGCCACGACTTCCACATTCATCTGCGCGCAAAGCGGCGTCGCCGCGCACACGAAAGGCAGCAGAACCATCCACTGCGAAATTGACTTCCATCTCTTCATTCCGATCTCGTTCGGCCGATTTCTTTTCGTCCTTCAGTCGATCAGTTTCGCAGGGGCTTGCCTGTCTTCAGCGTATGTGCGATCCGCTCCAGAGTCTTGCGTTCGCCACAAAGCGACAGGAATGCTTCGCGCTCAATATCCAGCAGATACTGCTCGCTGACCGGAGTTCCCGCCGTCACCCGCCCGCCGCAAAGAACGTGCGCCACTTTGCGCGCCACCTTCTGGTCGTGTTCGCTTGCGAATCCAGCCTCGCCCATCAGATAAATTCCCGTCTCCAGCATCGCCAGCACCGGCATGCCCGCGGCAGGAATCGTCTCGCGCGGCTGCGGAGCCACATAGCCCATCTCGGCCAGCAGGCGCGCCTGTGCCTTGGCATCCAGCAGCAGACGCTCGCGATTCATCGTAATACGGTCCTGTGAGCGCAGCAGTCCAATCTCACGCGCTTCCGCCGCCGAGGTAGAAACTTTCGCCATCGCAATCGTCTCCAGCGAACGTTTCAGCGCCGTCGCGTATTCGGCCGACTGCGCAAACTTCGATGCGGGATCGCGTGGCTCCGGAGGCGCAAAGTTCGCGCTTGAGTCGAGCGCCCGCAGAGCCATCTCTTTCGTGCCGCCTCCTCCGGGAATCAGCCCGACGCCGACTTCGACCAATCCCATATAGGTCTCTGCATGCGGCTGGCGCTGCGCTGCATGCAGTGCCATCTCTGTGCCGCCTCCCAGGCACAGCCCGTACGGCGCAACCACCACCGGCCGCGGGCAGAATTTGATCGCAGCCGTCATTGCCTGGAAGGCGCGAATCGCCAGATTCACCTCATCCCAGTCTCCCTCCTGCGCGGCAAGAAGCAACTGCATCAGGTTTGCACCGACAGAAAAATTCTCCGCATCGCTCGTGAGGACGAAAGCGCAAAAATCCCGCACAGATTCGCTGCCCGCCGCCAGAGCCGAAGTGACCAGAGCCACCACATCGCCCCCAATGGCCGACTTCATCGAATGCAACTCGATGCAGCCAACACAGTCGCCCAGATCAATCAGCGAAGCGCCCGGATTCCCGCGCACCACACGCTCCTGCGTGCGGCGGAACGTGGCCACCATCGCGTGACCCGCTTTCGGTTTCACTGGTTCGTAGCCAACGCTCGCAGGCTGATAAAACCGATTGCCATCAGGTGTGTACCAGCTTGCAATTCCTGCAGCCAGCATCGCCTCTGCACGCTCGCTCACCGGCAGCCCCAGCGCTTTCATGCGTGCCACGGAATCCGCCACACCGACCGCGTCCCACATTGCGAACGGTCCAAATTGCCAGTTAAATCCCGCGCAGATCGCGCGATCGATGGACTCGCCATCGTCTGCCACTTCGCCGATCCGCTCCGCCGCGTAGTTCCACACGTTGGCCAGCAGCGGCCACAGAAACGCCGCCGCCTTGTCTCTTGCCGGGTCCGCCGCCAGCAATGTTCGAAGCCGTTCCGGCAGGCTTGCTACATTCTTCGCCATATCCAGCGACGGCAACTTCGCCTTCAGCAATGGACGATATTCCATCGTCTTCAGGTCGAGCGCAAGCCGCTCTTCGCTTCCGTCCGCCAGTCGTTTTTTTTTGTAGAAACCCTGTTTTGTCTTGTCGCCCAGCCAGCCTCGTTCCACCATCGTCCGCACCAGTCCCAGCGCGGCTTCGCTCTGTCCGGACTCCCGGAAGTTTGCCGCCACATGCGCCAGCACGTCGATTCCCACCATATCCGCCAGGCGAAACGTCCCGGTGCGTGGCCAGCCGAGCACGCTGCCCGTCAGCGCGTCCACCTCTTCCACCGTCAATCCCTGCTCCAGCGCCAGTCGCGAGGCGCAGAACATATTCGCAACCCCGATGCGATTGGCGATAAAGTTTGGCGTATCGCGTGCTTCCACCACCTGCTTGCCCAGAATTCGATCCGCAAACACACTGAAGCCCGCCAGCAGTCCACGATCCGTCTCTGCCGTCGGAATCACTTCAAGCAGCTTCATGTAGCGTGGCGGGTTGAAGAAATGCGTCCCGAACCATCGCCTACGAGTCTCCGCATTCATCCCCGTCGCGTCGGCAATCTGTGCCACGGGCAGTCCCGAGGTATTCGTCGTCAGCAGTGTCTTCGGTTTCAGATGCGGCAGCACCTTCTGTAACAGCGAAGACTTGATCCCCAGGTCTTCGGTTACCGCTTCAATCACCCAGTCGCAGGTGGCCAGTTGCTGCAGGTCATCGTCGAAGTTTCCGACGGTCACTAGCATCGCACACGAAGGTGTAAAAAATGCCGCCGGACGCGTCTTCAGCAGTGAATCCAGCGCCTTTACGGCCAGGCGGTTGCGCTCCGTCGAATCTTGTTGTGCCATGTCCAGCAGCAGGCAGGGAATTCCAGCGTTGGCAACATGCGCTGCAATCCGTGCGCCCATCGTTCCGGCTCCCAACACGGCCACGCGGCGAATCAGCAGCGGTTTGCATGCTTCCTTTTGCAGTTCGGCAGCACCAACCATACACTTGGCTCCTGTGAGGCGGACGAATGTCGGTTCGCAACTCCGCGCCACGCCTGAACCACTGGAGAATACGGCGATTCAAGCCGTGCGGTCAAACTCTGCTCCAGCTTTCATCCTCAGTCTTCCTCCGCTGCCTGGTCGTGTTTGACTCATGCATCCAACGAGGCTTAGCTTCAGAAAAGGAGCAAGTCCATTGATCTCTTCCGTTCAGCAGGTTTTGTGCGATCCCGAAGAACACAACCGCACCATCCATCGTCTTCGCTCCGCCGGAGCAATCCTGCTGTATCCGGAACAAAGCGTCTTCGGTCCGCAGGTGGAAATCGGCGCAGGCACCGTCATTGAGCCGGGTGTCCAGTTGCTCGGTTCCACGCGCATCGGTGCCGACTGTCTCATTCGCAGCGGCTGTGTGGTGGAAAATGCCTCGGTCGCCGACCGGGTTATACTGCGCAACCATTGCGTCATCAGCGACTCTGCAATCGAGGCCGATGCCACCATTGGCCCCTTTGCTCATCTGCGTCCCGGAAGTAATGTCGCGGCTGAGGCGCACGTCGGTAATTTCGTCGAGATGAAGAAAGCGCGGCTGGGCAAGGGGGCCAAAGTCGGACACCTCAGCTATCTCGGCGACGCCTCCGTCGGAGCCGGCGCCAACATCGGTGCCGGCGTCATAACTTGCAACTACGACGGCCAGAAAAAGCATCCGACCGAGATTGGCGCAGGCGCATTCGTGGGCAGCGACAGCACTCTGGTCGCTCCTGTCACTGTCGGGGACGGTGCGTACATCGGCGCAGGCTCCTGCATCACGCGCGATGTTCCGCCTGATTCCCTGGCTGTCGCTCGCAGTCGGCAGTTTACAAAAGAAAACTGGGCAGCTTTGCGTCGCCAAAAGAAAGATTGACTCAATTTGGAAGCAGAAATCCCGTTCCAAGTCGCCGTCCGAATCAGCGGCGGCCGCGCTTTTCCTCCGCATGCATACTTTCGTAACCTGTCCTTGGTCTGTTATGAAACCTCTCCAATAGAGCATACTGAGAGGAACCGGATTGTCACGCTATTTCCCCTGGGGCGACAACGTCGATGCAGTTTGATGGAAATATCCTTGTAGTTGATGACGAGCCGCACATGCGGTCCATGGTGGGTGCAATCCTGCACTACAGCAACTACAAGGTGTGCCTTGCCGCTGGAGCGCAGGAAGCTGTCGAACTCATCAATAAGGAACACTTCGACGTCATTCTCTGCGACCTCGTAGTACGCGATGGTTCAGGGGTCGAATTGCTGGATCGTATTCGGAGCAAACAGCCCCACACGCCTCTGGTGATTGTCACCGCAATCCAGGATGTGGGAGTCATTGTGAATTCGATGCGGCGCGGAGCTACCGACTATCTCATTAAACCTTTTGAACGCGAGCAGTTGCTGGATACGGTGAAGCGCGCGATCGGACGACGCGATGCCATTCGCGATACGCGCCTATACCGTAAGAACCTCGAAGAGATGGTCGCCGCCCGGACGCGCCAATTGCAGAGTGCGGTCACCGATATTGAGCGGTCCTACGACATTACGCTCGAGGCGCTTGGCGATGCGCTCGACCTCAAGGACTCGGAGACGGAGGGTCACTCGCGTCGCGTCACCGCGTACACCATCGTCCTGGCGAGAGCAATGAATCTGGATGCCGAAGAGATCAAGACCATCGCTCGCGGCGCATTTCTCCATGACATCGGAAAGATAGCCATCCCCGACGCCATCCTGCGCAAGCCGGGCAAACTCACCCCGGAAGAGCAGATAATTATGCGCGAGCACTGCGCGCGCGGCTTCCGGATTTTGGAGAAAATTCCATATCTGAGCAAGGTTGCTGAGATTGTCCATTCCCACCAGGAGCACTACGATGGCTCGGGATATCCCAGAGGTCTGATGGGCAATCAGATTCCCATCGGCGCGCGTATCTTTGCCATCGCCGATACGCTGGACGCAATCACCAGCGATCGCCCCTATCGCAAAGCAAACACCTTTGACACCGCCCGATTGGAAATCCTTCGTTGCGCAGGAAGCCAGTTCGACCCAGCCGTGGTTGAAGCCTTTGTCAAAATTCCGACCGATCTCTGGGCAGATCTGCGCGATGAGATGGAGGCCCACGAGTACTCGATTTCCACCATCCAGAATGAGGTCGAGCGCCACGTTCTTAACCAGCACGAAAAGTAAACCGGAGGTACACCTTGCCTCGGCTTGATTCCGATCAACTTCTCCAATTCGCTGCTACGCTGCCTGGGTGGCAGCTTCGCCCGGATGCGCTCAGACGCAGTTTTGAATTCCCCGATTTCGTTGCTGCCATCCAATTTGTCAACGATCTCGCGGCGCTCGCAGAGCGACAAGGCCACCATCCGGACATCGATATCCGCTACAACCGTGTTTCGCTCACCCTCTCCAGCCATGATTCCGGCGGCGTCACCGAACGTGATGTGACACTTGCCACTGCAATCAACCAGTTAAAATCCGCCTGACGGCCGCTGTTTCGATATCGACGTTGCTCCGGGCCACAGGTGGCCTTCGCGATCCAAACTGCATACAAAATTACATATATCCGACGCAATTATGCTTTTTCGTAGAAGTCGCTTGCTTTTTGCAAGCAGAAGGTTTGTGTCCAGAGACACCTTCATGGATCAGAACGGCTTCATTCCGTTCGCCTCGGATAATTGAAATTGAAGAAAAACATTACCATATCTCACTGTATTTATTGTGGATGAGGAAGCACGACAGCACTTTCGTGCTTCCTCTGGCAAAATATCCATGCGCGGAGTCCGCGTGAAACCGTGTGTATCCGCCCCAAAAAACGCAGAATAATTTTTATAATTATTTTGATTTTGGTATTTCTTTTTCAAAAAATCTATTGTAAGCTGTAGATGTTGTGGTCGAGGTGGTACTGAGTCTCCCACCCTGATCGCACAAGAAGTAAGTTGCGTCACTGGCCTCCCGGCACGAACTCACGTTCGTGCCGTCTTTTTTTTGATCTGCCGATGCGGTCAATCTCTCCGTACGCGCGAGGTGGCTGCGATAGTATGTTTTTGTAATCTTTGTCTGTGGAGGCAGCTTCATGAAGAGGATTTTCCCGGTGCGTTGGGCGATGGCGATCCTATTGGCTGTTGGAACGATTGCCAGCTATGCGCAGTGGATGAACCCGTCCTACGACGTCCCTGCCTATCACCCCTCGGCTCCGCTGAAAGTAAGCAGCCTGCCACCGATCCTGAGCGGCAAGCAGCTCACCGGGCCAAACTTTCGCTACCCATGGCAGGTGCACGTCTACCAGAAGGCGGCGCAAGTTTCGAGTGTGCTCTATCAGCTGCCTTGCTACTGCCGCTGCGATCGCGAACTGGGCCATACCAGCCTGCGAAGCTGTTTTGAAGGGCTGCACGGCTCCGAGTGCTCCACCTGCGCCAAAGAGGGTGCCTTCGCTTATGAGCAGACCAAACAGGGCAAAACCCCCGCGCAGATTCGTGCGGCTATTGAACGCGGCGAGTACCAGAGCGTCAATTTGGAAAACGAATAGCCTCCGTCTCCGAGCAACCGCTCTCTGCAATTAGGCTGAACACCCGCATTCCGGTTACAATCGGATTGCTGTACCTGACCAGATCGGGTTCGCGATGCAGCCATCCAACGGGGGCGTCACGGTTTCGACGGGATCGGTAGTGGCAGAGAGGCATGCCGGGGTGCGGGCACCCGTAATCGCTTGCAAAACAACAATTGCCAACAACAATCTGGCACTTGCTGCTTAATTAAGTAAGCAGCCGTCTTCCTCGGCTTCGCCTGTGGGCTGAGAGCGGACGTCGCACAGCAGGCTGGTTGTGGCCGCTCGGTCCGTGTGGCTGCGATGAGATCATCGGACTAGCGTCGTCGGTTTCTTGTCTGCTCTGAGCCGAAGCCGCGAATCCTCTGAACAGACTGAGCATGGAGTCTCTCGGCTAACATTGATTTCGGACGCGGGTTCGACTCCCGCCGCCTCCACCATTTCATCATCCAATGAAATCCAAGAACATCCGAAAGCCAGCGTAAATGCTGGCTTTTTTATTGGTTTATAGCCCATCGACGGACTACCCCGTCTCTTGACGCCCGGGGGGCAACATTAACCTCTTCCAGTTCCAACGCTCCGAGGTCGTGCGATCTCCTCGGTGCAAATCAGCTTTCCCAAGTCAACAAAGCGGCACTGGCTGCAGGAATGAAGCAAATCGCTGCGCCATTTTTCAGATTGACGTGCTCGTTGCGTTCCGCGCGCCATGCTCCTCGCATGCCCACCGGGGCTCCGGCGAACGTCACATCCGCCTGGTCCTCCAGGCTGGGAGCAATCAGCCTTTGAAGCAGAATCCGCTCGGCTGCGGCATTTGCCTGCACAGTCATCTTGTAACTCGCAGTAGCGCTCTTGTTAATCACCACTGCCTGTAACTTGCCGGACGCATTCTGCAGGGCGTAGCACACGAGCGCCGGGCTTGAGTCTGTCGCAGCTTCCGGCGCATCCAGATGGCTGGAGACCACATGTCCACCCAATAGTTGCGAGAAGAGCAACATTGCGTAGTACTCCGGTCGCGCGACAAAACCATTCTCCATCGTGCCGGCAACAGGTGTATACCATCCGTAACCGCCTCCGTGAAAGTTGATTCCGCTTCCCCCGAGTTGAACCAACTGAAACATCAAATCGAGCGCCCATAAGGATGAGGCAAAGGTGTTACTGACTCCAGGTTTTCCACCGTGAAAGCAGGAATTGGTTTCCGTCAGCCGGAAGGGCAGATGCGACTCTGCCATAGCCTCCCGAATGTTTGGAATACCAGTGTCCCAACGTGGATTGGCGGGATTCAATAGCCGCTCAATCGTCATCGAGGGGTCGCTCGGCGGACCTTCCGCATAATAGTGCGTCGTCAGCATCATTACTTCCTTGCCAAACTGTTCTGCAAACTCTCTTATCCATGCTCCAGTGCTGGCGCTGTCGGGTCCGGCGACCTTCACATTGGGAACGCGCGCATTCACCGCATGGTAAAAATTTGCCCATTCCACCGCGAAGGCGGAATAGTTATATCCCACTGGACGAAGACCCTTCTTTGCAAAATTGTCTACTTCATTGCCAAACTGAAAGCAGATAAGCCGATCCCCTAAAATGGCTGACACCGCTGCCGCCTCTTCGGCAGCTTGCTCCGGAGTGCCTTTGGCGAAATTTAATCCATAAATACAACGCCACTGAATACGATCCAGAAATTCCCGCAAATTGCGAATGGCTTGTGGTGTGGTTTGCGTAAATGTCGAGAGTGGGCCTCCAGTATCTGGCCCGACCGATTCAGGAACAGTGCTTCCACCATTTGCAGCCTGCGGATGGTGAGGCGCCCAAAAGGCGTACCCACTGGTATTGCCGCCAATGCGAAGCACGCCATTTGGATTTAAGGCGCTCAAGTAACCGGCAAAGTCCGCGTTCTGTACGGAAAAGAACTCCGGGTGTGCAAGTTGGGCAGACTCATAGCTGAGTCCCAGAAAGTCGGGGGCAATCGCAAATCCACGCTGGCTGGGATGGATGGTCAGCAAGGCAGTAAGAGCAGGGGCAGCATCGGCCAGCAGTACCTTCGGCACGACGGACAAAGCGGCCGAAGCAGCAGTTGCGCGTAAAAAAAATCGCCGATTCATATTGGTTTCTCCCTCGATGTTGTATTGAACGTTGATCTTGCCCTCAGTATGCGTATCCTATTTGCAGCCGTGTATGGTTATACCAGAGCGGGCAGGTGGCTCACCTCCCCAGGCGTGTTTTTTCCCGTCTCTCCTTCCCTCGCGCCTTGGAGTTAAGTCTCTCTCTCATACCAACTGCTTCAACAAACATCGGCACTGCATCGATGCCAGTGAAAGCTACAACCTGGCCTTCAGGCAAAAACACTCACATAACGTAGTTAGGAATTCGACCTGTAATAAGTGGAAAGAAGGAAATGCGAGCTGGATTGACCAGACAGGCATCCTTATCCAGGCGATGATACCAATTAGGTTGGGCATATCTGCAGGTGCTCCTTGGATACACTCTTTTCCATCTGCGTTGGCCTTTCAGAAGGCGGCCAGTGAGTGCGTACCTGATGCAGGTGGTGACAATGCGGTGCTTTCGTATCCTCTCCACAACCTAAGATGTGCGGCTTTTGATCAATTCGCCGCAAACTACGATTGCCGTGCATTGCAGTGACAGTTCCCGGGCATGGGAAGTAAGTCAGGCAAATAACCTGCCATGAGGTAGCATTTTGACAAACGACAGCACAACTTTCGATCCGGCAGTCTTTCTGGCACATACCGGGCTTGGCCGGACAGTTGTCGAATTGAAGCCCAAAGGGACCTTCTTCTGCCAAGGCGATCCAGCGGACTCTGTGTATTATCTGCAGAAGGGCCGAGCAAAAGTCACAGTAGTTTCGCAGAAAGGCAAAGAAGCCACAATTACCATTTTATCCGCCGGCGATTTTATTGGAGAGGAGTCTCTCGTGTCAGCCGACGGGTTGCGCATGGCGACTACCACCGCCGTGAACTCCTGTACGGCGCTCAAGATCAGCAGAAACAAGATGCTCCAGGTGATGCATGACGAGCCTGCATTTGCCGACATATTCCTCAGGTTCCTGCTGACCCGTAGCATGCGGACCCAGGCCGATCTTGTCGATCAGCTTTTCAACTCCAGCGAGAAACGTCTGGCGCGGATTCTTCTGTTGATGGCGGAATTTGGAAAATCCGGTGAACCGGAGACATTCATTCCGCACATTACACAAGAAACACTGGCAGAGATGATTGGCACCACCCGCTCGCGTGTGAGCTTCTTTATGAATCGCTTTCGCAAGCTTGGTTTCATCAGCTACAACGGCCGCATCCAGGTACATAAGTCGTTGCTTAATGTGGTCCTGCTCGATCAGTTGCCTGAACATAATGCGGAGAAGCCCGAAATTCTCTCCATTCCTTGAGCTACTTCAGTTCGTCTCTTCCCCAGAGGCTCTCCAAATGGATTTGTTGCACTTCGAGATTGAGCGCATCTGTAAACACCGCAATCGGCTGGCCCTGCAAAAGGGCGTAGTGTCTCTGGAGGCCATGAAGTGGCCTCACAGAGACCGAAAATGACAAGCAACAGTCGGAACTCTCGTCAATAAAGCACCTCAAATCAAGAAAGCCAACGTCGGTCGTTTGGCCAATACAAAATTACGCGCCCGCGCAGTGATTGCCTGGCGGTGAATGCTAGCGCTTTGTTGTCCCCGCCTCTGCTCGACGGGTGCAGTCTGAACAGATATTCTGGAGGGAATTGTGGGTGAGCGTCCCGATGCGCACGGAGTGCGTGTTGGCATGCCCGGTCGAGTGCAGTTGGACCGAAGAATGGGGAACGAATGAGCGGAAATACGATTGCCGTACACCTGCCGGACGGCGCGGTGCGCGAGGTGGTGGCGGGGACGACGCCCTTGGAGATTGCCAACGGAATTTCACCACGACTGGCCGCGGTCTGTGTCGTGGCGCGTATTGCGCCTGTCGGCGCTGCTCAGGCGGAAGAGACGACTGCTGAGCATGGACAGGAAGGTGACGCGGAGATGTACGCCGCGGCGCAGGCAGGCACCGAGCGGCTGGTTGACCTCGCCACTCCCCTTACCGAAGACGTTCGCCTGACACTGGTCACCGAGAAAGATGCCGAGGCGCTCAAGGTTGTGCGCCACTCGGCGGCGCATGTGATGGCCACCGCTGTGCTCGAGCTGTTTCCGGAAACCAAGCTGGGTCATGGCCCGGCCACCGACGCGGGTTTCTTCTACGACTTCTACCGTGAAAAGCCCTTCACGCCGGAAGATCTCGCAGCCATTGAAGCGAAGATGGCCGAGGTGATCGCGCGCGACGAAAAATTCGTCCAGGAATCGCGCCCGCGCGAGGAGGCGCTGGCTGAATTCGACCGCGAAGGCGAGTTCATGAAGACGCACTTCGTCACACGGTTTACCCAGCCGGGCGAGGCCGTCAGCTTCTATCGCAATGGCGGTTTTGTCGATTTCTGTCGTGGCCCGCACGTGCCCTCGACCGGACGCGTGAAGGCGGTAAAGGTGTTGAGTCTGGCGGGTGCCTACTGGCTCGGCGACGAGAAGAATCCGCAGCTCCAGCGCATCTACGGCACGGCCTTTTTCTCAGATAAGGAGATGACGGCGCACTTTTCCCGGCTCGAGGAAGCGGCCAAACGCGACCATCGTGTTCTGGGCAAGCAACTGGATCTCTTCAGCATCCAGGAGGTCGCAGGATCTGGCCTTATCTTCTGGCACCCGAAGGGTGCGATGATCCGCAAGGTGATGGAAGACTGGATGCGCGAGGAGTGCCTCCGGCGCGGCTATTCGCTGGTCTACACGCCGCACGTCATGCGCCGCGAGCTATGGAAAATCTCCGGCCACGAGGGCTTCTACGCGGGCAACATGTATACCCCGATGGAGCTGGACGATGCGGAGTACCGGCTGAAGCCGATGAACTGCCCGGGGCATATTCTCATCTACAAGAACACGCCCAAGAGCTATCGCGAACTGCCCGTGCGACTGGCCGAACTGGGCAATGTCTACCGCTACGAGCGCTCGGGCACCATGCACGGCCTGCTGCGCGTCCGCGGCTTCACCCAGGACGATGCCCACATCTTCTGCACCCCGGAACAGATCGAGGACGAGGTGGTTGCCTGCATCGACTTTGCCGAGGCCGTGCTCACCACCTTCGGCTTCGCCGAGTTCAAGGTCGAGCTTTCCACCTGGGACGAGAACGATCGCGCCCACTACGCCGGCTCGGATGAAAACTGGAAACTCGCCGTCGGCGGTTTGCAGCGCGCGCTCGATCGCAAGGGTATCGCCTACAAAACCATCCCTGGCGAAGCCGCTTTCTACGGCCCCAAGATCGACGTCAAGCTGGTGGACGTGTTGGGGCGGCTGTGGCAGCTTTCCACTGTGCAGTTCGACTTCAACCTGCCGGCCCGCTTTGAGCTTGAGTACATCGGCGAGGACGGCGCGCGCCATCAGCCGGTCATGGTTCATCGCGCGCTCTTCGGCTCGGTTGAGCGCTTCTTTGGCGTCCTTATCGAGCACTATGCTGGTGCCTTTCCGCTCTGGCTGGCACCGGTTCAGGTGGGCCTGGTGCCCATCGCCGAGCGCCACCATGACTACGCCCGCAGCGTGCAGTCCGCGCTGGAAGCCGCCGGGCTGCGCGTCGAGCTGGATTCCCACAACGAGAAGATGAACGCCAAGATCCGCGACTTTGCCAACCAGAAAGTGCCTTACGTGCTGGTGATGGGCGACAAAGAGGCCGAAGCCGAAGCCGTCAGCGTCCGAACACGAGGCAAAGGCGATCAGGGGTCCGTGACGCTGGCTGAGTTCATAGCCCGCGCCACCACGCTGTTCCGTTCCCGCTCCACAGAACTATGATCAATTCAAAAAACATCGAGCAAGAATGCTTTGGGCCGACTGTCACACAGCCGCCCCAAAGCATTTTCACTCCCTGTATATCTGATCATTTCGGCTTTCAGCTTCGGAGCAGCCGCTATACGCCCATCCCGAACTCACCCGCGCTGTTCGCGTCGCTGTTCGAGTAGAAGTCATACGGGGTGCGGTGGCTGAACTGGTAGCGCTTCCGCAGCTCCGTACCCACCAGAAGTCCCACGGCCGCGATACCCAGTCCGACCGAGACCCATCCGAGCGCGCGCATTGCATGCCAGCTCACCGGTGCTGCATTGTCCTGGATCTGGTCGTCGGCCATGGAAAAATCTCCTTTGATACTCTCGATGATACCCCAGCTCCGCCGCCTGTTGTCCAGCAGGATGGTGTTTTCGGGCTCACCCACACGAACCAATCTGGTCAAGCCAGTGTCGCTTTTCCGCCTCCGGCAAAAAACTCGCACGGAAGGAATTTTCGGCCAGTCGCCGCAGCTCCGCGCACGTAAACTCATGCGCCTCATGCGCCATCCGGTACTCATCGGCCAACGTCGCGCCAAAAAAAGCCGGATCGTCGGAGTTGAGCGTCACCAGCAGGTCGAGGTCAAAGTAGCGGCGGATGGGGTGGTCGGCAAGCGCTGGGCAGACGCCCGTGCGGACGTTGGAGGTTGGGTTCAGCTCCAGCGGAATTTGGCGTGTCTTCAACTCGTCGAGCAGAGCGGCATCCCGGATGGCCGAAACCACGTGGCCGAGCCGCTCTGAGCCGATGGAGAGTGCTTCGCGAATAGCTTCCGGGCCGGTGGTTTCGCCCGCGTGGTTGGTCAGCCGCAGCCCAGCGGCGGCAGCCTCGGCGTAGAGCGCGCGAAACGGCTCGGACCTTGTCATGCGCTCATCGCCGCCTAGCCCGATGCCAATGATCGACGGGTGCTCGGCGCGCATTGCGGCTGCCAGCCGAAAGACCCGCGCTGCTTCCTCCACGGTGAAGTGCCGGACTGCGTCAAAGATCCAGTAAAGCGTGATCCCCAGTTCGCGTTCGCCGCGTTCGCGGGCGCGTTCGAGACCTCCGAATATCTTCTGAAAGAGCGCGGGATCTGCCTTATCCTGGTCCGGGCGCAGCCGAAAGATCACGCCGACGGAGATATAAACCTCGGCGTGACGCACGCCTTGTTCCGCCAGCTTCTGAAGCATGCGCCAGGCAGCCAGCTCGTACTCCGTCGCCCCGCGCAGCTCCATCACCACGGTCTTGAAGGCCTGTAAAAAACCGGAAAAATCGGTGTAGTGATAGAGAGCCTCGGCCTCGTCGAGTGTCATCGGCGTTCTGTCGCCAAGCGTGCTCAGCTCCACCAGTGTAGCGGGGGTGACCGTGCCTTCCAGGTGAAGGTGCAACTCAGCCTTGGGCAGGCGGCGGATAAAGCTGTGGATCGTCTCCATGCCAGATTCTATCAGTGCCCCGGCGACGCAGGATACAACTGAGCTATCGCGGTTTTGCCGCAAACTCCGATCTGTGGCGGCTGTAGAAGAAGTAAATCAGCAGGCCGATGCCCAGCCAGATAAAGAAGCGGAACCAGGTGATGATCGGCAACCCGCTCATCAGCAGAACGCAGAACAGTACGCTGAGCACCGGGATCACCGGTCCGCCGGGAACGCGAAAGCCACGCCGACGCTCCGGCTCTCGATACCGCAGCACCAGCACGCCGATCGAGACCAGGACGAAGGCAAACAGTGTGCCAATGTTCGACAGGTCGGCGAGGGTGCCGATGTCGAAGAGTCCCGAAGGGATGGCCACCGCGAAGCCTGCCACCCAGGTGGAAAAAGCCGGGGTGCGATATTTTTTGTGTACGTGACTGAAGATGCGCGGCAGCAGCCCATCGCGCGACATTGAGTACCACACGCGTGACTGGCCAAGCTGATAGACCAGCAGGGAAGAGAGCATGCCCATCAGCGCACCCAGCACCACCGTTAGCCGCACCCAGCGCAGCGCGTGACCACCCGGCAGCAGAGACAATTTCTTCAGCGCGTTTACCACCGGCGCTGCGTCCCCAACCATCGACTGCCAGGGCACTAGCCCGGTCAGGCAGACGGCCACGGCAATGTAGAGCACAGTACAGACAATCAGAGTGGCGATAATGCCGATCGGCATGTCCTTCTGAGGATTCCGGCACTCTTCGGCAGCGGTCGAGACGGAGTCAAAGCCAATGTAGGTGAAGAAGATGATCGATCCGCCGGCCAGGATGCCAGACATACCATTCGGAGCGAAGGGGTGCCAGTTCGCGGGGTGGATAAAGTCGATGGCGGAAAAGACGAAGATGAGGATGGCCGTCAGCTTCAGGGCCACCATGGCGTTGTTGGCCTCGGCCGTCTCGCGGATGCCGCGCACCAGCACGACCGTCAGCAACAGCACGATCAGGAAGGCCGGAATGTTGAAGCCGAAGTGCCAGCCCGGTGCGTAGATGCTCTTGCCGGCAAAGCTTTGCAGGCCTTCGGGCAGATAAGCCGGGGAGATCCATTTCGCTGAGGGATGCAGCCCAAACCAGTCCAGCAGATCGACCACATGGGCAGCGAAACCGACACTGACGG
The DNA here is from genome assembly GCA_021816455.1 of Acidobacteriota bacterium. GTDB lineage: Bacteria > Acidobacteriota > Terriglobia > Terriglobales > Acidobacteriaceae > Acidicapsa. The sequence continues at coordinate 58,576 of JAKAXU010000010.1, forward strand.
TCATGTTCGAGCCAGCGTATTCCAGGATCAGGTCCCAGCCGATGATCCACGCGACCAGCTCACCCAAGGTGGCGTAGGTATAGGTATAGGCCGAGCCGGCAATGGGGATCATTGAAGCCAGTTCGGCGTAGCAAAGGCCGGTCAGTCCGCAGACGATGGCCACCAGAAATAGCGAAACCGCCAGCGCCGGTCCGGCTCCGGGACGTCCCGCCAGTGCTGTGTGGGTCATCAGGAAGTCGGCCAGAGGAGTGTTGACCAAGCTCGTGGTGTCAAATTTCTCGCCTGAGATGGCCGTCCCGATCACGGTAAAGATGCCCGAGCCGATCACCGCGCCAATGCCAAGCGCGGTCAGTGACCACGGCCCGAGCGTCTTTCTCAGACGGTGCTCCGGGGCTTCCGAATCCCGAATCAGCTTGTCGATCGACTTACGCGCGAGTAATTGGCTGCCCAGGGGTTCCGCTCCTTCGCTTCGGCTGCAAACACTTCTTCAGCCGAACCTGTGTGGAGGCAGGCTGGCCCGCTCCACGCATTCGTTCGCGCTGCAAAAAACTGTTGGTCCGAATATAAATCACGCTGAGCAGGGTCTGGTGGATTTCAGGCCGGAAGCCTGCTAAATCCACCCATCTTGAATCTCTGCAATGCGGCTATTTGCGCTTCGACTGGCCGCGGGAAGCCTTCTTGATCTTGGCTTTGTTTTCGCCGCGAGCGCCCGTGCGTGGCGCTTTGGGAGCTGCTTTCTTGCGCGCTTCGCGCTTGATCTTCTTACGTTCCTGCTTGTCTTCCACTTTCGTCGTATTTGCCATACTTCTCGCTTTCAATATCCTCCAGCCGCATTGCCGCCGGGTGTCGTTTCCGTTGCAGCATTCAGAATAACAGGCTTCGATTTCCCGCTTCGCCAACGGGGTCAGAGGTTCTCGCCCGATGGTCGCTTTTCAAACATCTGCCTCACATTCGCTCCAGTTGCGCGAACCGCTCCACCAGCTTCTTCACCCCGAAACGCGGAAAGTGCACCGTCAATTTGGCTTCCTCTCCGTCGCCCTCGCGCATCAGCACTGTACCTTCGCCGTATTTTCCATGCCTGACGCGATGTCCCTTCTGAAAGCCCGTTGAGCCGCCCGCAGGAGCAGCCTCCAGCTTGGGTCGCTTGCCGGTCGGCATCATCGTGCGTCCGCCAAAGAACTTCGCAATGTTGTCCAGCGAATCGCCTGCCTGCTCGGCGCGCTGTGACGAACCCGCCGTCGTCGGCGACACCACCATTCCCGTCCACCGGCTGTTCAATTCTTTGCCGACCGCGCCGCTTCGGCTCGCGCCAGCTTGCGGATATGGCGTCGCGCGCATTCCAGCGCGATACTCTCCGCGACGATTCATTGGCGGTCGGCCCATCGGTGACTGGCCCGGCGACGACGTTGTGCCCACGCTCTGATCCTCGTCCTCATAGCGATAGTGGCTTGCCGTATTCTCGGCATTCCTCGTCTCGCCGGTTTCAAACCCGGCACGCGCATTGGTGCGCCACGGCGAGCCGAGATCCTCCACCAACCGCGACGGGATCTCCTCCAGAAAGCGCGACGGGATGCTAGCCTCCGGCATGTCATTTCCATATCGCCGCCGATACTGCGCCCGCGTCAGCACTAGAGCGTCCATCGCCCGCGTCATGCCCACGTAGCACAGCCGACGCTCCTCTTCCAGTGCATCGGGGTTGTTGATCGACCGCGAATGCGGAAACAGCCCCTCTTCGAGTCCGGCCAGAAAGACCAGTGGAAATTCCAGCCCCTTGGCCGCGTGCAGACTCATCAGCGTCACTCGCGCATCGGCTTTGAACTGGTCAGTATCCGACACCAGCGCCGCGTGGTCCAGAAAATCCGCCAGCGTCTCGCCGCGTTCTTCCGCATCGTGCGCCGCGTTCGCTAACTCCTTCAGGTTTTCAATTCGACTCACCGCTTCCGGCGTTCCTTCGCCTTCCAGCGCCTTGATGTATCCGCTGCGATCGATCAGAAACCGGATCAACTCCGGCAGCGTGCCCCGCTCGCCGGGCGAGCGAAAACCCTCCGCTGCTTCGGTCTTGCTGTCGGAGGAGATCGCTTCCCGCGCTGACTTCTGCTTCCCGGATTCCCATTTTTCAGCGCGTTTCGCGCTGCTCTGCGCAAAAGGAGACAGCGCCGCTGCATCGAAGAGCAACGTCGTCTGCTCGTTTCCTTCGCCAGCACCCGCGCCAAACTCCGTCGCATTCTCCTCGTTTCCGCCGAACTCGAATCCCGTGTCGCCTGCATCGGACTCCGCCGGACTCGTAGCTCCATCCCCGCTCAGCTCCGCCTCCAACTTCGCCGCAAACTCCGGCTGCAGAATCGCCTGCGCATCCTCGATCAGCCGCCGAAAGTTCTCCAGCGCAGCGCACGCCCGTGCAGAAACAAGCTGTCGACGAATAGCCTGTCCCATTGCATCCCACGTCGAAGCCCCCGTCTCCAGCGCCATACGCTCCAGCGTCTCCAGCGTCGTCTTCCCGATTCCGCGCGTCGGCGTATTGATCACCCGCTGCAACGCAATCGAGTCATGCGGATTCTGCACCAGCTTCAGATAGCTCAGCAGGTCACGAATCTCCGACCGCTCGTAAAAACTGAACCCGCCTACCATCGTGTACTGAATCCCGTAGCGTCGGAGCGCTTCTTCCACCAACCGCGACTGCGAGTTCGTGCGATAAAGCACTGCGCAACGCCCTGCTCGATCCTCTATCGCGCCTTCCGTCTCGCGCAGATACCGGTTCACGCGATCGGCGATGAACAACGCCTCGTTTTCCCCATCCGGCGCTTCATAGTAGCCAATCAGTGAGCCGCCTTCGCGCTCCGTCCACAACTTCTTGCCCTTGCGCTGGGCATTATTCGCCACTACCGCTCCGGCCGCTTCCAGGATTACCTGCGTCGAGCGATAATTCTGCTCCAGCCGGATGATCTTTGCATCCGGAAAATCCTTTTCAAATTCCAGAATGTTGCGAATATCGGCGCCCCGCCAGCTATAAATCGACTGATCCTCGTCGCCCACCGCGCAGACATTATGTCGCTCGCCCGCCAGCAGCTTCATCAGCTCGTACTGCGGCCGGTTCGTGTCCTGATACTCATCCACCAGCAGATAGCGGTAACGTCGCTGATAGCGCTCGCGCACCTCGCCTGAGGCCTTCAGCATGCGCACGTTTTCCAGCAGCAGGTCATCAAAATCCAGCGCATTGTTCTTTTTCAGCTCCGTCTTATAACTCGCATAGATATGCGCAATCCGCTCCGAACCAGGATCCGTCGAGCCGAGATAGTACTCCTGCGGATCGATCATGTGGCTCTTGGCCCAGGATATCTTTCCCAACACTGTGCGCGGCGTCAGTTGCTTGGTGTCCAGCCCGAGACGCTTCATAATTGTCTTTACGATCGACTGTTGATCATTGTCGTCATAGATCGCAAAGCTACGCGTTAATCCGGCATCTGGCCCCGATCCAATCCTCAGTGACTCAATGTCGCGCCGCAGCATTCGCACGCACAGCGAGTGAAAAGTGGCAATCGTCGGCCGGGTCAGCGCACCGCGCGCCAGTAGCCGTTCCACACGCTCTTCCATCTCGCGCGCCGCCTTGTTCGTAAAAGTCACCGCCAGAATCGCATCCGGAGCAATGCCTTTTTCCTCGATCAGCCAAGCAATCCGATGCGTAATCACACGCGTCTTGCCTGATCCGGCTCCAGCCAGAATCAGCAGCGGACCCTCCGTTGTCTCCACCGCAGCCCGCTGTTCCGGATTCAGCTTGTCCAGCAACTCCCGCACCTTTTCCGCTCCGTTTCCTGTTCGCCGTTGCTCCGATTTTCAGTGTATCGTCTGCCGCTTTTCCCCGGTGCAAAGCTCCGCCTCACGACTCTGCGGCCTCCTGTAATCTGAAAGCAGTTATGCCGGACGCCGTCATCTCCACGCCTGCTGTTCCTGACCCTGCGCCACCCCCATATCGCGCTGTCGTCTACTGCGCCTCAGCGCCCGGCAACCGTTCCGAATACATGCATGCCGCGCGCGAATTGGGCGCCATGCTTGCGCTTGAAGGAATCGGACTCGTCTACGGCGGAGCGAGTGTTGGCCTGATGGGAGCGGTCGCCGACGGCGCACTCGCCGAGGGAGGCGATGTCATCGGCGTTCTGCCTACCGTCCTCGCGGACCGAGAGATCGCCCACTCCACACTCGTTCGCCTCAAAAACCTTTACTACACCGAGACGATGCACGAGCGCAAAGCAAGAATGCTCGAACTGGCCGATGCCGTCGTCGCCCTGCCTGGTGGCTTCGGCACCCTGGACGAACTCATGGAGGCGCTCACTTGGCTCCAGCTCGGCATCCATGCCAAGCCCTGTATCCTCGTCAATCTTCTCGGTTACTATGATGGGTTGTTGGCTTTTCTGGATCGCGCTGTGCACGAAGGCTTTCTGAAAACCGAAAACCGCGCGCGTATCCTCGTTGCCAGCGACGTTCGGCACACAATTCGGATTCTTCGGGAGTGGCGCACATGAAACTTCGCATCGTACTGTTTTCCGCCGTTGCAATCCTTGCCTCTTCGCTACTGCCTGCCTGGGCGCAGCAGGCATCGGCCTCATCGGCTTCGCCAGCAGTTCCTGCTGACCGCCCCATCCGCGTCGCCGTCGTCGGTCTGGTCCACGATCACGCGCTTGGCATTTTCGGCGCGCTGGCAAAGAATCACAGCGTCACCCTGGTGGGCATCGCAGAGTCGGACAAGAACCTCGTCGCGCTCTATTCCCAGCGATTCTCGCTCGCCAACACTCTCTTCTATCCCGACGAAGCCCGCATGATTGAGGCCACACATCCCGACGCCGTGCTCGTCTACACCTCTATTGCAGACCATCGCAAAGCCATCGAGATCGCCGCCCGCCATCACGTGAACGCGATGGTTGAAAAACCGCTCGCGACCACGATGGATGACGCACTCGCCATCCGCCGCATCGCCCGCGAAGATCACATCCAGGTCCTGGTCAACTACGAAACCACCTGGTATGCGAGCAACGCCGAGGCTCTCCGAGAAGTGGACAATGGCATGCTCGGCACCATCCGCCGCGTCGTCGTCCACGACGGTCACGAAGGTCCCAAAGAGATTGGCGTCAGCCACACCTTTCTGAGTTGGCTCACGGATCCCAAACAGGCTGGCGCAGGTGCCATGTTTGACTTCGGCTGCTATGGTGCCGATCTCATGACCCTCATCATGCACGGTCAGACGCCTGTGAGCGTTACCGCCGTCGCCATGACCGACAAGCCCAAGCTCTATCCCAACGTCGATGATGATGCCACCATCATTGTCCGCTACAAAGGTGCGCAGGCGGTTCTGCAACCCTCCTGGACCTGGAGCTTCGCTCGCAAGGACATGGAAGTCTATGGCACCAACGGCTACCTCATCACCGAGGCTGACAACCGCATCCGTACTCGCTACAAGGGTCAGCTCGTTGAGCAGGAGCACGAGGCGCCGCGCCTTGTTCGCAACCAGCAGGACTCTCTCGATTACCTCGCCGCCGTCCTCCACGGCCAGCTCAATCCGCATGGCGACCTCTCATCGCTGGGAACCAACCTCATCGTCATGCAGATTCTCACCGCGGCTCGCGAATCCGCCCGTACAGGACGCACCATCCCCATCACTCCGCTGCCCGCTGCATGATTATGACCTTCGCCTCAGTCTGAGCACCTCTGAGCGAGCTTCTCAGACGCCAGAGCCACGCTCTTGCGGATGCTTCTGTCGGCTGCTCTTGACGAGCTGTCGAGTCTGCCAATTTCGATTGGAAGACCCGGCAGGCATTCGCGACAAGCGAGTCAACGACTGAGTTTTTCCGCACGGGCTACCGATGCTATGCTAACGGTCAATATCGCAAGAGCGAGACCGCTTTGGCAGCGGAAACCATATTTGCCGGTTTTTCCGGCTGGAGGCGCAATGAAACGCTGCGTTTGGATGATCTTTCTTTTCTGCACGGTTGTCTTCGGGCAGGGACCAGAGTTTCAGACGGTTCCCGGTCAGGCGCGATCGATGGTTGTCTCAAAGTTTGGCATCGTCTCCACGCCGCAGTTTCTGGCTTCACAGGCTGGCGCTCACATCCTGGAACGGGGCGGCAATGCGATCGATGCCGCAATCGCTGCCAATGCCGTGATGGGCGTCGTCCAGCCGTATGTCAACGGCATCGGCGGCGACCTCTTCATGCTCTACTACGATGCAAAGTCCGGCAAGCTTTACGGCCTCAACTCCAGCGGCTGGACGCCCAAAGCCCTCACCATTGACGCGCTGAAGGCCAAGGGCCTCACCACCCTCGATCCCATAGGCGTCAACACCATCGACGTACCCGGAGCAGTCGCCGGCTGGGACGCCATGCTCACCCGCTTCGGGACGCTGCCATTCAGCACGCTGCTTGCTCCGGCCATCTACTATGCCGAGAACGGTTTCCCACTGGCCGAGCGCAACGCCCGCTACTGGATTGCGCAGCGTCTGCTGAACCAGCCCGGCTACCGCGAGACCTACGTTCTGTGGCCCACCGCACCCAAACCGGGCGACCTCTTCCGCAACCCGGCGCTGGCCAACTCCCTTCGTCAGATTGCCGCACACGGACGCGATGCCTTCTACAACGGCCCCATGACGGAGACCATGGTTCAATTCCTACGCGCGCAGGGTGGCCTGCACACTCTGGAGGATTTTCACGACTTCCAGCCCGAATGGGTTGAGCCGGTCTCGACGACCTACCACGGATGGACGGTCTATGAACTACCGCCCAACGGCCAGGGCATTGCCGCGCTGTCGATGCTGAATATCATGGAGCACTTCCCGCTCGCGCAGTATGGCCACAACTCCGTCGACGCGCTGCACGTGATGATCGAGGCCAAGAAACTGGCCTACGCCGACATGTATCGCTACGTGGGCGACCCGCGCTTTACGCCCATCCCGGTGCAGCAACTCATCTCGAAGAGCCTCGCCGACCAGCGCGCCAAACTGATTGACATGCAGCATGCCGCTTGCGAGGTCGTCCCCTCGAAGATCGAAACCGAACTGGACAAGCACGGTAACTCGACCATCTATCTTTCCACCATCGATAAGGATGGCAATATCGTATCGCTGATTCAGAGCAACTACGCAGGATACGGAACGGGCATGGTCGCCCCCGGCCTAGGATTTTCCTTCCAGAATCGCGGTGCAGGCTTCCAGCTCACGCCCGGCCTGCCTAATTCGCTCGACGGGCACAAGCGTCCGCTGCACACCATCATCCCCGCCTTCATGGAAAAGGGCGATATCCGCATTGGATTCGGCATCATGGGCGGCTGGAATCAGGCGCAGGCCCACGCGCAGTTTGTCTCCAACATCGTCGATTTCCACATGAACGTGCAGTCGGCGCTCGAGCAGCCGCGCTTCACCAAGGAGACCTTTGCCGGATGCGACGTGAGAATGGAGCAGACCATTCCCGCTGAAGTGCGCGCCGGACTGGCCGCGCGTGGTCATCAGATCAAGCTGCTGGAGCCGCTCTCGTTCACAGTGGGCCAGGGAGCGGCGGTAGTTCGCGACACCACGCGCAAGGTCAACTTCGCCGCCGGCGATCCGCGCTCGGATGGTGCGGCAATTCCGCAGGAGCCGCCGATCCAGTAACCACCGTACTGGAGGCGTGACTTCAGGAAATGCCGACTACATTGCAGCCTGAACTCCCTGACATCCGATGCGTTCGCGCAGCAAGATGAGTCCGCGCAGAGAGCAAACCGAGGAAAAGGCACCGACTCCGTCCGCTTGAAAACGATACTCCCGTTTTCACTTTTCCGCCGCCACGGCTGCGGCGGGTTAAGCGGTACTATTGCCGTGCGGAAAATGGGGACAGGCCAGATAGCTTGAAGATCGAGTGCTGGATTGTCAGCGATATTGCCCCCGCAGCTTTGCGGGGAAGTTCTCGCATCCGGCGGCGTCTTTCTTCCCGGTTTTCCTCTTTTCATCCCGCCCCGGAATCTGTCATACTTGATCGTGCCCCACCCGTACGGCCAATCCCACTCCCACAATTCAGAGGTTGCACCCATGTCAGCAAAGTACATCTTTGTTACCGGCGGCGTTGTGTCCAGTTTAGGCAAGGGGCTGGCCGCAGCCTCGATTGGCTGCCTGCTTGAGAGCCGCGGCCTGAAGGTCAACCTGATGAAGTTTGACCCGTATCTGAACGTGGATCCCGGAACCATGTCGCCGTTTCAGCACGGCGAGGTGTTTGTGACCGACGACGGGGCGGAGACGGACCTGGACCTGGGCCATTACGAGCGGTTTACGCATGCGCACCTGAGCCGGGAGAACAACCTGACGACGGGACGCATCTACGAGCAGATCATCCTGAAGGAGCGTCGCGGCGACTACCTGGGCAAGACGGTTCAGGTGATTCCGCATGTGACCAACGAGATCAAAAACGCGATGCGCAAGGTGGCCTCGAACGGGGCTGACGTGACGATCGTGGAGATCGGCGGGACGGTGGGCGACATCGAGTCGCTGCCGTTTCTGGAGGCGATCCGCCAGATGCGGCAGGAGTTGGGCCGGGAGAATACGTGTTTTGTTCACGTGACGCTGGTGCCGTGGATTGCCGCTGCGCAAGAGCTGAAGACCAAGCCGACGCAGCATTCGGTGAAGGAGTTGCTTTCGATCGGTATCCAGGCCGATATCCTGCTGTGCCGCACGGACCGCTATCTTTCGCGCGAGATGAAGTCGAAGATCGCCGCCTTCTGCAACGTGGAGGAGCGCGCCGTGGTGACGGCAAAGGACGTTGGCTCGATCTATGAGTGCCCGCTGGTCTTTGCCGAAGAGGGCGTGGATGCGTTGGTGCTGAAATACCTGCACATGGAGGCCAGTGAGCCGGACCTGACGGCGTGGAAGGAGATTGTGCGTCGCGCGTATCACCCTGCGGACGTGGTCTCGATCGGGATTGTGGGCAAATATGTCGAGTATGAGGACAGCTACAAATCGCTCAAGGAAGCGCTGGTGCATGGCGCGCTGGCACACAACCTGAAGCTGAACGTGACGTGGATCGAGGCCGAAGGGCTGGAATCGAATCCGGCCGATCCCTCAGCTCGCGCTTATGAGCAGCAGCTTGCGGGCTTTGACGGCATTCTGGTGCCAGGCGGCTTTGGCAAGCGCGGCATCGAAGGCATGTTGAACGCGATCCGTTATGCGCGCGAGAACAAGGTGCCTTACTTTGGCATCTGCCTGGGGATGCAGACGGCGTGCATCGAATTTGCGCGGAACGTCTGCGGGCTGCGCCAGGCGAACTCGAGCGAATTTGATCCTGCCGCCGAGCACCGCATCATCTACAAGCTGCGCGAGCTGCTGGGCGTGGAAGAGATGGGCGGCACGATGCGGCTGGGCGCGTGGGATTGCGTGCTGGAGCCTGGATCGCTGGCCGAAAAGGCCTACGGCAAGACCGAGATCAGCGAGCGGCATCGCCATCGCTACGAGTTCAACCGCGAGTACGAGGCACTCTTGACGGGCGGCGGGCTGCGGCTGACGGGGACGACGCCCGACTCGACGTATGTCGAGATCGTCGAGCTTCCCGACCATCCGTTCTTCCTCGGCTGCCAGTTTCATCCGGAGTTCAAGTCCAAGCCACTGGAGCCGCATCCGCTGTTCCGGGATTTTGTGGCGGCAAGCTACCGGAATCGCCAGCAGCGAAAGGCCGGAGCGGAGTCGACGCAGGCAGAGGCTCACAGAGCGTAAAGGCTCACTGCGTTCAGCGCGGCTGACGGGATTTCCAGACCATGTAGAGTCCCCAGGCGGCGTGTGTGCAGTTGTCGCGGATAGTACCGTCAAGCAGCATCGTCTCAAACTCGGCGATGGGGAAGGAACGCACGGCAAGGTCGTGCTCCTCCGGATCGGGGTCTTTTTCGGTTTCGGTGAGGCCGGTGGCGAGAAAGATGAACTGGCGCTGGCGGGTGAAGCCGTAGGCGATCCACTGCATGCCAAGCAGGGTCATGGACGCGGCGGCGAGGCCGGTTTCTTCTTTGAGTTCGCCACGCGCCAGCTCTTCGGGATCGACGCCAGCCGTCTCCCAACCGCCCTGCGGCAACTCCAGCACGCGCTCGCCGATGGTGTAACGGTACTGCTCGACCAGCCAGATGCGGCCGCCGTCGATGGGCAGGATGAGCGCGGCGTCCTCCTTTTCAACGACGCCGTAGATACCGCGTTGTCCGTTCGAGCGCAGAATCTGGTCCTCGCGCAGGCGCATCCAGGGGTTGCGGTAGATTTCGCTGCTGCTGAGGGTTTCGATACTGCGAGAGCTGGATTTTTTATCGGGCACGGACAGGCTCCTCAACGTGCAGGGGTGGTGATAAGAGCAGCGGCAACCTCGGCAAAAGCGTCGCGCCAGTGGGGCAGGCGCAGGGCTAGATCGCGCTGGAGGCGTGAGCCGTCAAGGCGGCTGTTGAGCGGGCGACGCGCCGGCGTGGGGTAATCGGTGGTGGCGATCGGCGTGAGTGCGGGCGGCGGCTGGTGTGAGGAAAAGGCTGCGAAAATCGCTTCAGCGAAACCAAACCAACTGGTCTCTCCCGCGCAGCTCATGTGATATAGGCCTGAAGGCGGCGCAAAGCCGTCGCGCAGGCGCAGCGTCAGATTCACTGTGGCGGCGGCGAGCGCTTTCGCAGTGGTGGGAGCGCCGATCTGGTCAGCCACGATGCTGAGCCGGTCGCGCTCTCGGCCGAGTCGGAGCATGGTGTGGAGGAAGTTGCGGCCCGTCGCCGCATAGACCCAGCTTGTGCGGAAGATGAGGTGCCGTGCGCTGGTGGCGGCGATAGCCTGTTCGCCAGCCAGCTTGGATGCGCCATAGACGTTGAGCGGGCCAGTGGGATCGCTCTCGCGCCAGGGTAGAAAGCCGGACCCATCGAAGACGTAATCGGTGGAGTAGTGCAGTAGCCATCCGCCCAGTTGGGCCATCTCTTCGGCGAGAATGCCGGGTGCGACGGCGTTGGCGGCGAAGGCCTGATCGCGCTCGGATTCGGCGCGATCGACGGCGGTGTAAGCAGCGGCATTGATGAGAATCTGCGGTGCATGATGGCGGATGGCGGTGCGAAGAGCATCGGCGTCGGCCAGGTTGAGTTCAGCGCGGCTGAGCGCGGTGAGCGACCACGGCGTGGGGCAGCCGGAGGATTCGGCAGCGAAGCGACGCGCCAACTCCGCACCAAGCTGGCCTCCGGCGCCGAGAATGAGCAGGCGCGCGGGTGCGGTCATGCGGGAAGTTCCTCGAAGACCTCGGCATCGCGGAAGCGCGCGCCGGCAGTGTCTTTGGAGGAGACGACGGCCGAATCGGCTGCAATGCCCCAGTCGATAGCGAGATCAGGGTCATTCCAAAGAATGGTGCGCTCGCCGTCGGCGCAGTAGTAATCGGTGACCTTGTAGACAAAGGTCGCGGGGCCATCGAGAACGGCGAAACCATGCGCGAAGCCTATAGGAATCCAGAGCATACGCGCGGATTCAGCGTCCAGATCAACCGCAATGTGACGGCCGAAGGTGGGGCTTGTGCGGCGGAGATCGACGGCAACATCGCGGACGCGCCCCGCAGCCACGCGGACCAGTTTGCCCTGCGGGTGAAGGGTCTGGTAGTGGAGGCCGCGCACGACATTCTGCTTCGATACGGAGAGATTGTCCTGTACCCAGAGTGTGGGCAGGCCAACGGCGGCCATCCGCTCCAGATTCCAAGTCTCCAGGAAGCATCCGCGCTCGTCGGCAAAGATGCGCGGCTCCAGGATGAGCACGCCGGGTAGGGCGGTTTCGATGGCCTTCACAGCGCGCCTCCCATGCCGGAGGCGAGCAGAGGATCGCGCAGGACAGAGCGCAGATAAACGCCATAGCCGCTCTTGGCCGAGCGGACTGCGAGTTGCTCCAGTTGTGCGGAGTCGATCCAGCCTTTGCGAAAGGAGATCTCCTCGGGACACGCAACTTTGAGTCCCTGGCGCTGCTCGATGGTGCGGATGAACAGACTGGCTTCGAAGAGCGAATCGTGTGTGCCGGTGTCCAGCCAGGCCATGCCACGCCCCAGAACCTCGACGTGCAGAGTTCCGCGTTCAAGGTAATGGCGGTTGACGTCGGTGATCTCCAGTTCGCCGCGCGGAGATGGCTTGAGCGCGGCAGCAATCTCAACAACGGAAGGATCGTAGAAATAAACGCCGGTGACGGCGTAGTTGGACTTAGGCTGCGAAGGCTTTTCTTCGATGCTGCGCGCGCGGCCGTCGGGGCCGAAATCGACGACGCCGTAGCGCTCCGGATCATGCACCGGATACGCGAAGACGGTGGCTCCGCTGGTGCGCGCGGCGGCGTTCATCAGGCTCTGGCTGAGCGAGTGGCCATAGAAGATGTTGTCGCCGAGCACCAGCGCACAACCATCGCCGTCGATGAATTCCCGGCCGATGAGAAAAGCCTGCGCAAGGCCGTCGGGGCTGGGCTGCACGGCGTAACTGAGGCGCATGCCCCACTCGCTGCCGTCACCGAGCAGCGCCTGAAAACTGGGCGTGTCGCGCGGCGTAGAGATGATGAGCACCTCGCGAATCCCGGCCAGCATCAGCGTGGTCAGCGGGTAATAGATCATCGGCTTGTCATAGACGGGCAGCAACTGTTTGGAGACGACGTGCGTCACCGGATAGAGCCGCGTCGCCGAACCACCCGCAAGCAAAATTCCCTTCATTACGCCCCCTCGAAATTGAAATCTTCCAGCACTTTCACCAGCCAAAAGCTTCCGCAAATTTCCGCATCTTTGATACTAAGCCAGGAGCCGCGCTCTGATCTTCGCAACTTTTTGGATCAGTGCGTGTCTGGTTCCAGTAGTCGTAGACTCCAAAACGTCATCCCATCGCCTGGTAGTGAGTCGAAGGTCCGGTATCCTTCGGAGGAAATTTGCATGCGTAAGCTTCGATTGCTGTCCAAGGCCCAGGCACCACTGTTCGTTTCCATGGCCGCGTTCACGCTCACCGCCTGCATGGGTGGCGGGTCGTCGCTGCCGGGCCAGAACCCTATACCGACCTCGGTTTTGTTCTCGGAAGCGCCGACTTCGATGTCTGTCGGAACGTCCGCCACGATCCTCGCCTCTGCCATTTACGCCAACGCGATTGTGACGCATTCCCTAAGCAACACGCCCAACACTCTGGTGAACTACACCGTGCAGTGCGGCAGCGCCAACTGCGGCACGCTCGCTGCCAACGCCGAGGTTGGAGCGGCAACCTACACCGCGCCCGCCGCAGTTCCCACCGGCGGCACGGTCACCATCACAGCCACCGCGCAGGCCGACAGCGCCATCAGCGCGAAGGCCACCATCACCATCACGCCGCCTCCGCCGCCGACATTAACCTTCGTTGCTCCGGTTCAGGGATCGGTGCAGACTGGCGCACAGGCGCAGTATGCCGTCACCATCACCAATGATCCGTCCGCGACACCGCAGGTAAACTGGACCGTCACCTGTAACGGCGCGGACTGCGGAGCCGTCGCGCCGCTCACGACAACCTCTGGGCAGAAGGTGACCTACACTGCGCCCGCCGCAACGTCAAACGGACTGGTGGCGACGCTGACAGCAACCTCCGTTTCGACGCCGTCGGATTCGGTTTCAACCGAGGTAGCGATCCTGCCACCTGCGCAGACACTGGCCAACGGCGCGTACGTCTTTCAACTGCAGAGCAGTTTTGCCGGTAGCAGCCCTGCCGCGCTTACCATGGATTCCGGAGTATTCACGGCGGCGAACGGCGTGGTTACCGGTGGCGAAGAAGACCTGCTGGTGAATAGCTTCTGCGGGGGTTACATGGGACAGTGCCCTCCGGCGCAGGCCTCTGAGCACAAGGTTGTCGGCGGTGCGTACACGGCGAACTCCGATGGCACAACGACCATCACGCTGCAACTGGACAGCGGGACGACGCAGACATTGACGGGTGTTGTAAGCGCGAACGGGCAGGGGTTCACTGCGCAGATCGATGGGGTGCCCGCGCTGGTGAGCCTTCGGCCCCAGACGAGCACAGCGGCACCGAAGGGCGGCTACGCCTTTGCGCTGAACGGACAGAGCTACGATCAGGGACCGGCGTGGATGACCGGGGTGCTGAACATTGACGGCACGAACAGCGCATCAGGCAACGGCAGCGTGCTGGATATTCAAGCGCCATATCTAAGCTATGGCGGGGAAGAGGCTCTGGCCGCGACGGCGGTGACGGCACCGGACAGCTACGGGCGCATCGTGTTTACGCTATCGCCAGCGGCGTCAGACAACGTGCCGTTTCCGCCGGTGTATGTGGCGGGATACGTGATCGACTCCGGGCACATCGCGCTGATGGAGGTCGGTGACCAGACCGACAATTCCAATTTTCAGGGCCAGTTAATGGGCCAGGCAATCAGCCAGGGCGCGCAGACGGGTGCATTTACTGCGGCGGGGCTGGCCAATCAAAGCTACGTCTTTGGCGTACAGGGTTTGAGCAACAACGGGGATGGCGATATTGCCGGAGTGCTGACCTTCAATGCGACCGGCGGTGTCTCGGGTCTGATGACAATCAGTGATCTCTCCGGCTCGCAGGCGCAGCAACCGTTACAGGTGACCGGCAGTTACACGATCGAGGTCAACGGAAGGATCGCGATTACCAATCTCACCGATGGCAGCATCTATCCCTACTCGATGGTGATGGACCTGGCGGAGAATGGGCGCGCGCTGGCGATGACCTACACCGGGCAGGACATCGCTGGCGGTGAAGCGTATCTGCGGGCAACGTCCACCTTCAGCCTGACCTCGCTGAACGGAACTTACGGGCTGAATGCGAGCGTGTTGTTTACCTCTTCGAGCGCATCGACTCCCGTGCAATCGACGGCGCAAGGCTCCGTCTCTGCGATTCCTGGTGGGTCCAGTGTGGATTTGACCGGTTTTGCCAACATTGCTGTGCCAGCAGCGAACACGTCGGAAAGCAACGTGGTTTCCGGTTCGTTCACTCCGGCGACAAATGGTGTGATGGCGGGCACGCTGGCGGGGTTGAATGTCACCAGCCCCACAAAAGCCGGACAATTTACGCTCTACCAGATCGACACCGGGCACGCGCTGGTGATCGAGGACGACAGTGTGCAGGAGACGCTCGGATTGCTGGAAACGCAGCCGTAGGCCAATCTCACGCGCTGGGGTGCGCACTACCACCGGCGATGATCTCCAGCGCGTGCGGCAGCAGCGGCAAAATCGCCTGAAGGCATTCGGTGGCTCCGCGCAGGCTGCCCGGCAGATTCACGATGAGCGTGGAACCGTGCAAGCCTGCGACGGCGCGGCTGAGCCAAGCAAACCGATAACCGGGGGAAGTGAGCGCGCGCATGGCCTCGGTGAGCCCGGGAACTTCGCGGTCGATGAGTTGACGCGTAGCCTCCGGGGTGACGTCGCGCGGTCCCAGGCCGGTTCCGCCGACCGTGAGAATGAGCCGATACTGCTGGTGGCATAGCTCGTGGAGCAGCGTGGTAATGGCTTCGATACGGTCGGGGACCAGCCCGCGGCCGATCGTCTCTCCAGACCAGGTGGTTTCAATCAACTGCGCAACCGCCTCGCCAGCAGTGTCGGCCTGGGTGCCTGCGAAGCAGCGGTCGGAAACGGTGACGACGGCGAAGCCGGGCATGAAAAAAGTTTACTGTAGGAAGAGTGAGGTTGTCGGCTGGGGTGAGTTACGCGGTCAAGGAGATTTTCTATACGCTGCAGGGCGAAGGTGCGCAGGCCGGCCGCGCGGCTGTCTTCTGTCGCTTTGCCGGGTGCAATCTGTGGTCCGGCAGGGAACAGGATCGGGCGAGCGCGATCTGCCGCTTCTGCGACACGGATTTCGTGGGCACCGAGGGTCCGGATGGAGGACGATTCACTGATGCCGAGGCGCTGGCGGAGCGCGTGGAAGCAACGTGGACGCGTGGGGCGGGAGCAGTCGGCAGTCGATTCGTAGTGATGACCGGCGGCGAGCCTCTGCTGCAGGTGGACGAGGCTCTGATTGCTGCGCTGCATGAGCGGGGATTTGAGCTTGCTGTGGAGACCAACGGGACGATTGCCGCGCCGCGTCGACTGGACTGGATATGCGTCAGTCCGAAATCCAGCGCGGAACTGGCGCAACGGCACGGCGATGAGCTGAAGCTGGTCTATCCGCAACAGGGAGCCGAGCCGGAACGATTCGCCGGGATGGATTTCCGGCACTTTTTCCTGCAACCGATGGATGGACCGCAGAAGACGGAGAACACCGCCGCCGCGCTTGCCTATTGCATGAGCCATCCGCAGTGGAGGTTAAGCATACAGATGCACAAGCTGGTGGGAATTCGCTGAGCGGATCACGCAGCCAGGGTGCTTCGGGCCTGGGAGGTGAGCTGCACAGGAAACACTCCGGCCTTCGTAACCTGTGCGGGATCCGTATTTCATTGGTTACCGCGGCAGCGGCTTGCTGCCGGTGATGGTGAAGTCGGCCGTGGATTTTGCGCGGGTCTCTTGGGGCTGCGCTCCGCCGAGGGTGAGAGTGTAGGTACCGGGCAGAACGAGACGTTCGCCGGAGTCCTTGACGCTGGAGAGGGTGCGCGGGTCGAAGTGGAGGGTGACGGCGCGGCTTTCCCCGGCCTGCAGGTGGACGCGGGTGAATCCGACCAATGAGTGCACAGGGCCGTCCTGCTGTGGCGTTTTCAGGTACGCCTCGACAACCTCATCGCCAGCCAGGGAACTAAGGTTGGTGATGGTGAGGGTGGCGTCGAGGGGATCGCCGGCGGCCAGTGTCTTCGCTGACAGCGTGATGGGCCCGTAGGCAAAGCGGCTATAGCTGAGGCCATAGCCAAAGCCCCACTCCGGCTGACCGGTGTAGTAGCGGTAGGTGCGATTTTTGAAAGAGTAATCGGTGAAAGCGGGCAGGTCGGAAACAGTGCGATAGAAAGTGACCGGAAGGCGTCCGGCGGGGTTGTTGAGGCCTGCAAGCGTGCGCGCAATGGCTTCACCACCGGCAACGCCTGGATACCAGGCTTCGAGGACAGCGGCGGGATGGAAATTGAGTCCTTCAAGCGAGACGGCGCTGCCGCTCATGAGCACGACGACAATTGGTCTGCCGGTGGCTGCGACGGCGTTGAGCAATGCAAGCTGCGCCTCAGGAAGCGCGATCTTCGTGCGGTCGCCGCCGGAGAAGCCATCGATGTGGATGGGCATCTCCTCGCCCTCAAGCTGCGGCGAAAGTCCGACAAAGGCAACCACGAGATCGGAGGCTTTCGCAGCGGCAACCGCTTCGTCCCGCTGCGCCTGCTCAGGCGCGGTCCATTTGAGGAAAACGCCGCCCCCGGCCTGATCGTCGGAGTGGCTGTAATCCAGTTGGAAGCTGTGCGGATGGGTGTCGGCAAAGTCGAGTGCGAAGTGAATCGGCTCAGCTCCGGACAGGATGGGCGGCGCAGTCGGCGAGGCTCCCGGCGCAAAGTGGAATTTGCCTGAGGTAGCGGCACCGTGACCGCCGACCAGATCGCCGCGGGCGACAACCTTGCCATCCAGCATTACGCTGGCTGCATTCTTCGGAGAGTAAGGGAAGCTATCGACGGCTTCGACGGTGAATTCATAGTGACCGGGGGCTGGCGGGGTAAAGACGCCGGAGTAGCGCACGGAGTAGTCGTGAGTGTGCAGCGCGGGCACAGGAAACGAATCGCCCCAGTCGTCTTGGATATTCGGCTCACTGAGCGTGGCGACCGGGCGGCCGGTGAAGTTGGGGGTGGGAAAGTACTCAACCTTCAACCCGGCTCCGAAGGCAGAGCGCGCTACGGGAACCTCAAATCCGGTAGCCAGCGTGGAGCCTTGCGCATATTGAATCTGAGCGGATGGGAACTGTGCGTCCATTCCGTCGATCGGTTCGGTCGGATGCAGCGGAATGCCGTTGTAGTTGCCGGTGAGAGCGTAAAACTGGTCGGCATTCGGGCCGATGACCGCGATCCTGGAGAGTGCTTTGGCAAGCGGCAGGATGCCATTGTTCTGGAGCAGGACGATGGACTCCTCGGCGGATTTGAGCGCTTGAGCGCGATGGGCGGGCGAGGCATTGTCGCGGTAAGGAATGCGGTCCAGCGGGCTGGAGCCTTGCGGGTCGAAGAGTCCCAGTTCGAAGCGCGCGGTGTAAAGCCGTTCGGCCGCGCGGGTAATCGTAGCTTCGCTGACCAGACCCAGACGGACAGCATTGGCAAGCGTGTTGAAGCCGGGCGACCAGATGCTGCACGAAAGATCCGTGCCGGCGGAAACGGCGAGCGCGGCGGCGTGGGGGATGTCCGGCGCGTTGTGGTGGCCCTGAGTCACGTCTACAATTGCGCCACAGTCGCTGACGACAAAGCCGTCGAAACCCCAGTCCTTGCGTAGGTGATCCTGTAGCAGGTCGGTATTGGTGCAGGCCGAGTGGCCGTCGATGGCGTTATAGGCGCACATGACGGACTTGACGTGCCCATCGATAACCGTGGCGCGGAAGGCTGGCAGGTAGGTCTCTTCGAGATCGCGCGGTGAGGGGTGAACGTCGAAGACGTGGCGCAGGGACTCCGGGCCGCTGTGAACGGCGAAGTGCTTGCTGGTGGCGATGGCCTTCGGGTGGTCAGGATCGTTGCCCTGTACTCCGGTGATGAAAGCGACGCCCATCGTTGAGGTCAGGAACGGATCCTCGCCGTAGGTCTCCTGTCCGCGTCCCCAGCGCGGATCGCGGAATATGTTGATGTTGGGCGACCAGAAAGTGAGTCCGTAGAAGATGCGGTGATTGCCTTCGCGCTGCGCCTCGTTGTATTTGGCGCGCCCTTCGTCGGCGATGACGTCGCCCATGGAGTGGACCATCGCGGTGTCCCATGTGGCAGCCATGCCGATGGCCTGCGGAAAGACGGTGGCGTAACCAGCGCGTGCGATGCCATGCAGGGCTTCGTTCCAGGTCTGGTAATCGGGTACACCGAGACGCGGAATGGCCGGTGCCCAGTCTTCGAGCTGAGAGGCTTTCTCGTCGAGCGTCATGCGCGAGACGAGGTCGTGTGCGCGCGCCGCAGCCGAAAGCTGTGTGTTCTGATAAGCAGGCTGTTGCCCGATAGCAAGCGCGGCGAAGGCTAGCAGAGGAAGTGAGACAAAAATACGTGAGACCATAGACATTTTCTCCAAGATACTGGAACAGAGATGGAGCCGCGAAGCGAGCTTTTCGACTGTCGCAAAGCTGAGCGGAATGCGCATCTGAACTTTACCTGAACAGGGAGCACTCTGGCTAGGTACATCGCTTTATTTATGGAAATTCAAGAAAATCGTCCGACTTTGAGCATACGGATGGCAACGCTCCGACATGTGGCCGACACGCACTCGCTTCGTAGCGTTACTTGCGGGTGAAAGTGAAGCTGATGCCCGTGGTCAGGATGATGTCGTTGTCCTTGGTGCCCGGTGGCGGATTGGTCACTTCGATGTCGTTGAAGGTCGTCTGCCAGCTCAGGATTTTGTTGATCTCTGTATTGAGCGTTGCGGTGACGTTAGATTCGAACTGGCCGAGTTGGTTCATGTTGGAATACATGTTGCCCTGTTCGCTCAGGGAACTTCTGGCGCCGAACTTCTGCGTGAACTGCTGGCCGATGTTGAGAGCAGCGAAGCTGTTGGTGATGGCGGGCACGGCGGTCGGTTCCGTGGCGGAGGCAGGGATGGCGCTGTAGCTTTCATGTGTCCAGACAAGGCCGCCGGAGAGATCGAGTGTTTGTCTTGGGGTGTTACGTGCGTGATAACCGGCACCGCCGCCGGTGATGGAGCGGAGGGTGAGGTCCTGCAGGGCGTTGGTGTTGAAGTCCTGAGAGACGAAGCCAAAGAGATGCGGGTAGAGGCTGTTATGGTCGTAACGCAATTCCGCGTTGGTGGTGTTGGCGGTGGTGCTGTTCTGAATACCGTCGCGAGTGTAGAGGGAGTTGAAGTAGGCAGTGGATTTGTCATGCAGCGTGGGCCGGGCGAGGTTGATGCCGCTGCCGACGGTGGTGGTATTGCTGTTGCCGCGCGCAAAGGCAAAGTTGACATCGGCCGAGCCAGTCCAGGCGTGAGTCCAGCCGGGGTGTAGGGATGCCTCATAGGCTTCCTGCGCAGCTTCGGTGCGCAGCAGGTTGACGCTGGATGCTGGGAGGGTCTGTGTGCGGACGGCGGTGGTGACGGTGAAGTTGGCTTCGTCGCGGCGGATGGCGGTGATGGCAAGCGGCTGTGTGGCCGGAGCGGGCAAAACGAGCAGCAAGGGCTTGTCGAGCGTCAAGGTCGTAACGCTGGCCCAGTCGATGGAAATCGTTCCGGCAAAGGTGGTCGTGAAGCTGAGCTTGCCGCCGGTCAGCTGCGTGGCTGTGCCGGTGAAGCGGGTGCCATCCTTGAGCGTGACGGTGTCCGCGCGCAGGCGGGAAGTGAGTGCAAGCAGGAGCAAAAGAAGCGGCAGAAGACGAACGAGAATGCAACAGAAGGACTTTTCGTGCATCACGGCCTTTCAGCGAGGATGGAATCTTCGTTTGAGAGGCGAACGAGACCATTGAGGGCGCTGCATTCAGTATAGCTGGGTAAAAAATCGATTCCGGATTTGACAGAGAGTGGCAGGGACAGGCGGTGGTGCAGGCGCTTGGCCAAGGCGCAAAGATTGGCGCGGCACCAGGGCTTCGCGCGCTTGGTATGATGACCGTGATTCGGGAGCAGGTGCAGAACGACCCGGACGAAGGGATACCAGGCAATGCGACCGAACGCGTATCTGATGCGGGCCACAGCAAGTGGAGCACTGGGTGGACTGCTCTTTGGCTTTGACACGGTGGTCATCTCCGGAGTGATGGATGCACTGACGCGGCTTTATCATCTGAACGACAAGGCGCAGGGGCTGACGGTTTCTATCGCCGTGATCGGCACTGTGCTGGGAGCAATGACGGCGGGTGCGATTGCACAGCGTTATGGCGGTCGCGAGACGCTGCGCGCGACGGCGGTGATTTATGTGATCTCGGCGATTGGCTGCGCCCTGGCGTGGAACTGGCCGGTGTTGCTGGCCTTTCGATTTCTGGGCGGGCTGGGGATTGGCGCCAGCTCCGTGCTGGGACCGGTGTACATCGCAGAGCTTGCACCAGCAAAGTGGCGTGGGCGGCTGGTGGGCGCCTTTCAGGTGAACGTTGTGCTGGGGATTCTGCTGGCGTATGCGTCGAATCTGGGCATCCGGCTGCTGCACCTGGGGGTAATCGAGTGGCGTCTTCAGCTTGGCATGGCGGCGATTCCGGCCACGCTGTTTCTGGTAATGCTCTTTGGCATTCCACGCAGTCCACGTTGGTCGGTGTCGCGAGGGAGGATCGATGAGGCACTGGCAGTCTTGCGGCTGATGGGGGATCCGGAGCCGGAGCGCGAGTTGACCGAGATCGAGGAGGCGCTGCGCGAGAGCCACGCCTCCTCCAACGAGCCGGTCTTTCAGTGGAAGTATCGCTACCCGCTGTTTCTGGCGATAACCATCGGCGCGTTCAATCAGCTGGCCGGGATCAACGCGATTCTCTACTACCTCCCGCATATCTTTGCCTCCGCAGGCTTCAGCCAACTCTCCGGCGATGTACAGTCGATTGCTATTGGGGCGACCAATATGCTGTTCACGCTGGTGGGCATGGCGCTGATCGATCGGCTGGGGCGCAAGACGCTGCTGCTGATCGGTGCTGCAGGCACGGCGGCCTGCCTGGCGGGAGTGGCGACAGTATTCCTGACGCATAGTCACCAGGCGGCGCTCCTGTGGTTGCTGGTGGTGTACATCGCCTTCTTCGCCGTCTCCCAGGGCGCGGTGATCTGGGTCTACATCGGAGAAGTTTTCCCGAATGCGGTGCGCAACAAGGGGCAGAGCGTAGGCAACAGCGCGCACTGGATCACCAATGCTGCGATCGCCTTTGCCTTTCCGGTGCTGGCGGCGCGGGCCGGTGGCGCGCCGTTTGTCTTCTTCGCAGCCATGACGGGGATCCAGTTTGTGACCGTGCTTTTGTGCTATCCGGAGACCAAGGGCCAGACGCTGGAGGAGCTGCAAAAACGCATGGTGAAGGCGTAAGCAAAGCGACGGGAAGTCGAGGATTATGCCCCGGATCAACAGGCAGGTCAGATTTCTGCTGATTTGGATGGGCCGAGGGTGCTTGTTCGGGTTGGAATAGAGAGATGGAAATCACGGCGTAACCACCAGAAATTCGCACGGATCCTTCGATCGGGATGCCGCTCGGGCATCGTTTCTGGCCGAGGTCTCTACGCGGGGAGGTATTTCGGAGCAATGGAGATGAATTCCTGCGCGCGAATATAGCGGAGTTCGGCGATCTGGTGTACTTCCAGAATTTTGGCGTGCGCGTATTGCAGGTCAATCACCCCGAATTGATTCAGGAGATGCTGGTGCAAGATGCTCCCCATCAGCATCGTGGGATCGTGATGCAGCGTTCACGCATGGTGTTGGGCGAGGGATTGCTGACCAGCGAGGAGCCTCTGAACATGCGCCAGCGTCGGCTCGCGCAGCCGGCTTTTCATCGCGATCGCATTGCAGGATATGGGGCGGTTATCGGTGAGTATGCGCAGAAGAATGACAGCCCACTGGCCGGACGGCGGCGTGATTGAAGCGCATGAAGAGATGCTGCTGCTGGCGCTGCGCATCGTGGGCAAAACCTTGTTTGATACCAACGTGAAGCAGGAGGTGAAGAGCATTGCAAAGGCAGTGGATGCTTTCATGGGCTTTCTGCCGTTTGCCTTCCTGCCTATGTCGGGACTGATCCAGCGGCTGCCGTTGCCATTGATGCGACGGATTAGACGAGGACAGGCGCAACTGGATGCGTTGATCTATCGGATGGTCGAGGAGCGTCCGCCCGGATGATGGACCGACAGGTGCGTGACGAATGCCTGACGGTGCTGCTTGCCGGCCACGAGACGACAGCCAACGCATTGACCTTTGCCGTCTGGCTGCTGGCCTGGCACCCGGAGGTGCAGCAGCGCGTTGCTGCAGAGGCCCATGCGGTTCTGGCAGGGCGCAGCGCAAGCGCGGAGGATTATGGGCGATTGAGGTATACAACACAGGTTATTGCTGAGGCGATGCGACTCTATCCGCCGGTGTGGGTGACGGGGCGAACGGCTGTTGAGGATTATATCTTTCACGATGTATTGGCGAGGGACTGGCCTGGATGGAAGGCGTACTGACGCTGGCTACCCTATATGGCGGAATGGGAGATCAGTCCGCAGCCGGGTGCAGAGCAGCGGATGGCCTTGCGCCCGGCGATTTCTCTGCGCCCTGCCGGACCGGTGAAGCTGCGGGTGAAGCGGCGCAGAGCAGCTTCCTCTGCATTGACTTCAGCCTGAATTTTCGATATTCTAAAGGCCTTGTGCGGAGTTGCGCCTGAGTTCTGTCTGGCTTCGCCGGTTGTCTTGGCGTCGAGATGGGCGGTCAGGCAGGCAAAGCGTCAAGCATTGCTGAGCAACTCGATCGCCGGTTATCCGTACGTCGTACAGACGGGAAATTGGGCGGTCGCACAACGGTTCTCACGCAAACGGCAAGGTTTGTTCGTGGGGGGTCGCCGTGCGGCAATATGCACGGCGCGCAAGAGTTTGAAGCGCCGGATGGGCGTAGGGCAGTACGAAAATTTCTGGAATCGGGAAGAGCAGGAGCACGATGTCAACGTATATTCCGAGCGCGAAAGAGATTGACCGCAAATGGTTTGTGGTGGATGCCAGCGGCAAGACGCTGGGGCGTCTTGCCACGGCGGCAGCCGATGTGCTGAGCGGCAAAACGAACCCGAAGTACGTGCCGTACATGGATATGGGCGATCATGTGATTGTGATTAACGCCGAAAAGGTGCTGCTGACGGGCCTCAAGTCTCAGCAGAAGGTCTATCGCCGGTACACGGGATTTCCTGGCGGTCTGCGTGAGGAGTCGTTTGTGCGGCTGTTGCAGCGCAAGCCGGAGAAGATTGTCGAAGAGGCGATCAAGGGTATGCTGCCGAAGAGCAAGATGGGTCGGCAGATGGGTACGAAACTGAAGGTCTATCGCGGCGACAGGCATCCGCATGAAGCGCAGATGCCGGTGGCAATGGACGTGAAGGCGTAACGTTGGAACAGCGATCTCCGGCGAGTGCCGGAGAAGCAGAGCAGCAAAGCCCGACGGGCGAAAGAGAGCGTATGGCGGAACTGGTGCAATACTACGGAACGGGTCGCCGGAAATCGGCGATTGCCCGTGTTTTTCTGCGTCCCGGAACGGGCGAGTTCAAGGTGAACGGCAAGCCGTTTGCGCAATACTTTGTCACCGAGCAGCAGCGTGCTGCAGCGAAGCGTTCCCTCGTACTGACCGAGATGCAGGGCACATTCGACGTGGTGACTACAGTCTCCGGCGGCGGCGTGGCCGCGCAGGCGGATGCGGTGAAGATGGGTTCGGCGCGCGCGCTCGTGGAGTTCAACCCTGAACTGCGCAAGCTGCTGAAGAGTGAAAATCTTCTGACGCGCGATGCGCGCCAGAAAGAGCGCAAGAAGTACGGACAGCGTGGTGCCCGCGCCCGCTTCCAGTTCTCGAAGCGCTAATTGTCGGCTGGTCTTCTGGTTGCGTAGCCTTTGCGGGCGCAGCCAGAGGAGTGGTCAAAGTTGTATCATCCCCGCTTCGGCGGACTTAATCCGGGCCAGACGAACGTCAGTCCGGATGCAACGCAAGAAGGAGTTCCATTGGCGACGATCACGATGAAGGAATTGCTCGAAGCAGGCGTACACTTCGGGCACCAGACCAAGCGCTGGGATCCGCGGATGAAGGAGTACATCTTCGGCGAGCGCAACGGCATTTACATCATTGACCTGCAGAAGACGCTCAAGATGTTCAAGGAAGCGTCGAAGTTTGTCACGGATTTGTGCGCCGATGGCAGGACGATCCTGTTTGTAGGCACCAAGCGGCAGGCTCAGGAGGCGATTGCCGAAGAGGCGGGTCGCGCCGGGATGCCGTACATCAACCAGAGGTGGCTGGGAGGCCTGCTGACCAACTGGGTGACGGTGCAGAAGTCGGTGAAGCGTCTGCAGGAACTGGACGAGATGGCCACCGATGGCCGCTACGACCTGCTGACCAAGAAGGAAGTCATCAAGCTGGAGCGCGAGCGCAAGCATCTGCAGGCGAACCTGGCCGGCATCAAGAATATGAAGCGCCTGCCGGATGCGATCTTTGTGGTCGACTCCAGCAACGAAGCGATTGCCGTGAAGGAAGCCAAGAAACTGGGCATTACCGTCGTCGCCGTGGTGGACACCAACTGCGATCCCACTCTGGTCGATTATGTGATCCCTGGCAATGACGACGCGCTGCGCGCGATTCGCCTGTTCACCTCGAAGATCGCGGAGTCGGCGATCGAGGGTGTGAATCTGGTGGGCGACAAGCAGTTTGCCGAGGCTGAGCCGATCTCGGAGGTTGCTGCAGAGTCGGCTTCTACTGCGACCGAGGGTGAGGAAGTCGATCTGGAAGCGGTTCTGGGCGGCGGTATTCGCAAGGCCCCCGCGACAGTGTCGGCGATCGCCGAAGAGCCGGAGACGGCGGAATCGGCGTTGTAATCCACTGCACGGTCAGTGCCGTGAACGTTCAGAGCGTGGCCGCCGGAGATATCGAGCCACGCTCTTCTTGCGTAGGAATGGTCCGGTGAAAAGGATCTCCGACAATTTAACTGAGGATGAAGGATGATGACGGTGAGCGAAAAGATCGATGCAAAGCTGGTGAAGGAACTCCGCGAAAAGTCGGGTGCGCCGATGGGCGACTGCCTGAAGGCTTTGCAGGAGTCGAATGGCGACATTGAAGGCGCGTTTGTGGTGCTGCGCAAGCGGGGCATGGCCTCGGCGCAGAAGAAGGCCGCACGCAGTACGAACGAAGGCGCTGTGGGCACCTACATTCATGCCGGCGGCAAGATTGGCGTCCTGCTGGAGGTCAATTGCGAGAGTGATTTTGTGGCCAGAACGGATGATTTCCAGAATCTGCTGAAGGACATTGCCATGCACATCGCAGCCAGCGACCCGAAGTTTGTGCGTCCGGACGACGTGACGGCCGAGGATCTTGACCGCGAGCGCGAGATATACAAGGCGCAGGCGGCGGCCACGGGCAAGCCGGCCGCGGTGGTGGAAAAGATCGCCGAAGGCAAGATGGCCAAGTTTTATGAGGAAGTCTGCCTGCTGGAACAGCCGTTCATCAAGGACCAGTCTATCTCCATCAAGGAACTGATTGCACAGAAGGTAGGCAAGTTGGGCGAAAACATCACGGTGCGCCGCTTTGCGCGCTTCAAGGTAGGCGACCCCAACTGGACCGTGGCGACCACAAAGATGGCCGAAGCCGCAGCGGAATAAACGAGACACTTACGGAAGAGAGAGAACACCCGGCGCATCCGTCGCCGGGTTTTTCTTTGGTACGCCGTGCATGAATGACATCTTGGAGGTGTAAGTTCTCTTCACATCCTGATGGAGGAGAAGTGATAGCGAAGCGCAGGGGCGTCGTCGCGAGGCGGGGTCTGAAGGAAGCGTGGAG
>JAKAXU010000011.1 GCA_021816455.1 Acidobacteriota bacterium
GAAAAGACCTCCACCCAAGCGCCAAACCCAGACTGAAGACTACTCCGAGACCGAATGACCACCCTTCTGCCCTATCAGACCACCGAGCTGTCGGATGAAATCGATCCGTGTGAGAAATCGCGGCTAGCGCACCCGGAGCATTCTGCATATCCGGCGGATGTGTGGTTGTGTTTAGAACGCGGCGAAAACGGTGAGCAGGACGACCAATAGGCCGAGCAGCGGGCTGAGGCGGTCACGCAGGGCAAAGAGCACAGGGTCTTCGTCGAGTTCGCCGCGCCAGGCAAGCAATCCCATCCGTAGCAGCCAGAGGCCAAGCGGCGGGAGCGCGAGCCAGAGCCGGGCGGCATGAGGATAGAGCAGTTCGGCGTTGGGGTGAGTGATGTAGGCTGCGAAGACGGCCAGCGCAGCGCAGGCCGAAGCTGCTTCGAGGCTTCCGATGGCTACGATATCGGCGACGCGATAGCCGCGTCCTGGGGTCCGTGTGCTGCCTTGCTGGCGCAGGATTTCCAGTTCGTTGAGACGCTTGACCAGAGCCAGAGCAAGAAAGAAAAAGAGAGCGAAGACGGCCAGCCAGGGGGAGATAGGGGTTTGTGTGGCCGCGCCCCCGGCGTAGAGTCGCAGCGTGTAAAGACCGGCGAGCAGAAGGACGTCGGCGATGGCGATGCGTTTGAGCCAAAGTGAGTAGAGCGTGGTGGCTGCGATGTAGATCGCCAGCCAGATGGCAAAAGCGGCGGGAAGCAACGGCAGGAGAAGCGCGGAGCCGATCAGCAGCGCCATAACGAGCAGGATTCCGTCGACGACGCCGAGTTCGCCTGAGGCAAACGAGCGCAGACGCTTGTGACGGTGACGGCGGTCATTGTCGATGTCGAGAAGATCGTTGAGGACGTAACAGGCGGAGGCAGCGCATCCGAAGGCGACAAGAGCGAGCGCACCATGAATGAGGCCGCGAGGCGTCAGGCGATGCGAGAGCAGAAGCGGCAGAAGCAGGAGAAGATTCTTGGCCCATTGATGAAGGCGCAGGGTGGAAAGCAGAGATGCGCGAAGCGGCGCGCGATCAAGCAGCGTGGCCTTGACAGGGACATTTGCCCGGGCGAGGGCGCGGCGAAGTCTGTGGGTGGGATTGGCCAGGAAAGCGTGGCGTGCGTGAGTGAGCAGAGGAAGGTCGATGCGCGCGTTGCCGATGTAGTCGAAGGCGGGAAAGAGTTTCTGAAGAACGGCGAGCTTCCGGCAACCAGTGAGATTGCGTTCGCCATCGGAGGCGATTACGCGATCGAAGCAGCGAAGGTGGCTGGCTACGCGCTCGGCGAGGCTTCGATCGGCGCCGGTGACGAGCAGGATGGTGCGGCCCAAGCTGCGCTGGTCGCGGAGCAAGCGCAGAACGGCCTTGTTCCAGGGCAGGTGGTTGATGTCGAGAGTAGTCTGCCGGGCGATCTCCTGCTTGAGTCGCGCCCTGCCGCGCGGAAGCAGGCGGGCGACGGCAAGGAGTCGGGCCGGGTGAGTGCGCACGAGAAGCAGAAGAGAGTCCTGAAAGGTGTCGGATTTGATGAGAGTTCCGTCGAGATCGACGCAGAGCGGAACGGACTCCGGGTGGATGAGCGGTGTCTTCGCCTCTTCGATAGAAACTGTGGTGAAAACCGGAGGTGGCATGGGTGAGATCCTGAGGACCATGATAGTCGGATGAATGGGAGAGGGTGAATTTCTGCGGTTTGGCGGATTAGGGTATCCGCGAATTTTTGCGCGTCTTTGGGAGAGTTCTGGCATCTGCTAGGTACGGGCTGGAGGAAACAAAATCCTCCGCTTGACCGTCCTAAGAGAGTAGCGTAACTCTGTACAGAGCTTGCCCGAAGCCGCGATGACGCGCGAATTGAGAGTGATTTTTTCAAATCCTGTAAGGAATGGACAAAGTATCCGTGTCTGAATCCACAATGACATTGAACGAGAATGGTGCACCAGAGCCGGTCCGGGCAGGGTGGCTGCGCCCGCTGATTTACGTTGTGCTGCTGGTTCTGATTGCGGCGGGTGTCTGGCGCGTCTATCAGAATCGCAGGATGGCTGCGCAGCAGATGGCGAAGCAGGCCGATGCGCTGCTGAACCGCCCTGTGCCGGTGCAGGTGACGACGGTGGATCAGAAGCCGATGCCGATCTATCTGACGGCGCTGGGGACGGTGACGCCGTATTACAGCGTGACGGTAAAGGCGCGCGTGAGCGGGCAACTGGATCGCGTGAATTTTATTGAAGGGCAGACGGTGCGCCAGAACGACACGATTCTGGTGGTCGATCCGCTGCCCTACAAGGCGGCGCTGGATCAGGCGAAGGGGACCTTGGCGCATGACGTGGCTCTGCTGCAGGATGCGCAGGCGGAGTACCGGCGATACAAGGCGCTGTATGAAGCTGGGGTTGTCTCCAAGGAGCAGCTTGATCTGGAGTTGGCGACGCAGGGGCAATACGAAGGGGCGATTCAGTCGGACAAGGCGGCGATCGAGACGGCACAGCTTCAGTTGAACTGGTGCACGGTGCAGTCGCCGATCACGGGTAAGATCGGTCTACGGCTGGTCGATCCGGGCAACATTATTACGGCGAATACGACGAATCTGGTGATTATCAACCAGATGCAGCCGATTGCAGTGTATTTTACTCTGCCGGAGAATCAGCTTCCGCTGGTGTTGACGCTGCTGCGGGAGCATCGGCCTCTGGTGGCCGAGGCGTTCGATCGCAGCGATACGACGCGGTTGGCCGCAGGGCAATTACTGACGGCCGACAACCAGATCGATACGACGACGGGAACCGACCGGCTGAAGGCGGTCTTCGCCAATACGGATGAACAACTGTTTCCGAATCAATTTGTGAACATTCACCTGATTCTGGAAGAGAGACCGAGCGCGCTGGTGGTTCCGTCGTCGGCGATCCAGACCGGCAACCACGGCGCGTATGTGTGGACGATTCACCATGACGCGGCGACGAACGCGGATCTGGCTCAAATTACGCCGGTGAAGGTGGCCTTGGCCGAAGGACAGGTGACAATTCTGGACGGCGGCGTAGCGAAAGGCGATACGGTGGTGATCGATGGCGCGGATCGGCTGCGGGCCGGGTCTCCGGTGACGGTGAATACTTCGCGGGGAGCGACGCCGGGAGTCTCGGCGGAGGGGAATCCGGAACTGAGTCCCGTAGCCCAGGGACTGGAGCACAGCGCACAGACCACACGGGGACGAGTTGGCAAAGGCCGCGGAGAAGGCGGCAAGAGGACACATCCGTGAACCCGTCGCGCCCATTTATCGTTCGCCCGGTAGCGACGTCGCTGCTGATGGTGGCGATTGTGCTTGCCGGAGCGGTGGGCTACAAGCAGCTGCCGGTTTCGGCGCTCCCCGAGGTCGATTACCCGATTATCGAGGTACAGACCTTCTATCCCGGCGCTGGTCCCGAAGTCATGTCGTCGTCGGTAACAGCTCCGCTGGAGCGGCAGTTCGGGCAGATGCCGGGACTGAAACAGATGACCTCGGTCAGCTCCGGGGGGGGATCGATTATTACGCTGGAATTTGATCTGGCGGAGAACATCGATGTGGCTGAGCAGGAGGTGCAGGCGGCGATCAACGCGGCGACGAACTTCCTGCCGACGGATCTGCCGAATCCCCCGATTTACAGCAAGGTGAACCCGGCAGATGCGCCGGTGATGACGCTGGCGTTGACCTCAGATTCACTGCCGCTGGACCAGGTGGAGGATGCGGCGGATACCAACCTGGCGCAGAAGATTTCGCAGGTTTCCGGAGTGGGTCTGGTCTCGATTGCCGGAGGTCAGAAGCCATCTGTGCGAGTGCAGGCGAATCCGGCGCAGCTTGCGGCTTATAACCTGAGCCTGGAAGATCTGCGCACGGCGCTGGCCAACGCCAATGTGGATCAGGCGAAGGGCACGCTGAATGGCTCGCGGCAGTCCTATACGATTGGTGCGAACGACCAGCTTTTTTCCAGCCAGGAGTATCGGCCGGTCATCATCGCATACAGGAACGGAGCGCCGGTGCGCACGTCGGATGTCTCGACGGTGATGGATGCGGCGGAGAATTCGCAGCAAGCGGCGTGGATGGGGCTTCCGGGCGTGGGAAACCGACCGGCGGTGATCCTGAACATTCAGCGTCAGCCTGGCGCGAACATCATCGCAGTCGTGGATCGGATCAAGGCGCTGCTGCCTCAGTTGAAGATGAGCATGCCTGCGTCGATTCATATCCGCATTCTGACGGACCGCACGAACGTGATCCGCGCCTCGGTGGCCGACGTGCAGTTTTCGCTGCTGCTGACAATTGCCCTGGTGGTGATGGTGATCTTCCTGTTCCTGCGCAATCTGTCGGCGACGATCATTCCGTCGATCGCGGTTCCGCTGTCGCTGATGGGAACGTTCGGAGTCATGTATCTGCTGGGGTACAGCCTGAACAATCTGACGCTGATGGCGCTGACGATCTCGACCGGATTTGTGGTGGATGACGCGATTGTGATGATTGAAAATATCTCGCGCTTCATCGAAGAAGGCGACAGTCCGATGCGGGCCGCGCTGAAGGGAAGCGAGCAGATTGGCTTCACGATCGTATCGCTGACGGTTTCGCTGATCGCCGTGCTGATTCCGCTGCTGTTCATGGGCGATGTGGTCGGTCGGCTCTTCCGTGAATTTGCTGTGACGCTGGCAGTGACGATTCTGGTCTCCGCTGTAGTTTCGCTGACGCTGACGCCGATGATGTGCGCGCGGATTCTGAAGCACAAGCCACCGGAGCAGCAAGGTTCCATCTACCGGGCGTCGGAGCGGGTCTTCGAGTGGGTGATCGAGTGGTATGGGCGCACGCTGAAGGTGATTCTGCGGCACCAGTTGGCTACGCTGCTGGTGACGATCAGCACGCTGGTGGCGACGATCGTGCTGTTTGTGATTGTGCCGAAGGGATTTTTCCCGGTGCAGGATACGGGCGTGATTCTCGGCATCTCCGAGGCGCCGCAGTCGATTTCGTTCGGGAACATGGCGCAGCGTCAGCAGGAGCTGGCAGATGTGGTGCTGAAAGATCCAGCGGTGGAGAGCATTTCCTCGTTCATCGGAGTGGACGGAACGAATATGACGCTCAACAGCGGACGGATGCAGATCAATCTGAAGCCGCTGAAGGAGCGCAAGGCGTCTGCGACGGAGATAATCCAGAGGCTGCAACCGGCGGTGAATCGGGTGAAGGGAATCCAGCTTTTTTTGCAGCCGTCGCAGGATTTGACGGTGGCCGATCGCGTGAGCCGGACGGAGTTTCAGTATTCGCTGGAGGATCCGAATTCGGTGGAGCTGGCAACGTACACGCGCAAGATGGTAGCGGCCATGCAGCAGCAGCCGGAGCTGCGCGATGTAGCCAGCGATCTTCAGGATAAGGGTCTGGGTGCGCAACTGGTGATCGACCGGGATACCGCTTCGCGGCTCGGTATCGCGGTGGCCGATATCGACAACACTCTTTACGACGCCTTTGGCCAGCGCCAGATTTCGATTATCTTCACGCAGCTCAACCAGTATCACGTGGTGATGGAGGTCAGTCCGCAGTTCCAGACAGACCCTGGCGTGCTGGCTGATCTGTATGTGAAATCGGCGAACGGGACACAGGTTCCGTTGAGCAATCTGGCGCACTGGCAGCAGGCGCGAGCACAGTTGGCGATCGGACATCAGGGGCAATTCCCGGCAACGGTGATCAGCTTCAACGTAGCTCCGGGGAAATCGCTGGGTGATGCGGTGGCTGCGACGCAGCGAGTGGAGCGCGAGATCGGCTTGCCAGCGAGCATCAATGGGGAGTTTCAGGGAACGGCGGCGGCCTTTCGCGCGTCGCTGGCCAATGAGCCGATCCTGATTCTGGCCGCGCTCATCACGGTGTACATTGTGCTGGGCGTGCTCTACGAGAGCTATGTGCATCCGATCACGATCATCTCCACACTCCCGTCGGCGGGAGTGGGAGCGATCCTGGCACTGCTGCTGACGCACACGGACTTCAGCATCATTGCTCTGATCGGCGTGATCCTGCTGATCGGGATTGTGAAAAAGAATGCGATCATGATGATCGATTTTGCACTGGCAGCGGAACGCAACGAAGGCAAGCCTGCAAGGGAAGCGATCTTCCAGGCGTGTCTGCTGCGCTTTCGTCCGATTATGATGACGACGATGGCGGCGCTGCTGGGCGGCGTTCCGCTTGCGTTCGGAAGTGGCGTGGGCGCGGAGTTGCGCCGACCGCTTGGTATTACGATTGTGGGCGGATTGCTTGTTTCGCAACTGCTCACGCTGTATACGACGCCCGTGGTCTATCTCTACTTTGACCGGCTGGCCCACTGGCGGCGGCGCGGAAAGCCGAGCGGGTCGGCCGGACTGACGGCTGAAAGATTGCAGGCAATCTCCGCAGACTGAAGCGCTGCGACTAGGAATCCGATGCATCTCTCTGCTCCATTCATACGCCGCCCGGTCGCCACGACGCTGCTCAGCATGGCGCTGCTGCTGGCTGGGTCGGTGGCGTATTCGCTGCTGCCGGTGGCATCGCTGCCAGAGGTAGACCTGCCGACGATCTCAGTGAGCGCGGGTTTGCCGGGAGGCAGTCCGGAGACGATGGCGTCGAATGTGGCGGCTCCGCTGGAAAAGCAGTTTGGGCGCATCGCGGGTGTGACGCAGATGACATCGTCCAGCTCGTTGGGGGCAACGGCGGTCACGCTGCAGTTCGACATCTCGCGCAACATCGATGCGGCGGCGCGCGATGTGCAGGCGGCGATCAATGCTGCGCGCAGTCAGTTGCCTGCCTACCTGCCGCAGAATCCAAGTTATCGGAAGACGAATCCGGCGGACGCTCCGATCCTGATTCTGCGCCTGACATCGCCGGTGGTTCCGCTGCCGCAGATGTACGACATGGCAGATTCGATCCTGGCGCAGAAGATCTCGCAGATCAACGGCATCGGGCAGGTATTTGTGGGCGGAAGCTCCAGTCCTGCAGTGCGGGCGGAGTTGAATCCGATGCAGCTCAGCGCGTTTGGCATCGGGCTGGAGGATATTCGCACAGCTCTGGGCAATGCCAATGCCAACCGTCCCAAGGGGAATCTGCACGATGCGGAAAACCGCTGGTTGATTACGGACAACGATCAGCTTTTCAAGGCCAGCGAGTATGCGCCGCTGGTGGTTGGATACAACGCGACGACTGGCGCGCCGGTGAGACTCTCCGACCTGGGTGATGTGATCGACTCGGTGTCGAACATCGAGGCCGCGGGCATCGCCGGAACGAACACCGGGCCGGGTTCAAAGCTACTGCCTTCGATTGCGATCGTTGTCTTCAAGGTACCGGGCGCGAACGTGATTCAGTCGGTGGACAATGTATTGAACCAGTTGCCGCAACTGCGCGCGGAGATTCCGCCGACGGTGACATTGAGCATCGGCGTGGATCGCACGACGACGATCCGCGAGAGCGTGAAGGAAGTGGAAAAAACGCTGATGATCAGCATTCTGCTGGTCGTCTTCGTGGTCTTTTTCTTTCTGCGTGAGGTGTGGGCGACGATTATTCCTTCGATTGCCGTACCGCTTTCGCTGGTGGGCACATTCGGGGTGATGTATCTGCTGGGCTATACGCTGGACAACCTGTCGCTGATGGCGCTAACGATCTCGACCGGATTCGTGGTGGACGATGCAATTGTAGTCATCGAAAACATTGCGCGTTATCTGGAAAAGGGAATGACGCCGCTGGATGCGGCGATGCGTGGCTCGAAGGAGATTGGCTTCACGGTGCTTTCAATGAGCACGTCGCTCGTGGCGGTCTTTCTGCCGCTGCTGCTGATGGGTGGCGTGGTGGGGATACTGTTTCGCGAGTTTGCCGTGACGCTGAGCGTGGCTATCGCGGTTTCCCTGCTAGTTTCTTTGACGACAACGCCGATGATGTGCGCGCAGTTTCTGAAGCCGCTGAATGTCACGGCGCATGGCAGGCTATACAAGGCGAGCGAAAGAGTCTTTCGCCGGATGGCAGACGAGTATGCTGCGGGCCTGCGCTGGGTACTGCGCCATCAGGTGCTGATCCTGATGGTGACGATCGCGACGTTCCTATTGAATGTCTATTTGTTTGTCATCGTGCCGAAGGGATTTTTCCCGGAGCAGGACACGGGCCGGTTGACTGGCTCAGCGCGCGCTTCGCAGGACATCAGCTTCGATGCGATGAAGGTGAAGCAGGCGCAACTGTCGCAGATGGTGCTCGACGACCCGGCTGTCGATACGATCATTGCCTTTGTCGGTGGAGCGGGTCCGGGCGGCGGCAGCAACAACGTGGGACGCATGTTCATCTCGCTGAAGCCGCTGAGTGTGCGCAAGGTCTCAGCCGACGATGTGGTGAACCGTCTACGCGCGAAGCTGATGAGCGTGCCGGGCGCGGCATTGTTTTTGCAGGTGCAGCAGGAGTTTCAGACGGGCGCGCGCGGAGCCGATGCGGAGTATCAGTACACGCTGGTGGATGAAAATCTGGAGGAGTTGAATACGTGGGCGCCGCGGCTGCTGGCGAAGATGCGCACGCTGCCGGAACTGCGCGACGTTTCTACCGACCAGCAGGATCAGGGATTGGAGGAGAATCTGGTGATCAACCGCGACACGGCGTCGCGGCTGGGACTGACGGCGGCGGCGATCGACCAGGTGCTGTATGACGCCTTTGGCCAGCGCGAGGTGTCCACAATGTACACGCCACTGAATCAGTATTTTGTGGTGATGGAAGTGGCTCCGGAGTACCAGAAAAGCCCGGATTCACTGAATGGAATCTTCCTGAAGAGCACTACCGGAGCGATGGTTCCGCTCTCAGCGATTGCGCACTTTGAACCGACGCGCACCTCGCTGCAAGTGAATCATCAGGGCCAGTATCCGGCGGTCACCGAGACCTTCAATCTTGCGCCGAACATCGCTCTGGGCCAGGCGGTGAGCGCGGTACAAAGGGCGGAGCGTGAACTGGGGATGCCATCTGGGATTCACGGAACGTTTCAGGGGACAGCGCAGGCGTTTCAGGAGTCGCTGCGTACAGAGCCATGGCTGATTCTGGCCGCCATCATCGCTGTGTATATCGTGCTTGGCATCCTGTACGAGAGCCTGATTCATCCGCTGACGATTCTCTCGACGCTGCCTTCGGCCGGAGTGGGGGCGATTCTGGCGCTGCTGCTGACGCGCACGGACCTGAGCATTATCGCGCTGATCGGAATTCTGCTGCTGATCGGAATCGTGAAGAAGAACGCGATCATGATGATCGACTTTGCCTTACAAGCGGAGCGCGAGCAGGGATTGCCTCCGATTGAGGCGATCTATCAGGCAAGTCTGCTGCGCTTCCGGCCGATCATGATGACGACGACGGCGGCGCTCTTTGGCGGGCTTCCGCTGGTGATCGGCCTGGGGCAGGGGTCGGAGCTGCGGCGTCCGCTCGGTATCACGATCGTGGGCGGTCTGATCGTTTCGCAGATGCTGACGCTGTTCACGACGCCAGTCGTCTACCTGTTCTTTGACAAGCTGCAGTGGCGGTTCATGAAGTTGCATCGGATTGGAGCGGAACTGGAGCAGGTGGCGGGCGACTGAGCCTGCACGGAGTCAGGAGTTGCGCTTCCAAAGGCGGCTCGGGGTTAAGTGTCTGGTATCTGGTATTGATTTTTCCGTGGTGGCACCGGGAGCTATTTTTCTCAGTTCAAGGAGCGAGGAGTGCGGAGTACCCACTGTATTCAAGCGACGAGGGAAGAAATGGGAGAAACTGTTCCCAGCCCTTCGGGTTGCGGAGAAGATTGGGCCACTCTTCGTTGTCAGGCTCGATTCTTATTCGCGACGCCACCCACGCGAAGGTTCATTTCGGGCTCTGTGCGTCTGCGAACCGTGCTGTTTTCCATGTGCCTGTGCGTTATGTTTGCTGCTCAACTGGTTGCGCAATCCGCGACTCCTGCAGCGGGAACACCTGCCGCTGCGGCACGCGCCTACACGGCCATCCACCAGTCGCAGCTTAAGGCTGGCTTCGAAGCGTTTCTCGCGATGCCCAACGTGGCGGCCGATCCGGCTGGATTGAGGCAGAACGCGACGTATTTGGTGAACGAGTTGCAAAAGCGCGGAGCTACGGCGCAACTGTTGACGGTGCCGGGTGCGCCATCCGTCGTCTATGGTGAAATTCGGACGCCGGGCGCGCAGCACACGATTGTGTTTTATGCGCACTACGACGGCCAGCCGGTCACGCCCTCCGAGTGGGCGACGCCGCCGTTCCAGCCGACGCTTAAGACGGTCGATGGCGAGCAGCGGATATTTGCGCGTTCCGCAGGCGATGACAAGGCGGCGATCTTTGCCCAGCTTGCGGCGCTTGACGCATTGAAGGCAGCGGGTGTCGCGCTCAAGGCAAACATTCGCTTCGTCTGGGAAGGCGAGGAAGAGGCAGGATCACCGCATTTGGAAGAGATTTTGATGGCCCACCGCGAGTCGGTTCACGGCGACGTCTGGCTGATCTGCGACGGGCCGGTGGACCAGAGCGGACAGCAAACCGTGGTCTTTGGCGCGCGCGGCGACACGGGCCTGGAAATCACTGTCTATGGACCGCATCACGGGCTGCACAGCGGACACTACGGGAACTGGGCGCCCAACCCGGCAATGATGCTCGCGCAACTGCTGGCAGGAATGGAAGACGCCAACGGACACGTACTAATCCCGCATTTTTACGATGGCATCGCGCCGCTTTCGACGCTGGAAAAGCAAGCGCTGGAGAATGCTCCGGATAACGAGGCCATGCTGCGGGAAAAATTCTGGCTTGGGCACACGGATGGCAAGGGCGCGCATCTTTTGAATCTGCTCAATCTGCCTTCGTTGAACATCAACGGCATGGCCTCGGCGCAGATTGGCGCTCGGGCGACGAACGTCATCCCTCCAACGGCGACGGCGGACCTCGATCTGCGCCTGGTGGTAGGGCTGGACTGGCGCACGCAGCAGCAGCGCGTCATCGACTACATCCGCGCGCAAGGTTATTTTGTAGTGGACCATGAGCCGTCGCAAGAGGAACTAACCAGCCATCCGCGCGTGGCCATGGTGGTCCGCAATGAGAATAGCTACAACGCGGTGCGTACGCCGATGGATCTGCCCATTGCGCAGGAGGTGATCCAGGCCGTTGAGGCCGCGCGAGGCAAGGTTGTACTTCTGCCGACGATGGGTGGCAGCGTTCCGCTGGGAGCCATGGAACGCGCGGCAGATACACACACGATCACCGTTCCCATCGCCAACTTTGACGACAATCAACATACGGCGAACGAAAACCTGCGTTTGCAGAATCTCTGGAATGGCGTAGAGACCATGGCCGCGCTGCTGGCGATGCAGTAGCCAGTCTGCAATCGTTCTTCAGGCCAGAACCAGGCGTGGATCCGCTTCGAGATCAAGTCGGGCGAATTCGCCAGCGAGGAAACGCGGCCACGCTGCGGCAGCGATCATTGCAGCGTTATCGGTGGACATGGCGAGCGTGGGGAAGGCGATGGGAAGGCCGCGGCGCTCGGCTTCAGAGCGGAAGCGTCGGCGCAACTCGGAGTTGGCTGCAACTCCGCCGGTGACAAGCAGGCTGCGCACTTCGGCTTTATCGGCCGCATCGAAAGAGCGATGCAGAAGATTGTCTACGACCGCGGACTGAAAGCTCGCGATAAGGTCAAGCGTGGGCTGGTCGCAAAGAGAACGTACCTGGTCGAGAGCGGGTGTGTGGCCGGAGGCGATTGCAGCCTGGAGTGCAGCTTCGCGCGTCGCAGCACCGGCGCGCAGTCCGTTCTCCTCGACGTAGCGCAGGACTGCAGTTTTCAGGCCGGAAAAGCTGAAGAGAAATCGTGGATCAAGCATAGTAACGGGCGAAGTGATTGCGGCTTTGGTGCGAGGCGTTTTGCCCACGAGATGAGGCTTGGACTTGATGCGCGTGAGCGCGAATGGTACGGCGCGCGGATCGCCGAAGGGAGCGAGCCTGTCGATCCAGGGGCCGCCGGGATAGCCCAGGCCAAGCAGCTTTGCCACTTTGTCGAAGGCTTCTCCAGCGGCGTCGTCGAGCGTGCGGCCGAGGAGCGTGTAGCGCCAGGTGGCTTGTTCCGCAGAAGAGATATTCGAGGGAGGCGCGGCAAGAAACAGATGCGTGTGACCGCCGGAGACGACGAGCGCAAGCGTCGGCATGGGCAGCGGCTCGACGGATTGCTGACTGTGTTCGAGCAGGACAGCGTGGATGTGGCCTTCAAGGTGGTTGACGGCGATGAGCGGCTTGTCGAGTGAGAAGGCCAGAGCCTTGGCGTAGCTGATGCCGACTAGAAGCGCTCCGGCGAGACCGGGACCACTGGTGACGGCGATGGCATCGAGATCATTGAAAGCCATGTTCGCCTGGTGGAGCGCGGCGCGGACGATGGGAACGATGTTGCGCAGATGTTCGCGGCTGGCCAACTCCGGTACAACTCCTCCCCAGGCTGCGTGCGTCGCAGTCTGGCTGGCGACGATCGTGGAGAGCGTCTGGTGGCCGCATGCAACGACAGCGGCTGCGGTTTCGTCACAGGAGCTTTCGATGCCGAGGATGAGTCCGCGCGATTTGTCGTGCGAGGCAGAGTTTGTGGCCATACATTCAGTGTATCGACCGAGGCATTCGACACTTTGAGCAGATGCACGGCGTTCGCGTAGGCTGGAATCATGCTTCCTGAGACGCGACAGGCACGAGCTGCGGTTGAAATCGCGAGGCGGCTGCGACGGACAGGGTTTGAGTCGCTGCTGGCCGGCGGCTGTGTGCGTGATCTGTTGCTGGGGCGCGAGCCGAAGGACTACGACGTGGCAACAGCAGCGGAGCCGGAGCGTGTGATGGAAGTATTTCCGCGCAGTTTCGGTGTGGGTGCGCATTTTGGCGTTGTACTGGTGGAGACCGAGCAGGAGGGTGAACGCGTGCTGACCGAAGTGGCGACCTTTCGGAGGGATGGCGTCTACTCCGATGGGCGCAGGCCAGATGCGGTGCGCTATACGTCGAGCGCGGCGGAGGACGCTGCACGGCGCGACTTTACGATCAACGGATTGCTACTCGATCCCGAACGCGCATTGAAGGATGGTGATATCCGTGACGCGGTGTTGGACTTTGTCTACGGCCTCGAGGATTTGCAGGCTCGCCGGATACGCGCGATTGGTGCTCCTGAAAACCGTTTTGCGGAGGATCACCTGCGCCTCCTGCGCGGCGTACGGTTTGCGGCGCGGTTGGGGTTTGCGATCGAAGAACAGACACTGGCGGCGATGCTGGCGATGGCACCGGCGCTTGGTCGAGTGAGTTGGGAGCGGATACGCGATGAACTGACGCGCATGCTGACCGAGG
The DNA here is from genome assembly GCA_021816455.1 of Acidobacteriota bacterium. Taxonomy (GTDB): domain Bacteria; phylum Acidobacteriota; class Terriglobia; order Terriglobales; family Acidobacteriaceae; genus Acidicapsa. Next base: position 13,311 of record JAKAXU010000011.1, read on the forward strand.
GTCGCGCACGGCGTGCGTTTGAATTGCTGGCGGAGACGGGAATGCTGTCTGTAGTTCTCCCGGAGGTGGAGCGAATGCGCGGTGTCGAGCAGCCGCCGGAGTTTCATCCGGAGGGCGATGTCTGGGAGCATACGCTGCGGTTGCTGGCACAGTTGGAGCCGGGATGCAGCGCGACGCTCGCCTGGGGCGCGCTGCTGCACGATGTGGGTAAGCCAACGAGCTTTCGGCGCGCTCCGGATCGCATCCGCTTTGATGGCCATGTGGAAGTGGGCGTGCGCATTGCCGCGGAGATCGCGCGCAGGCTGCGTTTCTCCAACGACGACGGCGCTCAGATTGCGGCGCTGGTGGCGAATCACATGCGCTTCGGCGACGTGATGCGCATGAAGGATTCGACGCTGAAGAGGTTCTTTCGGCTGGAGCGGTTTGCCGAACATCTGGCGCTGCATCGTATGGATTGCAGCGCATCACACGGAAAACTGGACAACTGGGAGTATGCAAAGCGGCGCTGGGATGTGACTCCGGAGGAGACGATTCGTCCTGCGCGAATGGTGACAGGGCGCGATTTGATTGCCGCTGGATTTTCTCCCGGTCCTCAGTTTACGGAAGTACTGCGCATTGTGGAGGACGCGCAGATGGATGGAGCAGTGGCGACGCGCGAAGAGGCGCTGGCGTTGGCGTTGCGCGAGATGCAAAAGACGCACACGATGCACGCGGATGAGAACGATGGCTGAGACGCAACGCGTGGATGTAGTCGTGATAGGAGCCGGTGCGGCGGGAATGCTGTGCGCAGCTCTTGCCGGGCAGCGTGGGCGGCGCGTGGCGCTGCTGGAGCATGGAGAGCAGCCGGGGCGAAAGATATTGATCTCTGGCGGAGGCCGGTGCAACTTTACCAATCTCGATTGCGCGCCGGATCGATTTTTGTCGGAGAATCCACACTTTGCAAAGTCGGCGTTGGCGCAGTTTACGCAGCACCACTTCGTGGAGATGGTGAGGCGGCATGGGATTGCCTTTCATGAGAAGACTCTGGGGCAGCTTTTCTGCGATGGGTCGGCGCGGGCGATGGTGGCGATGCTGCTGACCGAGTGTGAACGTGGCGGCGTGGAGGTGGTGCTTGGAGTGCGGGGGATTCGAGTGGAGCCAGCCAGTTCGGGTTTTCGCGTGGAAAGCGAGCGCGGCGCGATGATCGCCGATACCGTGGTGGTGGCGACTGGAGGATTGTCGATTCCAAAGTTGGGCGCAACTGGCTTCGGATATGAAGTGGCGCGGCAGTATGGTCTTCCTGTGATTCCACCGCGCCCTGGCCTGGTGCCGCTGACGTTAGCGGATGGAGAGTGGAGAAAGCTTGCGGGGATTTCAGCACAGGTGACGGCATGGGCCGAAGGAAGCCGTGTGCGCTTCGCGGAGAAATTGCTGGTGACGCATCGCGGAGTGAGCGGACCTGCGATTTTGCAGACTTCCTCCTATTGGCAAGCAGGCCAGGCTGTGTGCGTGGATTTCGTGAACGGCGAGCGATTGCTGGCTGCGATGGATACAAGGCGCGATGAACATGCGCTACGCGAGACGCTGCGGAGAACGATGCCGCAGCGACTGGCGGATTTTCTGACAGGAAGATTGCGTCCGCAGCGATGGACTAATACGGCGCTGGCCGAGGTGGAAGCGCGCCTGCATGCGTTTCGGCTGGAGCCGAGTGGCAGTGAGGGCTATGAAAAAGCTGAGGTGACGGTGGGAGGTGTGGACACGCGAGCGCTGGATTCTCGCACCATGGAAGCTCGCACAGCGCCCGGACTCTTTTTCATCGGAGAAGTCGTGGATGTCACCGGGCATCTGGGTGGATTCAATTTTCAGTGGGCGTGGTCCTCTGCGGCGGCTTGCGCACGGGCGCTGTAGACCTCGTGCGGAGAACTATGATTGTCTGGCGACAGGCTCAGCCGGCAATGCGGAGAAACAGGCCGGTTGCAAGCGCGCCGAGCAGCGGACCGAGCACTGGAACCGGTGCGTACGGCCAGTCAGACCGGCCTTTCCCGGAGATGGGCAGCAGGGCGTGAGCAAGCCGCGGACTGAGGTCGCGCGCGGGATTGATGGCGTATCCGGTGACGCCTCCGAGCGAGAGTCCGATGCTCCAGACGATGATGCCAACGAGGTAGGGCGAGAGAGCGGGAGCGGATGCGGCGGAGACAAGCGCGTGGGCGCTGAGCGCGTGCGTCGTGAGCAGCAGGATGGAAGTTGCCAGTGTCTCGGCGAGAAGATTCCAGAAGGGACTGCGAATGGCGGGTATGGTACAGAAGACGGCAAGTTTGGCCACTGGGTCGGGAGTGACGCGCCAGTGAGGGAAGTAGAAGAGCCAGACGAGCGTGGCTCCGAGAAAAGCACCAGCCATTTGTGCGCCGATGAAGGGCGCAACGGAGGTGTAGTCGCCGGACTGGATGGCTGCGGCAACCGTGATGGCCGGGTTGAGGTGCGCGGCAGTGCTTCCAAAGGCGATGGCCGTGACGACTCCGCAGAAGACGGCAAAGGCCCAGCCGGCAGTGATGACGATCCAGCCGGAGTTTTCCGCCTTGGAGCCGCGCAGAAGAACACCGGCATTGACGCCATCGCCGAGGAAGACGAGGACAGCGGTGCCGAGAAACTCGCCGAGAGCGGGCGTATGCATAAGGACAGAGCCTTTCAGGAGCGGATGTGGAGTTCGTCGTCGAGCCAGTCAAAGGAGCGTTCGACGGCTTTTTTCCATCGCCGGGATAGACGGTCGCGATCGGATGTCGGCATCGACGGAGTCCAGATTTTGTCGATGCGCCAGTTGGCGGTGAGTTCGTCGAGGCTACCGTAAAAGCCAATGGCAAGACCGGCTGCGTAGGCGGCGCCGAGCGCCGTTGTTTCGCGCATCGCTGGGCGCAGAACTTCTCGCTGGAGAATGTCTGCCTGAAACTGCATGAGCAGTTCGTTGCCGACCATGCCGCCGTCGGTGCGCAGGCGCGTGAGCGGAAAGCCTGCATCCTGTTCCATGGCTTTGAGAACGTCGTGCGTCTGAAAGGCTGTGGCTTCGAGAGCAGCTCGCGCAATATGCGCCCGGGTGGTGAAGCGTGTGAGGCCGACGATGAGACCGCGTGCGGAGTCTTTCCAGTACGGAGCGTAGAGGCCGGAGAACGCCGGCACGAAGTAGACGCCACCATTGTCAGGGACCGAGGAAGCGAGAGATTCAATCTGATCGCTGCGCTCAAGGATGCCGAGATTGTCACGCAGCCATTGCACCAGAGCGCCTGTGATGGCGATGCTGCCTTCCAGGGCGTAGCAGGCTGGCTGAGCACCGAAACGGTAAGCGACGGTCGTGAGCAGGCCGTGATGAGAAACGCGGGCTTCGCCGGTGTTCATCAGCAGAAAACAGCCGGTTCCGTAGGTGTTTTTTGCTTCGCCCGGACGGAAACATGCCTGGCCGACAAGCGCTGCCTGCTGGTCGCCGAGAATGCCTGCGATGGGAACCCCGGCAAGCGCGGTGACGGCGAGTGAGCCGTAAACTTCGCTGCTGGAGCGGATAACGGGCAGCATGGCGCGCGGGATGCCGAAGAGCGCAAGCAACCCCGGATCCCAGTCCAGCGTGTGCAGGTCCATTAATTGCGTGCGGCTGGCGTTGGTCACGTCCGTCGCGTGAATGCCCGAGCCTGGCCCTCCCGTGAGGTGCCAGAGCAAAAAGGAATCCATGTTGCCAAAGAGAAGATCACCGCGTTCGGCATCGATGCGGGCATCGGCGCAGTGATCGAGAATCCACTGGAGCTTGAGCGCGCTGAAGTAGGTGCTGAGCGGCAACCCGGTTTTCGCGCGAAACCGATCCTGTCCTTCCGAGGCCGCATACCTCGCGACGGCATCCGCGGTACGGGTGTCCTGCCAGACGATGGCGTTCGAGACAGGCGCGCCGGTGTGACGATTCCAGACAACCGTGGTTTCTCGCTGATTGGTGATACCGATGGCGGCAATATCCCGAGGCAGAAGGTTGCTTCGCTGGAATGCCAGATCGATGACGGTGCGCGTCCGCTCAAGAATTTCGAGTGGATTGTGCTCCAGCCAGCCTGGCTGCGGATATATCTGCGTGTGTTCCTGCTGTGCGCTGGAGAGAACGTGACCGGAGCGATCCAGGATGAGAAAGCGCGTGCTCGTGGTTCCCTGGTCGAGTGCGCCGACGTAGGCAGGCTCATGCATGAAAACGTTCCCCTTGATTTTCCATTCGCAATCTACGACGCAGGACGTGCGGATGGCAAGCGGATCCCAGTGGTGTGACCACGTTGAAGGACCGTTCCGCTGCAACGTATGCTGAGGGGCATCGCCATGGAAGATGCGACAGGGCGGATGCAAGTGGAGGCCGGGATGGAACGCGCGGGAAAATGGGATCGTCTGCGGGATGGCTGCGATGTGCTGGTGATCGGCGGTGGAGCAACGGGAGTCGGGATTGCGGTGGATGCAGCCACGCGCGGATTTCGCACGGTGCTGGCGGAAGCGGGAGATTTTGCGCAGGCCACGTCCAGCCGCGCGACCAAGCTGGTGCATGGCGGCGTGCGCTACCTGGCCAACGGACAGTTCCATCTTGTCTATGAAGCGCTGCGGGAGCGCAGGGTGATGCTGCACAACGCGCCGCACCTGGTGCATCGGCTGGGATTTGTGACACCTGCGTACCGATGGATGGATCTGCCGTTTTATGGGACAGGGCTGAAGGTATATGACGTGCTGTCCGGTCGATCATCGCTGGGCGCGACCCGTGTATTGAGCGCGCGAAAGACAGCGGATGCGGTGCCTGGAATCAACACCTGTGGACTCAAAGGCAGCGTGCAGTATTTCGACGGACAGTTTGACGATGCGCGGTTTGCGCTGGCGTTGGCTCGTACGGCGGAAGATCATGGCGCAGTGGTGTTGAACTATGCGCGCTGTACACGGATCGCAAAGAGCCATGGACGCGTTTGCGGTGCGATCCTTGCCGATGTGGAGACCGGATGCGAAGTCGAGGTCTCTGCGCGCACGGTCATCAATGCGGGTGGAATTTTTCTCGATGCGGTGCGGCGACTTGACGATGCCGAGTGCGCTCCGCTGCTCAAGGCGAGCCGCGGAACGCATATTGTGGTTGACGGCGACGTGTTGGGTGGCTGCAGCGCTTTGATGATTCCCAAGACGCGGGACGGCCGACTTATCTTTGCGATTCCGTGGATGGGCAAATGCGTGATCGGAACAACGGATATTCCAGCCGAGACTGTGGCGATGGAACCGGGACACAGTGCTGAAGAAATCGCATTTCTGATGGAAACGATTTCTCCGTATCTGGCGAAACCCATCACCGAAGCCGATATTCTGAGCGTGTTTTCCGGACTGCGTCCGCTGGTGACTGGCCAGGCAGCATCGACGGCAAAACTTTCGCGCGAGCATCATATTGCTGCTTCGACAAGCGGGCTGATCACCATCGCAGGCGGGAAGTGGACGACCTACCGGCGCATGGCCGCCGATACCCTGGATTTTGCCGCACGGATGCGGCTGATTGAGCAACGGCGCTGCAGGACTGAGCAGTTGACACTGCATGGCGCGCCCAACTCGAACTCCGATGCGGCAGATATGCTGGCGCGCTACGGAACGGATGCGGATGCGATTCGACGGCTGGCGAGCGAGAATCCGGTATGGGCGGAGAAACTGCATCCGCGGTTGCCGTTCATCGCTGCCGAAGTTATCTTTGCGGTGCGCGAGGAGATGGCGAGGACGGTCGAAGATGTGCTCTCGCGACGCATGCGCGCGCTGCTCACAGATTCGCGCGCCGCAGTGGAAGCGTCGGGGAAGGTGGCGGGGCTGCTGGCGGAGGAACTGGGGCATGATGCGAGTTGGGCGCAGCGTCAGGTGCAGACGTTCACCAAACTTGCCATGCAGTTCTACGCACAAAGATGAAAATACCAGCGCGCTCCGCCGCGCGATAGAAGTTGTTACTGATCGGATTTTTCCTCAGGGAAAATCCATCCTTGCCCTTTCGGAAAGTTCACAGTATTCCGGAACACGTCTTAACTGCACCCGCTGGTGGAGCCGCAGCTCATGCAGCGGTAGCAGCTTCCATTGCGCACCATGATGGCCCCGCAGGTGCTGCAACTTGGCGCGTCGCCCATCTCGTACATGGAGCGCATTGCGTCGGCTGCGTGATAGATGCCGCGATCGTGCAGCTTGGGCATCTCTGCCTCTTCCACGGAGCTGCCGGGGGCTACCGGTGCTTCGACGCTTACTCGACTAAGGCGCTGGGCAAGATCGGCGACCATGCGCGTCATGGCCTGGCGCGTACCGGGATCGGGGGACTCGGTTTCCGGCTTGCTCTGTGGAGCAGGCTCGGGTTCCGAGGCAACTTGCAGCTCCGGCAACGGCGGCGCTGCCGAGGGTACAGCAAAGAGAGAGAGTTGAGTTCCGGAGAGAAATCGCAGCTGCAGCCAGCGGAAGATGTAATCCATCAGGCTCTTGGCATAGCCGATCTGTTCGTTGCCAGTCCAGCCTGAAGGTTCAAAGCGCGTGTGCGCAAATTTTTCGCAGAGCACCTTGAGTGGTACGCCGTGCTGGAGTGCAAGAGAGATGGCTGTGGCGAAGGCATCCATCAGTCCGGAGACGGTCGATCCTTCCTTGGCCATGCGGATGAAGATCTCGCCAGGCTGCCCAGTCGGATAGAGGCCGACAGTGATGTAGCCTTCGTGGCCACCGATGGAGAATTTGTGCGTGATCGAAGCGCGTTCCTCGGGCAGGCGATGCCGGACGGCGCGCGGCGGAGCGTTCAGATCCTGACTGGAAACCTGGCCCGAAAGCTGTCCGGTCACTGCCTCCGCTACCGGCGTTGCAATCCGTGCGGCTGTGGCTCGGTCTGCGGCTCGCGCAACGTCCAGCGCAGACAGTATCGACTCCAACGACTGCGCCGCGGCGATCACCTGTCGGCTCTCCACCTCGACCTTCTCGGTGGGTTTTTCGCCCAGCGAGGCAAGGTCGGTGGTCGGCGCTGAAGAACCGCTGGCGATGGCGCTGAGCACACGCTGTCCGCAGAGAGAGAGGGCGGTGTCGGCAGCTTGCGCCTTCGTCTCGGCCGAGACGTTCAGCGGCTGGACGCCCTTGGATCCATCCCGATAGATGGCCACCGCTTTAAGTCCCTGCCGCCAGCTTTCGGTGTAGGCTTCGGCGATCTCTTCCACCGTCGCCTCATTGGGCAGATTCACCGTCTTCGAGATGGCGCCGGAGAGGAATGGCTGTGTTGCGGCCATCATTTTGATGTGGCCCATGTAGTGAATCGAGCGCGTACCTTTGGCTGGCTTGAAGGAGCAGTCGAAGACAGCCAGGTGTTCGGGTTTGATGCTGGGCGCGCCTTCGATGGTGCCCGTCGCGTCGATGTAGCTGACGATGGCGTTCACCTCGTCGTCAGAGTAGCCGAGCTTGAAGAGCGCTGAAGGCACGGTCTGGTTGACGATCTTGATCATGCCGCCGCCGACAAGTTTTTTGTACTTGACCAGCGCCAGATCCGGTTCGATGCCCGTCGTGTCGCAGTCCATCATGAAGCCGATGGTGCCGGTGGGCGCAAGCACGGTCGTCTGCGAGTTGCGATAGCCGTAGCGCTCGCCATAGATCAGGGCCATATCCCAGCACTCGCGGCTGGCTTCGAGCAGCGAGTCCAGTTGCGGTGTGACGAACGGTTCGCTGCTGGTGCGGGATCTTCCGATCTTGTTCACCTCGGCGCGGTGCATTCGGATCACATCCAGGAACGGCTCGCGGTTGACATAGAAACCCGGACAGGCTCCGCCCTGGCGCTGGACTTCGGCGGTCAGTGTGGTGGCCGAACCAAGCGGTGGACAGGTGGCAGCGAGAATCGACGACTGCAGATACGCCTGTCCGCAGAGAATGGCCGTGAGGCACGCGGCGTAGTCGCGGCCCGCGTCCGAGTCGTAGGGAAGTCCGCAGGCCATCAGCAGCGCGCCCAGATTGGCGTAGCCAAGGCCGAGCGGGCGATAGTCATGGGAGTTCTTGGCAATCGCTTCGGTCGGGTATCCGGAGTTGTCCACCAGAATCTCCATGGCCGTGATGATGATCGAGATGCCGTGACGGTAGGCAGGAATATCGAAGGTTCCGGACGGAGTGACAAACTTCATCAGGTTGAAGCTGGCCAGGTTGCAGGCTGAGTTGTCCAGAAACATGTACTCCGAACAGGGGTTAGAGGCGTTGATCCGGCCGGAGTTCTTGCTGGTGTGCCAGCGGTTGATCGTTGTGTCGAATTGCATGCCCGGGTCGCCGCAATGCCACGTTGCTTCTGCGATCCTCTGCATGATCTCCCGCGCCTTGTAGGTCTTCACCGGCGCACCGTCCTTGACCGTACGCGTAGTGAACTCACCGTCCTGCTCGAAGGCGCGCATAAATTCGTCGCTCACGCGCACGGAGTTGTTGGCGTTCTGGAAGAAGATCGACGAGTAGGCCTCCGAATCCGGACCGGAACCATCGTAGCCGGCGCGGATCAGCGCAAAGGCTTTGGCTTCTTCCTTGCTCTTGCACTCGATGAAATCGATGATGTCTGGATGGTCCACGTTGAGAATAACCATCTTGGCCGCGCGCCGCGTCTTGCCACCCGATTTGATGACACCAGCAAAGGCATCGAATCCGCGCATGAAGCTCAACGGACCGGAGGCTGTTCCGCCGCCGGATAGCAACTCCGATGAGCCGCGAATCGAGGACAGATTTGTGCCGGTGCCGGAACCCCACTTGAAGAGCATTCCTTCAGTCTTAGCCAGGGTCAGGATCGACTCCAGCGAATCGTCCACCGAGTTGATGAAGCAGGCTGAGCACTGCGGCGTGCGATAGCCGGTCTTCGCGTAGCGTATGCTCTGCTCCTGCGCGTCCCAGTGCCAGTTCTGCGCGTCGGAGTTGGGCTCCATCCGGTCGCAGCCCACGTTGAACCAGACCGGCGAGTTGAAGGCGACGCGCTGCGTGACCAGCATGGCCACCAGCTCGTCGTGAAAGATTGCCGCATCCTGCGGCGTTGCGAAGTAGCCGCCGCGCAGACCCCAGTCGCGGATCGTCTCCGCCACGCGAGCCACCAGTTGGCGCACTCCGGTCTCGCGCTCCGGCGTGCCAAGCTGCCCATGCAGATACTTGGAGGCGACAATGTTGGTCGCCGTCATCGACCAGTCTTCCGGAACCTCGACGTCGGCCTGCTCGAAGATGGTACGGCCCTTGGCGTCGGTGATCAGCGCGGTGCGTTTCTCCCACTGGACCTCGTCGTAGGGCGAGGCGCCGGCGCGCGAGAATCGCCGGGTGAAGCTCAGCCCGCCACGGACCGAGGCACCGACGGTTGGTGCGGTGGATGAAGATGCTGAGGTCATGCCTGGGTTGACCGGCGTGCTGGAGGATGTGGAATAGTTCTCGTACATGGAAGGAGGCTCCTCGGTGGGGGATGGCTGAAGCGGCACTGATCTACTGACTTCTGGCCGACGCATACGAACGTTTCGACCCTGAAATGGATGACTACGCGAGCGCAGAAAAAGGGCACAAGTCAAACAATTGCGATCCGACGCGCTGCCGGATGCCGAAGCATTGCCGGTCAGCCTGAGCGGAATTCTCCGCTGGTGCTTGTTCCGGGAATTGCAAAGACTGCCCGGAAAGCATGCGCGCCATTTCTAGCCGCAGATGCAAAAATACCGCTGTAGCTTGTGTTGGTCAAGAGAAAACCACAATAGATTGTATTTTCTTGCGCTTGCGCGGAACCTTACGCGGTAACCCCGCGCCGATTCCTGTGCAAAACGGGAATCTCCGGAAATAGCGCAGACTTTTGCGTTTCGTTCAGACTTGAGTCCTGCTATTCGCTGGCCTCGACGTGTCTGCCGTGCGCCAGTTGTTCGGGCCGTGTATTGCGTTTGAAGAGTGCACCGAAGGCGTTGAGTTGTTCGCGGGAGAGGCTCACCGGATTCTGAAACACATACCACTGAACGCCTTCGGTGCATGGCGGCTCGGTCAGCGAGCCGGTGTAGCTCCAGTAGCCGCGATCGGTCGGGATCAGTCCGACGGGATTGAGCATGATCGTGGTGGTGCCCGTCGCGCCGACTGACTTTGGCAACTGCTCCCACAATCCGGCCAGAATCGCATTGGCGTTGCCCTCGTTCAACTCGACGGCAAGGATGACGGTCTTACCGTTGGTGCCGCGATGCACAAACTGCACGCTCATGTCGGACAGGGTGTTGTCGATCACTTCTTCGCCCGGATGATGAAAATGAAACTCTACCAGGTCGTAGCGCACGCCGCCGATGGTGATGTAGCTGCCCTCAGGAGGTGTCACGCGAACCGTGTGGCCGTCGTTGATCAGCTTCATTGTTCCTGAGAGGTAGTGAAACTGAATGGGAGGCAGGGTTTTGTCCAAACGCACTTTGTGGATGTTGATGGGCGACTGCCGCTTGCCGTTGGCGCAGACGCGCCAGTCGGGATTCAGCTTGTCCCAACGCAGAGCGCCGAGCCGACCGTCGTAGGTCCACGGGATTGCCTGCGTTCCCGCCGTTTGTGTGGTTGCCGACTGTGCTGGAGCCGATGTGGTCGGCTGCTGTGCTCCAGCCTGGAATCCTCCTGGTCCACACAACAGAACGCCTGCCACTAGAGCCGCACCCGCAACAATTCCTTTTCTCATCCCGGAAACCTTCCTCATGATCGATTCTAAGCAAAGAGACGCAGGGCAAGGCAGTTTGCATCCTTGCAGGAGAGAAATTCGGAGCCATGGCAGGAGGCGGCAAAAAAACCGGGAGCCTGCGGATTGCCCCAGGCTCCCGGTTCTCTGCTTCTGCATACGTGCTACTTTGCTGCGGCCAGCGTGCCTGCCTGCTCCGCCAAAGCAGCCGCCTTGTCGGTCGCCTCCCAGGTGAAGTCGGGTTCGTTTCGGCCGAAGTGGCCGTAGGCCGCGGTCTTCTGATAGATGGGACGACGCAGCCGGAGGCTTTCGATGATGCCTTTCGGCGTCAGAGCGAAGTTCTTGCGTACCAGTGCAGTTAGCTCCGAGGCGCTGAGCTTGCTGGTGCCGAAGGTCTCGACGCGTACGCTGACCGGGTCGGCCACGCCGATGGCGTAAGCAAGCTGGACCTCGCACCGGTCGGCCAGGCCTGCGGCGACGATGTTCTTGGCGATGTAGCGCGCCATATATGCCGCCGAGCGATCGACCTTTGTCGGATCTTTGCCGCTGAAGGCTCCGCCGCCGTGACGGCCCGCACCGCCGTAAGTATCGACGATGATCTTGCGTCCTGTCAGTCCGCTGTCGCCCATCGGTCCACCGATCACAAAACGTCCGGTGGGATTGATGTGATACTTGGTGTTCTCGTCGAGCCACTCGGCGGGCAGCACGGCCTGGATGACGTGCTTCAGAATTTCGGCGCGAAGTTCGTCGTTGGTCACGCTCTCGGCGTGCTGCGTGGAGATGACGACGGCATCGATGCGAACAGGCTTACCGGCCTCATCGTATTCAATGGTGACCTGGCTTTTGCCGTCCGGACGCAGATAGCTGAGCTTGCCGCTCTTGCGAACTTCGGTGAGGCGGCGCGTGAGCTTGTGCGCCAGGGAAATCGCGGCCGGCATCAGCTCCGGAGTCTCGTTGGTGGCGTAGCCGAACATCATGCCCTGATCTCCGGCTCCGCCGGTATCAACGCCCTGGGCAATGTCGCCGCTCTGGCGGTTGATGGTCGAAATCACCGCACAGGTGTTGGAATCGAAGCCGTATAGCGCATTGTCGTAGCCGATTGAGGCCACTACGCCACGTACCAGCGTCTGAAAATCCACGTAGGCCTTCGTCGTGATCTCTCCGGCGATGACCACAAGACCGGTCGCGGTCAGTGTCTCTGCCGCAACACGACTGTAGGGATCCTGCTCGAGGCAGGCATCCAGAATGGCATCCGAGATCTGGTCTGCGATCTTGTCAGGATGACCCTCGGTCACCGATTCGGAAGTAAACAGGGTACGGTCACTCAATGAACTACTCCTCCAGTCGCAATGCCGAGGCACTGGTCGGTCTCTGTCTGGTCCGGCGCTGGGCACACCGCGCCGTGCGGGCACCTGCTGCCAAACTACTACTGTTATGGTATCGGTTACGCGCGGACAGGGCAAAACGAGGCAGCTTAACGGGGACCAGCGCCTGCTCAGAGGTCTACATCGCAGGGTGAATGGGCACACCGGGAGGAATCTGCCGCGAAGCAGAAGCGAAACCGGAGGGAACTATCCTTGTGGGGGATGGTTACGGATGAACCCTGCAAAGTTGGTAGTGACTTCGCCGATCCAGGCTTGCAGCGGCAGGATGGAGGGCCACCAGCCGGAGCGGTAACCGAAATAACGGATCGACAGGAAGCCGGCCAGCATGACAAGCAGTCCAAGCAAGCCAGCGCCCAGCCACTTGAGCCTAAGCTGGCGCAACTCATGCGCGCGCATGCGCGCGCGCCCGACGTTGGCCGCAAACTCGATCCAATTCTGGTCGTCGTCCAGCATCTGGCCGCTGGCCATGTAGGCGCGTTGAAAGCGGGTTATCCAGTCGCCTTCGTCCAGACCGACGACCTTTACGTAGGCGCGAACGATACCTTTGTTGAGAATGCCGCCTGGCAGGGAGCGGAACTGGTTGGATTCAAGCGCGAGAAGGTGGCGGGAGCTGACCTTGGTTACCTCCGTGATCTGCTCAAGCGCGATCCCGCGGCTCAACCGCTCCATGCGCAGATCGTCGCCAAAAGACCCTTTACTCATCGAAGAAGCTCCCATTCCTTCCCGGAAGAGTTTTCCACAATCAAGATACGTGGATGATCGGATGAAGGTCAAAAGAAAATGTCAATACGCAATAAATATTGTTCGTCATCGGTTGCAGTCCGGACAATTTTGAATCGACGGAACCAAATTGAAACCGAGTTGCGTCCGAATGTCGCAGGAATGATACTGGATGCCTGTCGCCCGGTCGACGCGTGCGCGCGGAAAGAGTCCATGATTCGCTGTCCGGACGACGAGAGGAGCAGTATGAACGAAGATGCAGTTTGCAGAACGGCGTGTCAGTTCACTGAGCGTCGGCCAGTGAAGAACAAGGGAATTGCGCCGCTGGCCGACCGGACGCTGGGGGCCGGTCTGACTCTGGTTGCCTGCATGGTACTGGCGGTCTGTCCCGCCCTGCTCGCGCAGAAAGTCGTTCAGCCGCGGCTGATCTATCCCGGCAACGGCCCGGATGGGAAGCCGCAGACAACGTTTCTGGTGCATCGGCTGGGGATGGATCATGCCGAAGGTATATCCACGATGGACGTGAACGGGGACGGGTGGCCGGACCTGCTCAGCGGAGCTTACTGGTACGAAAATCCCGGGCCAAATGGCGGCGAATGGAAACGACACCAGTACCGGCAGGTGGGCATTCTGAATGAGTTTGTCTCCGACAGCGGTGAGTGGGCTGTGGATGTGAATCATGACGGGCGGCCGGATGTGGTGACGACCGGATGGATGCTGAACGGGCTGTGGTGGTTTGAGAACCCCGGCAAAGTCGGCGACATGTGGGCCGAGCACAAGATCACGGACAGCTATGACACGGAGGGTGGCGTGATGGCCGACATCAACAGCGACGGCAAGCCGGATATCGCGCTTGCCCACTATAACCACTCGGGCATTCTGTGGGTGGATTTTTCCGGGCCGGAGCCAAAAGTCCATCACGTTGGCAGGCGCGAGCAGGATGGACACGGAATCGGAGTCGCCGATATCGACGGCGATGGGAAGCCGGACCTGCTGACGCCGTACGGATGGTTCCGGAATATCGATGCCGACCACGACAAGTGGGAGTGGCATCCGGACTGGAACCTGGGCGATGCGGGATTTCCGATTCTCGGCTATGACGTGAACAACGACGGGAAGATGGACATCATCTATGGCCAGGGCCACAGCTATGGCCTGTATTGGCTGGAGCAGCAGGGCAGCGGCAGCTCGCGGCACTGGGTGCGGCATGTGATCGACGAGTCCTATTCGCAGATTCATGCTCTGAAGCTGGCCGACATCAACGGCGACGGTCAGCCGGAGCTGATCGCGGGCAAGCGCTATCGAGGCCACAGCGGGCACGATCCGGGATCATACGATCCGCTGGTCGTCTACTACTACACGATCGACCGGAAACACGGGACGTTTACGCGCCACTCGATCTCAGTGAATGGCACGGCGGGCGTGGGCACACAGATTCTGGCGCTGGACCTGGACAAGGACGGCGATATGGACCTGGCAACGGCGGGCAAGACCGGCGTGCACTTCTTCGAGAACCTCACGGTGGACAAGGTTCCGGCAGCGACGCGCGAGAAGGAGCTGCTGCTCGATCCGAACTGGCCGTATATCGGCGAAGGCGTGCTCGTGCAGCAGGAGGACGGTCCGGGAATCGAGTAGCGGGGAGCGGAGTGAGTCAGCCTGCTGTGCTCTCCGCGCGGCAGGCGTCGCACTGGCAGTTGCGGCGCAGGAAGTCCCAGGAATAGATGCCCGCGGTGTGACCGTCCTGCCAGTGGAACTGGATGGCGTAACGCCCGGTGGCCTGAACGCTGGCCGGGCGAGCAGGCGGCTCGTAGAGCGGCAGAAGCTGCGCGGGGCGCGCCTTGGGCTGGCCGGGCGAGCGACCGGATAGTTTGCGTTCCTCGACGCAGGTGGCGCAGGGGCAGGCGTCGCGCAGCCAGGCGAAGCTCCAGTGGCTGCGATGACCGTCGGCCCAGTCTATCTCCATTCCCAGACCTTCGGTCTGGAGTACGCGGACTTTGGATGGCGTGAGCGCTCCGCGGGTGAGCTTGCGGGCGCGGGCTTCGTCCTGCTCCAGTTTCTGTTGCTCTTCGCGGGTGAGGAACTGAATCCCTTCGTGGCTCATGCTTCTATTGTGCCTGAAAGCCTACGGGGGATGGAACCGGTGAGAGGAGATGGAGGAAACAAGAGCGGGTACGGTTCAGCGGTGTGCAATTCAAGCAGGCACGATTCCGTCGGATGGTAGTCTGAGGCCGGGTACCGGTTGCCGAGCGTTTCACGGTGGGAGTTGAGCGAGGATCACGGATGAACGAACAGAGATTGCAGCACCGGATCGCCGAGGATGGAGCATCCGAGGCAGAGAGCGCAACGGCGGAGAGGCGACTGATTCAGGTGGTGTCGGGGTTTCGTCCCGATGTGGACGGGATGGGCGATTATGCGCGGCACCTGGCGGAAGAGCTGTGGCGGCGGCACGGTATTGCGAGTGAGATGGTGGTCTTTCACAGGCCGGACAATGGCGCCGAGACCGGCGTCGGGGAAGGTTGGCGTGTACGGTATGCCGAGGCGGCAACCGGCGAGGCACTGGTGGCCGCAGTGCAGGAGCGCATGCGGGAGATGCCGCAGGCACACCTGCTGCTGCACTACGGGCCGTATGCGTACACGGGCAATGGAAGGCCGCTGCACTTTGCCGAGGCGATGGCGAAACTGGGAGCAGATGGACGGTTGGCGGTATTTTTCCATGAGATGTGGGCGCGAGGATGGCCGTGGAAACGGGCTTTCTGGACGCAGGGAAATCAGGTACGGGCGGTGCGCGCGTTGATCGGAGCCTCGCACGTGGGGTTCACTTCCTCGGAGTTGTTCCGGAGGTGGATGGAGCCGTTGAATGGCCGGCGCACGCCACTGGAGCAGGTGAGGATTTTCTCGAATATGGGCGAGGTGGAGAGGCCACTGCCGCTGCGCGAGCGCGAGCCGAGGCTGGTGGTCTTCGGGCAAAGGGAGACGCGGCTGCGGCTCTATCGGGAGTATCGGCGTGAGCTGGAACAACTGTGTCGGATACTGGGACTGGAACGTATCGTCGATGCGGGTTCGGGAACGGCGGCTATTCCGGAGCGAGTGGGTGCGATTGCGCTCGAACGGGTAGGGTTTCTGAGCGAAGCGGAGGCAAGCAGGCTGCTGGCGACGAGCGTGGCCGGAGTGGTGTGCTACGCGCCAGTGGTGTGGGAGAAGTCCGGGGTGCTTGCGACCTATCAGGCGCATGGGATGGTGCCGGTGGTGGCGGCGCGCTGGATGCAGGGATTTCGCGCCACGGCAGAGACTCCGTTTGCACTGATCGGCCAGTTGGTGAGGTGTGCGGCAATGAGCGCCGACCAGATGCAGGCGCTGGCAGATCGCGCGTATGTCTTTTATCAGCGGGAAGTGGCGCTGCGGCGCGCAGCGGAAAAAGTGCGCGGTGCGTTGTGGAGGGGAGCCGCTACTGCCGAGCGCTGAGAAGGTCGAAGCGTGGAAGCGCGCGCTGGATGACCTCCAGGTGCTGGCGGAAGATAACCGGCTCTTCGAATTGCGCCAGATGAGCGGCAGCGCGGCTCCGCAGATCGGATTGCAGGGCAGGATCGGCCAGAATGCGTTGCAGTGTGTCGGCCAGAGCCAGTGGATTTTCGGTTTCAAAGGTGAGTCCGCAGGGGCCGATCGCCTCGGGCAGCCCTCCCTGCGCGGCGACGACGGGGATGGTTCCGCACGCAATACCTTCCAGCGCCACAATGCCGAAGGCTTCCGCCGGTTGCCGACGGGAAGGCACGACGAGAATCTGGTGCTGTCGAAGCAGTTCGGCAAGCTGCGCGGGCGGTTGAGAACCGAGAAACGTGATATGGGATGTGAGTTTAAGACGCTCCGCGAGTGCCTTGAGCTTCTCCTGCTCTCCACCTGAGCCGACGATGGTGAGCGAAGGCGTGATGGTCTGTTTGCGCAGGGCATCGAGCGCGGCGAAGAGAATGTCCAGCCCCTTGGCCTGCACAAGCCTGCCGACAAAAATCAAACTCCTGGTGCGCGCCGACTGGTCTTCAACTGGGCCGAAGATGTGGCTGCGATAAGGATTGTGAATGACGAGGGATGGCACGGGGAAGCTCTGGGCCAGAAAGTGACTGCAAGAGATGCAGGTGGCGCGGCACATGGCAGCAAATTTGAGCCATCGTTTGAGGCCGGAGCGCTCGATGGTGGAGTCAATGGGCGTATGGCTGGAGAGGATCAGCGGTTTGGGTGCAAGCAGAAGCGGCCAGAGGGAGTGGAGACTGATGTTGTTCTGGTAGACGAGGTCGCAGGAGCGAACGAGGTGAAGGAGCTGACCGCGAGATGGGCGGCGATGGACGGGCCAGGGAAACGAGGGCGAATCGGAGTCGGCAGCAGTTTGCGTGACAACCTCGACATGGATGCCGTGACGGTGCATCTGTTCGGCGAGGAACAGGGAGGAAGTTTCAATTCCGCCTATACTGGGAGCAAAGGCCCAGGAACAGAGAAGAATGCGGGCTGGCCGAGCAAGGGGTCGGGGGGGCATTCTGCTGGAAGTCTACGTGGAATGGCCCGTGGATGCAACGCAATTTCCGGAGACAGAGGAGGAGGAAATGTGGCGGAGCTATCGGTTTCAGCGCTGATCACCAACTACAACACGTGGAAACTGAGCCTGCTGTGCGCGCAGAAGTGTGTGGAGATGGAGGGGGGCAATCTGAAGCAGATTCTGGTCTATGACGATTGCTCGCCAGAGCCGATGACCGTGGAGTTTCCGCCGCAGGTAACGCTGGTGCGCGCACCGGAAAATACCGGATTGTCGAAGGCGCTGAATCGTGCGTATGCGCTGGCGGAAGGCGATGTGATCGTTCAGTTCGATGCGGACGCGTATCCGACAGCTCCATTTGCTGACGAACTGCGTACGCTTTTTGCAGCGGATCCCGGGCTGGGATTGGTAGCTTTCCGAACGACAGGCAGCAGAGGGCAGACAACGGAATCGTTTATGACGGAGCCGAATCTGTGGGGATTGCTGCTGGGGCAGGCGCTGTTTGCGCGGTTGGAACGGTGGCTTGGAGATAAGAGCGGCCGCGTGAGCGTGACGATGTGCGCGATGGGCGTGCGCAAGGCGGCATTCGATGAGATTGGCGGGTTCGATGAAAAGTTGGGCTTTCTGGATATCGATCATGACTTCAGCATGCGCATGAATCGGTCGCGGTGGCGGGTGGCGATTTCCGATCGGCTCAAAGCCTTCCACGAGGGCGGCGGCACAAAGACCCGAGCGCGGAAGCGATTGCTGCTTTTTTATCAGTCGCGGTGGCATCTGCTGATGAAGTTTGGGAAGATACGGTCGCGCAGGCTGGCGAAAGCACTGATTCTGCTGCGGTTGTTGGTTGAGCTGGGAGTTTTGAAGGCTGCCGGGCGTTGGCTGTATGCGGATGCGGAGACGCGATTCGACAAGGTGCAGGGGCGCAAAGACCTGATCCACTATTGCAGTCACAACTACTGAGCGGGAAGGCGCGGCTCAGCGCCGGATACGGCTGGCAAGCTGATGGCCAAAGTGCATGGCCGGCTTTTCGAGCAGGTAGTAGCTCGCGATGGCGCAGGCAAAGGTCGCGAGATAGTTGAGAGGCCAGAGCTGGAGCGAGCCGAGGGTGCTGATGTTGGAGTCGCTGTGCCCCACGAAGAACAGCATTTGCCACAGGTAGAGGCTGTACGAGATGCGTCCGACAAAGCGCAGCGGCGGCAGTTCCAGAAAGCGTGCGAGGGTGGATTGCGGATGGAGGACGGTGCCCAGAACCAGCACGGGCATGAGCGTGGCGACGGCGAGGATGTGAAGGAAGTTCTCAGGAGTCCAGGTGATGAGCGCGAAAACGGCAGCCAGTGTGAGCGGCCAGAGGTGGCCGACGCGTCGGAACCACGCGCGGACAGAGTCGCGCTGGATGAGGATGGCGATGCACGCCGGGATGAAGAGGGAGTCGAGGCGCACGTCGGAGTGAAATTGAATGACATCCCAGGCGCGGTGGTGGATTTGCCAGGCGAGTGAGGCGGCGACGAGGAAGATAAGCAGAGCCATGACCTTGAGACGATGCTTCTGCCGCGTGCAAATGAGGATGGCCGGCAGCAGAAGATAAAAGTGCTCTTCGACGGAGAGCGACCAGAAGTGGCCGGTGAACCATTGCCCTGCGGCAGGATGGCTTCCGAGCAGACGGGTGTAGTTGCGGAAGAAGAAGAGAGCGCCGAACCAGTCCATGCCGATATGGGGAATGATGGCAAGAGCAGAGAGCGTGGCGACAGCGAGCAGATAAAGGATGGCTGGTGGGAAGATGCGGAAGGCGCGACGGATGTAAAAGTGGCGCAGGCTGATGGAGCCGAATCGCTGTTCCTCGGCGAGCAGGCGGGAGCAGATGAGGATACCGCTGATGGCGAAGAAGACATCGACGCCCATCTGCCCATGGAGATGAAACCAATCCGTATTCAAACGCCACAGGGAATGGATGGAGTCATGAAAGATCATGACGGCAAGGATGGAGAGGGCGCGCCAACCGTCGAGAGTGGGCAGGTAAGAGGTGCTTTTGCGGGCATCCGTTTGGGGGCGTGCCACCGGGGTTTGAGGCATGCATGCTCCGGTGCGGAGGATGATTTGATTATGGCATAGGGGAGCGGCTGCGGAGGGTGTAAAAGAGCGCGGCCGCCAGGTTGGAGATGGTGGTAAAGAGGACGATTTTGGCTGCATAGCCGAGTGGGCTTGCGACCGGAACGACGGGAAAGATGGAGACGATGAGGCTGAAGAGCGTAGAGACGAATCCGACCGCCGAGCTGAAGCGGATCCAGCGTGGAAGGCGGCGGCGCAGCGTGGCCGAAGCGACGATGGGAATGGCGAACATGGCCATATAGGCCAGCGCGTAGTGAGCGACCGAAGCGACGAGGATGAGTTGAAACGTCTGCTGGATGCGCAAGTCGACAGAGGCGGCTAGGATGGCGATGGCGACAAGAATCGCGGTGAAGAGGATGGCGTTGACGGGCGTGCCGCGGCGCGGATGGAGACGGGAGAACCAGCGCGGAAGCAGATGATGCCATCCGGCGGTGAGCGCAAGGCGGCTGGCCCCGGTGAGGACAAGACTGGCGGTGCCGACAAGTCGGAGTTGGAGGGCGGCAATGGCGGCGATGGCAAGCAGGTTCCCCCAGCCGGATTCGCCAAGCGCGAGACGAAAGGTCTGCGGGACAGGCGCGATGAGGTTGATGGGGCCGTGAGCAAAGGCCAGAACCGAACTGGTACCGAGGATGAAAAGCATACAGATGATGGGCGAAGCGATCTGAACGGAGCGACCGATGGCGCGTGCCGGCGCACGGGTTTCCCCGGCAAGAATGGCGATATATTCGAGGCCGGCCAGTCCACCGATCATCATGAGGCCGACGGTGGCGAAGGCGTGGCGATTGAGGATGGGCAGGACGATCGGCAGAGGTTCCCAGTGGATGGGTTGGCGACGCAGGATGGCAAGGATGGGCAACAGGATGAGTATGGCGAAGACGATTGCGATGGCACCGCCGCCGAGGTTGTGGAACCATTTGCCAAAGTCGAGGCCATAAATAGTCGCGAGGGTAAGCAGGACAAGGACACCGAGAATGATGGAGCCGCTAGCCAGTGGATTTTCGGCGAGATGGGAGCCGGAGGGTCCGAGCAGATAGCCGATCTCCGAAGGCATGGAAAAGAGGATGACCGCAGCGACGCCAAGCGAGTAGACCCAGATGTTCCAGGCGACGAGGAATCCAGGGAAGTCGCCGAAGGCGATGCGCGCCCAGGAGTAGAGGCCGCCTTCGAGTGGCATCTCGCGGTTGAGGTAGAGGACGGAAGCGGCCATGGGCAGGTAAAAGACGGCCATTGCCGTGATCCAGTAGACAGCCTGCGCGCGGCCGAGCAGAGCTGCGAAACCGACCCATCCGGAGCCGACGACGAAGAGAATCTGAGTAAGGATGAGATCGAAAAGCGAGAGCGAACGCTGGAGTCCGTGTGTGTGAGCAGAGGGTGCGGAACTGGATGGCTGCGGCAAGCGAGGCATGGGTGAGGTGAGGCTAGCACGCCCGGCGGTGAAGACCAAGGGAATTTGCGTCTGGCGCGGCCCGGGGATCGAAGCATCTTTGCGATACTGGAAGGCATGAGCGGAGATGTGGAACGGGTGAAGCGATGGCGCGTGGCGGAAGCCGTGGCGCGCGAAGCAGGGACGTTACAGAAGCGCAGATTTCTGGCGCGGACCAGCGACGAGGTGGCGTACCAGTTCAAGGGACCACAGGATTATCTGACGGCGACCGATGGCGAGGTGGAGCGCTTGGTACGGAAGCGCCTGTTGGCTGCATTTCCGACCGACACGATGCTGGGCGAGGAGGGTGGCGGAGAAATTTCGGAGTTTACCTGGGTGGTGGACCCGATTGATGGCACATCGAACTTTGCGCGTGGCATTCCGCACTTCTGCGTTTCCATTGCCCTGGTGGAGCGGGGCGAGGCGACTGTGGGGGTGATCTACGCGCCGATGGTGGATGAGCTGTACAGCGCGGCGACGGGCGAGGGTGCATGGCTGAACGGGGAGCTGATGCGAGTTTCGTCGGTGACGCGGCTGGACCGGGCGCTGGTGGAGCTGGGATGGGCTGCGCGGCAGCCGAAGGCGGAGTATTTGGAGATGCTGCGGCGGGGGATGGACGCGGGGTTGGGAGTGCGCGGCGCCGGATCGGGATCACTGGCGGCGGCGCAGGTGGCAGCCGGACGCGTGGACGCATGCGTGGAGCTCCACATGTATGCGTGGGACTGGCTGGCAGGGATGGTGATGGCGCGCGAGGCCGGAGCTCGGGTGAACCGGTTTCTGACGGGCGATGCGCTGCGCAAGGGGAATTTTGTCTTTGCTGCCGCGCCGGGGATCGCCGAGGCGCTGGCCTCGGCTCTGGATGTGGCAGGGCGAATGGAGCTTGCGGAATGATCGCGCGGGACTGACGGAAGCGCGTTTTTGTTATTCTGAAGAATACGAATAGCGAGGATAAACGAAGATGGCAGAGCCACGAAGTCGAATCTATCATCGAGGCCGCGTGGCGGAGAGTTTGCGGGATGAGATCGGGTCGATGCTCGAAGGGGAGCTGTCGGATCCGCGAATCGGATTCTGCCACGTGACCGAGGTAGTCATGCATCCGGCATCGAAGTCTGCGCGGGTGTTTCTGGCTGTGGATGGCGATGCTGAGGCCGAGGAGCAGACAGTCATTGCGCTGCAGGCGGCCAAGGGCTATATTCGCCACGAGCTGAAGGAGCGGCTGGGATTGCAGCGGGTTCCGGAGCTGAGCTTTCACGTGGATCGCAAGGAAAAGTTTCAGGGAAGGATCGACGAGCTGCTGCATCGTGCGGAAAAGCGCGCCCGCAAAGGGACGCCTGGGCCAAACACGGCGGCAGCTGAGTAAAATGGCGGCGTGGGACGGCGAGAGATGGCACGATTCCAGCCAATTCGCAGAATGAAGGCGCGAGCAATGGATGTGGCGCGCACCGGGGTGCAAGAACCGGTGCCACTGCTGCTGCCGGCCGAGGCGCGGGCGATTTTGGATTTTATCCGGGCCAATGAGCGGTTTGTGGTGTGTTCGCACTCCCGGCCGGATGGTGACGCCGTGGGATCGATGCTGGCGATGGGTATGCTGCTGGAGCAGATGGGCAAGCGAGCTGATCTGGTGACGGCGGACCGTGTGCCGGCGGTCTACCGTGGATTGCCGGGTGCCAGGCGCATTCAGACGGCGATCGGGGTGCATGGCCTCTATGACGCGGCGATTGTGCTGGAGTGCGATGGGCTGGCGCGCACGCGGCTGATCGGGCTGGAGGCGTATCCGCAGATCAATATCGACCATCATGCAAGCGGGCAGGAGTATGCGACGCTGAACTGGATCGATCGGACGGCGTGCTCGGTGGGTGAGATGGTACACAGGCTGGCGACCGATGCCGGGTGCCGGGTGACGCCGGAGATGGCGACCTGCCTGTACGTGACTCTGCTGACGGATACGGGCGGCTTCTGCTACGGAGGCATCGATGCGGCGACCTTTGCGCTGGCTGGAGAACTGACGGCTGCCGGCGCCGACCCGGTGGCTGTCGCGCGGGATGTGTATTTTGCCGTGCCGCTGGCCAAGATGCAATTGCTGGGACGGGCGTTGGCGACGCTGCACTGCGAGGATGGTCTGGCGTGGCTTGCGGTGACGGACGGCGATATGACTTCGACCGGGGCGAGCGAGGAAGATTGCGAAGGAATCGTGAACTATGCGCTTTCGATCGAAGGCGTGGAGGCGGCGGTATTTCTGCGTGAACTTCCAGAGGGGCGCATCCGGATGAGCCTGCGCAGCAAAGGCCCGAAGGCGGTAGTGAACGTGGCGGCGATTGCCGAACGGCTGGGCGGAGGCGGACACGAGAACGCAGCCGGATGTACGCTGGACGGGCCGATCGCCGCGGCGGAGCGGGTGATACTGCGGGAGATGCGCGAGGTGCTGCACCCGACGGCGCAATGAGCGGGGTGCTGCCAGAAATCTGGTAGCCTTGAAGACGGGCCGGATTCTCCCTGATTGGCCGAATGAGTAATATGAGTGATGCTGAAGGCTATGCTGAAGTCATCCCAGAAGGTTTCTGCGCGGAACTGACCCAGTCTTGAACGAATCCACGAACAATTCGAACGTCGGCGGATCGAGGAAGCTGTCCGCGGAGATTCCGTGGCGGGAGCTTGCCAGCCTGCTGCTGTTTATGGCGTTTTTCACTCTGTACGGTGTGACGCCCCTGCTGGGTGGGGCTGGACTGGGACTGGTGGGCGCAGATGAGCCGCGCTATGCGCAGATTGCGCATGAGATGCTGGCCAAGCTGATGCATGCGCACTCGTTGCGCGGAGAGCTTTCGGCGTGCGTGACACCGTATCTCTATGGGCGACCGTGGCTGGAAAAGCCGGCACTGTATTACTGGCGGGCAATGTATGTCTTCCGCGAATTTGGAGTGTGGGACTGGGCGGCGCGTCTGCCTTCGGTGAGTTTTGCGCTGTGGCTGGTGGGGCTGACGTATTTGCATATGCGGAGCTTCCGGCGCGGAGGGCATCTGGATGCGGCGCTGATTACAGCGGCCTGCGTGGGGATTCTGAGCTTTTCGCGCGGTGCCTCGACGGACATGCAATTGGCAGCGCCGTTCTGCATCGGGATGCTGGGTTGGTACGCGTGGTATGAAACGCGATCGAAGTTCTGGCTGGTGGATATTTACTTTTTCACGGCGCTGGCGACGCTGGCCAAGGGACCGGTGGCGCCGTTCCTGGCGCTGTTGATTATCGGAGCGTTTGCGGCTCTTCGGCGGGAGTGGTGGATTCTGCGAAAGTCGCTGTGGTGGCCTGGGATTCTGCTGTACTTTGCGATTGTGCTGCCGTGGTTTGTAGCAGTGCAGCGGGAGAATCCGACGTTTTTTGTGGAGTTTTTCCTGCAACACAATCTGGAACGGTTTGCGACGAACCGGTTTCAGCATGAGCAGCCCTTCTGGTACTACCTGTTGGTGGTGTTGGTTGCGACGATGCCGTGGACGGTGGTGGCTCTGCGTGCGCTGTGGGACGGGATACTGACTTCGGTGAAGGAGTGGCGGCTGCGCCACTCGACGGCCGACCAGGTAGCAAAGAGCCAGCCCGGGGATGCGTTTCCGGAGTACTTGGTTTTGTGGGCGCTGATCCCGATTGTGTTTTTTTCGCTGTCGCAGTCAAAGCTGCCGGGATATATTCTGCCAGCGATTCCTCCGATTACGATTCTGACGGGAGATTATCTATTCCGTTGCCGGCAGCGCGGCCTGGGTCGCGGCGTGCTGGGCGGGCACGCGCTGCTGGTGGGATTTGCGACGGCGGCAGTCTTGCTGGGACCGTGGTATGTGGCGCATGGGGCGCATCGGCATCCCCCGCTGGAACTCGCGGGCCTGGCGGCGCTGGCCGGGCTGACAGCGGTCGTGCTGCAACTGCTGGCGGTGGAACGCCTGGGGTTGAAGCGGCTGCGCGTGGCGACAAGCGCGGTGATGGTTGCGCTGCTGCTGTATCTTTACGGCGTGGGGCCGTTTTTCGGGATTCCTGCCGTGGAGGCGAGCAAGGGAACGATCCGGCTGCTGGACCGGACATACTCGGCGCGACCGCTGGCGGAACGGTTGGCGGGAATGGTTCCTCCCGACGAAACGGTGGCGGTTTTTCGGGTAAGGCGGGATATGGAGTATGGCCTGGCGTTTTATCGCAACCATGAAGTGGCGAACTATGATGTGGTGGGCGTGCCGGCGGGCGAGCATGTGTTGGTGGTGCGGGTGACGGGCAAGAACGGCACGGACCTGCATTCGATGGACGCTCTGCGGGAGTATCTGGAAGGGCGCAGCTACACGAAGCTCTTTGACTGGCCGGAGCAGGGGCTGGCGGTGTACCGCGTTGGCGCGCAGACACTTGCCGAGGATGGGGATGGGTCCGGGGATTGAGCCGATCCCATGCGGGCGGCGCATATGGGATCGCATGCGGCCGAGGCGGTGAATTTGTCCTTTTCTACAGGGGTTCTACAGGGGCAACTGCGCTATGCTCAGAGCAAATGGGAAGGATTCCGGCGCGCCAGTGCCGCAGCGCCAAGGCACAACAGCAAATTTGGAGCATGATCCGCAACGGATGCGTGGTAGCTTTCGTCGAAGTGTAGAGAAGCGGACGGAGAAAGCGCATGAGGACGAGCGTGACGCCGGAGATACGAGACCTGAGGCTCTTCGATGCAGCAGCGTTGCGTCCGTTGCTGGAGGTTGAAAGCGGGCTGTGGCGTCGGCGGCTGGATTGGGAGTATCTGGGTTCGGCCAAACTGCTGCTGGAATATCTGGACGCGCGAGCGCTGCCGGGTTTTGTGGCCGTCGAGCAGGGGGAGATTCTGGGGTATGTCTTCTGCGTGTATGAAGAAAACAAGGGTGTGATCGGGAATGTCTTTGCCGCACCCCGAATGGTGGGCGAGTGGACGCAGATGGATACTTTGCGGCAAGACATAGAGCGGTTGCTGCTGGAGCAGGCGATCGCGCTGCTGACGCATTCGCCGGGTGTGGAGCGCGTGGAGACGCAACTGCTGCTGCATGAGGCGGGTGAACACGCAGAGACGCTGGATGCGGCGGGCTTTCGACGCGCACAGCGCCTCTACTTGCAGCGCAGGCTCAGGGTGGATCGGATGGACGATACGAAGACCGCCGGGATCGTTCAGGGCTGTGAGTTGCGGCCATGGCGGGATGGCGAGATGGCACGCGCGGCGCAACTGATTGTTGCCTCGTATCGAGATCACCCAGACAGCCGAATCAATGACCAGTACCGGACGACGCAGGGAGCGCAACGATTTCTGCACAACATTGTGCGCTATCCGGGGTGCGGGACGTTTGAGCCGGAGGCGTCGTTGGTAGCCGTGGATGCGTTGACGGGAGCCATGGCGGGGGTGGTTCTCAGCTCGCGCATCAGCTCAAGCTGCGGACACATTACACAAATATGCGTGGCCCCGGAGTATCGCCGTCGCGGGCTGGCCGACCGGATGCTGCGGGTGGCGATGAATGCGCTTGCTATGCGCGGGCTGGAGCAACTGACACTGACGGTGACCGCGAGCAATCAAGACGCGATACGGCTTTATCTGAGGGAAGGATTTCAGGAAAGGTACAGGTTTGACGCCGCAGTCTGGGCGAGGTCGGGAGCATGAAGAAGCCACGGAGGGTGCGAGCGGAAGGCTCAGTGCAGAATGAGCGCCATCAGCCAGCTTGCGACAATGACCGATCCGGAGAAGAGCAGGAAGCACCATGCGCCGTAGCGCAGCATGGCGCGGGGGGAGTGGCGCTGCGTGATGCCGAAGATGGTGGAGGCGAAGAGCGCGCAGAGCAGCACAGCGGTGAAGTGGGAAGGACGAAAGACAAAGGCGCTGATCAGAAGCGGCATGGCAGGAGACATCAGAGAAGATCCTGCTTTCTGCCGATAGAAAGATTGTGTGCATCGACGGCGGCCATGACGTTGAGCAGTCCGGCCATCACCATGAAGCGAGTGCCGTAGTCGGCAGTGGTAACCTGCACGGTGTTCGCTCCCCAGCCGAAGAGCGTGCTGAGAATGAAGCAGAGTCCGCTGCCTAGGTCGCCGAAGAGCCCGAGCAGGTCGAGGATGTCCTTGGCGTTGCTGTAAAGCTTGCCCTGCATGGCGATGCCGAGGAAGAACATGGCCACGACGGAGACAAAGACCAGCGCGGCGCGGATGGGCCTGCGCAGCAGAAGATGACCGGCTCCGGGAACGAGCCAGCCGAGAAACAGAGGCGCCCAGAAACGGAAACCTGCGGGCTGCGCGGAAACGGATTTAGCGGCGGTCGCAGACATCCCTTCGATTCTAACTTACAGACCGTGCGAACGTGGGGAAGCAGGTACGGGCAAGGCAAGAAATTTGGCTATGCGCCGGAGCGAGACATCTGAGCGCCAGCAAAGGGGTGCGGAGTGCGGGCAGGATGCAGATCATGGATTTCCTCAATGAATTGAGCGAGTGGAGGAGAGGCCGCCCGACGGGACAGGGAGCGCCGGAAACAAAGGCGGATCGCGTCGCGCATGGGTGGTTTGTTCGAAGTCGTAGGCATAGCCGATCAATGTCGATTCGCTGAAGGCCGGGCCGAGGAATGTCATGCCCGCGGGCAGGCTTTCGTGCGTGAATCCCATGGGAACGGTGATGGCTGGGAAGCCGGTCTGTGGGCTGAGTACCTGGCTGTTGTCTCCGGCCGGTGAGGTCATATCGCCGACTTTGCGCGGGGGATCGCTCCAGGTGGGATAGACAATTGCGTCCAAATGATCTGCGGCCATGGCTGCGAGCAGCGCGTTACGAAAGCGAATCTTAGCCGGATCATGGTAAACATCCTGGCAGGGCGAACGGCGATCATCTTTGACTGGCGGGGCAATGGAAGCCTTGATCTCGCCGTCGATGTAGGGCAGATATAGGCCGGAGGCGACGATCTGACGCAGGGAGTGGTAAGGTGCGTTGGGGTGCTGATCCAGGTAGTGGTCGAGATCGGCTTCGAAGTCGCCGCACCAGAGGTTGGAAACGAGGGCTTTGTAATCGGGGACGGTAAAGGGATCGATGACGGTTGCGCCCTCGGCACGTAGCGTGGTGATGGCGTGTTCCATGGAGTCTTTCACTGCAGGGTCGGTGCGCGGAGTCTCGAAGTACTGACGGAAGACGCCGATCCGCGCGCCGCGCAGCGCATGGCGCTTGAGCGAGCGGGTGTAATCGATGCCCCAGGGGTGGGGATAGGCTCCGAGAGCAGCGGCGAGATCGGGATCGGAAGGATCCGGCCCGGCAAGGACAGTGAGCAGTCGCGCAGCATCGGCGACGGTGCGCGCCATAGGACCGCCGACATCGTTGTGCGCGAAGAGCGGAATGATGCCAGAGCGACTGGTGAGACCGATGGTGGGACGGATGCCGACGAGATCGTTGTGGCTGGAGGGTCCGCGGATGGAGTTGCCTGTGTCGGTGCCAAGTCCGGATTCGCCAAGGCTGGCGGCGACGGCTGCTGCGGTGCCACCGCTGGATCCGGCGGGAACACGGCTGAGATCATAGGGATTGCGGGTGATGCCGGCGATGGAACTGGCCGTGAGATAGGGACTGAAAGCCCATTCAGCCATGTTGGTCTTGGCCAGAACGATGGCTCCAGCGGCGCGAAGACGGGCGACCATGGTGGCGTCCGCGGTGGGGAAGAAGCCTTTCATCGCGAGCGAGCCGCCGGTGGTTTGCAGCCCGGCGGTGTCGTAGTTGTCTTTGATGAGGACGGCGATGCCACCCAGCGGAGGCAGAGTGTGCGTCCGACGGACGGCGCGGTCGCACGCATCTGCTTCCGCGAGAGCGCGCGGATTGACCGTGACGATGGAGTTGAGCGGGAATCGCTGGTCGGCGGCGAGCGTGTGGCCGGGAAGGTCAGGTACCGTCTGATCGTAGGCGCGGATGCGGGCAAGGTAAGCTTCGACGACGGCGCGGCAGGTGGTGCGGCCGGAGAGAATGGCAGCCTGCGTTTCAGCGATGGTAGCTCCGACGACGTTGAAGGCGGACGGCTTCTGGGCGTGTGCTGGAAGCACCGACAGAGCGGCAGACAGGAGGACTCCTGGAGTGCGAAGAGCAGAGAATAACCCGGGCATGCACGATTGGTATCACGCGTCTGCATCAAAGGCGAGAAAAAAATACGAGGCGGAAGACGGGGTTACTTGTGCTTCCAGCGGACGCCGTCCCGGCCGTCTTCGATCAGAATACCGAGGGCGGCGAGTTCGTCGCGGATTTGATCGGCGCGGCGGAAGTTGCGCTGCCGCCGCGCGAGATTGCGCTCTTCGATGCGGGCATCAATCTCGGCGTCGGTGAGGGATTGGGCAGCGAGCAACTCCGGAGCAACCTGATCGAGTTTGCCGTTTTCGCTCGCCCACTCAATGGCCGCGCGGGTGGGCGCAGCGTCGTTATCGGTGAGGACGGCAAAGACGGAATCGAAGGTTGCGAGAGCGCGGAGCATGGCGTCGCGATCCTCGGCTCGGAGCAGTCCGGCGTCGAGGGCGATGTTGCCCTCGCGGACGAGTTCAAAGATGGCGGCTCGAGCTTCGGCGGTGTTCAGGTCGTTGGCGAGCGCGGCAAGGAACTCCTCATGGGCGCGGGATGCGGCGGCAGAACCTGCGACAGTGGCGCCTGTCTCGAGATTTGCGGCGCGAAGCCGCGTGGCGAAGGTGCGCAAACGGTCGATGGCGCTGGTCGCTTCGACGAGTCCGTCAAAGGTGAAGTTGAGCTGATGGCGGTACGGCACGGAGATGAGTGCAAGGCGGATGGCAGAGGCCTTGTAACCCTTGAGCAGCAGATCGCGGAGGGTGAAGAAATTGCCCTCAGATTTGGACATCTTGCGCCCGTTGACGAGCAGAAAACGAACGTGGAACCAGTGGCGAGCGAAGAGCTTTCCGGTAGCCGATTCGCTCTGCGCAATCTCATTTTCGTGATGCGGAAACATGAGGTCTTCGCCGCCGGCGTGCAGGTCGAAGCTCTCGCCGAGATACTCCATGGCCATGGCGGAACACTCCAGATGCCAGCCGGGCCGACCACGCCCGATTGCTGTCTCCCAACCCGTTTCGCCAGGCTTTGTCGCCTTCCACAGGGCAAAGTCGCGGGCCGAGTCCCGCTCGTACTCATCAACATCGACGCGTGCGCCGTCCGAGATGCCTTCGAGATCTTTTTTGCTGAGCTTGCCGTACTCCGGGAACGCTTTGAGCCGGAAGTACCAGTTGCCATCCTCGGCCATGTAGGCCGCGCCCGCTTCAGCCAGCCGCTCCACCAGGCGCACCATCTGAGGAATGTGTTCGGTGGCTCGTGACAGCACCTCGGGCATCTCGACGCCGAGACTCTTGAGGTCATCGAGAAACGCCTGCTCGAAGCGGGGGGTGTAATCGGCAATGGAGACTCCGGAGGCGGCGGCGTTGCGGATGATCTTGTCATCCACGTCGGTGATGTTCATGACGTGACGCACCGGTACGCCAAAGAGGCGCAGCGCACGGCGCAGCATATCCACCTGAAGAAACGTCCGGAAGTTACCAATGTGGCCGTAGTCGTAGACAGTAGGTCCGCAAGCGTACATACGCAGCGCAACTCCGTCGGCGGGAAGCACTTCGTCCAGTTGTCCGCTGAGGGTGTTGAAGAGCCGTAAAGTCATGCGTATCCGAAGCGCGTGCGGTTGAGAAAACTGGGCGCTGGCAAAGCCATTTCGATTGTAGCAGCGCAGGTCGACCGGTTTTGGAGAGGAGAAAGGGAGTACAGGCCGATATGTCCCCAAACGAGGGCTGGTGCGTCTACCATGAAGAAAGAGCGAATTTGCTGAGCATCGCTGTGGGACGAATGTGGGAGTCAAGACCGCATGACTGCGGAAGGACAGGTCGCAGGGATGCGGCGGAAAATGTGGATTGTGACGGCCCTGGCGTTGGCGACAACGATGGGAACGGTCGCGTTGGCTGCGGAGACTGCAAATGAGCAGGTGCCCGTGGCGTCCGCCTCCGCGGTGACTGCGCAGGCGGCGCAGGCCGGATCAATCACCGGCGTGGTGATGGGCAGCGACGATTCGGTATACCAGGGTGCGGTGGTCATGCTGGAGCCGTTGAAGCGCAGCGCGACGACCAATGAAATGGGCAGCTTCAAATTCGACGCAGTTCCTGCCGGTCATTACACGCTGACGATCACCGCTCCTGGATTCAAGACAGCGCACCAGGCGGTGACGCTGAGCGTAGGCGAGCCGCTGGCGCTGCCCGGCATCCTGCTGGAAATTGCCGAGGAAACGACGCAGGTGCTGGTGACGCCGGATGAGCGGGAGATTGCAACGGAAGAGGTCCATGCGGAAGAGCATCAGCGGGTATTTGGGGTGATTCCGAATTTTTATGTGGTCTATGACAGGAATGCTCCTCCGCTGACGACGCGAGAAAAGTACGATTTGGCGTGGAAGTCCATTATTGATCCGTTCGACTTTATCGGCACGGGAGCGGTTGCGGGGGTCCAGCAGGCGACCAATACCTTCAGCGGATATGGGCAGGGTGCTGTGGGCTATGCGGATCGTTTTGGTGCGGACCTGGGGGACAACGTGATAGGGACGTTCCTGGGTGGCGCGGTCTTTCCCTCGATGTTTCACCAGGATCCGCGATATCTGGTGCTAGGCTCGGGGACGATCCGCCACCGGATTCTGTATGCACTGGCCAATGCGGTGATCTGCCGCGGAGATAACGGGAAGTGGCAGTTCAACTACTCCGGCGTTCTGGGCAGTCTGGCTGCGGCGGGCATCTCGAACTTCTACTACCCGGCGGTCAATCGCGACGGAGCTTCGCTCACCTTCGAGAATTTTGGAATTGGCCTGGGAGCAAGCGCGGTCACCAACATCTTCCAGGAGTTTTTAGTGCGCAAACTCACCCCGCACGCACATCCGCAGACAGATACGCCGTAGAGGTATTGGGCTTCGATCAGCACCGATAACTCAAGGTCGGCCCGGAGTCCTCTGCGATCCGCGGGCCAGCCGTAGAGTACTGCAACTCATTCTGTGGAAGAACGACAAGCTGCAGAGGCGGTTCATGAAGCCGCATCGGGTTGGATCGGAGTCGGAGCGGGTGGAGGATGACTGAGTTTTTCCGGGTCAGCAGCGACGATTCCACAGATTCTTAAGTAGATTTCGCCTGCCGGAATCGGATCCACGCCTGCTCGATGTAGCTGTCAGTCATGCCAGCGATGTAATCGGCGACGGCGCGTGGAGCGCCCTCGTGGCTGGCGCGCGCGACGTGATCGGCGGGAAGGCGGGAAGGGTCGTCAACCCAGTATGCAAAGAGGGTGGAGATGATTTCGACGCCGCGGCTGTGCTCTGTTTCCAGCTCCGGGGACTCGTACAGCTCGCGATACAGAAAGGTGCGCAGGGCTTGGCGATCGGATTCTCCGGAGTTGCTGAAGGCGGCAAGGCGCGTGCGTGCGGCGCGGACGTCAGCGAGCGAGCGAATTCGGTTGGCAGCAACACGACGGGATAGCTCGAGCATGAGGTCGGTGACGAGACGATTCAGAATAGTCTTGAGCGCGTCGTTGCGCAGCAGCCGCTCGGCGGCAGAGGGATGTTTGCGCTCCGCCTCGCAGAAGGCGCGATCGAGGCAGGGAAGCTCGCGACGCGCGTGATTGAGCTGAAGGATGCCCGCTTCAAGACCATCTTCGAGGTCGGCGGTGAGATAGGCGATCTCATCGGCGAGATCGATGAGTTGCGCTTCGATCGGCGGAAGCTGGTCGAGGAGATAGTCGGCAAGTTCAGGATGGTCGGCGAGGCTGTAATCGCGAGAGTGTTTGATGATACCTTCACGGACCGCGAGGGTGAGATTGAGGCCGTGAAAACCGGCATGTCGCTGCTCAAAAACGGTGACGATACGAAGGGCGTGGAGGTTATGGTCGAAGCGCAGCCCGTGCGGAGTGAGTGCGGCGTCGAGGGCGCGTTCTCCGGCGTGGCCGAAGGGAGGGTGACCGATGTCGTGTACGAGGGCAAGAGCTTCGGCGAGGTGGGCGTTGAGGCCGAGCGCCGTGGCCATGGTGCGGGCGATCTGCGTAACCTCCAGGGTGTGAGTGAGGCGGCTGCGCGAGTGGTCGCTTTCTGTTTGGCTGCGGGTGAAGACTTGAGTTTTGCCGGCCAGGCGGCGAAAGGCGCGCGCGTGCAGAATCCTGCCGCAGTCGCGGACAAAGGGAGTGCGGTAGGGATGTGGTGCTTCTGTCGTTTCACGCCGGGCCAGCGGCTCGTTGTCCGAGTCATGGACGGCAATTTCGGGATCGAGTTGGATGTCGAGTTGCATGGATGGAAGGGAGCGGCGGACAACGTGTAGACGGTGGAACCTGCAGAGGCGCGTGAGTCGGGCGCGTCGGCTGCTGAGTTGAGGGTAAATGGTTTTCGCCCGGGGATGAAGAGAGACGATAAGCCGAGTGGGGATGGTGTGCATGGAAGCTGGCGTGAGCATTGGACACGCTCTCCAGTTAGGAGTATTCTTCATCGTTCTTGGACCGCTCTCCGGCGCGTGCTGCGAGTGGATGTAGACGATCTCCGCCGACCGGTTTGATCGGGACAGAAGCAGCACCATCTCTATGAAGGAGAATCCGTATGCCATCGATACGAATCATCACCGCAGTGGCAATTACCTCGGCGCTTCTCGTTCTTTCCGGTTGCGGGCGCCACTCGACTTCAGAGGTTTATTATCTTGTATCCGCAAATCTCTCTCTGCCGTACTGGAAGACCGCGGCTGCGGGGTTCAATCAGGCAGCGGTTCACTATAATGTGACGGCTCGCGTCGTGGGTCCGGAGAGCTACGATCCTCAGGCGGAGCTTCAGGCGCTGCAGCAGGCGGTGGCCGCCAAGCCTGCGGGAATCCTGATCTCGGTGGCCGATGAGGCGCTGCTGAAGCCGGAAATCGACGAGGCGATCAACGGCGATATCCCTGTGATTACGATGGACTCGGATGCGCCGAGCAGTCATCGGCTGTTCTTTATCGGCACAAATAATCTGGCCGCCGGACAACTGGGTGCTGAGCGCGTGGTGGAGCGGCTTGGCGGACGGGGAAACGTGGTCTTTTTCACGATTACCGGTCAGCCGAATTTGGATGACCGCCTGAAGGGCTACAAGGATGTCTTCGAGCAGCACCCGGAGATCAAGATACTCGACGTGGTCAACATCAAAGGCGACTCGCGAAATGCCTTCGACAACGCGATGCAGTATCTAAGCCAGACGGGGCCGACGAAGGTGTCAGCGTTCATCTGCCTGGAGGCGTCGTCAGGCAAAGTCGTGGCTGATGCGGTACGACGCCAGCATGCCACTGACCGGGTGGTCATCGCCATGGATGTGCAGCCGGATACACTGAGCGAGATCAAGGACGGGATCATCGATGCGACGATTGCGCAGAAACCCTACACGATGGCCTACG
The DNA here is from genome assembly GCA_021816455.1 of Acidobacteriota bacterium. Lineage (GTDB taxonomy): Bacteria > Acidobacteriota > Terriglobia > Terriglobales > Acidobacteriaceae > Acidicapsa. Next base: position 47,485 of record JAKAXU010000011.1, read on the forward strand.
TGGGATTGCGTGAGCTGGATATGATCTATCACGACAAACCAGCGGAGTTTGCACGGGATTACAGCGTGGACGCCTTTGCGCAATATCCGGTATTCATCGATACAGGAGCTGCGCTGGTGGATAAGGTGAACGCAGACATGTATGCGAGGGACGCACAGGAGCACCAGTAGCGGAGCAGACTGAACTGAGGTGCGCTGGCGTTCGGGCGCAGAGCCGGGCAAGCCCGGAGCACATGGGTTCAGGGCTGCTTGTCGGCTCCGCCGATTACGCTGTCCTGTTTCGCCAGGCGTGTGCGCGCGCTCTCGAGCTTCTTTTGGACTTTGGCTACTTCGGTGGCATCGACATCGGCGGGAGCGGATTTGCTGAACTCCTGGAGGGAAATCTCCCACTGCGAGGCGGCGAGGCGAATCCTTCCGGTCTTCTCATAGAGGTCTCCGAGGTGATCGTGTACGGTCGGGTCGGTCGAGGTGCGCTCGACGGCCTGGCGCAGATACTCTTCGGCCGGTTCGTAGTCCCCGAGCTTGAAGTAAACCCAGCCCAGGGAGTCTAGGTAGGCGCCATTCATCGGTTCCAGATCGACGGCCTTGCGGATGTACTTCAGCGCATCGGTATACCGGCTGGTCTTGTCGGCGAGCATGAAGCCGAGATTGTTCAGCGTGATGGCGTTGTTGGGATCGATGTCGAGCACTTTGCGAAAATCCTGCTCGGCCTGGTCGATGTGTTTTTCCTGCTCGGCGATGGAGCCTTGCTGGAAGAGTACATTCGCCTTGTCTTCCTTTTTGGTGGCCAGGGAAGCAGCTTTTTCGAGAGCCTGTTCGGCTTCCTTCCAGTGGCGCTGGCGCGCTTCGATTTGAGATATCTGCAGATAGACATCGAGGTCTGCGCTGGTGCCGTTCAGCAGGCTGCGCGCGATGGAGATGCCTTCGTCGAGCTTGCCGGTGTCGCTGAGTTGCCAGGCGAGCAGAAGCTTCAGATCGCGATCGTTGGGATTGGCGGCGACGGCCTTGCGACAGACGGCGGTCGCTTCATCGAACATCTTGGCGTCGCGATAGGTATCCACCTGGCCCTGATAGCCGCGTTTGGCAAAGTCACCGCCCATGTCGATGAGCTTCTGATAGGTGGCGATGGCCTCCGTGGTCTTGTTGTCCTCGTGGTAGACGGCTGCGAGGCGTTCGAGGAAGATGCTGCGGTTGGCTTTTTCATCCTGCGTGTAAGCGCCGTTGGCATGGCTGGTGACGTCGAGCATCTGCTTGTAGGCGGCGATGGATTCGTCGTAGCGTCCAAGCACGTCGAGCAGCAGCCCTTCGTTGTATCCAGCCTCGAGCGAGGTTGGATCCTTGGCCAGCGCGGCACGGGCTGTGGCGAGCGCGTCTGTGTACTTGCCCATGCGACGCTGAATCTCACAGATGCGGTTGAGAGTGTTGACGTCCTGAGGGTCGGCTTTCTGGAGGATCTGATATTGCTTGAGCGCGGCGTCGAGTTGGTTGTCAGCGAGCAAGGCCTGGGCCAGAGAACGTGTGATGCTGACGTTCTCGGGGTCCATCTCGGCGGCGCTCTGATAGGCCTGGACGGCTTTGGCGGGCTGTTTCAACTGCTCGTAGGTGGCTCCCAGGGCGAACTCCATCTGGGGCGAGCGTTGGTCCTCGGGAACCGAAGCCAGCAGGTCGGCTGAGCGCTGGAGATCGCCGTCCTGCGCGTAGAGCCGAGCCAGGCTCATGACGACATCTTCGGACTCGGGTTCGAGAGAACGTGCGATCTGAAACTCGGATTCAGCTTTCGCGCTGTCATGTTTGACGCTGTACAACTGTCCGAGCAGAAGATGGTTTTCGACGTTGTTCGGCTCGAGGGCAACGATCTTCAGGTACTCGGCGATGGCCAGATCGACCATCTGGACGGTTGGCGCAATCTGGGAGGGCGAGTTAGTCTGCTGGCCAAGCGAACGCAGATAGATGCTTCCTAGCACTTTGTGAGCGTCGAGATTATCGGGGTCTTTCTTGACGATAGCCTTGGCGGTTTCGACGGCCTCGCGAATGCGACCGGTGCGGAAGTAGAGTTCCGCCAGTTGCGCTGCCAGTTCCGGCGACTGCGGATCGGCGTCGAGTGCCAGCTTGAATTCTTCCTCGGCGCGCGTTGCGTAGTCCTGTCGGCCGTAGTCGGTCGCCATTTGCTCATAGGTGTGCGCGAGGGCGGCGTGATAGTAGGCCGAGGCGCGATCGGGAAGCGTCGGCTGAGAAGTGGAGGCCGACGGCGCGGATGTCTTCGACGCTGTGGTAGCCAGAGCGGATGTCGGGGCAGCGGCCGACGCGGGAGCCGGAACGGCGGAATGGCTCTGCGATTGCGCCATGGTGAGCAGCCCGGTCGTGGTCAACACGCCGAGTGCGAGAGCGCGCAGACTGCGCGAAATTTTGCTGCTGGCTTGATTCATTGGCATCCCCAGGCGAGCCGTTTTTCCGGGTAGCGACCGCGCGGCGGCTACTATGCAGGAGGCACGGCGCGCCTCATCCTCTATTATTGGACGATTGTACCCTTCCGGAGTCTCATTGTCTGGACATCGGTCGCGAGTTTCAGTGTCGAAAATGGCGTAAACCAGTGAAGACCATCGCGACGCCGAGCCGATCAGCGGCGGCAATGACCTCGGCGTCTCGCACGGATCCTCCGGGTTGGATGATGGCGGTTGCGCCTGCCTGGACCACCACTTCCAGTCCGTCGGGGAATGGGAAGAAGGCATCGGAGGCGGCGACGCAGCCGGTCAGCGGCAGCACGGCCTTCATTGCGCCGAAGCGCGCCGCATCGACCCGACTCATCTGTCCGGCGCCGACTCCGATGGTCTGTCCGTTGCGCGCGTAGACGATAGCGTTGGACTTGACGTGCTTGCAAACGCGCCAGGCGAAGAGCAGGGCGGTCGTCTCGTCGTCGGTGGGGATGCGTCGGGTGACGACCTTCAGATCCTCGGCGCGGACCTGGCCGGTGTCGGCGTCCTGGGCCAGCAGTCCGCCGGAGACCTGCCGAACAGCAAATCCGGGGGCTGCCGGAGCGACGCGCAGCAGGCGCAGATTCTTCTTCGCTGCAAAGACGGCAAGGGCATCCGAGGTGAAATCGGGAGCTGCGATGGCTTCGGTGAAGAGCTTTGCGATCTCGGCCGCTGCTTCGGCGTCGACGGTTCGGTTGACGCCAATCACTCCGCCAAAGGCACTGACGGGATCGGTGGCGAGAGCTTTCTCGTAGGCTTCGCGGACCGACGAGCCGGTGGCAGCGCCGCAGGGGTTGGTGTGCTTGATGATGGCCACAGCAGGCTCGGGAAATTCCCTGGCAAGCGACCAGCAGGCATCAAGGTCCACAAGATTGTTGAAGCTCAACTCCTTGCCTTGTAGCTGCTGGCCTCCGGCGACGCCGGTCATTGAGCCGTCTGCGTAGAGAGCTGCGCGCTGGTGCGGATTTTCCCCGTAGCGCAGCGGAAGGGCAAGCGGCATGTGAATGTGCAGCGCCTGGGGAAACGCGGTGGGGTCGGTTTGCACAAGGGAGTCGGCAGCACCTGCCTCGGGGATCCGCTCCAGCGTCGCGGCGATGGCGGAGTCATAGGCGGCGGTGGTGGCGAAGGCTTTCTTCGCCAGTGTCCAGCGCGTGGCCAGGCTGAGGCTACCATGGTTCCTGCGCAGTTCCTCGCCGAGCGATGCGTAATCGCCGATCTCGGTCACGATGGCCACGTCGCGAAAGTTCTTCGCCGCCGAGCGCACCATGGAAGGACCACCGATGTCGATGTTTTCGATCAGATGGCCGAAGCGAACCCCGGGCGTCTGTGCAGTTTTTTCGAAGGCGTAGAGGTTGACGACGACCAAATCTATCGGCTCGATGCCGTGCTCGCGGACGGCAGCCTCATGCTCTGCGTTTCCGCGAATGTAGAGCAGGCCGCCGTGAACGCGGGGATGGAGCGTTTTGACGCGCCCGTCGAGCATCTCCGGGAATCCGGTCAGATCACTGATATCTTTGACGGCGAGACCGGCTTCGCGGAGCGCGCGCGCCGTGCCACCGGTGGAGATAAGCTCGACGTCGAGTTCGGCCAGCAGGCGTGCAAACTCGACGAGTCCGGATTTGTCGGTCACGCTGAGCAGCGCGCGGCGAATTGTACGTAGATCATGTTGGGGCGGATTCTGAGACGACGGAATCTGATGCAACCTGGCATCCTCCTGATTTTTGCGCAGAGCAGCGCGGTAGGTCGGCGAAAGCCGCCTCTCTTCAGGGTACAACCTGAGCGCAGCCCAAATGCGAAGGGCGCACTTTGCCAGTTCACGCCCGGCCCACTACAGTGGAGATATGGACGGGGACTCCAGCGAACATATTCATCCGAGACAGTCGGCCGAGATTTTGCCTCCGGAAGAGCGGAGCTTGGAAGACCGCCTGCCGCCGCACCAGAAGGAGCAGTTGCGCGCCGTGCGCGCGCGGGAGTTTCGGGGTGGGCGCGGAGTGCGTTCGTGGGCGTGGGCACCAGCCACTTATCTGCTGGTGGGCTTGAACTCGCTAGTTTTTCTGGCAATGTTGGTCGCGCATGTGAGCTTCGTCAGTCCTACGGCTGCCCAACTGATGCACTGGGGTGCGAACAATCCGCAGGCCGTGCTGGTCGATGGGCAGTGGTGGCGGATTGTGACGGCGATGTTTGTCCACGTCGGCATCTGGCATCTGGCTTCGAATATGTGGTGTCTGTGGAATCTGGGTTTACTGGGTGAGCCGCTGCTGGGACCGTGGGGCGTCTTCTGCGCTTATCTTCTCTCGGGAGCGGCGGGGAATCTGCTTTCGATGGGCGTGAGTCAGGCGTTTCACAGTCTGGATTCGGTTGGCGTGGGCGCATCGGGAGCGGTCTTTGGCCTGGCAGGCGTGCTGATTATTCTGCTCAAGTCGCCACGGCTGCCGATGCCGCCGCGGGAGTTGGCCAGTCTGCGTCGCTACGTGATCTACTTTGCGGCGATTAACTTCGTGATCGGCTTCGGCTCGATGGTGGTGCCGGTCGGTGTGCGCATCGACAACATGGCCCACCTGGGAGGGTTTTTGGGAGGGATACTCTTTGCGTTGCCGCTGGTGCCGCAGCTTGGCTCGCCGCGGCCGCAGTTTCTGGCGCGTCGGCGCTTCGCTGTGGCCATGGTTTGCGGGGTGCTGGTTCTCTTCGGGTTCTATCTCAGCACGGTTGGAATTGTGCGCTAGTGCAGGCCGGTCAGCGCGACGCGGTCGAGGCGAACTTCTTCACCATCGCCAGCAGCAGTTTACGGTCGCTGTCCGTGAGGTTCATCGAATAGCGGCGAATCTGATTCATAAAACGCACTTCGTCCTCGTTCAGCTTGGGTGCAGAGAGAGATCGAGCGAGCTGACCATCGCTGAAGAACTGCGCGACGGGAATGTCCATGGCATCGGCGATCTTGGCCAGCGTATCCAGCGAAGGGACCGTATGTCCGTTCTCAACACGCGACAGATAACAGCGCAGCAGCCCGGTTCGTTTTTCGATATCTCCCTGGGACATCCCCTTTTGCTGGCGAAATTCCCGAATTACAGTTCCAATCTGCATGGATTTTCCTCTGGGTCCCGCTCGAGATACACGTGAGAATCGAATCTTAGAGTCACGTGTGTTGCATTAAGAGTTAACATGCGGGGTGATCCAAGACAAGAAAAAATGCATGAAAATCCGAGACGGGAACCATGTCAGGCAGCGCAAAGGAGACTTCGAGCGGAGAAGTTGGAAGACAGTTGTCTATGGCCAGAATTCGACGGCGCGAACCGACGGCGGGCCGGAGTGGCCATCGATGACCTGGGTTTCAACAACGGCTTCCATATTCATGGACCGCCAGTTGGGTGGCGCATTCTGCAGAAGCTGCTTGAGGTCACGGGCGTTTGAGATCAGCTCGCCAGCGGCTTCGGTGCCTTCTTCGGAGATTCCGGAGACGAGGATGACTGGCTGGCCGGTGATCGGGTCACGGAAGCGCGCCACGATCGCGTAGTCCCGGGAGAGTTTCTCGTAGGGCTGGTCCCAGTCGGTGGCCCAGGTGGTGCGCGTCCGGCTCTTGCGGTCCACAATGAGAGCGGTGCCGTTGGAGGAATCGAAGCCAAAGCGGAGATCCCGCGTCAGACGCATCGCCCAGAGATTGTCGAAAGCACCGATGAGCACGACCGGGCCTTCCCGCAACTCGCCGAAGCTTGCTTCGGAGGCCGCGGAGACGCGAAACGGCTTGTGCTGGGCAAGCAGAGGAACCTCGATGCGCGTCAGAGTGATGACATCGGCAAGGGCAAACAGCCCGGAGAGATGCAGGTGAACGTAGAGCGGATCAGAGGCGACAGTGTGGGGAATGGGCTTGGACCAGTCGTTATCGTCGCTGGTGTCTCGGGCCGGCTCGCCCAAGCAGATGGTCACGGTGGAGGTACCCGTCGTCAGCGGCTGCCAGAAATCCTCCACGGTGTGATCGACGGGAGCCTGAGGACGGGGAGAATGGAACCAGTAACCGGCGATGAGTCCGGCGGCCAGCGCGGCGACGACCATGAGCACGGTGACGACGAGATGGGCCGTGGTGCCGGAGTAGTGATGGTGGCCTACGCGTACGGGGTGGTGCGCAGGCAACTTCTCCGGAGTATCCGGAGAAGTTTTGGCGCTCAGTTGCAGCCCTGTCGCGGCTGCGGCGCGATCGGTGCCGACAGCGGCGGGTGAACTCTCTGCCGGCCACACAAACTGCGGGAGATAGGCTCCAGTGGGAAGTTCGATGCGCAGCTCGTCAACGTGCTCCGGATCGTAGTAATACTGGGCCAGGCGCTTGCGAATTTCACCGGCCGTCACGCGTACGACCGGATCGGCGTTGGCATCGTAATCCGGCGCGCGGCCAAAGACCTCAATGCCGATCAGCCGCTCCTTAAGATGTTCTGCGTTGCCGCCCAGCGTCTGTTCGACGACAAATCGAAGCAGTCCGGGGTAGCGCTTGCTTTGCGCGAAGAGAGGATGGGAGAGAATTCTGTCAAGCTGCTCGTGAACCGCGGAACGCTCGGCCTCGTTCTGCGGCACAAAAGCTTCGCCTGCACCGTGAGGCGGAAGAACGAGAGCACGGGGTTGGGTAGCCCTGGCTTTATCGCCCTTTGATTTGGGAACGGTCGGCAAAGGCATTTATCTCTTGCCAACGTATGATACGTGCGTCCCGAGTGTTTGTCTATGCAAAGATGCAAAAATCGGAGGTCAGGGACAATTACGTCATAATACCCGGAAAACGAAAGATGTTCCGTCAGATTGGTCGGAGGCTGATGGCTGTATCTGGAGTATGATACGTCTGCGATCTACCCGATAGAACTTGTCTAACTCGTTGGAAAAATTAGGATTGACATGTACTTCGCCGTGATCTCCGCGGTGAAGGGAGCAGGATCGTCCATCCGGACCCAAGCAATTTCAGTATCCGGAAGGGCTAGCCAGAGCGGTCTCCGGCTGGTCATTCAGACTGCGGTTGTGCGTTGGCGCAGATGTTGAGGAGCATTTGTGCCGATGCTTGGATGGAATAGAACAAAGCCTGCCATCAGGACGGCTTGCCGCTTGGGCCTGGAAGACTCAGTTCCAGTCTCAGGCGGTTTTCTTTTGTTCGGCTTCCTCCCTTCTGGTAGCTGCGGTCGCGCGGGAGATTTGGCGTCGGGAGGCGTCCGCCAGCTCAATTTGCGCTACACGCTGGTTTTTCTGTATATCGGAGGGAACGCCGGGTAGCTTCCGGCCTTTTCGGAGCATCTTAGGGTAGAACGAAGGGAACGCAAGGGATGCGGGTGCGGAGTGGCCTACCCGTGCGGTACACTCCCATTGTTATGAAATCCTTGCAGCTTTTGCCGTCCCGACTTTTGTCGTTGACCGTCCTGTCTATGCTGATCGCAGTCTCCTCGAACCCGCTCCTAGCCCGCGCAGCGTCGGACACAGCCCCCGATGCCTCACCGGACGCGACGCTCGCCTACATTCACCGGACGTGGGACACGCTGACGCGTTCGATGACTGATTGCCACTCGTTGGTGGACAGCAAGGTGACGACGCATCCGGTGCTGTATCTGCCGGCGAATTTCACGCCTCCGGCATCGGTTTTGCAGACTGCCCGGCATTGCGGCGTGACGATCCACATGCTGCCACGGCGGATTGAGAAGCTGGGTGATGTGATGCCGGAGGAGATTGGCGAGAACGGGCTGCTTTATCTGCCCAATCCGTACATCGTCCCCGGCGGACGCTTCAATGAGATGTACGGCTGGGACAGCTACTTCATCATTCTGGGCTTGATTGCCGACCATCGTGCAACGATGGCACGCAATATGGTGGAGAATTTCTTCTTTGAGATCGAGCACTATGGCGCGACGCTCAACGCGAATCGTACTTATTATCTGACTCGCTCGCAGGCACCATTTCTGACGTCGATGATCCGAGCCGTCTATGAGGATCCATCTGCCTTTTCCGACAGGGCCGAGGCGGATGCGTGGCTGGCGCACGCCTACGCAATGGCGGAGAAAGATCACTCGACGTGGATACGACCGGAGCACCGGGCGGGGAATACGGGTCTGACGCGGTATTACGACTACGGCAGCGGCCCGGTGCCGGAGATGGCTGATGACAGCACGTATTATCCGGACGTCATTCGCTGGCTGCTGGCGCATCCGGGGGAGAATCATGGATTTCTGGAGAAGTCGGTTGAGCATCCGGACGCGGCGGAGATTGAACGACTGAAGCAGACCAGTTGCGACATCACGCGCTCGGCAGTCTGCGCCAACGCAGTGGTCAACGGCTATCGGCTGACGCGGGATTTCTACGAAGGAGACCGCGCGATGCGTGAGTCGGGCTTCGATCCGAGCTTTCGTTTTGAAGCGTTCTCTGGAGCGACGCATCATTACGCGCCGGTATGTCTGAACAGCCTGCTTTTCCGGTATGAGGAAGACCTGGCGCACTTTGCGCATCTGCTGGGTAAGCCTCAGGATGCGCGGCGGTGGACGGAGATGGCCAATCGCCGCCGGATCGACATGAACCGGTTCCTGTGGCGGGCCGACGAGGGAGTCTTTGCCGATTACGATTTCCTGCACAATCGTCCTTCGCATTACGCCTACATCTCTTGGTTCTATCCGCTGTGGGCCGGGGTGGCGACGCGCGCGCAGGCGAGCAGCATTGTGCAGCATCTGAGCGCGGTGGAACGGCCAGGCGGACTATCGATGAGCGCTACCAACACGGGCCTGCAATGGGATGACCCGTTTGGCTGGGCGCCGACCAACTGGGTCGCGGTCGCGGGGCTGGATGCCGCCGGATACCACGCGGACGCGCTTCGCATTGCGCGAAAGTTCACGCTGACGATCGATAACGGCTTTGCGCGGGATAGGACCATTCGGGAAAAGTACAATGTCGTGGCAGGCAACTCCGCCGTACACGTGCGGACCGGTTACAAATCAAATGAGGTTGGTTTCGGGTGGAGCAATGCGGTTTATCTGAAGATGACCCAGATGCTGAATGCGCAGGCAGCGAAACGCGCGACGGAGTGAGGACGGGGTTGGAATTCCTGCGTCCTGCACGCCGCTTCTGCATCTATCGGAGAGAAGCTTTCCATGGAAGGTAGCACGGCGGGAACGGGTATCGGGAGAGCGCCTGGCAGCATGAATTTTCGCAGTCCGCAAGCTAGATTTTCAGCCGACAGGAGCGTTCATGGCGGAGTCGACCGCAGCGGCCGATTCAAAGATTCAGCCGACACCGGAGGAGATTCACGACAATCGCTGGAAGCCGCGTTTCAATCCATGGGTGGTGGCTTTCACGGTTACGCTGGCCACCTTCATGGAGGCGCTGGACTCCTCGATTGCCAACGTTGCGTTGCCGCACATCGCCGGTGCACTGGGCGCCAGTTACGACGAGGCCACGTGGGTGCTGACCTCATATCTGGTCTCGAACGCCATCGTGCTTCCGATCAGTGGTTGGATTGCCAATCGCTACGGACGCAAGCGCTTTTACATGTGGTGTGTTGCGCTGTTCACAGTGTTTTCGCTTTGTTGCGGTTTTGCGAATTCGCTGTTCATGCTTGTCTTCTTCCGCATTATTCAGGGTGCGGCCGGAGGTGGACTGCAGCCGAGCGAGCGCTCGATTCTGGCCGATACTTTTCCGCCGGAAAAGCGCAGTGTTGCCTTTGCGCTGTATGGGATGGCCGTGGTGGTGGCACCGGCGATCGGCCCAACGATCGGCGGATGGATCACCGACAACTACTCCTGGCGCTGGATTTTCTTTCTCAACATTCCGGTCGGATTACTTTCGCTGTTCCTGAGCGCGCGCATCGTCGAGGATCCGCCTTATCTGAAGCGAATGCGCAAGAAGGTGGGTACGGTCGATGGCTTCGGCCTGGGGCTGCTTGCTCTCACCATCGGCGCATTGCAGATCATGCTCGATAAGGGACAGGAAAACGACTGGTTCGGCTCCGGCCTGATTATTGCCTGCGCTACCATTGCAGCCGTCGGCTTCATTGCCTTTGTGTGGCGGGAACTCACGACCGAGCATCCGATTCTCGATCTTCGGCTGTACAAAAATCCAACCTTCGCCACCACGCAGTTTGTCATGCTTGTGATCGGAGCGACGCTATATGCGACGACCGTGATGATCCCGCAGTTTCTGCAGGAGGTGATGGGTTACACGGCAACGCAGGCCGGAGCTGTGCTTTCACTGGGCGGACTGGTGCTGATCGTCCTGTTGCCGATCGTGGGATTCATCGGGCAGAAGGTCGATCCGCGGGCAATGATCTGTTTCGGGTTCGCGATGGTCTCTTTCGGCGTCTATCGCATCTCGGACCTTTATCTGGGGATCGGTTTCTGGACGGCAGCAAGCTGGCGCGTGATTATGGTGCTCGGGATGCCGTTTCTCTTTGTGCCGATCAGCGTGATGTCGTTTGTCGGCGTTCCGCGCGAAAAGAACAACGAGGTCTCTGGTTTGACGGCTCTGGCGCGGAATATCGGCGGCAGCCTTGGCATCTCGTTCATCAGCACGATGCTGGTACGCCGCGCACAGGTGCATCAGCAATACCTGGCTGCGCACGTTACGCCGTCGTCCTCGCTTTATCAGTCGATGCGAGGCGGGCTGGTGGGCACGCTGCAAAGCAAGGGTTATTCGGCGGCGGGAGCGGCGACGCACGCGGCTGGTCGGATATATGAATCGATGGTGCAGCAGGCTCAGATTCTCGCCTACATCGACACCATCCACATGCTGGTGGTGGTAACGGTATGCCTGATTCCCATCGCCTATCTGATGAAAAAGCCGGGCGCGCGACCGAAGGAAGCAATTCCGATCGAGTAGCCGCCGGATGAACCGGCGGCGGATATTTCCAGCCTTTACCAGCCCAGAGTCACGGTCATCGTCTGCCAGCCGCTGCCCGACTGGAATGCTGCGTGAAGCCTTGTTTCGCCATCGTCGACCGCTTCCAGCGTCGCGGTTCCAGCGCCGCTCTGTGAGGTGATGCGCGGATGCACCGGCTGATGGACTACGAGCATGTAATCGGCCTGAGTGGCAGCAGGTGCTTCGAGCGTCAGACGAAGAGACTGTCCCAGCGACTCGGCGGCGAGGACGCGCGGAGCCGACGAGCGCGCGCCTGCCTCGGGCAGCTCGAAGACAGGATCGACCAGTTCGATGGCGGGTAGGGGAATTTGCAGGGAAGCAGAGTGGTCGTTGCTCCGCACTGGCCTGGCACCAGGCAGATCGCTGCGCAGAGCGAGGAGCGGTTGGTTATCCGCGGCGTGCGCGTCGGTCTCACGTGCTGTTACACGCAAGCCATCCGGCAGGCGCTTAAATTCGACGCGTACGCGGCGCGAGCCAAGGTGCAGATTTTCGACTGTGAGCCGAGGCCAGTTTGCGGGCAGATGCGGATCGACGGTGAGTGTGGAGTGGGCAGCGTCGGGCGTGATGCCGAGCATGCCGCGCAGCACCGGCTCGACGACCATCGCGCTCGACCAGAGTTGGTGGCTTGTTGAGCGGCCAAAGGGAACGTAGGTGTCGCCAGAGAGTAGCTCGGTGACCGCGCCGAGGTCCGAGGCCCAGGTGAGATGCACATTCTGCATCAGCATCTGCTCGCCCGCCAGGGGCTGTCCGCCGCGATATTCAGCCATTGCGGCCCATCCGGTGAAGAGCGGCCAGACCGAACCCTGGTGATAACTCATGCCATCAAAGATCGGTTCGTCCGAGGCGACATCGCGCAATCCCCAGTCGGTTTCGAGCGTGTGCGCGGCAAACTCCCGGAGACAGGAGGCGGAGTGCGCGAGCGGAGCGGCGGGGTCGGCCGCCGAAGTGCGATCCCACCAGGCCACCGAAGCATAGACGGTGCGTGTGCGATCCGGCTTGCCGTCCATCCCGTGGCTGAAGTCGTAACAGCCCTTGTCAGCGTCCGCATACTCCCGCTCGATTGTGACGTGAATTTTGGCGGCGCGCGCGGCAGCGCTGGCCGCTTCGGAGTGGCCGCCAAGCGCGGCAGCCAGATCGCTGTAGGCCATGCTGGCTTCTTCATCCAGCAGCGCCAGATAGACCTCCTGATGCGGCATTCCGCCGGGCCAGCTCTCGACCCAGCCAGTGCCCTGGGAGTTGTCGTAGATGCCGTCATGGTCGGTGTCGGAAGTGGGTGCGGTCTCGAAGGCCCAGGCCTTTTCGATCACGCTGCGGTGGGCACGCACCCAGTCGAGATCGCCGGAGCTGCGCAGATAATCGCGTACCGCGAGCAGAAAGAGCGGCGTCGCGTCTGCTGCGGCGTACATATAAGGGAAGCTGCGCCAGTGGACGTCGGGATCATAGGCGGTCTGCGAATACTCGTGCATGATCTTGCCGTCGGCTCGCTGGCGCGCGGCGAGAAAATCCAGCTCGCTGCGCGTGAGGGCGAAGTCGCCCATCGCGTCCACGGCATAGAGGGTATAGAGCGCATCGCGACCGAAGAACCACCCGAAACCGGGCCGCGCCGAGTCGCCACTTTCGTAGTAGCCGGCGACCAGGGCAGTTTCTCCCGAGCCGGGAATTGCGTCGTAGCCATGCGCCCGGAGCTGCTCGATGGAAACCTCGGCCCAGCGGAAGGCGCGATTGAGTGTCGGGTCCGGCGTATCGATGCGCGGGGCATCGTCAAGCATGGTTTTGTACTCCGCCTGCTCGGCGGCGTAGAGGGCGGGGATGCGGGCATTCAGCTCTGCCAGCGTCTTTCCAAGTGCCGCGTCGGTGGCCGTCGCCTGGGTTGCGCCGACGGCCATCAGCAGCGGGAAGTATTTGTCTCCGTCGCGCTTCGGATCGTAGTGCAGTTTGAATTCGAGCGGATGCACCTGCGGCCGCTCCTGATAGGGAGCCATCACGCCAGGCTCCGCGCCGGGAATCGCGACCGCACCGGCAAGATCGGGATAGTCCATGTGCAGGACGTAGTAGCCGTCGGCGCCAGTGGCGGAGCTGTGCGCAACCCACTCCGCCGATGGAATGCCGTCATTGCGCTTGGGCCACATCCAGCGCATCTCCGGCGTGAAGCGGAAGGTCAGGTCGACCGGATGCCGGGCATCCACCTGAAAGAGCACGACTGGGCCGGTCGCCGGATATTGACCGGCATCGCTGTCGACCGGCTGATTCGGCGAAAACATGATCTGCCGCAGCGTGAAGCCAATATGCGCATAGGTGATGACCGTGTGGTCCGGATGCACCTGAATGGATGCAGCCTGCTCGTTGACGTTGATGGGAACAGGATAGCCCGCGATCTCCGCAGTGATGGCCAGGTGGCTGAGCAGTTTGACGGGCAGGATCCAAGCCTCAAAGGAGCCGGCCTCGCGCCCTACGAGCATGCCGCGCTTGCCGGCGACGGTGAAAGGCTGATGCGCGCCTACGGGGCGGCGGATCATCAACGCATCTGCTTTTGCTGTCGCGTTGAAAGTTCCAGAAGGCGAAAGCGGAAAAGCATCGAGCGGATGCAGGCGCTGTGCCCCAAGTGCGGGCACAATGCAGAGCAGGATCAGGCACGTAAGCGTCTTCCAGACAGGAACGGCGCACCGGACGGAAAGGCTCACAGGACGGAAACAGGGAAGAAACGCAAAGTCATTCACGCCGTACAGTGTAGTTCACCGGAGGGGTGGGCACGGCAATCCCGGTAGAGTTTTGAGGGGCGAGTCCTGAAGGCCGACAGACTACGGCAGGGTCTGGACCTCGATGGAGAGGACGGGTGGGAGATTTTCCGCGATCGCCTGCCAGTGGTCGCCGCCGTCCGGGGAGACGTAGACCTGTCCGCCGGTGGTGCCGAAGTAGATGCCGCAGTCGTCCAGGGTATCGACGGCCATGGCGTCGCGGAGAACATTGACGTAGCAGTTGGCCTGGGGCAGGCCGTGGATGAGCGGCTCCCATTCGTTGCCGCCGGAGCGGCTGCGGTAGACGCGCAACTGGCCGTCGAGCGGAAAGTGTTCGGAGTCGCTTTTGATGGGGACGACATAGAGGGTTTCGGGCTGGTGAGCGTGAACGTCGATGACGAAACCGAAGTCGGTGGGCAGGTTGCCGCTGATCTCGGTCCAGTTGTCGCCGGCGTCGTCGGAGCGCATGACGTCCCAGTGCTTCTGCATGAAGAGGGTGTCTGGCCGCGAGGGGTGCATGGCGATGTGGTGGACGCAGTGGCCAATCTCGGCGGTGGGGTTGGGGATGTACCGGGAGTGGAGGCCGCGGTTGATGGGCTTCCAGGATTGGCCGGCATCGTCGGAGCGAAAGGCTCCGGCGGCGGAGATGGCGATGACGATGCGCTGCGGGTTGGACGGATGGAGAAGGATCGTGTGCAGACACATGCCGCCAGCGCCGGGCTGCCAGGCGGGGCCGGTGCCGTGTTTGCGCAGGCCAGCAAGCTCCTGCCAGCTTTGGCCTCCGTCTGCAGAGTGAAAGAGCGCGGCGTCCTCGGCTCCGGCGTATACGGAGTCCGGATCGGTGAGGGATGGTTCGAGGTGCCAGACGCGCTTGAACTCCCATGGGTGGGCAGTGCCGTCGTACCACTGATGGGTTCCGGCGTCACCGTCGTAGAGAAAGGTGTTGCCAATCGGGGACCAGGTGAGGCCGCCGTTGTCGGAGCGTTGCATGGTCTGGCCGAACCAGGAAGAGCATTGCGAGGCGTAGATACGGTTGGGGTCGGCGGGCGAGCCTTTGAGGTGGAAGATCTCCCAGCCGGGAAAGTGCGGTCCGGCGATGGTCCAGTCGCGGCGTGCTCCGTCAGCAGCGAGGAGAAATGCACCTTTGCGAGTACCGACGAGAACGCGAACCTTGCTCATGACGTCTCCTGAGTCTCTGAAGGGGTTTTCAGCAATTTACCCGAGAGCGTGGAAAGATGCAAAGAAGACAAGGCGAAAAGGCCATGCTGGGCAACGGCAACGGGGTGAAGGCAGCGAAGGGCGAAGTGTCAGTGAGTAGGTGGAGAGGCGTTGGAGGGATTACCCGACGGGCGTTCCGTGGGGAAGTAGCCGGTGCGGGTGCGCACGAAGAGTTTGCCGTGGCCCTTGGCCTGGGCGGTAACGGAGATACGTCGGAAGCCGGGAATGTTGCTGGGCGTGGTGGAGTGGTAGCCGAGGGTGTACTGGCTGCGGATGTCGCGGGCGACCTCGGCGGCGATTTCATCGACATCGGCAAGCGATCCAGGAAAGTAGGCGATGCCGCCGGTTTCGTCGGAGAGCATCTCGAGAGCGCGCCGGGCGTGATGGACCTCCGAGCGCGACATCTCGTCGCCGAAGAGCAGTCCGATGGAGTAGATGACTGGGCCGGAAAGCTGCTGGACGCGTCGGATGGTCTGTTCGAGGTTCAGCGTGGAGGCGTTGTCTTCACCGTCGGTGATGAGGATGATGACCTGCTTGGGATTCTTTCCGTCGCTGGCGAGCTTGTCGGCGGAGGCGACGACGGCGTCGTAGAGCGCGGTGCCGCCGCGGGCTTCAATGTGCGAGAGACCCTGGCGTAGTTTGGCGACACTGGAGGTGAAGTCCTGATCGATGTAGGCTTCGTCGGCGAAGTTGACGACGAAGGCCTCGTCCCTGGGATTGGAGGCTTCGATGAGGTCGAGGGCGGCTTTGTTGACAGCCGGGCGCTTCTTGTACATGGAGCCGGAGTTGTCGACGATGACGCCGATGGAGACGGGCACATCGGCATGCTGGAAGCTGATGAGCGTCTGCGGCTTGTTATCTTCCAGAATGCGGAAGTCACCTTTTTTGAGGTTCGGAACGATGCGCCCTTTGCCGTCGATGACGGTGACGTTGAGCGAGACCTCTTCGACGTTTTGTTGCAGGAGGAAGCCGGAGCCGGAGCGGGTGACCTGTTGGGTGCGATTTGTCGGTGCGGCGGCGTGGGATTCATCGGGCGAGCGCACGGGATCGGTATCGGTGGAGGGCGCGGCAGCAGCTTGCTGCGCATGCAGGACGGGCGAGACGGCGCAGACGGCTGCAAGCCCGCAGAGGATGAGAAGAACGAACAGTGGAGTTCGCCAAGCGAAATGCGGAGTGCGAGATGGGTGTGTGCGGCGGATCGTGATCGGTCTCATCGAAAACCTGAAGTGCAGCAGGCTGGGGTGGCTCCTGGTCCGGACAACGAAATGCCTATACTTCACTTTACGCCAGCGGCGTGGGGGAGCGCAGCGGCAATCGACGGAGTGCGCAACGGATTCTTATCCGGATGATTTTTATCTGAGCGCGGAGGTCGTGCGCAGCAGGCTGGATTCCAGTGCCAACGTGATGCGTTTATTCGATGCTGGGATACAATCGACCAGAACGATGGCGGTGGAGATGCGCAACGGGTGGCGGCGCAGAACGGCAAGCGGAGCGCGCGCAGGAGTGGGAATCGCTCTGCTGGCGGCGGTTTTCCTGGGCCAATCTGCAAGCGCGGCGGTACAGGCCGACGCTGAAGCCGCGGCGAAGCGTTTTGTGGTTGTGCTCGATGCAGCACACGGAGGCAGCGATCCCGGGGCCACGCTGGGTGCAGTCGGCGATGAGGCGGAGACACTGGAGAAGAACGTGACGCTTTCGATGAGTCAGCGTCTGCGTGCGTTGTTGGTGGCGCGGGGATTCACGGTGATCGAGACTCGAGAGAGCGATGTGGCGCTGGACGAGGATGCGCGCGCGACGGTTGTGAATCAGGCTCAGGCACAGGCTTGCATTGTGTTGCACGCGAGCGAGGCAGGATCGGGAGTGCATCTGTTTGTCTCCTCGCTGCCGCCGATGCAGCCGCAGGCGATGGTGCCGTGGAAGACGGCGCAGGCGTTGCGGGTGGAGAGCAGCCTGAAGCTGGGTAATACGCTGAACAGCGCGTTTACATCGACTGGTCGGGATGGAGAGAGCATTGAGCCGATTCCGGTGACGCTGGGGCGGACGACGCTTCCGGGGATCGACAGTATGATCTGTCCGGCGGTGGCGGTGGAGATCGCGCCGCTGCGGGACAAGGAAGGGAAAGTGGTGAGCGAGGTGACGGACGCCGATTATCAGGCGCATGTGCTGAATGCGCTGGCAGCGGCGTTGCTGGTATGGCGTAGCGAGGCCGGTGAGCCGTGACGCCGCGCTACCAGAAGATTCTGTTTGTGGTGCTGTTTGTCGCTTCGGTGACGATGACTGCGGTGCTGGTGCGGCTGCGGGAGCGGGCGCACGATCGGCTGCTTGCGGGAGCAATGGAAGCGGGCACAACGGCTCCTGCCGTGGCTCCGCTGGAGCAGGTGACGCTGATGGTGGCTGACGATGCGACCAGTACGCTTGCGCCGGAGACGATCGCTCTGCCGCTTCCGGAAGAGCCGCAGGCCCGGGCGCGCGCGGTGCTGAATCGACTGTTGAGTCAGTACTCTGGAGCGCAGTCGCTGCATCCGCTGCCGACGATGGCTGAGCCGGTGGAGTCGGTGTTTCTGATGCCGGTGCCGCAGGCCAACGGCGATGCGAGGCGAGCTGTCGCGACAGGAGATTCAGGCCGAGCCGGAGCGGCAGGCGGAGCGATACTGAGCGTGCCGAAGAATGCGGACCGGATTGCGATTGTGAATCTGGCGGATCAATTTGCCGCTTCGCACCCCTCCGGGCTGGAGACCGAGACGCTCACTGTGCTGTCGATCTGTGCGACGCTCCATGCCAATCTGCCTGAGGTGACGGAGGTGCGGTTTCTGGTGGGTGGGCAAGAGCGGGCAACGCTGCATGGACACGCGGATCTGACGCAGACGTATCTGACGGCGGCAAGCGCAGCGGCCAGCGGAGCGCAGCCATGAGCGGGCCGGTGGTGGGGGTATTCGACTCCGGCTTTGGCGGGCTAACCGTCTTGCGCGCATTGGCGGAGCGGATGCCGTGGGCGCGGTTTGTCTTTCTAGGGGATACGGCGCGGCTGCCTTATGGGTCGAAGTCGCAGCGAACGATTGCTCGCTATGCAGCGGAGAGCGCGCGATTTCTGGTGGAGAAGCAGGGTGCCGGATATCTGGTAATCGCCTGCAATACGGCGAGCGCGCTGGCGCTGGAAGCGATTGAAGCGGCGGTTGCGGTGCCGGTGTTGGGCGTGATTGAGCCGGGCGCGGAGGCCGCAGCGAAGCAGACGAAGACGGGCGATGTGATGGTGATTGCCACCGAAGCGACGGTGGCCAGCCATGCCTATGCCGCGGCTTGTCAGCGGCGCGGTCTGCGGGGAGTGGAAAAGGCGTGCCCGCTGCTGGTGCCGCTGATCGAAGAAGGATGGACGGAACATTCGGTGACCGAGCAGGTGTTGCGCATTTATCTGGACGAGCTGCTGGCCGAGGCGGCAGGAGCGGGGCAGCATCCGGATACGCTGGTGCTGGGTTGCACGCACTATCCGTTGCTTCGCGGGATGCTGGAGCGCTGCGTGCCGGAGGGGGTGACGGTGATCGATTCCGCCGAGGCGACGGCGAGACGTGCCGCCGAGGCGATGCAGGAGGAGATGAGCCAGAGAGTGGGTGCGGAGAGCGGGAATCAACCTGGGATTTGCTGTTTTGCGACGGATTCGGTGGCGAAGTTTGAGAGGCTTGGATCGCGGTTTCTGGGGCATGCCGTGGGTGAGGTGGAGCTGGTCGATCTGGGCGGCTGAGACTGCGGTTCGCAAGTGAGATGCTGAGGACTGCGGCTGCTAAACTGATAGGCGTTGCCGCTGCGGCGGCAAAGAGGGAAGGAAAGGCGCACGATGAGCGACGGATGGAATCTGAGCGGGAAAACTGCTGTGGTCTTTGGGCTGGCGAACAAGCGTTCGATCGCGTGGGGAATTGCGCAGCGACTGCATGAAGCGGGCGCACGGCTGGCGATCTGTTACCAGAATGAACGGATGAAGGCCGAGGCGCAGGAGTTGATCGGCGAACTGCCGGGAGCCGAAGGTTTCCCGTGCGATGTTTCGAGCGACGAGGAGATTGAGGCGCTGTTTGCGCAGTTGAAGGAACGCTACGGTCGGCTGGATGTGCTGGTGCACGCGGTTGCTTTTGCGCCGAGCGAGGACATGAGGGGAGATTTTCTGAATACCAGCCGCGAAGGATTCCGGATTGCGCACGACGTGAGCGTATACTCGCTGATTGCGGTGACGCGTGCGGCGGCGCCGCTGATGACCGAAGGTGGATCGGTGATGACGCTGACGTATTTTGGCGCGGAGAAAGTGGTGCCGCACTACAACGTGATGGGTGTGGCGAAGGCATCGCTGGAGGCGACGGTGCGGTATCTGGCGTCGAGCGTGGGTGCGCAGGGGATTCGTGTGAACGCAATATCCGCAGGGCCGATCAAAACGCTGGCCGCGCGCGGTGTGGGCGCGTTGGGCGAGATGCTGAAGCTGCATGCCGAGCGTGCACCGCTGCGGCGCAATGTGGATCAGCTGGAGGTGGGTGGCACTGCGTTGTGGCTGGCCAGTGTTCTGTCGAGCGCCGTGACGGGCGAGACGATCTACGTGGATTGCGGCTATAACATCATGGGTTTCTAAATGAGGGTCGCAGATGCCGACAGGCATCGAAAGGATGGCCGCGAAGAACGAAAGACATCTGGCGCTGGTGACCGACGCCTGGGAGCCGCAGGTGAACGGTGTGGTGCGCACCTGGCAACAGATGGTGCAGCGGCTGACGGCACGCGGCTGGCGCGTGACGGTGATTCACCCGGGTGAGTTTCGCTGCCGACCGCTGCCAAGCGATCCGGAGATTGCCTATGCGTGGAACGTGTGGCCGGAGTTGCCGCGCAGGTTGCGCGCGCTCAATCCGGACGCGCTGCATCTGGTGACGGAAGGTCCGCTGGGCATGACGGCGCGCATCTGGTGCGGCCTGCATGGTTATCGATTCACCAGTTCCTATCACACGCGTTTTCCGGAGTTCATTCAGGAGCGCATGGGCATTCCGCTGATGGGGACATATGCGTTGGCGCGATGGTTTCACAATCGGGCCGAACGGACGCTGGTGCCGACTCCAAGCTTGATGCGAGTGCTGGAATCGCGCGGCTTCCGGCGCTGTGTTCCGTGGACGCACGGCGTGGATACGGCGCGGTTTCACCCGGCTTTGCGGGGAGAACTACCCTATTTGAGGCCGATTTCGCTTTATGTGGGACGCGTCTCGGTGGAGAAGAATCTGGAGCCGTTTCTCTCGCGCGACATGCCGGGGACAAAGCTGGTTGTGGGCGATGGACCGGCGCGCAGGGAGTTAGAGAGCCGCTACCCGGATGCGCATTTTCTGGGCGTGCGCGAAGGCGAGGAGTTGGCGCGGCTGTTTGCCAGCGCCGATGTCTTTGTCTTTCCCAGCCGCACGGATACTTTCGGATTGGTGCTGTTGGAGGCGCTTGCCTCAGGTACGCCGGTGGCGTGTTATCCGGTGACCGGACCGATGGACGTGGTGAACGATGCTTCGGTTGCTGGTCTGGACGAAGAACTTGGTCGAGCGGTGGAGCACGCGCTCACCTGCTCTCGTGCCCGCTGCCGGGAGTATGCCGAGCGGATGAGTTGGGATGAGGCCGAGCGCATTCTGGCAAGCGCGCTGACGCCGATGAGGCGCGAGCGATAGATGAAATTTCAAAATTCAGCGAAGAAAACCCGCGTCGGGTGAACGACGCGGGCTGGTTATGGGCGGGAAAGACGTCCGTTATTGGATATGCGCCATCGCCTCCAGAGGCAGGTTACGCAAGGAACCGCCGACGAGCACGGGACGCGGACCGGTGGCGCGTGTCCATTTGCCCGCGGATTCGGACCAGTACTGAAGGCGCCGCGCGGGGACTGAAACGGTGATCGTGCGGGATTCGCCGGGTGCCAGATGCACGCGATCGAAGGCCGCGAGTGTGTGTAGGGCAAAATCGCCGGATTGTGGCTGCTGCGGCTTGCCGAGATAGACCTGAGGCACCTCGTCGCTTGCGACGGAGCCGGTGTTCTTCAGCGTGAAGCTGACGCTCAGTCCGCCGCCCGCTGCGGGCGCGACGTGCAGTCCGGAGTAGACGAAGCGTGTGTAGCTGAGGCCGTAGCCGAAGGGAAACAGCGGAGCGATCTTCTGCTCATCGAACCAGCGGTAGCCGACGAAGATGCCTTCAGAGAAGGTCGTCTTGCCGTTGATGCCAGAGGAGCTGCGCTCCGGATGAGCCGGATCGGTGGCCGCGTAATCGGTCAGCTTCTTCGCCCATGTGAAGGGCAGTCGACCGGCGGGGCTGGTTTTGCCGAGCAGTAGATCAGCCGTGGACCAGCCGCCTTCGTCGCCGGGCCACCACATCTGGAGCACCGCCTTGACACGGTTGAGCCACGGCAGGGCGACAGGCTGGGAGACGTTGAGTACGACGATCGTATTTGGATTGACAGCTGCAATCTCTTCGATCAGCTTGTCCTGGTCGCCGGGCAGGGCGAAGTCCGGACGGCCACGGGTCCAGGCGAAGACGACGGCAACCTTCGCGGCTTTGGCGGCGGCGATGGCGGCGTCATGATCGGTCTGGCGCGCCTCGGGCGTCATCCAGTTCAGGCGCACCTGTTCGGGATGGTTGGATGTGTCTCCGGTGACGGCGAGCGTGACGGTGTGGGCACCTTCCTTGAGATCGACGGCGACCCGTATGTTGTCCAGGCCGTCAGTAGTGGGCATCAGGCCATCCTTACCGCCCAGCACAGTGTCGCCATGCACGCCACCGCGCATGCCGTTCGCTCCGGCGACGGGTTTGCCGTCGATCTGGAGGCGGCCCGCGGCACCGAGCAGTTGCAGATATATCCAGTAGGAGCCGGTTTTGGCGATGTGCAGAGTGCCTTCCCAGGTGGCGTCAGAGTTAGCGGGAAGCGCTTTGTGATTGGCCACGGTGAAGTCAATGACCGGGTCAGTGGATTTGCTGCCGTCCTTCATCGTACGCCGAAGGCCAGGCTGGCCATCGACTTGGGTCCAGAGCGATGCCGGAATGGTCTTTCCGGTCATGTCGTCCTCAACGGCGTAGGTGATCTTCGCGCCGGGATCCAGTTTGCGCATCGCCTGTACGGTGCCGATCTGGCGCCATGGGAAACCGATCGAGCGTTCCCCAGCTATTCCGATGGCGACCGTCTGTCCGGCTCCGGGGCCGATCATAGCAAGCGAAGCGAGAGCGTCACGGTTGAGTGGAAGGATTTCGTCTTCATTTTTCAGCAGAACGGCAGCGTCTTCGGCAGTTTTGCGAATGACGCGTGCGTTGTCTTCGACGGCGTGGATGGGTGGATCCTTGGGGCCGAGCTGGCCGGGCGTGGGATGGTCGAGATAGCCGAATTTGTCCATCTCATAGAGCACCGTTCCGGCTGCGCGCGTGACAGTTTCGTCGGAGAGCTTACCTTCCTGACGCAGATTCCAGAAGTTGATGTGCGGATCGTGTGCCGAGCCGAAGGAGCTGAAATCGCGGGGTTTGGGCGTGGGTTCCTCGGGCAGTGGTTTGCCAAAGAAACCGGCGAGCATGGCGGTGTTGAAGGCGGGCGGCGGCGTGGGGTGAGGCTCTTCCGTGGTGAAGAAGGAGAAGATCATTGTGCCCAGCGGACTCCCTTTCGGACCGGGACCGGGCATCTCCATGTCGAGGCCCTGGTTGATGAAATCCGGAGAGTGAACCGCGCCCCAGTCGGAGGTGACGAAGCCTTTGAAGCCGACCTGATCGCGAAGAATCTGGGTTAGCGTCTGAGGATTACCGCAGGCCGCGATGCCATTCACCTTGTTGTAAGAGCACATGATCGACGAGACGCCAGCTCGCACGGCGTCGATGAAGGGCGAGACGTAGATTTCATGCAGCGCCTGCTGGCCGACCCAGACGTTGCCGCTGTCGGTGTCGTAGGCGACGTAGTGCTTGGCCTGAGCCATCACATCCTCACCCTGCACGCCTCGAATGAAGGCGGCGGCGATGTCGCCGGTGAGCACCGGGTCTTCGCCATAGGTGTTGTAGCCGCGCGAGAAGGTGATGTCGCGATCAATGTTGATAAAGGGCTGAAGAACAACGTCGATGCCGAGGGATTTGGCTTCGCGGGCGACGACCTGCCCATTGGCGAGGGCATCGGCCTGGCTGAAAGTAGCGGCCAGTCCCATGGTAGCCGTCTCCGCCTGGGAGGGATTGCGAGTGAGGATTCCGGGCGGTCCGTCGGAGAAGCGCAGCGGAGGAATATGCAGGCGGGGTACGCCGGTGAGATATCCGGCCTGGCCCTGATTGGTGGCCGGATTTTCAGATGCGCCGCGGATGAGCGCCATCTTTTCGTCGAAGGTCATCTGGCTGAGTAGTTGGTCGACGCGGGCATCTCCGGTGACGACGGGCACCGACTGCGCAAGGAGTGGAACAGCGGGAGGGATGGATGCAGCAAGCACGGCCAGGCAGGCGGTACGTTGCCATCGGGAGGTAAAAGACATTCGACTGTCTCCTCTATTTTGTGAATCTTCGGCGGGACTGCAACTGGGAAGCGAAACTCCGTGCAGACTCTGCGCGTTCCCCAGTCAAACAGGTTTCTTCAAAATACGCAAACCGATAGAGAAACGGTTCCTGGGTTTTAGAAGAGATCCTGGCTGCTGCGCGAGCTGGGGCTGCAGCGCAAGGCGATGACCGATGGTGAGCGACTCCAGTATGCTTGGGCTGGCGAGAGTCGTATGGATGAACGACAAACAGAGGTGGAGCGTGAGACGGCGAGCATGATCGCTGCGCTGCTGGGCGGGGACCGACGGGCGCTGGCGCGCGCGCTGACGCTGGTGGAAAGCGGGGACGCGCTGGGCGAGAAGATCGTTGCCGCGAGCCGTCGGGCCATTTGCCAGGCGGACGCAGAGCAGGGTAGGCGATCACTGCGACTAGGCCTGACGGGGGCGCCTGGCGCTGGCAAGAGCACGCTGCTGGAGGCGCTGACGCAAGCGTTGCGAGCAGATGGAAAATCGGTGGCTGTGCTGGCGATCGACCCTTCCAGCCCGCTGACCGGAGGCGCGATTCTGGGCGACAGAATTCGCATGCAGACAATGGCGGGCGACGACGGAGTCTTCATTCGATCGATGGCGACGCGCGGACATCTGGGAGGGTTGGCAGCGGCAGCCGAAGATGCGCTGACGGTGATGGAGGCCGCAGGCTGGAACGTGCTGCTGGTGGAGACGACCGGAGTGGGCCAGGGCGAAGTGGAGATTGCAAAGCGCGTGGATGCGGTCGGCGTGGTGCTTGCTCCCGGCATGGGCGACGGAGTGCAGGCGATGAAGGCGGGCGTGCTGGAGATTGCGGACGTGTTGGTACTCAACAAGGCGGATCGCGCAGGGGTGGAGGAACTGGAGCAGGAGATGGCTGCAGCCGAGGCACTCGCCGAGAGTGTCTCCGGGCGTGCAGAGCGCCGGATTCTGCGCACGGTGGCGACGCGGGCCGAGGGTGTGAAGGAGTTGTTGGAAGCGTTACTTGCAATTGCCGGCAGACGCCGTGGCGGCGGCGCACGGCCGGGTGCGGAAGCGACGTTGCCTGGTGTGCCACGGGTTGAGGATTGGAGTGGGGATCCAAGTGGTCCTCGGATCGATCATCTGGGCATTGCCGTGCGTTCGCTGGATGAGGCGGAGGGTTTTTATCGTGCGCTGGGCGTGGTTTTGCTGGGGCGCGAGACGGTTGCCGCCGAGCGCGTGCGCGTGGCGATGATGGCGACGGGCGAAAGCCGCATCGAGTTGCTGGAAGCGACGGATGAAGAGTCGGCAATTGCAAAATTCATTGCCAAACGGGGCGAAGGGATGCATCATGTGGCGCTGCGAGTGACGGATATTGAGAGCGTCGTTGCGCGATTGCGCGAGCAGGGGGTACGACTGGTGAGCGAGCGGATTCAGGTTGGAGCAGGTGGGCACCGATATGTCTTTGTGCATCCGGCCAGTGCGCACGGAGTGTTGCTGGAACTGGTGGAGGCTGCGCATTGATTCGAGAGGGCGAGAACGCGCTGCTGCTGGGCATCGACACCTGCG
Source organism: Acidobacteriota bacterium (assembly GCA_021816455.1). Lineage (GTDB taxonomy): Bacteria > Acidobacteriota > Terriglobia > Terriglobales > Acidobacteriaceae > Acidicapsa. Next base: position 72,795 of record JAKAXU010000011.1, read on the forward strand.
GCGCGAGCGGCAGCGTAGCGCTGGCGCGGGTGAAAGAGCGGCGATTGGTTTTGCTGGGCGAGGCGACGGTGGCTGGCAGGGAGTGTGCGGCAGAGATTGTGCCCGCGGTGGCAAAATTGATGGAGAATGCCGCGTGCGCGATGGAGATGTTGAGCGGAGTGGTGGTCGTCTCCGGGCCGGGGAGCTTTACGGGAATCCGCGTGGGAGTGGCGACGGCCAAGGGACTGGTCGCTGCGCGCGCGCTACCGTTGATCGCGGTCTCGCGGCTGGCGGTGCTGGAGGGTGTATCGGGAACGGGGTGCGCGGCGCTGGATGCATGGCGCGGGCAGATGTTTGTGGGCATGCAGACAGCCGATGGGTGGCGGGAGCGGCTGGTGACGGCAGGAGAGTTTTCCTCGACCGGAGACTCGCTGCAGATGCCGGAGCCGGTCGCGGTCTGCGAGGAATCTGTGGCGCAATTGCTGGAGACCGTTGCCGAGGAAGTTCGCATCGTGCGTGTCGTCGCTCCAGGGGCGGCGCAGGCGCTGGAGTATGCGCTCGATCGCTGGCTTGAAGGCCGTTTTGACGATGCGAGCGCACTAGATGGGCATTATCTGCGTGGTTCGGATGTGTGGTCGGCAGTCGGCATGCGGGATGTGGAGTGATGCGTCCCGATGCGGGGGCGATCCTCCTACGGGCGATGCACGCCGACGATGTGGAGTGGGTGATGAAGCTTGCAGCGGATCTGCGTGAGACTCCGCGCTGGCCTACGAGTGTGTGGCAGCAGATTGTCAACGGGCAGGGCGTGCAGCGGATCGCACGGGTGGCGGAGTTCGATGGCCGACGGGCGGGATTTGCAGTTGCAGGCGTTGTCGCCGATGGAGCGGAACTGGAATCGATCGCTGTGGTGGAGTTGTGGCATGGTCGCGGCATTGGCCGCAGGCTCATGGAGGTTGTTCTTGCAGCCTGCTTCGAAGCCGGAGCGTGCCGGATTACGCTGGAGGTACGAAGGTCAAATCTTGCAGCGCAGGCGCTTTATCGAGCGATGGGATTTTGTTTTGCCGGGACCAGGACCGCCTACTACAACGATCCCGTGGAAGATGCTTTGCTGATGGAGCGTGGGTTACCGTAAGAGTGCATCGACTTTGAGGCACTGGCGAGAGATGCTCCGAAGAGAAGCCCGACGAGGGTGATTTTCCTGTTGCAGCGGTCTCTGCTTTAGGCGTATACAGAACTGTTCCCGGTCTTGCGAGGTGAACTATGGCGGAACTCCTGGAAGAAAGCAGAGGCGCTGAGATGGAACGGCTGTTGGCCGAGCATCGCCGATACGCTCAGCGTCTGGAAGAGTTGATGGCCAAACCGTATCTCTCCGCGGAGGAGCAAATGGAAGAGGTGCGGCTGAAGAAGCTGAAACTGCATGCCAAAGACCTGATGACGGCTCTGGGGCATAGTATCCCCGCCGTTGCATAAGCTGAGTCGAAACGGGGCTTCGAAACGGAAATGCGGAGGGTTGGCGCGTTCAGTGTGTGCCTCCTGCCGCGTTGCGGTTGTCTGCGCCGTATAATCGTTGGGGATTATGGTCAAAGACGGTTATTACTACGGCGTAGGGTTTCTGGCCGCGGCAATTGCGCTGGGCTGGGTGGTGAGCGTTTGGCTTTCGGTCCCGTGTGTGCTTCTGGCGGCGTTTTTTCTTTGGTTTTTCCGCGACCCCGTACGGATCATTCCGAGCGGCTCCGGGCTTGTTGTTTCGCCCGGAGATGGAGTGGTGACGGAGGCCGCACGCATCCAGACCGCTGCGGGGGAGCGTCAGCGCATCAGCATCTTCCTGAGTGTCTTCAACGTGCATGTGAATCGTTCTCCGATTGCAGGGACGGTGACGGAGGTGCGTTATCGGAAAGGCCTGTATCTGAACGCGATGAATCCCGCCTCGGCCGAGCGCAACGAGCAGAACAGCGTGACGGTGCGCGGCGAGGATGGAGTGGAAGTGACCTTTCGGCAGATTGCAGGATTGCTGGCACGGCGCATCGTCTTTCATCCGAAGGAAGGTGACCGGCTTGAGTGCGGCGAGCGAGTGGGGCTGATCAAGTTTGGCTCGCGCGTGGACGTGATTCTGCCCGCCGATGCCGAGTTGCTGGTCCAGCCGCGCGTGCGCGTGAAGGGCGGCAGCAGTGTGCTGGCCAGACTTCCCGGAGCGAGCAAGTGAACGTGGTCAACAGCGCGAGGGGCGCGCGGGCTGAGCGGCCGCGACGCCGTAATCGCGGGATGTTTGTACTGCCGTCGCTGTTCACCGCAGCGGGCATTGGCGCGGGATACTTTGCGATTACGCAGACCATGGAGGCGCTGCAGCCGGGCGTGGATGCGGCGCAGAGACTGGACTGGGCGGCGCTGGCCATCTGCTTTGCCATCCCCTTCGACGCACTCGACGGGCGCATTGCGCGCATGACGAACACGGCCAGTGACTTTGGCCGGGAGCTGGACTCGCTTGCCGACGCCATCACCTTCGGTGTCGCTCCGGCGTTGCTGGCGCTGGTGTGGGGATTTCATTTTCTGCCGGAGACGATCAGCCCGGAGCTTGCGCATCCGATCGTGCAGTTGGGCACGTTTATCTGTTTTCTCTATTTACTGTGCGGTGTCTCGCGACTGGCGCGATTCAACATCAGTCACGATCCGCAGCCGCAGAATCCCGGTCGGCTGGACCGAAAATATTTTGTTGGAATGCCGATCCCGGCTGCGGCTGGTCTGATTGCCTCCTCGGTGCACTGCTTCTATGGAATTCCGATTCCGTACTGGTGGCTGGCGCTGTTGTGGATTGCGCTGGTGGGGCTGGCAGGATTCCTGATGGTGAGTACATGGCGCTTCTGGTCCGGCAAGGAGATCAATCTTTCGCGCACACAGCCGTTTCAGCTTCTGGTGCTGCTTGCCATCGCGATCTTCATCCTGATTCGCTTCTCGCGCGGCGTACTCTTTCTCATGGCCCTTGTGTATATGTTCTCCGGCATCTGGGCGCGCGCGGCATATTCGTGGTCGCGACGCCGCAGACACCGGAGTAAGAACGGTTCGACCGCCCAGCAGGGCGCTTCCGGCGCGATGCTGATCGCATCCGAGGAAGAGCCGGGCGAAGCCGCGAAAGTTTTCCACGTCGAAGGAGATGCCTCGCCGCAATGATGCCAACGTTCAGGATCGGAATTGCAGGAGCGGCATCACCACTGGGCGGTGAGTTGAAAGAGCTGCTTGCAGAATCGTCGTTTGCAGGAGCGCAGTTTCTGCTGATGGACGATGCGGAGGCGCATGGCAGACTAGACCAGATCGGCGATGAAGCAGCCGTCGTGTTTGCGTTGGGCAATGATTCATTCGACGGGCTGGATTTTGTCTTCTTCGTCGGAACGAAAGAGCAGACGCAGCGCTGGTGGCGCGTGGCTCTCGGCTCTGGAGCGACCGTGCTGGACATGACTGGAGTGCTCGAGGGTGAGCCGGAGGCGTTCATCCACTGCCCGTGGCTGGAGACAGCACAGAGTGAGCCGGATCTGCTGACGCGCGCGGTGGTCCCGGCTCATCCGGCGGCGCTTGCGCTGGCTCTGCTGCTCGGGCGTCTGCACGCGCAGGGACTGCTTCGCTCCGCCGCTGCGACGGTTCTGCATCCGGCCTCGGAGTTTGGAGCCGCGGGACTGGACGAACTGCATCGGCAGACAGTCGGACTGTTGAGTTTTCAGAGCGTGCCGCAAGAGCTATTCGAAGCTCAGGTCGGATTCAATCAACTGGTGGAATTGGGCGAATCTGCGCGTGTGAGTCTGCTTGGAATCGAACGGCGTATTTGCCAACACCTGTTCGCACTGGCTCCGCGTGCGGAGATTGCAGTGCAGATGGTACAGGCTCCGGTCTTTCACGGGCTGTGTTTCTCGGTCTGGGTGGAGCTGACGGAAGCGATTCCGCGCGCCGCCATTGAGCAGGCACTGAGCGGAGACCATCTGGAACGGATGACGGAGGCATCCGAGAGTCCGTCCAATCTTGCGGCTAGTGCGCAGAACCATCTTCTGATCCGTATTCGCTCCGCATCCGGGGACGATTCCGGTGCGGAGAATCTTCGTCGATTCTGGCTGTGGGCGGCCTGTGACAATCTTCGTTTTGCCGCGCAGAACGCGGTAGATTGCGCGCTTGCACTGCGTCGTTTCCGTCCTCAGGGCCAGGTGCAGTAATCCGGGAAAGCGATGCCGTCCCTTCGCGGCGCGTGCCCGCGGGGAATCAATGCGCCGGAGACGCCGTATTTTGTGTCGCGTCAGCAGCGCGTGCATCGCGCACAAGAATGGCGAAGCGAGGGAAAGCGTAGATGCCTGCCGCATCATCGACGACGTTGAGCTGTGCGATATATTCCCCCGGACGAAGAGAGTCGAGCGGCAGGTCGAACTGCAACGCAACCGCGTCGCGCCCTGAAGCGTTAGATGCGTTGGCCGTGACGGCCGGTGTCTGATAGGCGATGGCAGAGCCGGAGATCAACTCCAGACTGGCAATCACGCGGATAGCATTGCGAGGTGTCTTTGCGCTTTCGTCGGTGCTGTGCAGATGCTCTGGGGAGTATACCTCGCAGAGCAGATGAAGGTGTTGGTCGCGGCGAAAGACGTGGGTGATATTCGGGATGTACTGTCCGTTTGCGGTGATGAGAGGATCGATCCCCACACTCGCTTTTGTGTTCTTCGTGGAGACGGGTTCAAGCTGGGAGGCAAGCAGTACGGAGCTGAGCCGCAGCGGCTGCTTCTTCATCTCCGGCAGGTGAATCTGCGTTTCAAACGAACCCATGCGCCCCGTCTCATTCTCGCGGACGACGAATTTGAGGGTATAGACGCCCTGCGGAAGAGTGAAGCGCGTGGTGTATTGGATATTTCTGTGCGTAGGTTGCTGGCTTGCATCGAGCGCAAGTTTGACCGTCTGACGCACCTGGCCAATGGGATGCCGGGCGGAGTCGAGAACCTCGCCCGCGATGTCGAGCGTTGCTTTATCGCGGCTGCCGCCGCGGATGAACGGAATCTCCGAGCCGGGAATCAACAGGGAGACGGGAATATCGAAGCGGTTGCCGCCGAGCAGAAAATAGTAGGCGTCGAGGTAGATGGCGAGATCGGTGGCGGGCAGGTCGCTGGCCAGTTGTTCCTGGAGCTGGCGTTCACGGTCCTCCTTGCCGGAGTGGCGAAAGTCGGCGGGAGCGTAGTAACCGCGCCGGTAATCCAGATGCACGCCGGGGCGGTTGATGCGGATGGTCAGATGGCGATAGTGGCCGTCGCGACGCGGATTAATAGAGTGAAAGCCCAGAACGTAGTAGGCGGAAGTATCTTTCTGAACCTGAGAAAAGGCCGGGCTGAAGTCGTTTGAGTCCAGAAACGCCTTTCCTCCGGTGTCGGCTGCAAGCGTGGTCAGCGTCTCCTGGGTGTCGAAGTTGGAGTTGAAGTTGTTCTGGAGTGCCGCGCCGCTGAATCCTCCGTTGCCGCGAAGACTGCCGGTGGTGGCGTCGCCCAGCGGTGAAATCGCTTGCAGGCCTCGGGTATCCACGCTGTAAACGGCAAGATTGGCGCGTACGGCAGCGTTGATGGCTGCGCGCAGCGAAGCCTGATTTTCAATTCCGTCGCGCTGCAGTCCGCCGGAGAAATAGAGCATGGATTTGCGCTGGTTGATGCGTTCCAACGATCGCGCGATGGTGCGGATGGCGAAGAGTTCTCGGTCGGTATTGATGTCGTTATATTCCGTCTCGTCCGGGGTGTATGCGGTTGCATCCTCTACCTGGTTGGTGTCTGCGTTTGCACCCTGAGCAAACGCATCCCCGGTGGTGTCGTTATAGCGGCTGACCTTTGCGAGCAGGATGTTTTTGTCCGCAGTGAAATCCTGGTCGATGCTCAGCGAAGTGTCGAGCGAGGCAAGTGCGACAAGATCGGCGGGCTGCATCTGGCGCGCGATGAAGTTGTGCGCGGAGTTGACGGCCCGCTCCACATCCTCTGGCTGCATCGAAGTGAGGTCAAAGAAAAGAACGATCAGACGATGGTCGCGCAACTGCTGCGGAGCCACGGTCACAGAGCCGGCCTCATCGCGAACGGCCGCGGCGAGTCCGGAGATCGTCGCTTCGTTGAGTTGCCTGGCCTGGTCCACGCTTTCGTAATCGAAGCTGATGATGCGCTGGCGTTTGCCGTCTTCCAGGATGGTGAAGTCCTCCGGCTTGAGTCCGGTGACGAGTGCGCCTGTGTGCGCGTCGCGGACGACCACGTTGGTCAGGACGGTGTCTGTTTCCGCATGCAGAGTGACGGCGGGCGAGCCGCTCTGCATAGCGGGCTCGGATTGTGTAGGATTGGCCGTCGCGCCGGGGCCTGGAGATTGCGCCTGCAACGATGCGCAGCAGGCCGCCAGCAGAAGCGCAGAGAGCCACAGGCGCGCGGTCTCAGACCTCAGGCGCGAGTGGGCCGACGAGCGACTGGAAGCCGGTTTGCGATAGACGCGCATCATGGTGCTCATTTCTTCAGAAGCGGAAGCGCGCCAGGAAGGTGAACTGGCGCATGGTTGCCGCGGAGGTGACCTGCCCGACAGTGGGCGAGATCAGGTTGGTGTCCACACCGGAAAACTGTACGGTGTTGAAGACGTTGTCGGCTGTGGCGCGCAACTCCAGACTGCTTGTGTCGCCGAGCTGTGCAGTCTTCGAGAGCGACATGTCGTTGGATACGGTGCCCGGGCCGGGAATCGAGTTGCGCGGGGCATTGCCGTAAGGGCCAATGGGAGCGACGTAGGCAGCCGTATTGAACCATTCGCGCTGGCTGCCGCCTCCTGCAGTAATGGAAACTCCGGGAACGCGGTCCGGGCGCAATGTGCCCGCGGTTGCGCGCGCAACGTCCAAAATCGCGGAGCCATAATCGGGTGTGAGCGGAGTGCCGCTGGCGAAAGTGAAACTGCCGGAGATCGACCAGCCTTCGAGTGCGCGCGAGAGCATGTTGCCGGAGTTCAGAAAGTATTTGTCCGGACCGAAGGGCAACTCGAAGAGATAATTTCCGTTGACCTGATGGCGTACGTCGAACGAGGAGTTGCCTTCTTCGGCGAGCAGGTTCTGCCAGTTCTGCGCAACGACGGTGGAGCTTCCACCGATCGAGCCGGCGTTGTCGATGGAGTGCGAATACTGGTAGTAGGCGCCGAGCGAGACGCCGCGCTCCAGCCTGCGCCGCAGCCGGATGGTGCCCGCGTTGAAGCGCGAAAACGCGGCGGACTGCTCATAGTTGAAGAGCACGTCGGGCAGGTTGTAGGCGTTGGTCTGGAGGATTGGTCGGGGCGCGCTGGTGATGTCCAGATGTGTGCCTTTCGATCCGTTGTAGCCGACGTTGAGCAGTATCGCCCACGGCAGGGTCTTCTGGATATCGAGGTTCCATACCTGGACGTAGGGCAGTTGATAGTGCGGATCGAGCGAGTAGTTGGGAGGCTGCGCCGACGCTGGTGTGTTGAAGGGAGTAGCGAGCGGAATGGGTGCTGTGCGAGTGGCTTCGTTTGTCTGTACGTTGGCGTAGGGAGGCTGGTGCGCAAGGTTGGTGGTGAAGCTGGCGTATTGGCCATTGGTGAAGTTGATGCCATAGCCACCGCGGAGGACAAAGGAATGCGGCAGCCGCTGAGCAAAGCCCACGCGCGGCGAAAAGCCGGCACGGAATGGATCGACAAGACTTGCAGGCAGCCCCGCGCATAAGGTGCCCGTGCAGCCGGGAGAGACAACGCTGACGGAGGAAAAATCGGAGTTACCCTCAATGGCCGAAAGATGATTGTGCAGCTCGGTGTAAGGGGAGAAATACTCGTAGCGCAGGCCGTAGAGAAGTGTCAGCGATCCGGTGGCGCGGAAGTCATCCTGCGCGTAAAGATCCCAGCCTGTCTGGCGCAGATAACTTTTACCGGGAGCGGCTTTGATGGAAGACTCCTGAGCTTGCCCATTCAGCAGGTCGGTGAGCGCATTGCCGCTGAAGAAGCCGGTGAAGTAGAGCGTGCCGGTGGCGTTGGAGCTTCCGAGTACATCAAGATAGACGTGGCGGAAATCGCCGCCCATGCGCAGGTTATGATTGCCGTGGATCAGGCCGAGCGTATCGCTGAGGGCAACCACCTGCTGGAGATGGAGCGCAGGCTGCTGTTCGCTGAGCGGAGAAAAGCCGGTGACGATGACGCTGGGAACTCCCCAGTTGAGCGGGCTGGAGTTGAGAGGCGCATCGCTTGGGCCGAAGATGCCGATCGCGCTCGCCGCGTCCGTGCGGTTGGTAAAGAAGTTGATGGTCTGTGAGTTGGCGCGGTTCCACGTGAGGCGCATGCTGTTGTTCAGGCGATGATAGCCGAGCGAGTAGCCTCCAAGGAGCGAGTAATCGTCGATACTCTGCTGGCCGCCGAGAGTCGGAAACATGTTCAACAGATCGGAGGCGTTGTGGCTCCAGTTGAAGTTGAAACTGATGCTCTGGCGCAGCCCCTGGCTTCCTCCGCTGTGCGCGGCCAGCAAGGCGGCCAGCGGCCCGGGCAGGCCGCCTGCGGAGGATTGCGTGCCGAGGGTGCGGTTGTAGCGCACGCCGACCAGTGTGGAGTTGTTCTGTGCGGTAGAGGCCAGAAAGTAGTTGTAATTTTGCGTGTTGCTTCCCGCGCTCAGGTTGGGCTGAGGGTAATAAGCGAGCAGTTTGCAGACCGCGGTGGATGGTGCGGAGGCTCCATTGCTGCAAACGCCGCGCTGCTGCGCTGTGGGCACTGTTCCGTACGCGGTGTAGGGTGTGGATGTGCGCTGGCCGGAGACGCTTAGAAACATTGTGTCCTTGCCGGAGGGGTGGGTGAGGCCGGGTAAAAACGGCTCGCCGATCAGCGTGACGCCAAAGCGATTAGATCCGTAAGCGGGCTGATTTTCCTGCTGGCCGCTCAGCGTGAAGGGCAGGGCATTCAGCGCCGAGTTGCTTCCAGTCCAGAAGATGGCCCCGTGCGGCTGATCGGGGCGGAATTTGCGGAAGTTGATTCTGCCCGGCCCACCGAATCCTCCGCCAAATCCGCCTGGCACGCCACGCGCAGCCGTCCGGTCTGTCGCGCCAGGCGAGAAGCCGCCTCCATTTTGCGCGCGCAGGTCGCGGATGGCATCGCGAATCTGGCTTGGATCCAGACCGGCAAAGGGGTTCACCGAACCAGCCTGGCCGTTGATGGCGACCGAGTCCGTAGCAGCGGCATCGCTTTGCGCGGCGGCAGGCAGTGTTGCTCCCATGTTGCCGACGTCCCCGCCCGCGATCTGGTCGTCGGAGTTGAGCGAACGCAGGAGACTGAGCGCCGCTGTGTTCCCGCCTAACCGCTGCATGATTTGGGCCGTCTGGTTTCCGTTGCCGGAATCGTCCTCACTCACACGCGAGGCCAGAGTCAGAGTAAAGTTTACGGTCTTTTCCCGCGACCCGGCGCGCAGAAGAGCCTCCTGTGTCTCCGCGGCAAAGGCTGTAAGCGTGGCGCGCAGGACGTAGCGTCCATCGAGCGGAATGTGCATCGACCAGCTCCCGGTAATGTCTGTGACGGTCGCGTAGCGCTTTCCCGTGAGCGTATGGGTGGCCACAATGGAGACGCCGGGCAAGGGCGTTTTGCCAGCAGTCACGACCCCGTGGAGCAGTCCGCCGCTGGAGATCGATTCCGTCTGCGCTGGAGCGTGCTTCGCGACCGCGGCATCCGCTCCAGGCGCCTGCGCGGAGAGCGCAATCAGAGTGCACAGCAGCATGCAGGCCAGCAGGCTGACGGGTTTTCGATCCCGACGATCCGGTGTGTGCGGCACATGCATCCCCTGCGCGGACAGCAGTGCCCGCTCAACGCCCGCGCGTGACTTTCCGGCGGGCGTTCCTTTCGATTCGCTCTTCAGCTTTCGAATCGCTTTGTCAGGATGGACGGATCAGGCGCAACAAAGGTTTACGCAAGCGCATTCTTCGCAACCGCGCACCGCTTTTGTTCTTCGCGATTCTGGAATCAAGATCTGGATTTCAGCTTGGCCCACCGTTTGCGTTGCGCCTCCGCAATTGCGCGGCGCGCTTCAGGACTGAGACTCCGTTTGCGCACTCGCTGCTTAGATGTCAGCGAGTGGGTGATGGAAGCGGGAAGCTTCCCGGTGGCTGCCAGCAATGCGCGGACCTTGCGCAGTGTCGTCAGTTCTTCATCCAGCATGCGAACGATGTTATCAATCGACATACATCTACGTTAGCGGAATTCCTTGCGCTTCGTCGAGAAAAGCTACCGACAAGAGGGGTCGGCAAAGCGGCCGGGACGGTCTACTGCGAATCGTGTGCAGTCGGTGCATTCTCCGGGGGTGAAGCCGCGCCTCGCATCGCCTCACACGCCGCGTGGCCTGCCAACTCCATTCCGATCACCCGCATCGACATCCGCATCAGTAAACGTCGCGATGATAGCGGTGTGTCTCCTTGAGCGCATGGACGTATTCCTCGGCTGCCTCGGTGCTGCGCCCGCCCGCCATCTTCACCACCTTCACCAGCGTGGAATGCACGTCTTTGGCCATCTGCGCCGCGTCGCCGCAGACATAGACGTTCGCGCCATCTTCAAGCCACTCCCAGAGCGGCTGCGCCTGCTCCAACATACGATCCTGCACGTAAACCTTCCGCTCCTGATCGCGCGAAAACGCCGTATCGAGCCGCGTCAGGTGTCCATCGGCGTGCATCGCTTCCAGCTCCTCGCGATAGAGAAAGCTGGTTCTGGCGCTACGCTCTCCAAAGAAGAGCCAGTTGCGTCCCTTAGAACCTGTCCAGAAACTAGCGAAGGAACCTTGGAAGGAATATGCGGAGAGAGTTTGGGTGGATAGGGTAGGTGCATGTACCCGAGCGATTTGACCGACAAGCAGTGGATGAGGCTGGAGCCG
>JAKAXU010000055.1 GCA_021816455.1 Acidobacteriota bacterium
AAGCTCGCAGCAAAGAAGTTCTCGATCAAACCATCACAGAACTGCTTCCCGATATCACCCCGGAAAACGCATCGGCATGGTTCAAACACTGCCTCGAAGGTCTACAGCATTAGGGAAAACGCTCTAGCGGGAACCAGTGCAAGAGAGCGAAACATTCACGCGTATCCACCGATAGGCTCTGCGAATTGTCGACGTGAATGAAAGACACTCGTCGGGCCTGCAACGACTGATTACTTGGATTGTTGCTGTCCCGATCATAAAGTCGTGTGGGCAAAGTGAGCATCAAAAGGTGGCTTTCAAGCATTCCAGAGGTCAAATTCTACCGTCTCAGCAACGCTGACGGTGCAAAACTGGCCGCGGCGCGTTCCTTGTACGAGGCTATTGAACCAATTCGTTAGTCCGGGAACTTCAAATGCGATTGCCCTGGCTACTCCAAAAATATCCTATTGACATAGTTGTTGATTGATGGTAGCTATGGATGGTTCAAGCGACGTACGCAGAAAGACCAAAACCATGGTTAGCACGTTTTTCCTTGGTGGTTCATCGGCGCGTTTCCTGGGGAAGCGCTTGCGGAAATGCATGAAGGCCATCCCCCTCTTTGCCAGTGATGCGCTGGCATGGCTTTTAGCGAACAGCCCAGCGGGCGCCAGTCGGGGCTTTTCGCTCCTCCGGGCATCGAGCGCGGATTCAAAAAAAATGGGCGTCCCAGAGTCGCTGGCGGCTCCAGCGCGCGTTGCCTGGGTCTGCGCCGGATATCCGAGCTGGCGGTCGAAACCGCGCCTGGCAGCTGCTATTCGCATGATCTGGATGATTCCTCTGCTGGCTCTCATGGCCGGACGGCTGTCGGCCCAGGACACGGTCCAAATGTTCGGTCCAGCCAACTACTCCGCCGTGATGGTGATCCACTTGAAAGACGGTGCCACGCAAAGTATGGATATCGCCAAGCAGGGCACGAAGTGGAGCTCCCAAGTTCAAATGCCCGGGCATGGCTCCATGCACCAGATCATCTTGTTCGACAAAAAGATCATGTACATGGTCATGCCGCAAATGTGCATGTCCCGTCCGCTGCCCGACCTGCCGCCCGCAGGCATGCTGGACGAGGCGTATCGGAATCATGCCCAAATCACCGATATGGGCCCGGCCACGGTTGTGGTGGGCGAGAAGAGCTATGCCTGCGAGCAGCGAAAAGTCGTTTATGCCGACAAGACGGGCGCAGAGTACGTCATGTACGTCTTTACCGCCAACGACCTCCAGAATTTTCCTGTGAAGATGGTCATGACGAGTCACGGCAGCACGACTACGGTGACTTACGAGCAGATCAGCTTGACTCCGCCAGCGGCTACGCTGTTCGTGCCGCCGGAGAATTGTAGATCGATGCCGACAATACCAGGGATGCCTGGCCCCACGCCTTAGCACGGCGACATGAGCGTCACCGCGCCGTGATGGGCGGCGGGCGCGAAACCGCTTTTTTGCAACAGAGGGATACCATGCAGACTTCTCTTGTTTGTCGCAGCCGGTTCCGATTCGCACTCCTGTTCGCCCTGCTGGCGCTGTGGCCAGCCCAACTCCTGGCGCAGAGCAATGCGCCCAGTCTCACGGTGGGAATCCTGCCTTTTCAGGATGTCAGCGGCAACACCGACCTCGGACAGCTCTACACTGTGCTCCCCAACATGTTTCAAACCCTGCTGTTGGACAAGACCCAACTGGTGCCTCGTCAGGTGCAGGGCGCGCCGCCGGGGCAGGCGGTGGATGTCGGCACTGCCGCCGGCCTCGGCCAGCAGGTCGGCGCCGACGTGATAGCGATCGGCACACTGCTGTCCGGATCCGTGAAGACTTCGCAGAGCACCTTGAGCGGCTTCGGCTTTCACGGCATCCAGCTGGGCGGCAGCGGTAGCAAAATCGCCGTGACCGTCCTGCTCCAGGTGGATCTGGTGGACGTGAACCGCGGCGTCAAGATCGCCACCGTGCGCGCCAAAGGCGAACAAAGTAAAGACCACTTCGACCCCTCCATGGACAGTGGAAATTACGGCACCATCAACATGCAGAGCACCGGCTTTCAAAACTCCGCGCTGGCCCAAGCCACGAACAAAGCGCTGGGCCAACTGGCGGTGGAAATGGTGAGCGCGCTCAAGAACTTCACTCCGGCGCTTCCGGGCGGCCAGGCCGCTCCCGCCGCTCCGACCGCTCCGGCAGCCCCGACGCCGACGCCGGTTTCGGTTTCGGCCAGTGCCAGCGCGTCGCCCACCCCGGGGGGAGTCGGCGCGCAACCCGATTTCACGGCCATCAAGATCGACTTCGTGCCTGGCGAGAAGACGATCTTTTTCGACGATCTGAGCGACATGGCTCCCGATGAGCCGCCACCGCACTGGAAGGTGCGTGGATCTTCCGTGACCCTGCTGATCAGCGGCGCGACGCGCGAGCTGAAAGTGCATGTGTCCCAGCTGACCACGCCCGATCTGATTCTGCCGGCCAATTTCACCTTTCAATCGGTGGCGTCGTATCACACCGGCGGAGATCAGGGAACGACCCCGACGGCAAAATGGCATTTCCTGACCCGGGACGGCAATGACGCCCTGTTCCTTCGAACGACTGCCAATGTGCAAAGCAAAACGCTTGATTCCGAGCTCTTCTCGAACGGCAACCCCCCTCGGGAACGAGACCGCCAATAATATTGACTTCTCTCAGCCCGTGCATCTCGACATTTGGGTGCAGAACGGGCGCGTGCGGGAATATGTGAACGGCGCGCGGCTCCTGGATCTGAACCAAATCAAGATCCCGCCGGTCGTCCACGTGGCCCTGCACGCGAACGACGGGGAAGGGGAGCTCGCCTGGATCGGACTGCGGCGGGTGCGCCTTGCGGAATCGGCACCGGACTTCGCCGCCACCATGCAGGCTTCGGGCAAATACGTGACGCACGGCATTCACTTCGACACCGGCAGCGCTAGTTTGAAATCTGACTCGGCACCTGTTGTGAAACAGGTGGCGGATGGGCTGATCGGCGACCCGGCGCTCAACCTGGAGATCGATGGGTATACCGACTCCGTCGGCAGCAAAGCCGCCAACCTGACGCTGTCGCAGGCGCGCGCCGATGCGGTGCGTTCGGTGCTGGTCTCGCAGTTCGGCATTGACGCCGGCCGCCTGACCGCCAAAGGCTTTGGTCCGGACCACCCTCTAGGCTCCAACGACACCGCCGCCGGACGGGCGGAGAACCGCCGGGTCGAGTTCGTCAAGACATCGCAATGAGGAGTGGAGGAGATCATGCCGCGGATGCTGTTCAATCGGTTTTATCTTTGGGCGGGGCTTACCGTCGCGGTGTCCCTCTGCACAACCGCGCTGTGGGCGCAGGGGCCGAGCGCGGTGCCGGGATATCAGCCGAGTAATTCCAGTTCTCCGGATCATGCCACGATTTCAGCCACTCCGGCCAACTACAGCGGCGCTTGCCCAGTGACGATCACGGTGCAAGGTTCTCTTGACTACAAAGCTGTGAGCGATGGAGCGAGCCTGCGCTATCTGTTCCAACGCAACAATGGCTCGACTTCGGCGATTGGGGTCATGTCCTTGAATCCAAACGCACCATCGTCGCTCCCAGTCTCCGACTCCTTCCAGGTGAGCCAAAGCACGCAAGGTTGGGATCAGCTTTCCGCATCGCTTTATCTTCAAGGGCGGGAGCAGCCCAGTACACGTGGGAAGATGACCGGCGTGCAGTCCAACCGCGCAGCGTTCTCGGTCAACTGCATAAGGTCCGCCTCCAAATTAAGTTATAGGAGTCCTACCGGTTTAGAGCCTGCGCCCGCTCCGGCTCGCCCCGGTGGCTACACACCCTTTCAACCGTCCAACGCCCACAGTTGCGCCCGACCCGTTCTGCTTAAAATCAGCGATCGGATACTCCAGGCCAGCGGCAGGACTTCGGTGCTCGCTGATCCGGGCGACAACATGGAAATTCTTGCCAATACCAGCCTTCCGGCTCAAGTCACCTTCTCCGACGGGAGTCAACAGGGGCAAGGCGTTTCCTCATCCTTGAATCCCAATAAGCTGAATCAGACCCAGAGGTATATGGCTACGTCGATCATCGTCGTCGTGCCCACGATTGCAACCGGCAGTACGCAACCGGTGGCCGGATGGGTGGAGGTCAGCGATGCATGCGGCACCAGCAACCGCATGTCGATAGAGTTGAAGGGAGCGCCCGAAGGACCTTATCGCGTCCAACCCGAGTCTGGCAACCTATCGTCTCCGCAGCGAGGATTTCAGCAGAATCCAAGAGCCATGGCGCTAGGCGGCAATACCGCACCGACTTGGACAGGCGTAGTCCAAGGCGCGCCCGCCTACTCCTCGTTCTTGCTCAATACCGGCAATGGGCGCGTGCTGAGCGTGGTCGGCGGCCAGGCGCGTTACGTGGCCGACGGTCGGCCCGTGAGCTTTGTAGCGCTCAGACCGGGCGCGCGCGTCAAGGTCAGCGGCAGTCTTTCCTATAACAGGATCATGGCAAGGGAGGTAGATATCCTTCCAGGGGAAACCGCCGCGCCAGGGGAAGCCGCCTCGCCGTTCTACCACGCGCCCATGGTGCAGGCACCTCGTTCCTCATCGCCTTTGTCGGCCTACGGCAACAACTTGAAGGCGGTTCGAACAGGAGCAGCGCATCCAGTGCTTTCGCCCCTGCGCCTGCCGATGCTGCGCCTGGCATCGTCAAGCGACTTCGCATCCCTCGCAGCGAACCAAAGCCAGATACACGCCCGCGTAAGCGCGGTGCAGCATGTCTTTCCCACTCCTGTCTGGCATTCCGGCTCCTCCTCCTACTTTTCTCGCCAGCCATACAACCGCAATGCGCACAACCAGTTCGGCGGCCAATCGGATCCTTCGAGCAACCCACCGGGCGTCAACGACCTGGCTCCGATCGTCTCCATGTTCGCCAGCGGCAATCGGCTCGGCGATTTGGCTGGCGGCACCAATGTGCCCACCAAACAGATCGCGAGCGCCACCTTCTTCAGCGATCCCGACCCGAACTGGAGCGCCTCCAGCACAGGGCCGGGAATCATCGGCTCATCCATGCAGCGGAGCACCGGCACTGTGTCCACAACGCTGGCCAGCAGCAACACGGGGGGCGTGAGTCCGCTCACGCCGACCTTTTTTGTGCCTGTCAACAGCACGAGAGTGAATCTCGTGGTTCCGTGCTACTACCTGATGGGCTATGGAGGGGAGATTTACGACCATGCGCACTTCGAGTTGAAGGTCGAGTACGAAGGGACGACACCCGGAGTCTGGCAAATCCTCACCACAGCCGCTCTGGAATGGGGCAATACCGGCGGCTACAACGCCCCCGGCGGCATCCCCGACACTATCATCAATCCGCCGGACCTTGAGGACGGGAAGGGGTACGCATGGACAATTCCTATTGTTCTGCCTGCGGTGGCCAGCACGCTGCGCGTGGATGTCTACATCGCCCTCTACCAAAGCGGCCAGTTCGCCTACCCGAATGAGAGAGTCGATCCGAATCAGCCGAACGTGGGGATCCCCGGATCCTACGATGTGAATCAGGTCGGCTCCCCGTTCAGCAACGGGACGATCATTGCAGTATCCCGCCATAAGTGGCTTGCGTCCGCTCCATTCCAGGTCGTCCTGCTTCCGACCCAGCTTCTGAGCGCCGACGACATGCCCTACGGCATCATTTACGCGCCGCCTGGAAACCAGAGCAAAGAGACGCTCGAAAGCATTCAAAGCTCTGGCGTCGGCACCAGCTTTTCGGTCGGGAATCAAAGCAGCACGCAAGTCGCCAACGTGCAGGGCACGTCTTTCACTTTAGGCGTGAAAGCCTCGTTTGCCGGCGTGCCGATGGACACCGGAGTCACACTTTCCTCCAACTCCACCCAGACCAGCGGCCTCACCAGCGCCGACAATCAAACCGAATCCCTTTCGCTGACCACAAGCTGGCAAAGCGGATGGACCATTCGAGCGCCATCCAACCCGCAATTGCCTGCGAACGACGCCCTCCAAGGTTCTCAGCAGCCGTACTGGAACGACCATATCATCGTCATTCCCCATCCCGTCTATGCGGTTTGGAATTACGCCTCCAGCGCGGGGCAACCCGGATACTCCGCGGCCCAGCTCATCGCTTATGATAAGCGCGGAGAGCCGATCTCGATTCGCGATTTGGCCATCGGAGCGGGCGGAAGCGGGTATTCCGATGGAGTCCTCTCCCTCACCCCCGCCGAGTGCGCCGCCCTGCTCGCACTGGACCCTTTTTATGTGGCGGGGTGGCAGGGCGCCACTCCGCCCGCTGGCCGCGCCGTGCCCGCCAGCTCCGACCCGACGGCCGTGAGCGGGAGCACTTCCTGGAGCTTTGAAAGCAAGACCCTCTCCCAGTCCACGCAGTCCAACAGCCAATCCCAAGGCACTTCCCAGGGGCAGGGCAGCGGAAGCTCGACCACCGTCGGCTTCAATGTCGCCGGCAGCGGTGCCAGCTTCCAGAACAGCCAGAGCACTGTGAACACGCTTACAACCACCTACACCGCCACGCAAAGCAACACGACCGGAAGCGGGATAGAAGTCAGTGGCGAGGTCAGGGACACCGGCACGCTGCCTTCGAATATCCATGTCTGGCTGGACACCGTGTTCGGCGGCGTGATGTTCCAGGACCCCAATGAGCAGCGCTTCGAAACAACAGCGCGGGGCTTCGGCAGAGTTGCGCCGCCAAGCGCCGCGCAGATAGAGCAGATACGCAACACCGCCAATTGGGAGGTGGTGCGCCACTGATCCACCGCCCATACTGGATCGGCCGACGGGGGGGAGCTTATGCGACGACTGGCGCCGGTTGCGATGGAGGCGGCGATTGCGGACTGGGCAGGCGCGCCGTATACGCTGACCCAGAAACAGGCCCCGGCGACGTACTCGGTCACCGAGCTGGCTGTTATGGTGTTCCTCTTGCTGCTGGCAAGGTGCGCCAGTCATCATCAAGGCGCGGGCGCATCGGGTGGCGCGAGCGCCACAGGGGCGAACGCGTCAAGGGGATCGGGCGCATCCAACCGCACCGGCATTGCGCTCGATCTAGTCGGCTATTCCAGCACTGCCGCTCTTGGCCAGCTCGCCATCCCCATAACAGAGGCGGATGTTGACTTCTACCTTCGCATCATGCGATCAACTCTGGAGCGCCTCCAACACCTCTCCCCCAGGATCAGGTCGACCTGGCCACCTATCAGCAGTGGCTTGTGGCCGGCCAGCAGGCAGCCAGCAAAGCCCTTGCAGCCGAGCGTTCAGGCAACTTCGCCGCCGTGGTGGCGGACGCTGCTGGCGCGCCGCCGCGCACACCGGCCGTTGACGCCGCGCAGCAGTTGCTCACTCAGCCGGATGACGCGGAGGCAGCGCTGCATCAAATGCCAAGCCGCCAGTGGGAGGCGCTGCGTCGGCGGGTAGAGAGCGCATCAAGCACATGCAGCGTGCCCTTGCCTTCGCCGGACTCATCGACATTCCTGCAGGATTGGGCCACGTATAGCTTCTCTTGCTTCGGTGGCGACACGCGCAACCCCTTCACAGGCCTCACAGCCGCCCAGCTTAAGTTGGAGACGCGCGAGGCAGCCCAAAAGGTGCGAACGATTCGCGCGGAGAGCGCCATCATAGCTCCGCATGCCGCTGAGATTCGCCAGTTGCAGGCGGGTATGCGATCCGCCCAAACGGCCCTGTCTCTTCGCTATGGAGGCCGGAATCCGTGAAGTGCTACAGTTGCACTTCGCGGAATTGCTTTGATTTTCGCCAACGCCCCACTGTTGAAATCAAGGATTCACAGTCAATCTTCCGCCACCTCGACGACAACGAACAACCTTTCCACTTAAAAACCCGAAAAAACCTGTCCGAACTACCGGAGCTACCTCAGTATTCAACGCTGGAAAACATGATGAAGATGATCGGCGCGACGCTGGTGGAATAGCGTCGGGCGATTCGCATGGATTTTCAAGAGAATTGCCACGAGGAATATCAGCGGGAAACGCCGCGAGGTGGCGACCGCTACAAAATCATCGACACCTGTGTAGCGGTAAAAAGCCGATGCGTGGCCGCAAAGGTCTATATCGTTCGCAATATCTATGGTTTACGATGGTCGGGGCGGAGGGATTCGAACCCCCGACCCTCTGCTCCCAAAACAGGTCAGACCGTTTATGGAAACCTGTTGAAATTGAGTGAAAATAAGTGCTTTTGATTGAACGGTTTACAGACGCATCCCCGGCTCCTGTTGATCGTTGTTGATTCTGGATGCAATGACCGCTACAAAATCGACTACAGCCTGATCGCGCCCTTAATGCCATGGTGAGCTGACCCTAGGATTATCCTTTTCAACTCCACGCCTGTATTTTCGGCGAAATATTGTGGATTTTCAGGGTCATAGACGCTCGAAGACACGAGAACACTTCTAGCCGCTCACGCAACGGCCATCGGTAAAATCTAGTCATCTCAAGCGCCAGTGAGCAACCTGAAGATAACGTCTATGAGTCAGTGTTTAGTAGCTTCCTTCAAGCGGTACTCAACTTTCGCACGACATTCGGAGCAAGGCGGAAATTCTTTGCCTTTCACCATCGTAATTTCCTTTGGGTGTTGGATGTGATTGACCACTCTATATATCCCAGACGTTTGGCACACTTCACCAGTCGATGACATTTAACAATTCCTCCCCGTGCAGATTCGCTGCAAAGGTACAGTTTTGAAATGCCTCGTGTCAAGTGACTGTGGCTGTGACCGTGACTGCTCCCGTCTATCCCATAGGTGTGTTTCTGGTGGTGGCTGATGCGGAAAGTTCATGGAATGATTGTTGTTCGGCCAGATCTCTAATGATTCTTGTGGCTTCTGGATGCTTTGACCGCTACAAAATCGACTACAGTCAAGTGATTTCCAAATAAATCGTCCCTATTCGGGGTAGACTTATTCCATGATGGAAAACTCCTACACTCCGGCTCAGGCCTCGGCGGTCGCCAAACTGCCCCTGAAGGCTATCCAGAAGCTCATCGATGTGCGCCTGATCAGCCCACGCAGGATGCGGAGTGGTCGTGAGACTCAGCGGCTCCTCTCGCCGGAACAGCTCGTCTATCTCCGGCTGGAAGCCGAAGGCGTGCGGCTACTGCCGCTTGCGGCTCGGCGCGAAGTCGCGCGGGCGGTGGTTTCCAAGCCGGAAGTGCATTCCATCTCCGTTGCTGGCGGGTCAGCGCTTGTGATCGAGGTGGAACATGCGCGCCGCGAAGTAGAGCAGGAGCTGAAGCGGCTGCGTAAGGTGCAGGAGATGGTTGTTACAGACCCGGAGATCATGCGCGGCACGCCAGTCTTCAAAGGCACGCGCATCCCTGTCGAACTGGTGGCGGAAATGGCCGCAGAGGGCGCTACCGTCGAGGACATTCTCGCAGGATACCCAACCCTCCGCCGCGAGCACGTAGAACTGGCCCCGCTCTATGTTGCGGCGTTCCCCCGCCGTGGCCGCCCGGCACAACGTCCCTGGGCGAAGAAGAAGCCGGTCCGCATCACCCGGCAGCGCCGCGCGGTTGCCTGAGCCCGACTCCCTTGCGCACCAAATTCCTCATCGACGAGTGCCTGCACACTTCTTTGGTCGAGATGGCTCATGCCGCCGGTCATGCGGCGGACCATGTGACCTATCTCGCCCTTGGGGGCGCGAAAGACTGGCAGTTGATGGATACGATTCTGGAGTGCGATTACACGTTCGTGACCAACAACCGGTCAGATTTCCTCGCGCTCTACAGCCATGCTCCAGTCCATGCAGGCCTCGTCATCATCGTCCCCAACGTGACGCCAATCCGGCAGCGGGAACTCTTTCAGGCGGCGCTGGACCACATCGGCAAAGGAGAAATTGTCAACGCGGTGCTCGAAGTGGAATATCACGGCGACCGGATTGAATGCCGCGAATATCCAATGCCATCCGAATAGAGCTTGGCTGGCTCTGTTGGCCTGCTCTCTGCCAGCAGTCAGAGAGCAGGCAGCCAGAGGCGGTAGAGATTGAAGGCTAGTCCTAGCAGGAAAGCTTGGCGGGATTGAGTGTACAGGGTTCTGCCTGGCGCGCGGCAAGAGAGCTTACGCTTCACTGCGGAGAAGACACTTTCGATCAAAGAGCGTCTCCCGTACTGTTCTGTGGGAAAATGTTCCCGCATCTGGAGGCGTACACCGGATGCCCTGCGACTGGGGCGGCGTTTGGTCGGGATGATCCTTCGGGCCTGGAGTTGTTGGCGGCAGAAGGTGTGATTGCGTTCGGAGTTGAACTCGGCGTCGGCCAGCACGCAGCCGATGGGAGTATGTTCGTGCGCTTGGCCCACCAAGATAGGCAGAGTGGCACAATGTGCGCTGCTTCTGGCCGAAATGTTCTACACGACGGATGAAATAGCTGTGCTCACCGCGGCCTGTGCCAACCTGGTTGCATCGACGGCTACGGTGGCCGGACTTCGCCACCTCCCAGGCATGCGCCGCACGATTTCGTTCAACACCCGCGCCACATCGGCCGGATCGAGCCGGGGGAGAAAGCGATACAGCGTGGTGTGATCGGGAACCGAGTTCAATTCGAGGGCGGATCGCAACTCCGCGTGCTCGCGCAAGCGGACCCCAGCCTCGCGAAAGGTCTAGTCCTCATAACGCATCCGGCAAAGCACGGTCAGCAACTGCGGCTGTGTAAACTGCCGCTTGCTGAACTTCGTGCGTTGCGCGGGCAAAACAATCTGACTGACTTCCAAAGTCAGGCGGGCAAACCGCACCAGTCCAACCTCAGCCATGGTGAATGCGAAGGCTCCAGAGCCAGCTTCAGTTTAACCCCGTTCTGCCTCGCCGGAACGAAAACGTGCCGAGGATGTCAACAGAGCCATGCCGAGTCTTTTGATGAAATACAACTCTCACTGTTTTATGCCTACTGATTGCATTCTCTATACTCCTATAAGTAATCATATCTATTAACTACCTGATAAATGCTTGCTCCATCAAATTTATTTCTTGACTTTTGCGGAGACATGGGATTACTGTTGCGGCGATATTATCAGGTAAATCTGAGCACAAAGATAGGAGGTGCCTATTGAATGATCCGTGTGCTTTCCTTTGTCATGAAATGGCCGGAGCTATTAGGCGGATAAAACATTTTGTGTTTAACTATCTTGCCTTTGCAGCGCTTGCGCTTTTGGCGGCAATCCCGCTTCCACTGCGCTCTCAACAGAGCATAAATACTCAGCCAACGGGTAACAATGACCAAGGAATCCAGCTTCCGCAAGCAGCTACGTGGTCGCCAAGAGTGGACGGTGGGGCAATTACAGAAATAACGGCGTATCGCAGTGCTATCGGCCTCACAGCTTGGGAAGACATGATGGGCAATGGCGTGCTAAGTTCTACGGGATCAGGCTTGACCGGAAGCAATGGCCAGGAGCAAGCAACGCTTTGGATTCGTAATCACGATAAATGCCGACTTGACTTACAAAAGCAGAAGGGCACCACCAGCATGCGCATCGATGGCTATTACGGAGCCATTCAGCATCAAGATGGGCATCGAAAAGCTATGGATGCAAGAGATGCCGCTGGTGAGTTTCTGGTTTTTCCTGCGCTGATGCAAGCCACGTTTCCTCCCGCGGATATCATGCTGATCGATCAGGGCATAGTGACGGTTGGCGGGACGACATTGCATCGAATAACGATGGAAAGACTCTGGCCAGGCGGGGCTGTAGATGCGAAGGGGGTATTGAGAACACGCGTTACGGATTTATATTTCAATCCTCAGACGCACCTGCTAACGAAGAGTTCCCTCGGCATCTATGGAACCCAACCAGGCCCCAACCAAATGCTCCAGGTGATCAGTTATGGAAACTATAGTTCTGTCAACGGTATGTTGATCCCTCATACCTTTCGAGAGACCCTGAATGGACAAATCCTGTGGACCTTGCAATTGAACAACGTTCGAGTCAATCAAGGGCTTCAAGCATCGGATTTTCACTTTTAAGCCAACGGACGGACATTCGCATGAAGAGATGCCTGATATTGCTGCTGTGTGCTGTATTCGTTTTGTTGTCGCTTCCATCGAGAGCACAGGACTACGTGTATGCCACGGGAAATCCAAACTTTGGGGTCAACTATCCGATTCCCGGTGGATATATCAATGTCACGAATGGCAATGTACACATAACGATTGCATTGGGTACCTTCAAGCAACGCGGGAATTTACCTCCTGTCAAGATCAATCTTGAATACGACAGCAGGATATGGAAGATCATTGACAACGGCGGAAGCTACTCCTGGCAGCCAACCAATGTTCCGAACTCGATGGCCGGCTGGCGTCTTACAACCGGGTTAGAAGAAGGTACAACTTCGTATAGCGAGTATGTGAGTCAAACTGGAACATGCGGACCGAATCAGACTCCTGTTCCGACGCAGGAAACCTATACGAATTTCAAGTGGACTGATTCGAGCGGGACAAAACATCTTTTCAATGCAGCCGCGGTCCAGCAATTACAGTTACCATCAGGATGTCCGCAGATTTCACCCCCACCACCTCCAGCGTCAGCAAATGGGTATGCGATTGACGGGAGCGGGTACTATGTCTCAGTAGTCAACGATTATCAGATGACGGTGTATGACAACTCCGGCAATGAGGTGTACCCTGAGCACCTTGATCAGAATGGCAATTCAGTTTCCATCAACAGTAGCGGTACGGTGACGGACTCGATGGGAAGAACGCTGCTTACTCAATCGACGGGCAGCAATCCAATCGTGTACGCCGTATTGAAGGAAGGAGGAGGAAGCAATACCTTCTCGGTGAATACAGAGTCCGTCAATCTCAACACCAGTTTCAATCAGTCGGCGGTAAGCGAGTATAGCGGATCAATAACAGCGATCCAGAGCGTTACGCTGCCTGATGGGTCCGCATATTCGTTCTCGTATGATCCTGATTCCTATGGCGAGATGACCTCAATGACGTTACCAACAGGTGGTAGTATCTCTTTCAGCTATACTAACTATCTTGATTCCTATAACAACTACAATCGATGGATTTCAACTGAGACGGAAGCTGCTTCCGGATACACCACTTCGTTTACGCCACAAGTCCTGTCTCAGTGCGGATCTGGTGCTGTTGGCTGCCAAGAACAGATGACTCTTGTGCGACCATCCGGTGACTCGAAGGTATATACGCTTACCCTTAACAACGGAGCGTGGGATGGAGTAACAAATACCTATGCTGGTTCATCTCAAAGTTCGACGCAATTGATGGCGGTGGTAAACAACTACAACTTTAATTCCTACCCCTGCGAACTTGCTGAAATTTGTACGGGCTCAATGTACGTCACCGCCACATCGAGCAAGGTTACGTTGACCGACTCCTCTTCGAATTTATCAGCGCAAACAATATATAACGCCAGCTCCCCCTGGACTGGCAAAATTGACTCGAAGCAGGAGTACGACTATGGCGCTTCCACGCCGACTCGCGAGACAGACTATCACTATAGTACCGGTGTCAATGGATCGAGTCAGCTCGCGAGCGAAACCAGAATGTTCAATGGCAATACGTTTTCGCAGACAGCATATACCTACGATTCAAACGGTAACCTGACCGGAAAAACAGTAAGCGCACCTGGATCAAGCGATCTTTCGACAGGTGCCACAAGCGTCACCACATCTTATGGCGTCGACAGCAATGGTATGCGAACATCGATGACCGATCCGAAGGGAAATATAACTTCCTATGCTTATTCATGTAATGATGGATATTTGTCTCAAACGACGTACCCGGCCACGAATGGCATCAGCCATATTACTCACGTCACTCCAGACTGCAGCAGCGGCGATCCGTTGAACACGACGGATCAGAACGGCAATATAACGCAGTATAGCTACGATAATATCGGCAGAAAAACATCCGTGCAATATCCGGATGGCGGACAAACCAGCTACAGTTACCCATCCCCTACTCAGGTCCAGGAAACCAAGCTGATCAATTCGAGCGAGTCATCGACGAAAACGACCACCTGGGATGCGTATGGGAGAAAGGGAGAGGTATCGCTCTCAGACCCGGCAGGGAACGATGTTGTGACCTATTCCTATGACGGGGACAATCGAACGACATGCACCACAAATCCTCAGCGGAGCGGTTCCGCGCCTACCAATGGCAGTACCTGTGTCTCTTATGATGCTCTTGATCGCCCAACTCAGGTTGTTCAACCCGACGGCAACAAGATCGCGGTTATCTACAGCGCAAATGAGGCCACGGTAACGGATGAGAACGGCCACCAGAAGCGTTATCAGTATGACGCCTTCCACGATCTGACCGCGGTTTGGGAACCGAACGTGAGCGGAACGCCGAGTTGGGAGACCTCGTATTCCTACGATGGTGCGGGGCATGTCACCAGTGTTACCCAGAGCGGCGACGGCTCAAGCGCGGCGCGCACTCGCGCCTTTCAGTACGACTTCCTCGGGCATCTCGAAAGCGAAACAACTCCGGAAGGCGGGACCAAGTCTTACATCTACGATCCCAATGGAAATCTGTATTCGTCAACTGCGGGAGGGAATACGATTTCCTATCAGTACGACGCACTGAACCGGATGACGCAAAAATCTTCGACCGGCTTCAACTACAGTTACGTTTATGACACCGCATCTCCTGGAGGTGGGTTCACCAGCGCGAACCCGATCGGTCACCTTATCGAAGAATCGAACAACGCCAACGCGGGATCGCTCTATTCCTATGACGCCATGGGGCGGGTAATCTCCGAAGAAAACTGCTTGCCAAGCAACTGTTGGACCACAGGCACTGTCGTAGGCGCGGCCTACGATCTCGCCGGAGACCTGGCTTCACTCACATACCCTGACGGGCGTGTGGTGTCGGAGTCCTACGATTCGGCTCTACATCTGACAGGCGTACAATATGCGAGTTGGAGTGGGCAGAGCGTAGATACTCCCTATTTCAGCGCGACAGGTTTTGCGCCAACCGGGGAGACAACCAATGCCGTGCTCGGCAACGGGGTCCAGATGACCGCAGCGTTTAACAGCCGCCAATCCATCACGGCGCTCAGCTACGCTACGCCAAGTCAGACCCTGTGGTCCAAGCAATACACATGGGCGGCAAACGCAAAAAATCTCCTTCAGAGTGCGGATATGGTCAATGCATCCCTTGTCTATAACTATAACTACGATCCGGACAACCGCTTGATCTCTGCCAGTGGAGGCGGATACACGCCAGCTACATCCGGGAGTGGATCAGTTACCGTCAGCGGTGCCGAACAGAGTGCGTTCGTGCTGCCATCGGGATGCCGCGAACGCTCCTGCGGCTATACAGTCTACAACTCCGGTTCCATCAGCATCACCATTGGAACGACTACACAGAGCGTCAGTTACGGAGCGGGCAGCACAGCCGCGTCACTTGCCTCTAGCATTGCTGCTGCCTTTGATAATGACTCCTCTTCCGTAGTCAACGCTGCCGTCTCCGGAGATACGGTTACGTTCACCGCCAAGAGTACGGGAACTGCATCCAACTATCCCATGAGCGAGTCGGAGACCTATGACAGTCAATATTTTTCAGGCGGATCGTTTCCAGTTTCCGCATCTGGATCGACGTTGACCGGAGGAGCTAGTGCGGGGAATTATGGATCCGGACCAGATGTTCTGAATGAAAGCTATTCGATCGATCCGTGGGGAAATATGCAGGAATCGGGTAACTTCAACTTCACGCAGCCGTTCACAACCTCAAATCAAATCTCCGGCTACTCCTACGACGCGGCAGGCAACCTGGTTCAGGATGGATTGGGGAACCGATATACCTACGATGCAGAAGGCATAATGACCTCTGCCAATTCGGTCAACTATATCTACGACGCGTTGCAGCAGCGAGTGCAAAAGACGGGCGGCAGCAATGCGACGGAGATTGTCTACTTCCGTGGTCATCCTGTTGCACTGCTGAACCCATCGAGCGGCGCGTGGACGGACCTGATCTGGGCGGGCAAGAACCTGCTAGCGGAGGTGCCGGGCAGTCAGACGGGTTCGCCGGTCTATCGGCTGCTCGATCATGAGGGTACGCTGGCGGCAACGACGACCAGTTCCGGCGCAGTGATTGCGACCAATCTGTTTACACCCTACGGCCAGCCGATGATCGCTGGCACCGGCGATGCCTACTCCTATGCCGGACTGTTTCAAGACATCGAGTACGCCGGCGACGCAGCCTGGTACCGCAACTACACCACCCAGCAGGCCCGCTGGCTCACCCCCGACCCCTACAACGGCAGCTATGACCTCAACAACCCTCAGAGCTTCAACCGATATATGTACGTCAACGGAAACCCGCTGAGCTTTACTGATCCGAGCGGGTTGGCGGATGGCTGGGCCACAGGAGTAGGCGGATCTCCTTGTAGTGTCATCGATAACATCTCAAGCACCACAGGTCTTTCTCCAGGAGGATTTAACTTCTGCAACCCAGTCGCATCCGCAATCACTTTTGCGCTTTCGCCCTTCCTTGTACCCATCGCGGATCAGATTGTTTCCGGGGTGAACTCAGTCTTTGGCACGACTTACGACCAGATTGTGACAAATGGCGTAACGACGACCTCTGTATCTATCGCGGCGATAGTTCCATATATAGCAGCTGCGATCACTATTGCCTGTAGCATCGATAACAATACAGCCGCATGTGGGCCATCAGGACTAACGTCACTAATTCCTGGCTTTGGCGGAGACCTTGGAAAGGTTGCTGGAGATGGTATCGCAGTAGGAACCGCTATCTCCTGCTCGATGGGAGGATTATCGAATCCGGTGTGCGATGGATTCGTTGTATACAACATAGCAAATGCTGTGTACTCGTTCTTTAACAGCCTATTCAATGGAGGCGCGCAGTTCAATGGAAGCCTGCTTCCTAGACCAGGCGCGCTTGGTGGCCTAGGATCATCCGCGATAGGTATCCCAGACAACAATCTCAGCCTACAAGAGATTCTAGGCCAGCCATCGCATCGCTCTGTGCCTTCTCCTGGAATGAAAACCCAATGAAACCTTTAATTGAAGTTGCACGCGACAATGTAACCCGTTCGGTTTTTATGTTGCTGATATGTGCAACTATTTCCCTGAACGCAGAAAACAAGAGCGGATTTGTTACAAATGTCGAAACTCCCACAGAGTTCGATATCGGAGGAAATCACGTCGTCCTGAGCGATACAACAGAATGCGAGGTGGAAACGCTTGACGAAGAGATTGTGCTCAAACGCAATATTTACGATGGCGTTCGTGCACACATGCATCTTGTCCCCCGTGATGATCTCGTTCCTACGAGCTTGATCTCAACTCCATGTAAGGGATTACGTGTGCATGTTGGCACTCGGATAACGCTTGCTGGTGAACTCAGCGCAACGGGAGTTCTTACAGCCAGAAATGCTGTCAAATACATAGTACGGAATCACAAGATACTATCTATTCTGCAAAACACGATTACACTTAGGGGTGGAGCTATTATAGAGGAGGCACCAGATGTGCATTACTCTACGCAAGGGTGGACCGGAAGCATGTGGCTAGATGGCTACCCAATTAGCATCGGCCCCAAAACTAACTTATCTGGAGCACCTGCCGATAGTAAGCTCCTATATGGTTTTAGGGGCTTTACACGCCACCCGCGATTTCAGGTTGAGCCAAGCTCCGCCTGCGCTAGCCATTCTGTCTCTGCTGGTTTATTCAGACCGAACATATGGGCTATGTATGAGGGTGCTCACGCGACAAATGGAAATATCATCGCAACTCAGCTTTGTCTGTGGCCTAACGAAATAAATAGCGATGGAACAAATAAAGGGAATAAAAAGAAATTCCTGAGAGTCAACTCTCCGAACTATCAGTTGCAAATTCGTGGAAGTATAGAGATGCCACATAAGAAACATCTCGACATTATCGCAGATCAGTGGTTGCAAGATTGGTTGTCAAGGCTTGGTTGGGAAATCGTTCCGCAATCTCAAAAGGCGCTTCCAGACTCCGATCCGGCAAAGATTCACTTTCACTTCTATGTCATTCATGGCCCCGATTCGACGCTACAGTACGTTGGCGATCTCACCAAAGGAAGGATCTACGGGATGAAGAGGCCTGGCTTCGACGATGCAGCTATCGCCATGCCCGATGGACTCGTTGTCGTACGAGATTCTAGCCTCGCAAGAATCGACAACACAGCGCAATTGGCCGCTATTCTTTCCTACGCCGTCACGTTCACACTACAGAAACAAGCTTCTGTCAGGTATTACTCGGTTGGGCATCTTGGAGAAGGTTACGGTCCCTCCTTTACCCCTTATGCTTTGACGGTTCTGCAAGATGAACAGTTACTCCGCATTGGCATCCGGCAGATGTACTTGGCAGGGTATGACATCCGGGAGGCGCCGTATGCGTGGGCGGTGGCGCAGGGCAAGCCGGTGCAGAATCCCATCATCAACTCGAAGCATCCCGATCAGGAGATACCCTGGTACGCGGCGTACGCATTCAACTACATCAGCCAGTATTACAAAGACGTGGACTACAGCAAGCTGAAGCGGGGCGAGACGGAGTATCAGCAGTTCTTGCAAGAGCTGCGGAAGGCCGATCCAGAAGCGTTTGCGCCGACACCGCCAAAGCACGCGCAGAAGTAACCGCCAGAGTTTTCCGTGGCGACCTGCGCGTCTGGCGATATACTTCAGCGCAACGGGGCAGCAAAGATGCAGCGAGTGCAAAAGACGGGCGGCAGCAATGCGACGGAGATTGTCTATTTCCGTGGTCATCCTGTTGCACGGTAGTGTCCAGTATTTTTCGCACTTTCGATCTTCCGTTTTACTCAGGAAGGTTGTTGGGTTGAGGTTGCTTTGCTGTTGGCCCCCATGGGGGCCAACAGCAAAAAGTCAGGCGATGGCCCGGACCTCGGCCAGCCTATTCATTTGCAAGTACCGTTTCGTTCCCCACTTAGTGGCCGCGGTGT
The DNA here is from genome assembly GCA_021816455.1 of Acidobacteriota bacterium. GTDB lineage: Bacteria > Acidobacteriota > Terriglobia > Terriglobales > Acidobacteriaceae > Acidicapsa. The sequence continues at coordinate 18,902 of JAKAXU010000055.1, forward strand.
GTCTGAGCCGAGCCGCAACCAACATCAGCGCTGACCGGCCATCGGGAAACGCGCCGACCACACGCGTTCGTCGCCGTATCTCGCGATTCAATCGTTCCAGCGGGTTGTTGGTCCGGATGCACCGCCAGTGTTCCGGGGGCATGGCGTAGTAACTCAGCGTCTCGTCGATGCCGTTCTCGACGATCTCGGCAGCCTTGGCCAGCTTCATGAGCCTCAGCTTCTCCACTACCAAGAGAGCTTTTTCTTTAGCGGCTTTCGCGTCTTCCTGAGCGTGGATAGCCTTCAGCATCGCCGCCACTTCCTTCACCTTGCCGGTCGGCA
>JAKAXU010000056.1 GCA_021816455.1 Acidobacteriota bacterium
GCCCTTTCCGCAGCCATAACACGCTTCGTCAACGTAGTTATGCCACAGAAATGACGGCCCTTCCAGCTATTTTTTTGCCCGCAGACTCTACCCTTTAACACGCGGCGTGTGAGATATGCAGGCTAGCGTTCCGCTCACATTGCCTACAGTGGAGACGCTCTCGGCGTGGCTTTTCCCCAAGGAAAAGCCACACTCAGCATTGCCCGTCTGTATGGACCATGAGCGAAAACGCGCTAGTACTCGGTGTGCTGCGTGTCGAGATCTTCAAAGCGCGTGTACTGGCTGAGGAAGGCCAGTTCGACGGTTCCGGTGGGGCCGTTGCGCTGCTTGGCGATGATGATCTCAGCCTTGTTGCGGTCCGGGTCTTCGTCCTTGTCGCGGTTGTAATAGCTTTCGCGATGGATGAAGGCAACGACGTCGGCGTCCTGTTCGATGGAGCCGGACTCGCGGAGATCGCTGAGCATGGGACGCTTGTCGTCGCCGCGACGCTCGCTGGCGCGGCTGAGCTGGCTGAGAGCAATGACCGGAACTTCCATCTCCTTCGCCAGCGCCTTCAAACCGCGGGAGATGGCAGAGACTTCCTGGGTACGATTTTCGTGCCGCCGTCCTCCCTGCGAGGGCAAGCTGGCGCTCATCAGCTGAAGATAATCGACGAGGATGAGATCGACGCGGCCCGTCATCTGGCGCAGGCGACGAACCTTGGCGCGCATCTCAGCCAGCGAGATGCCAGCCGTGTCGTCGATGAAGATTTTGGACTCGACGAGGTCTTCGAGCGCGCGACGGAGTTTCTCCTGATCGTCGCGGCCAAGGAACCCGGTCTGGAGCTTGCGCTGATCGACCCATGCCTGCGAGGCAAGCATGCGGCGCAGCAGGGCCTCTTTCGACATCTCCAGTGAAAAGATCGCGACCGACGCTGCGCTGCGAATGGCGGCGTTCTGCGCGATGTTGACGGCCCAAGCGGTCTTGCCCATGGAGGGGCGTGCGGCGATGATGACCAGCTCGCCTTTCTGCAGACCGCTGGTCATCTTGTCGAATTCGCTGTAGTGCGTCGCCAGTCCGGTGACCTCGCGCGCCTGCTGGTAGAGATTGTCGATGGAACCGAAGGAGCCACGAACGATCTCTTCCAGGCTGGCTAGACCTTTGCTGATGCCCTTTTCCCCGACTTCAAGGAGCTGTGACTCGGCAGCGTTGAGCACGTCAAGCGCCGACTCGCTCTGGTCTGCGGCACGTGCGATAGCCGCCGAGCAGATGAGCATGAGTTGGCGCAGCAGGCTTTTGTCCTTGACGATGCGAATGTACTCCTCAAGGATGGGCCGACGCGGCAGACCCTCGGTGAGCGAGGCGAGGTAAGCGACGCCGCCCACGGCTTCCACCTCTTTGTGCCGGCCGAGCATCTCGGAGAGCGTGACAAGATCGATAGCGTGGCCTTCGGCGCTCAGCTCGGCCATGCGCTGGAAGACGCGGCGATGCGAGTCGAGGGAGAAATCCTCAGCGGTGAGTTTCTCCTGGGCCTCGGCAAGCAGGGCGTTGTCGAGCAGGATGGCGCCGAGGATGGTGCGCTCGGCGTCGGCATTGGCGGGCAGACCGGCGTCGAGAGTGAAGCTGGAGGCAGCGGCCATGATGTCCTCAGTTTAATGCTGCCGAATCGAAGAGGGTGCGGCTGTGGACGGTGAGGAAGCTCTGCAAAACCGGGAACGAAACTGCGCCTGTGTCGCCTGTTTTTGAATCGCACCGGATGCACGGCTACCCGATGACCCGGTAAAATCGTCTAAGAAGGATGATGACTATGAAACACTCTGCTTCCTTTGCGGCAATTGCAGCACTTTTTTCCTGTCTGTGCTTCGTTGGATTCAGCGAATCCGGAGCTGCGGCCCAGCCGACCACTCCGACAACCGTAACCGCTGCTGCGCCTGCCGCGGCGACGACCGATTCCTCGACCCTGCGCGAGCTGCAGGCGGTGGAAGACAAGTGGACGGCGGCATTCAACCAGCGAGACCAGTACGCGCTGGAGCTGGTGCTGGCTCCGCTGTTCATGGATGTCTCGCCGACCGGGGTCTTCACGACACGCGATCAGCAGATTGCCGACATGATTACGCTGGACGACAAGACGGCGGCGACCGAGCAGCGGGTGCTGGCGGCGCGCGTGCTGGGTGATGTGGCGATTGCGACCGGAACGTACACCTATCGGCACCGGGCAGGCAACGCCGAGATACTGGACAAAGGCGTCTTTACGCACGTCTTTCAGCGGCAGCACGGGCAGTGGATGTGCTTGAGCGCACAGGAGACGCCTGTGGCAAGCGTCACTCCGGGCGCAAAACCCCAGCAGAAGACGAAAACGCACTCGCAGGCAGAGATGCCCTTTCACATTCCATTCTTTACCAAAGGCAACACCAACAGCCAATAACCGGGGCAGCGAGCGTCACTGGGTGACGCTGTCGGCGGCCTGTCCGTGGGGCAGGCGCAGACGCGGCATGGCGGGTGCTCCTGGAGCGTCAGGCGCCGCGGGCCGCGGCGGCGCTGTGTCGCCTTTGCGGATGTGCAGGTCAGCGTTGTCGGTGATGAGCGAAATCTCCGGACCTCCTTTGCCGATCTGACCGGAGACGGTTTTGTTCTGGTCGCCAGTGATGGTGAGCGGAAAGTCCGAGACGATGTCCCCGTTGTGCGTCTGACCGGAGACCTGAAATCCCGCGCCCGGCGGAACGGCGATCTCGATGTCGCCCTTACTGTTCTTGATCTGGACCGGATAGGAGCCTGCCAGGTCCAGCTCGACGCGCCCGTCGCTGTCGGTGATCTCTGCGGGGCCGAAGATCTGGCTCAGCTCAATGTCCTTGGAGCGGGTGACGAGGTGGATCTTGCCGAGAATCTGCGTGGCGTGGAGCGAGTCGAGGTCCATGGAAAGATCGCCGGGCAGACCATCGGCGATGGAAAAATCTGTTCTCGAGGAGTGGAAGTGGATGGATTTTTCAACGCGCTCCAGGTGGATGTCCCCGGTGTAGTCACCATTGAGCTGCACCTGACCGCGAATATCGGAGAAGGTGACATCGTCCCCGACTCCTTCGGCAGTGACGTCACCTCCAATCTGATGCGCAGAGATGCTGCCGCCGCGGCTGGCCAGATGCGCATGAACGTGTCCGCCAATGGAGTCGGCCTGAAAATCTCCGTGACTCAGTGTGGCATCGACATCTCCACTCAATCCGGTGACCGCCGCGTCTCCGTGCGTCGTGACAATGGTGACCGAAGCGGAGCGCGGTACGGTAACGGTGAGATTGGAGCGAAGATTGTCCGCGCCGGCGACAGCGATGACCGCCGAGTTGCCCGCCACGGTGACGCGCGGCCGGTGCGCGACAAATATCTTCTGAGCCTCGTCGTCCGATCCGCCATAGACCGTGGCATGACTGATGACGGCGATCTGGTTTCCGTCGCTGGCGGCAACCTGAACGTCGCCGCGCGGGTTCTGGATTTGAATCCGGGTCGTGACGCTGGAGGGAATCGATGCGGTGACCGGCTCCATGTCATGCGTGTGCTGGGGTCCGCTGAAGGCACTGAAGAAATCGTCGCTATCGTCACCGAACTGGGATTGCCAGGGACCGTGGAAGTGCTCCCAGCCGCCTGCGATGGCACCGAGAATCAGCAGGAATACGACCAGGCCGACGTAGCCGCCGAAGCTGCGCTGGACGGTGGCGGCACGGCGGGCATCCAGAAACCACTCCACCAGCGCAACCAGACCGAGAACGATGAGCAGAGTAGGCCACCAGTGACCGTACCAGGCCCAGAAACTGTCGGCTGCAATGCGGCCGGTGACGAGCAGAAGAGCAAGCACTCCGATGGCGATCAACAGCACCGGACCGACGACGGAGGGTCGGCGCAGAGCGCGGCGCTGCGCACGAAGCATCTGCTGCTGGATGCGCCACGCGTTGCGCTGCTGGGCACGCTGAAAGCGCCAGTACGAGCGGGGATCGCCAACGTAGGGCTGGCCCGGATACGGCGGTTGTTGAGGGGGTTGCTGGGGCGGATAGGGCGGACGACCGGGCGGTGGAGTGCTCATGGCTACAGTTGCTCCCTTCCGAATTCATCTCCGCGCGGCTCATCTCGCTGTTCCAAGCGCTCTTCCGAGCGCAATTCCTCGGACGTTGGCGTGGCTTCCAGCGAAGTGAAGGGACTGACCGGTACAAGGCCGGGGGCTTCCTGCGCTGGCTGCGCGGCGGGGTTCTGCGACCAGACAGGCGCGGAGCGACCGGCTGGTGCGGCGGGATCGGCTGGGTATCCGGCGGCTGGGTATCCGGCGGAAGGATAGCCTGGTGCAGGGTAGTCCGGCGGAACGGTGGCCAGCGCCGTGCGCTCGGCCAGCGCCAGCACACCCAGCAGGATCAGATAGAGCGGCCAGGCGTGATCCCAGGTGAGAACGCCGATCTGATCGAGCAGAGCGATGATGCCTGTGAGCAGGACGAGCGCGGGCCAGCGCAGGCGGCGAAGGATGAAAACACGATTCCAGTCATTCATGAGCGTGGACCTCCCAGACCGGTGCGAGTGATGATGAGCCAGACACCAAGGCCGATAAGCAGCAGGGGCCAGCTAAAGCGCATGATGCCGGCGACAAAACCCATGCTCTGCAACAGGAAAAGAATGCCCAGCGCAATCAGGACAATGGCTCCGAAGGGTGCGTTGCTGCGCATGGGCGGCGGCGGAACGGGGGGATACGTTCCGGCGCTGGGGTCGTACCATGGATTGGCCGGGGGTGCGCCGGTGTACGGCTCGGCAAATGGTTCCTGCGGATTGGACGGGTACGGCGGCGCGTATCCGGAAGTCGCTGGCGGAACCGAACCCACCGGCGGAGCGCCGGGCTGCGCGCCAGTGTGTGAAGTGGGGTGGGTGCCCAGGTTGAGCCAGCTTCCCAGCTCGTTCAGGCCAAAGGGGTCGGGTAGCGGAAGGCCGTCGCGGCGGGCGCGCGCAGTGTGAAACGCCTCAAAGGACTGGTAGAAGATCCATGCGGCGATGAAGATGCCCACGATATCGTAACGGTCGGTGAGGGTGACCAGCACGGCAAAGATGACGACATGCACCAGGCTCTTGAAGAACTGGCCGTTATACATGGCCCCAACGCCGGGAATGAGGCCGAGAAAGGCCGCAAGGCCGGGGTTGGGAACGCCGGACGGCGGTGGATATGCGGCAGGCGCAGGTGGAATTGGCCCCACGGAAGCCGCAACACGACAGGCGGAGCAGTAGACCTGACCGATGGGTGTGCGCTCGGCGCACGAAACACAAAGCGCTTTGCCGCAGTTCTGACAAAAGGCGGAAGCCGCCACCTCGGGATGATTTACGCACTGCATGGCTGGCTCCTTTCGAGGACGGCCGCCTCTAGCGTGGCCGAATGGAGGTCAGGGCTGGAAAAGTCAGAGCTGGGGATGTCGGGGCTGGGTTTGAGAATTGCCTCGACCGGCTCCTCGCTCTCGCTCCGCAGCGGAGGGGCGACCGTCTGCTGCGGAGCAGGGTGAGGGTCCGCGAGTACGCCGGAACGCGGAACAAGCTGGCTGCCGCCTGAGCCGGACTTTTGCGGCTGAGTGTCAGGAACGTCCTCAGTGGAGTGCTCTATCTCGTGAACGCGGGACTCAATCTCGTAAAGAAACCTGAGGTGGTCGTAGTACCGAACGACCGGCGTGGAAGCTGTCGCCAGACGGCGTTCCAGTGCAGCGCGCATCGAGCCGGGGTTCATATCCAAGGAGCGAACCTCCCGCAACTGCTCGCGCGTGAGGCTCAGCGTCAGCGCGATGGAAAAAAAAGCCATCGCGGCGGTCATCACCAGACGCGGTTCGACCAGGCGACGCAGCCACGCAAGCCTGCCTACAGGCCGCTGCCAGACGAGAGGCAAGGCGACTGCTCCGGCAGCCTGAGGGACAGGAGTCGCGAGCAGCAAGCCAGGACCGGTCTGACGAAGAATGCGGTCCATCAGGTCGCCGGGCGGCTCCGGAGCCGTGTCCAGGCAGGCCAGCCACTGGCGTCCGCACGAGGACTGATCCAGCAGGGCGGCGCAGTTGGCGCAGACGGCACGGTGCTGGTCAAAGAATGCCTGATCTTCGGCGGAGAGCCGCTGGTCAAGAGCGTCCACCAGCATCGTCTCCCAGCGTCCGCACACAGGCGAGGCAGGCAGATGGATGCGGTAGCGGCCCATTGCGGAATCATGATCGATCATGGCTACATCACCTCCTTCTTGTTGCACTCCAGCAGACGGGCCAGTTCGGCGCGTCCGCGGCTGATGCGGGATTTGACGGTGCCTTCGGGAATGGAAAGCACCTGCGCTATTTCTTTGTAATCCATATCCTGGAGGTCGCGCAGGATGACGGCCTCGCGCAGCTCGGGCGAGACCTGGGCAAGCGCGTGCTGAACCATGCGCTGCATCTCGCGGCGGGCAAGCTGTTCGTGCTGTCCGGGGCCGGTGGACGGAAGCCGATCGAGAGGAATTGCTCCGCGCTCGTCGCTCTCGTCGCCCCAGCCGTCGTCAAGGCTGGAGGTGAGCCGCTGGTTGCGGGTACGACGGAAGTGATCGACGAGGAGGTTGCGGGTAAGCGTCGTGATCCAGACCTGTAGGGAGCCGCGGTCGGAATCGAAGCTCTTCAGGCTGCCATAGACGCGCAGGAAGACCTCCTGCGTCAGGTCTTCGGCATCCGTGCCCGAGCCGGTGAAACGATAACAGACGGCGTAAACCCGGCGATGATGGGCGCGAACCAGAGCAGCCCAGGCGGCGGAGTCCCCTAGCAGGCACCGCTGCACCGTCGCTGTCCAGTCGGTTTCCACCTGCGCCCTCCGCTGCACCATGCTCCCGGCTGTGGAAGTGTCCGAAACGTCCATGGCCTGGCAGCGGGAACGGGGCGAATCCGCCGGGCCGGAGACCTGGAAGCCGGACGCTTTGCCGGAGCGGTTGCCCGCACTGAGCCAAAGTCCTGAAGTCCAGCCCATTGTAGCCGCAGTTGCCATAGACGGGGATACGAACCGGGAGAGGAATTAGTTCCGTAGCTTCGGAATTGGAAGGCCGCCGCGATTCAGGAGATCGCCGCAGATCGGGCAACCCGGAAAAGAAAACGGGAGCGCGTGGCGGCGCTCCCGCGTTGGCGTCGACTGGAGTCGGGGCGCGCTTCAGTAACGCTCCTGAAACTCCGGCTCGACCGGATTCTCAAAGAGCGAACGGTCGCGGGTCACGATGGTCAGCCCGGAGGGCGTGACGAAGTAGCGCTTTTTGTCCTCGACCGGGTCGTAGCCGATAACCGTTCCTTCCGGGATGTGAACGTCGCGATCGATGATGGCGCGGCGGATGCGGCAGTGGCGGCCAATGTTGACATGGCTGAAGATGATGCTGGAGTCCACATCCGAATAGGAGTTGACGCGGACATCCTGGCTCAGCACGGAGTTGCGCACCTCGGCGCCGGAGATGATGACGCCAGCAGTGATGACGGAGTTGACGGCGCGCCCGATGCGGCCCGGTTCGCCAAAGACGAATTTGGCCGGAGGATACTGACGGACGCGCGTGCGGATGGGCCAATGCTTGTCATAGAGGTTGAATGTGGGCGAAACCGCGCAAAGGTCGAGGTTGGCGTCGTAGTAAGAGTCCAGCGTGCCTACGTCGCGCCAGTAAAGAGCCTGCTGCCTGTTTTCATCGACGAAGTTGTAGGCGACCATTTTGCGCTTGCCCAGGCAGTTGGGCAGAATGTTGTGGCCGAAGTCGTGCTTGGAATCGGGGTCTTCGGCATCGGCGATCAGCTCCTTGAGCAAGGCGTCGGTGTTGAAGATGTAAATGCCCATGGAGGCATCGACGGAGTCGGGGTTGAAGGGCGAACGGAAGCTGGTGGACTTGGGCTTTTCTTCAAAGCTGAGAATCTCCCCTGTGCGACCAACCTCGACGATGCCGAAGCGCGAGACCTCATCGGGCGCGATGGGCAGCGTGGCGAGGGTAATCTCGGCACCGGAGTCGATGTGATGACGGAGCATGAGGCTGTAGTCCATCTTGTAGATGTGATCGCCGGAGAGGATGATGACGTGTTTGGGCTGCTCGGAGCCGATGGAGTAGATGTTCTGATAGACCGCGTCGGCGGTGCCCATATACCAGTTGGACCCGGTCCGCTGCATGGGCGGCAGAATCTCAAAAAATTCGCCGAGCTCCTGGGCAACGATGCCGGTCCAGCCTTCGCGAATATGCCGGTTCAGGCTGAGCGCTTTGTACTGGGTCATGATGAAGACCTTGCGCAGCCCGGAGTTGATGCAGTTGGAAAGTGTGATGTCGATAATGCGGTAGTGCCCGCCGAAAGGAACGGCCGGTTTTGCACGGTCGCGGGTGAGTGGAAAAAGCCGCTCGCCTGCTCCTCCTGCCAAGAGAACGCCAAGTGTGTCCTTCATGGATGAATGATTCTCCTTTTGCTCGACCTGCCTGAAGTTACAGCGTGAAAACCGAACGGGTGTCGAAACATTCCGCAGAGTGGACGGTAAGTTTCTCCCCGGACGGGCGAGAATATCACAGCAAGATGAGAACTGTTGCGCGCGACTTGCAGCGTCTGGAATAAATCGTTCTTTCCCCCGCACTCTCCATACTCGTCGCGTGCATAGGTTATCTGCGCTGGCTGCTTTGGACAGGCTGGGCAGCCGTTATCCGGCGAAAGCTACGACGTACCATCGCCCTCCACGGAGATGCGCAGCGACTTCAGAAAGTTCAAATCGTGCGAAGTGAATGGATAGCCGCCTTCGGTGGATGGGTTCGCTTCGGCCTCCGGGCTTTCCGAGACGTCGTTGAGGCCGATCGTGGCTTCCAGCATCAACATCACGTCGAAGCCGTGCTGTCGAATGTTCTGAACCACGCCGGCAATCTGCTCGGACTCCAGCACGGAGTCGTGAATCGCTTCGCCCAGTTGTTGAATTAGCTCGCGCAAGTGTGGATTCATGGTCGCCCCCTTTGCGATGGACAGGGCTGAACGGGCACGCGCGTCGGTGCCGGATGAGCCGGGCCGGGTTTCTTCTACCTTACTTCTGACGGAATGAGTCGGCAACTGGTTGCCCTGGAAGAATTGTGGGAATTGTGGACGAAATAAGCGCGCGATCCGAAGGAATCGCCGCTGGTAGACTAAGGCCGGAGCCACAACCCCCTGAAATACGGCTCTGAATGCCGCTCTGGATGCGTTGCTGAGACGCGGACGTAAATCGCCGCACGGGGCCGCTGGAAATCACAGGTGAGGGATGGACCGATGAAGCCGGAAAAGCTGGGACGCGTGGTGGGCACGGGGCTGCGCGTAGCCGGGCGCGTGGTGCGCGAGCGGCAGCAGGCTGCGCAGCGAGCGGTGGCCGCAGGCCAGCAGCTTCATGCCCAGGTACGCGACGAAACGAGCACGGCACTGCGAGCCGAGTTGAGCAGGACAGCGCGCACAGCCAGCCGCGTCGCCGGACGCGGCATGGGAGGATTTCTGCGCCCGTTTCGCCGCGTGGGTGGAATCCTGTGGCTGGAGGTGACCGGGTTCTTCTTCGGGATGTTTGCGGTCTATTTCGGGGTGGATGTCTGGCGCGTGCGCGCGGCGCTGCGCCAAGGCGCGGAGCACAATCATCTGCTGCTCTCTGCAGGAGTCTGCGCGATCTTTGCCTACCTGAGCGCAAGCGCTTTCTGGCGTGCGGGCCGACGCTGAAGTCCTGCCGCGAAAGAAGAGAGCCTATCGTCGAAAATCCGCTTCTGGCGCGGGGATTGGCTACAATTGAAGCAGGAAATGCTTTCCAGAGAAGGAGTATTTGTGGCAGAACGTACGTTCAGCATCATCAAACCGGATGCGGTGCGCAAGGGCTATACCGGGGCCATTCTCGCCGAGATTGAAAAGGGCGGGTTTCAGATTTGCGCCATCAAGAAACTTTCCATATCGAAAAAACAGGCGGAAAGCTTTTACGCCGTGCACAGCGCGCGCCCGTTTTTCAGTTCTCTCACGGATTTCATGTCTTCGGGGCCGATTGTGCTGATGGTGCTGGAAAAAGAGAATGCCATTGCCGATCTGCGTCGGCTGATGGGCGCAACGAATCCGGCGAACGCGGAGGAAGGCACTATCCGGAAGAAGTTTGCCGGATCGATCGAGGAGAATGCGATTCACGGCTCGGACGCGCCGGAGACGGCAGCGTTTGAGATCGGCTACTGGTTCGCCGGATACGAGCTGGTGTAAGCAGCAGCCGTCGCGCAGCGAGCGAAACGAAACAGTCGGACAGACTTTGCGAACAGAGTTCCAGGGAACGGAACTACGTTCGCCCGGTTGCTTCGTGACAGCGTCGGCGGCCCGGCCGTGTTCTTCCCCGCTGATGTTACTTGCCGCTGGTGTCAGCGATTGCCTGGTCGATCAATTGATACAGCCGGCTGCGATCGACGACCTCCACAAAGGGCGCGCCTTTGGATTGGCGCGTGACAACCCAGATGGTGGGGGTGTGTTCGATGCCGATACGCTGCCCAAGCGCGTAGTCGGCCTTGACGAGCGCGGCCAGCTTGCCTTCCGGATCGATCGCGAACGGCAGTTGCAGCTTGTGGTCGGCGGCCCACTTTTCCGTGAACTGGCGCAGCACCTCCAGCGAGGTGATGGAAGGCTGGTTGGCAAAGACGGCGTTGCGATACTCATCGCCGAGAGCCTTCGATTTTGTATCGAACCAGCGTGCATTCACGGCCGCCTGAAAGCTCCACGGATGGAAGGGCAGCGGAAAGTCATGACGCACCCAAGGAATGTGGTATCGGGCTGAGGCTTCCATCAGCAGCGGATTGGCGCGCGCGCAGTCTGGGCATTCCATATCGTCGAATTCCACGATGGCCACGCGCGCGCCGACGGGCGGGCGCAGAGCAGAGGCATCGTGCACCTGCGTCGGTGGCGGCGCCCCGTATTGCGCACGGGCAGCGGGCGTGCTGGCGACGAACGCCACGGCGGCAAGTGCAAGCAGGCTCTGGCTAAGGAGACGCAGGAAACGGGGGCGGGAAGAAATCATGGTGGCTGAAGAGTCCTCGACACCATTGTAGCGGCTGATCTTACCCCGGAGGGCCGATGGTCGCGCGGTTTGCCGAGGTGGCCAGCGCAGTTGCCGGGCAGCAGTCCCCGGGGCACTGTGCCAGGAATCCCTGTGCCGACGATCACATTGTGAGTTCGCGTGGTCTGTGATACGCTGCGGTTCTTCAGAGAAGACGCCTGACAGCGCGTCGTTTGGCTGAGCAGGCGCCTGCCGGAGGAAACCGTTATGACTGGTTTCGGCAGATCGCAGACCACCGATCGAGCGCCGGAGACAGCGCCGGGGCACCTTGCGCGCGAACTCTCGGCTTCCCTGCATCTTCCTCACCTGCGCCATCTTCATCTGCCTCATCTTCACTTGCCGATTCGTCCGTCACGGGCCGGCGAAGGCCACTCTTCTCTGCTCGACGCGCTGGCGCATTCCCTGGATCTGGCCGGACGCGGCTATTGCTGTACCTCCAATCCGCTGGAAACGAGAGACCTGGAGACGACCGAAAAGGACGCAGGCGGCAAAACGGGCAGTGAAGCCTAGGACGGCACGGTGCGGCCAGCATCCACAGAGGGGAAAAATGATGAGAAATTATCCGGGAAGTGAGATTCGCAATGTGGCCGTAACAGGCCACGCACGCAGCGGCAAAACAACGCTGATTGCGTCGCTGCTGCAGGCAGCTGGGAAGACGACGACTTTGGGCAGGGTGCAGGACGGTTCGGCGGTGACCGCCTACGACGAGGAGGAGGTTGCGCGCGCGACGACGATGCAGAACGCGGTGGCCTTTGCCGAGTGGCAGGGCGTGAAAGTGAACCTGATCGATACGCCGGGTTTTCACATGTTCAGCCATGAAGCGCGGGCAGCGATGCAGGTGACCGAGTGCGCGCTGATTGTGGTGCAGGCGCAGGCGGGCGTGGAAGCGGTGACGGAACGAGTCTGGCGCTGGGCCGAGGAGTTCAACCTGCCTCGCGTCGTGGTGCTGAACCAGATGGACACCGCGTACAACGGAGGAATGGAAGCGGTAACGACGCTGATCGAGGAGTTGCACGCGCGATGGGGCCGCAGTTGCGTGCCGGTGCAACTGCCGATCTTCGACGCGGAGGAATTCTGTGGCGTGGTGGACCTGGTGACGATGCAGGCTTTTCTTTATTCGACGCGGGAAGCCAGTGGACGCGGAACGATCGCAGAGATTCCAGCAGAGATACTCCAGCAGGCGCGGGCCGCGCATGAAGCGCTGGTGGAGCAGGTGGTCGAGGGCAACGATGCGCTGCTGGAAGAATTCTTCGAGGTCGGCACGATTCCCGAGCAGCACCTGATCACTGCGCTGCACGAGGCGATTCGCGAGGACCGCATCTTTCCCGTGCTTTTTGCCAGCGGAATCGGAGCGGTGGGAGCCGATCAACTGCTGGATTTCCTGAAGGTCTATGCTCCGACGGCCGTTGAGCGGGTGGCCTGCGCGGGTAGCGTAGCGAATGGCGGATCGATGGCGGAGGGAATGGATGCTGTCGCGGACCACGAGCATTCCGCCGACTCTGGCAACGGAGTCTCCGGCCATGGCGGCAGAGCCGAACAGCCGGGCGTGCGGGCTGGTGTGGTGATGCGCGCGATCCGCGATGAAGAACCGCTGGCTCTTTTTGTCTACAAAACGCTGCATGATCCATTTGCGGGCCGGATCAGCTTCTTCAAGGTGATCAGCGGCGTAGCGCGGAATGACCAGACGGTGGAAAACTACCTGCGGCGTGGGCAGGAGCGGCTGAGCCACCTGAGCGTGATGCAGGGGCGCAAAGCCGTGGAGGTGAGCGAGCTGCACGCAGGTGACCTGGGCGCGGTGGCGCGGCTGCGGGAGACGCTGACCGGCGATACGCTGGGGCAGCGAGGCGCCGAGATGCGCGTGGAGCAGGTGAGCATTCCGGAGCCAAGCATGACCTACGCGATTGAGCCAAAGACCCGCGCCGATGAGGACAAGCTTGCCCCGGCGCTGCACAAGCTGATGGAAGAGGATCGGATGCTGCGTTTCTTTCGCGATGCGGAGACGCAGGAGTTCGTTGTGGCCGGGGCCGGACAACAGCACATGGAAGCGGTGGTGGCGCGGCTGAAGCGGCGATATCACACCGAGGTGACGCTGAAGGCTCCGAAGGTGCCGTATCGGGAGACGATTCGCGCACGAGCTGAGGCACAAGGGCGGCACAAGAAGCAGTCCGGCGGACACGGCCAATTCGCCGATTGCCGCATCCGGCTGGAACCGTTGGCGCGCGGTGCCGGATTCCAGTTTGCCAGCGAAATCTTCGGCGGCGCGATTCCGCGACAGTACGTTCCCGCGGTGGAAAAGGGAATTGTGGAGACAGCGCTGCGTGGACATCTGGCTGGTTTCCCAGTGGTGGATTTTCGCGCGACGGTCTATGACGGCAGTTATCACGAGGTGGACTCGAACGAGCTTTCGTTCAAAATTGCTGCCCGTCTGGCCTTCCGCCAGGCAATGGAACTGGCGCGGCCATGCCTGCTGGAGCCGATCATGCATGTCGAAATCGAGGCTCCCGACGACTATGCAGGCGCTTTGATGGGTGATCTGAATACGCGGCGCGGACATGTGCTCGGGATAACGCCGCGCGGTCGGTCGGCAGTGATCGAGGCTGAGGTTCCGATGGCGGAGATGTTGCAGTACGGAGCGACGCTGACCTCGCTGACGCAGGGCCGTGGAAGCTTCCACATGGAGCTGAAAGGCTATGAGGTTGTGCCTTCGGCGGTCGCGGAACGAATACTGGCCTCGGCGAAGCGTCCGGTGGCATCAGAGACGGAGTGAAACGCAGGACCGCGAAGCGGTGATTTGCGCCCGGCTGGCGAAGCGGGGGTAAAAATTGATCTCGCCGGAATCCTGAGGCGCTGATCTTCATCTGAAACAATAGCGATGAAGATGAGGACCTCGAAGCATACCCTGAAGACGGCTCTGTACGTGGGGTTGAGCGGTGCGGCGCTTGCAGGCTGGGTGACTGCCGCGGCGCAGCAGAATCCAGGCTCGCTGCAAAATCCTTTTTATGGCAGCATTACGGCCCATCCGGCGACCGATGCGGTGGTCGAGCTTTCCCTCGACGATGCTGTACGACGCGGCTTTGAGACGAATCTGGGCCTGAAAGAAGCTGAGGCCGGCGAAACAACGCTGCATGGCGAGGAGTTGGAGGCGTTGCAGGAGTTTCTGCCGACGATCACCGTATCCGGCGGTACCGGCGTGCATGAGTACGACCTGGCGGCGATGGGGTTCGGGCCGAGTGTAATCAAGAAGTTCAGTGCATTCTTTCCGCCGACGCTGAACCCTTCCTCGCTCTCGCTGATCACCAAGGCAGACGTGACGAACGGGCAGGTGAATTACGACCAGACGCTCTACTCCGGGCCGGTCATCAATGGCTACAAAGCGATTCGCGCGGCGGAAAAAGTGGCCTACTTCCAGAAGATGACCGCACGCGGCGAGGTCGTACAGCAGGTGGCGACGGCTTATCTGCGCGTGATTGCCGCAGGCAGCGACGTGGACAACCAACGCGCACTGCTGAACGAGGATCGCCTGCTATTGGAACAGACCGAGGCGAAGCACGCAGCGGGAACCCTGGCTCGGGTGGATGAGCTGCGTGCGCAGGTCGAGTTTCAGCAGCAGCAGCAGAGGGTACTGGCCAGTGAGAATACGCGGGACAAGGCGGAGATTTTGCTGAAGCGCGAGATTGGAATCGCCCCGGGACAGAAGATTCAACTGACAGACCCGGCTCCTTACAGCGATCTGGCCGATCGCAGCGAGCAGGAGCTGCTGACGGTTGCCTATCAAAACCGGCAGGATTACCAGAATCTCCAGGCTCAGGCCAAGGCCAATTACTACGTGATGAAGGCGCGCCAGTCCGAGCGGCTGCCGACGTTGCGTTTTTCCGGCAACTACGGCGTAACCTCCGTGAGTGGCGTCGGTTCGCACGGAACATTGATGGCCATGGGCAAGCTGCAGGTGCCGCTCTTCCGTGAAGCAAGCCTGCGCGGCGAAAGCGACGTGGCGCGCGCGCAACTGGATGGAGTGGAACGCCAGCTTGCTGACCTGCGCGTCAAAATCGTCGAGCAGGTGCGGACGGCGCAGATGGACGCCCACGCCGCCGAGAAGCTGCTGGAGGTCGCGCGATCCAACGTGGACCTGGCGCGCCAGGCGCTGGCGGACGAGACGGATCGCTACAAGGCGGGCGTGGACGATACCCTGCCGCTGGTGCGCGCGCAGGCGGAGTTGGCGTCAGCGGAACGCAATCTGGTGCAGAGCCTCTACCAATACAACCTGACCAAGCTGGCTCTGGCGCGCAGCACGGGCGTCATTGAGCTGCAGTATCGCAACTACCTGGGCGAAAAATAGGCTGGAAACCGTCAGGATTGGGTCGAGCGGCGGCGCAGAAAGCCGGGAGACCTCACTCGACCGGAACGGAGACATGGTCTCCGAAGGTGATCTGGCTCCGGATTTCGTAGTTCCGCGGCGTATACGGGGAAGGGTTGAGCGGAACAAGGCGGAAAAGCACGAGCCGATTGCGCTCCGGATCGTCGAGCGCGGGAAAGATTGCGACCTGGTCGAGCGCAAAGTAGGGATGAATCGCCGCGAGCATCGCCGGATCAAGGTCGTTCCAGGCGGCATACCAGCCTGGATGTGCGCTCCGGATGCGGCGAGCTGGCAACGCGGTGCCGAAGTCGTCACAGATGGCGGGAAGCCCGGTCATCAGCGTGATTTCATCTCCACTGATCGACAGCAGCAGACGGCGTCCGTTCGGGTGGCTGTCGATATAGGCGGTCAGCGAGCGGGCGGCAGTGATCCAGGTGTACTGCGGATGCAGGACGTAGCGCAGCATGCGCACACCATTGAGCGCGGCAAAAATCATGATGCAGACCAGCGCAAGCTCACCTGAGAGGCGGGGGATTCCAGGCTCCTGCGCAAGTGCGACAGACAACTGGACCAGAGCAGGGAATGCAAAGAAGGCGACCACGACGTAGTAGCGCGGCTGGGTGTGATTCTGCACGGCCATGAAGAGAAGAAATCCCGCCACGGACAGGAGCGAGGCGACGAAAAGCGGCTCACGCCAGAGCGCCGACGCCCAGCGCCGACGGCAGAAGACCAGCGCGGCAAGAAAAAGCAGCCCAAAGAGCGGCATCAGAAATGGGTCAACCCAGAGACAGCGATCGACGGCCCACCAGAGACTGAGCAGATGCGCTGTAAAGTTATGCGGCTTCGGATAGCTGTTGATGAAGAAGAAATAGGTCAGATCCCGCAACAGGTGAAGATGGACCAGCGCCGCGGCCCATAGCCCTAGGATCGCTACAGCGGTCACGACTGCGGCAGCCAGCGCGCGCAGCAGCCGGGCAGGCTGATGACGAAGCGGAAACGCGAGCGCCCAGAGGAGCGCCGGCAGCAGCATGACGGCCGTAGTTTTGGCCAGCACCATCGCCGCGAAAAGCAGGCCGACGAGTGCCGCTTTGGCAAGGAACCGACGCGCCGTGGAAAGATCCAGAGCCAGGCGAAGCGCCAGAAGCGCGAGCGTCATCAGCAGCGGCTCCAGCAGAGCGAGTCTGCTGAAGGCGTAAAGAAAGGGGCTGCCGGCCAGCAGCGTGACGGCCAGCAACGCAGCCCATCTCGGAGCACGCCTGCAAACCAGCCCGTAAACAAGCAGAAGATTGAGCAGAAAGAGCGCTACGGCAAGGCCGCGCGCGGCCACCAGCGAGACGCCGGTCAAACCGAAGAGCAGCCACAGCAACGATGGCCAAAGCGGAACCGCGACTGCGGGATTGAAGCCGCCCGGCTCATACCAGTGACCCCGCAGATGGGCGCGGATGGCTGCGTTCGCATACCACCCCTCATCGGTATATTTGGCCCAGTCCGGCCAGGGCGAATGATTGGGGAAATCCGCCGTCAGATGTACGGCGTGGAGCAGAGCCAGCGCGACGACGAGCGCGATCCACACGGGATAGGCATAACGTTCGGCGAAGGCTTTCATCCGGACTCCGAAGAGTGAACTGCGTTCTCTCGGCGCATTCGCAAACGCGCTACTCGTAGGCAAGCGCGTCGATGGGATCTTTGGCTGCGGCCATCCAGGCAGGATAAACCGCGCCCAGAACGGTGCCCAGAACGGCGATCATAGCGGCCTTCTCGATCCACGGACGTGTGATCTCAAAAAAGAGTGAGGGGTAGGCATCGGCGAGCACTGCATGGATGGCAAAAATTCCGCTGATGCCGAGTGCAACGCCGACTGCGGCCAGCAGAAGCGATTCCCGCAGAATCATCCCCACGATGGACGTCTTCGACGCTCCCATCGCTTTCAGAATACCGATCTCTCGCGTGCGCTCCAGCACGGCCGTGTACATGGACAGGAAAATGACGAGGAAGCCGACCAGGGTGGCGATGAAGGTGACAACATCGAGCGAGATGTTGAAACCCGGGATGTGGTCGGGGGTCATCAGCGACATCCACTCGTGCATCGTCTGAACCTGGTAATCGCTGAGGCCTGGGGTAGCTGCGATTTCGCGGCGGATGAGATCGAGGTTGTCCTGGCTGTCGGCCTTGAGAAAAAAGACGGAGGCTTTGCCAGGCGAACCGATCAGATTGCCAAGCGTGTCGATCGGTACCATCTTGCGCCCGCCTTTGCCGGACTCGACGATGCCACAGATGCGGAAGGGATGATTGACAATCTTGATGGTGTCGCCGACGCGGTAAGGACGCGTCTTGCCGCTCTGCGTGAAGACATCATCGACGATGACGTCGTATGGTCCCTGAAACGGTCCGCCGGAGATATAGACGAAGGGACGCAGCGCGTTGTAGCTGGGGTAATCGATGCCGTAGATGATCTCCGGCGAGGGATTGAGCGAGAAATTCTGAATGACCGGCGCGGCGACGGTGACGTGGGGCAGTCGTAGAAAGGCTGCGGCATTTTTCGCCGGCACAGGAGCGCCGCCAACTGCGTTGATGAAGCTGGCGTTGGCAGGGCGAACGATAATGTCGGCCCCGATGCCGTTGGTGCGTATCTTCTGTCCGTCGAGCTGGCCAAGAAAGATGGCCACCACCGAGAGGATCATGATGACCTCAATGGCGATGGCAGCGACGGAGATGAGCGAGCGCATAGGACGATGGACGAGATTGGCGAAGACAAGCTTATTCATGGCAGCCGACTGCTTTCAGGGTAACAGGTGCGGACAATCACATGGACACTCTATGGGTCTCAGGGTGCGGCGTGGAGCAGGGCGGATGGGAGTAGAAGCTGTTACAGAGATCAAACTGCAAATATATATCGAACTATTTTTTTATCCGTGTACAACGACGGACTGCTGCGAATAATCAAACATACGAGTTTTGCGATGTGGCTTCTGCTCTCTGGTGCGTTTGCGCAGATTGTAGCTTCGGCACCGCCCAAGGAGCACGTATGTCAGTCCTGAAGTTTTTCATAATTTCATTTGCCTTGCTTGGAACAGGTTTTCTCCTAAGTTGCGGTTCTCAGAACCTGTCCAGAAACTAGCGAAGGAACCTTGGAAGGAATATGCGGAGAGAGTTTGGGTGGATAGGGTAGGTGCATGTACCCGAGCGATTTGACCGACAAGCAGTGGATGAGGCTGGAGCCG
>JAKAXU010000057.1 GCA_021816455.1 Acidobacteriota bacterium
CTGGCTGAAAATGCTGGATACTCGAATCACGGCGACGGTGACCCTCCTTGGGGTTTATGTCTCTCAACACAAACCGTAGCAGGGCTCTACCGCCGCCGATCAAGCGCTAATTTGGACAAGAGTGATTGCTGACAGTGAATTTTCCACATGAACTTTTCGCAACTGCAGGAGCGGGTGAGAGCCGAGCTGCTGCGACGAATCAGCCGGGGAACGCTGAGTGTCTCACTACTCGCAAGGCAGACAGGCCTGGGGCAGCCACATCTGTCAAATTTCCTCCACGGTCGTCGCCAGCTCTCTCTCACTGCGCTGGACAAGCTCCTTCGCGCCCAGCAGCTCGTCATCACCGACCTCCTCCCTTCGGCCCGTGGACGCGGCAGTCCCCTGCTCAGCGAACAGATCGGCGAAGTCGGACAGGTTCCGCTCGTCAGCCACTCCGTCGCCCTCTTCGAACCCTACGTCCGCGCCACCAGCGTCCAGCGCATGCTCGAGTTTCCCGCCGAAACCCTTCGCTCTCTCCGTCCGCGCTGCACCCCGGCCAGACGACAGTGGGAGCGCTTCGTCGCCGTGCGCCTCTCCGCCCTTGACGTCTTCGGTATGGAGCCGCTCCTGCTGCCCGAGGCCGTTCTCGTCCTCGACCGCCATTACAACTCCTTCGCTCCCTACCGCGGCGCCACCTCCACGCTCCCTCACCTCTACGCCGTGCGCAACCACCAGCGCCTCTGCATCCGCTACGTCGATTTCCTCGCCAGCCGCCTCTTCCTCCGCACACACCAACCCGACATCCCCGCCGAACTCCTCGAACCCGTCGGCGAGGAAACGCCCAACGATCTCCTCTCCGGCCGCGTCGCGCTCATCGTCAACGAACTTTGATCCACACCCGCATCTTCCCCTCCGCGCACGCCTCCTGTCCCGGCTGGTAGCATGAACGAAAAGACCTCGATCCGGATTCAGAACGCGGATCGACAAGGAAGCTGCTTCCCATGGAAAAAGAACTCGCCCTCAACAGCTCCGGCGCGCGCCGCAACGAAGATATCGCGCTCGACCTGCTGAAATTCGTCGCCGCCAGCACCGGCTTCGGCCGTCCCGCAGCGCCTTCCACCGGCTTCAGCGGTTCGCCTGCGCCCAAGCCCGAAGATCAGGTCAACCAGCTTCTCGACCTCTACAGCCGATGCCTCACCGTCGTCGCCGGAGGCAAGGCCTGATTGCCGGCCGCAATCCATCCGCCGCGCGTCGCCGTGGTCGGCGCCGGAGCCTTCGGGGGCAACCATCTGCGCGTCCTCAGCGAGATGCCCGAGGCTGCCCTCGTCGCCGCCATTGAGCCGGATCCGGCGCGCGCCGCCTCTGTCGCCGAACGCTACCGCATTCCCGTCCTCCCCTCCGTCGATGCCGCGCTCTCGGCCGATCTCACTCTCCACGCTGCCATCGTCGCCGTGCCCACCGTCCATCACTGCGCCGTCGCCTCTCAGCTTCTCGCCGCCGGCATCGACTGCCTCGTCGAAAAACCCCTCGCCGCTTCGCTCCCCGAGGCCGACCAACTCATCGCCCTCGCCCGGCGTCACGCTCGCATCCTTCAGCCCGGACATCTCGAACGCTTCAATCCCGCCGTCCTCGCCATGCAGAGCGACCTCCGCGGACCCATGTTCTTTGAGGCGCACCGCCTCAGCGTCTTCACCCCTCGCTCCCTCGATGTCGATGTCGTCCTCGATCTCATGATCCACGATCTCGACGTCGTGCTCCGCTTCGCCGCCAGCCCGGTGCGCGATCTCCGCGCCGTCGGTCTGCCCATCCTCTCCGGCAAAGTGGACATCGCCAACGTCCGCGTCGAATTCGACTCCGGATGCGTCGCCAACTTCACTGCTTCGCGCGTCTCCACCGAGCGCGTCCGCAAGCTCCGCTACTTCGAGCCGGGACGATACGTCTCCATCGACTACGCCCGCCGCGACGCTCTCGTCATCGCCGTCGATCAGAACTTTCAGCTCGAAGCCGCCATGCGCGCCGGAGCCGCCGAGGATTTCGTCCACGGCCTGCCCGGTCTTCACTTCGACAAACCCACCATCGCTCCCGGCGAACCGCTGCGCCTCGAACTGGAGTCTTTTCTCCGCTCCGTTCACACCCGCTGCCAGCCTGCCGTCACCGCAACTGAAGGTCGCCAGGCGCTTGAGCTTGCACTCTCCATCCAGCAGCAGATGGCCGACCACGCGCAGCGCGCCGGTCTCGCCTCCTGACCCTCGCCCTTCGCTTTTCCGCCTCCAAAACTCGCTCCCGCAAATGTTGTCAAGCACCCGACCGTCTCGAAACACCCCCATCCTGCTGATTCCATAGCTACTTAAAATCTTCGGGAAAATGGCATCCAATTTCCTCGAATTCGCTAAGCTTGAATCATTCGCGAGAGACAGACATGCGGGGAGCGGCTGGGGCACAGCCGCTCCTCTTTTTTTGTCCTTCACAGAACCTTCGGTGTCGGAAAACGGCGGGGCGATGTCCGAAACGACAAACAACGAAACGGCAAACAACGAGTGGCTCAACAACAGAACGCAAAACAACAGAAGGCAAAACGGTAAGGCGGAACCCGACAGGGCTGGACTCGACAAGGCGGGACTCGACAAGGCGGGCAATGCGATCCAGGTGGACCTCGACGAGATCGAGGATGATCCGGAGGATCATCGCATCGACAATGCAGTCATCGAGCGGATGGTCAACAAGGCGGATCGGATCATCGCTAGAAATCTGCTGAAGATCGTCACCTGCATCGGAAACAACGTGATCGACAAAAATCACGCGCCGAGCGTTCGGGTGCTCTTCGAAATCGCAGGCAGAATGCGAACCAACCAACCCATCACCCCGGAAGAGTACGCGAGTTTTGCGGAAATCCTCTGGGGAGAACTCGACGAATCAACAGAGCAGTAGCCGACAAAGTCGGCATTCCTGCCGGAACGCGTGGAACTCCGGCTGCCTGGCCCGGGACGTGGGCAGGAATCTCTCTTTCCACGATGCGGCCCGCACACCCAGGTTCCGGAGAAGAACCTGGCGTTTGCGGACCGCATCTTTGCGCCCACTGCGCGCACAGCCCCGGCACAACGATCCGCCGGAAGACACAAGAGAAAGCGCAGCTCTCAGCGCAAAAAATTACGGACCGGTAGCCAACAGAACCGGTAGCCAACGGAAGGATACTCACGATGACGAAATGCTTGCGTGCCGACAAACAAACTGCATTCCGGAGAATCCGCTGCATGCTTCTGCTGCTCAGCGCGACCATCGCCTGGAGCCAGTCGGTCACCACGACCACCGTCGAGGGCACAATCTATGAAGCCAGCGGCGCGCCTGCCTCCGGAACCATGCTCATCCGTTGGCCTTCCTTCACCACCGCCGCCGGGCAGTCCGTCTCCGCCGGAACCACTTCGGTCACTATCGGTGCCGACGGTTTCGTCAGCATCAATCTCGCGCCCAATCTCGGCGCAACTCCGGCAGGCCTTTACTACACCGTCGTCTACCAGCTTTCCGACGGCACCGTGAACACCGAATACTGGGTCGTTCCGGCCACCACCACGGCCACCATCGCCTCCGTTGAAGCGCAGGTTCTTCCCGCCGCTCAGGCCGTGCAGGCCGTCACCGAGGCTTACGTCAATCAGCAGATCGCGGCCCTCGGCAGCAGCCAGCTTTCGCCCTCCGGCGGCACGCTCACCGGACCGCTCACTCTCAGTGGCGACCCCACCACGCCGCTGATGGCTGCCGACAAACATTACGTCGATGAAAGTTTCGCGCAGGCCGTTCCTCTGGCCGGCGGCACCATGACCGGCTCGCTCGGAACGCCCGCCGTCAACGGCATCGCCTCCCCGGTCAACGGCTCGGCGCAGACCACTCTGCAAACCACCCTCACCGCGGCAGGCGCCGCCGGCGCAATGAGCGTCCCTCCCGCCTATGCGGGCACCGACAGCTTCACCAACTCCAGCGGCATTCGCGTCGAAGACTGGCGCACCGGCGGCGCGCAGCAGCACACGCGCAGCGTCAAGGAGTTCGGCGCTCTCTGCGACGGAGCAACCGACGATACCGCCGCCCTGCAGGCTGCCATCAACTACGCGCAGGCCCATCACGTCGGCCTCACCCTGCCTTCCGGCATCTGCAAAACACACACCCTCAACTGGCATCTGGAATCCATCTCCGGGCAGGGCGCGCAGAACTCCGCCCTCATGGGCTTTCCCGGCCAGGATATTCTCCAGACCACCGCCGACTCGGCGACACTCTTCAGCGGAACCCATCTGCACGACTTCTCCCTCTACGTCGATCAAAGCGAAGACGTCTCCTGCTCACCAGCCGAAGGCCGCGCCGCGGCAGGCAGTTGCGCCGTTAGTCGCCCCATCGAAAGCGGGAGCGTCTTTTCTCCCGGCGGCAACGGACTCACTGCCACAGCGGGCAGCGGCGCGGGCTGGTCCATCGGCAACTGCGCCATCGCTATGCCCGCCGCAACCGGTGCGGGCGGCAACGGACTGAAAGATGCTTCCATCGAAAATCTCGTCCTCGCCACCACCGGCAACGATCCGCTGGGCACCTATCCCGGCGCCAGCTCCACGCACACCTGCGGCCTCTATCTGGCGCAGTGGCCCACCGGCACGGAATTTCGTAATCTCACCCTCCGCGGCCTTGGTACCGGCATCGCGCTTCCCGCACTGCCCGGCGCAACCCCCTCCGGTCTGACGGCGGACAACAACCAGTGGACCCATCTCACGCTGAACACCGTGCATGGATTCGTCTCGGCCGTCGGCGCAAACAACGTTCTGGACGGAGTGGCCGCGAAACCGTGGAACTCCGCCGCAACCGGCGAAGCGCCCACCGGACTGGTGCTCGACTTCAACGGCATCGAGCAGGGCTGGACCGTTCGCAATCCCGAAATCCATCCCGAATGGATCGCCGTGCAGCCGCAACTGACCGTCGCCGTAACGCTCGGCGCCGTCACCGGCGTCACCGTCGGGCCGGAGCACGGACTTGGTTTTGAACCCTATGGGCCATCCGTTCCGCTCACCTTCACCGCAGGCTGCACCGCCGCGGCCAATGCCGCCGTCAACTCCGACGGATCGCTCGGCGCAGTCACCCTCACCGCAGCAGGCTTCGGCTGTTCTTCCACCACCACGGCTACCGTGAATGTGCCCGGAACGTGGATGACCGCCCGGCCGGTAAATCTGATCTCCGGCCAGAAGATGAACCTCTTCGGTGGAACGTTGCTTGTCGGCAATGGTGGTTACACGGTCTGGAATGCGACCGCATCGCAGGCAACCGGCACCGCGATCCAGGGCGGCGGAACTCTGACCGCATCGGCGACCCCCTATCCATCCCTGGTGCTTGCGCCCAGCGCGGAAAGCACCGGGATCGCCAGCGGCTACACGGCTTCTTCCAATCGCTTCCAGCAGCTCGGCGTCAATGGAGCGGGTAATCTGCTCGACTCCGGCCTCGGCAATGTAATCGAGCAGACCAGCGGCGCGGGCGAGCATTCGGTGGAGACCGCACGCCTCGAAGAAGGGCGCGCGACAGCCGATTTTGCGCTGCTCGGCGGCGGCGCGGCAAATCAGGCTTTCAGCAGCCTGAACGATCTGTTCCTGACTGCAGAGGATTTGCTTGCCTCGAGCGGCGAAAGTGTCGGCACGGGAAGCCAGTCCGGCAAGGATGCGATGGCGCCGGTGACCGGATCCTTTGTGCGCGCGGTGGGTGGCGCGTGGGATACAAGCGGGAACTGGAGCGTCCGCGGCGCAAGCAACACTCTGCTTCTGGGCCACGGATTTCCCGCTGGCACGGGAACCTGGATCATCGCAGCCAAAGCAGACTCTGCGACAACCCAGGAGCTGAAACTGAGCGGAACGACAGGGGCCCAAAGCTGCACCTTTGCCGACCAGACGGTGAGCCTGACCACAAGTTGGCAGATCTTTCGGATTCCTTACAATACGGTGACCGGCAACTCGACCTGCGACGCTGCGACCGTCGGCAACGCCGTCTTCGCCCAGGGCATGCCGCCCAGCACGACAACCAATGTGGAAACCGCATGGATGGCCTTTACTCCTGCGTTTCAGCAGTTGCTGGTGGCCAACGCGCCCACCACGCCGGAGCAGGCGGCCAACAAGGCCTATGTCGATCAGGCCGTAGCCAGCCAGATTGCCAGCGGCAGCGGCGAGCTTCCTCTGGCCGGCGGGACGATGACCGGAGCGCTGAATGCCCCGGAGATCGACGGAACCGAGAATTGCGCGCTGGCCGGGAGCGTGAGCGGTTGCGTGAGCGGATCGAGTTCGGCGCTGATTCCGCCGGGAACAACAGGCGGTTACGCACAGTTTGGCGCGATGCAGGCCACGGCGCAGTGCGTCTATGACCCGACGCAGGGCGGCGCGGTAACCGCAGTGATTCCGGGACAGCTTGGCCAGGGCTATACGGTGGCTCCTCTGGTGACGGTGAGCGGCGGAAACGGAGCGCAGGCGACGGCAAACCTGAGCGGCGGCGCAGTGACCAGCTATACGGTAACCAATGGGGGGTCGGGTTATACGACCTGCCCATCGATCTCCGTGGCGGCTCCGCCGGCGGCGGCGCAGCCGGTTCCGGTGCTGGATCAGCGGCGCGGAGCAACAACCTATTCGGCGGATGTGCGCGTCGACGACTTTGGCTGCGCAGCCGATGGAGTGACCGATGATACGCAGTGTTTCAACAACGCGATCCAGTATGCGACGGGCAGCGGAACGCACGCCGGATCGATCTCTCTGACCCAGGGAAAGACCTACTTCATCGGGAGCATCACCGGCTACCTGCAAACGGCATGGGACGACGGAACGGCGCCGAGTACGGATACCTGCGGAGGGGTTCCGTGCACGAACCTTCCGCCGGAGACGCCCGGCTACCTCGGCTATGCCATTCGCATCCCCGGCGGAGCACCGCTGACGATCTACGGCAACGGGTCGACGATCACTTCCAGCTTCACGGGAAGCGCGATTTCCGCGCCGCAGTACACGATGGCCTCGCCCTACTTTGCCGTCTTCGGCTCGGACCAGACGATTGCCGGATGGAATCTCAATGACCTGAACATCCAGCACGCCTTCATCGCGGCAACAACACTGACGGGAGCGTACTGGAACTGGAACAACGTCAACATTACGTCGGGCGCGATCGGGTTGCTGGCGGGATCTTCGCAGTTGAACAACTTCCAGAATCTGAAGATGCAGGGCATGATGTCCGGCATGGTGATCGGCGGATGGTGGAAGACGCGCGCACCCTCCACCAGCGCCAGCGGCGGCGCTGCGTTGAACAACTACAACCTGGGCGATTCGACGCATCTGAATGGGGTGACCTTCTACGGCTATAACTGGGCCACACAGGCGCAATCGCAGACGGCGCAGAATGCGCTGGATACCTGGTTCAACACGTACTTCTTTCACGTGCAGGACAACCAGACGCGGCTGACTGACCAGAATCAGCAGCCGGTCGGAGGAGTGACCGATTCGCTATGGCGCGGGATTTATCACGTGATGTTTGCGATGTATTCGCGCTATTACCGTGAGGTGAGCGATGTGCAGATTCGCAATGCGAACGTGAAGTTCACGCAGAACTATCCGATTGTGGGGACGGCTGCCAGCGGATGGACGATCGATTCGCTGGGAACGGAGGTGGTGGGCTACTGCGACGGGAATACGCTGTATGGCGCGTTTGGCTCCTCGGGTTGTCCGAATCCGTACGACAGCATCAACAATCAGTTGGCGGGCGCAGTCCTGCTCTACGATTTTCAGAACATTACGGCACACAACATCGGCGTAGGCGGATCGCCGATTGCCGACACCATCGCCGAACCGCCGCAGGTGAGCGCGGCGCAGCAGTTGCAGGACTTCCGGCAGAACGTGACGAACATCGGCAGCAGCGCAGCATCGGCGATTGTGCCGAGGACGGCCCCGGTGACGACGACGCGATTCAACATCGGAGCTTCGACGGCGACGGCATTGCCGGGTGAGGTGAACTTCGACTCCGGCGAGCTTTGCTTTCACGGAGTCATCAGCGGTTACAACGATGCGTGGTGTCTGCGAGCAGCCGACGGGACGTTCAACAACGGATTTCAGTCGCCGCGCTATCTGGTGATGGAAGACGACGGATACACAGGATTGCAGGGGCTGACGGCACTTCAGATACCGGGGTTGCGTGTGCGTCCTGGCGCGATCAGCGCGACGGATGCAACGCTTCCGGTGACGGATTTTGCCGCGCAGTCGTTTGCGATTGCCGGAGGATCGGTGAGGCCGGGAAGCTGCGCGACGGTGCCGGGGATTGCGCTGGCGAATGCGGCGACGACGGACGGGATTCTGTTTGTGTCTCCGCCGTCGAGCGCGGGCGGTTTGCAGTTGAGGGGCGCGGTGACGGCGGCGGGAACGATGGCGCTGACGCTGTGCAATCCGACGACCGCCGTGGAGAGTTATCCGGCCGGGACATATCAGGCGTTTCTGTTGGCGGGCGCAGCGTCGCCAACAACGCCAGCGACGACGGGCGGCGCGGTGACGGCGACCAGTTCGCTGACGCAGAGCCAGGGCGACCTGGTGGTGGGCGATGCGAACGGGAATCCGACGCGGCTGCCGGGCAACAGCTCGACGACGCCGGCGCTGCTGGTGGACGTGGGCAACGGGACGGGCGCATTCCTTCCCACCTGGGAGTCTGCGCCGCAACTGGCAGGCGGGAACCTGACAGGGCTGAACGCAAGCAACATTACGACGGGCACGCTTGCGGTGGCCTATGGCGGAACCGGAGCCGGTACACCGGTACAGGCGCTGGCGAACCTGGGTGGAGCGAACCTGACGGCGACGACAACGGCCTTTGGCGGCGCGCTGACGGCGAAGAGCATTGGTGGTCTGACGCAGGTGGATCAGCAGAGCGGAGCGAGCCTGGGAGCGCAGTTGGCGGCTTGCGTGGCGGGGCTGAATGCGGCGAGCGGCGGAACGTGCGATGCGCGGAATTACACGGGGACGCAGACGATCGGATCGACGGTGACGATCGGCGTTTCGAATGCGCGGATCGACCTGCCATGCGCGACGATCACGATGACGGCTCCGATTGTGATTGCGGCCGGAGTGAGGAATGTTCGGCTGCACGGCTGCTCGCTGCGCGGCGGAACGACGACGAGCGGAAGCGCTGGCGGAACGGTGCTGGCCTACAGTGGCGCGGGGGCGGCGGTCCAGGTGGGCGATCCGACGTATGCGACCGACACGCTGGGCTTTGCGATGGACGATGTGCTGGTGAATACGACCGGCTCGACGAGCGCGGGAACGGAAGCGTTGGCGGCGTGGCGTGTGCAGGAGCTGGATCTGGAGAGCGACTACTACCTGGGCAACGCGAACCAGACGGCGATGCAGTTGGACGGGACGGGAAATTACACCGGCGGCACGCTGATGGATCAGGCGTTCAACGGATTCCAGATCGCGGTGAATGCGGTGGGACATCAGGTGACGAATGCGGCGACGACGGACTGGGTGAATGCAAGCACCTTTGTGCGGCTGCATATCGACTGCCCGACGGCGAGCGGAAGCGCGATTGCGGGAACGGTCGGGATCAACCTGTTGCAGGGCGATGGGAATACCTTCACCGGCGGCGATGTGGAGGGTTGTTCGACGGCGGTGCATCTGGGGCCGAATGCGCAGAACAATACGCTGGTTGGGGTGCGGAATGAAGGCTCGACGACACAGGTGGAGGCCGATGCGGGAAGCCAGTTCAATAGCTGGATGACGGGCGGAACGATGTTTACCGGAGCGCTGGTGGACAACGGCAGCCGGAACAGCTTCTGGGATGCCTTTCACCGGACCTTCAACGGGGTGAACGGGGACTGGTATGCGAGCCAGAAGGACGCGACGGTGACCAACCACTACCGGCTGGGCACGGGAGCGGGGAATGTGCGCGGGCTGGAGTGGGAGAGCCAGGTGGACCAGGGAACAACGGCGAGCCAGTACAACTGGCTGTGGGGGCTGACGGACGGGGGCAGTGGCGAGTCGGACTGGATATATCAGGACCTGATCAACGGCGTGATCCGGCTGCAGATGGAGGAGCACAACGCGGCAGGGAACAACGCGACGGCGATCAACGGAACGGGGACGGGCAATGTCTGTTTCCAGTGCAGCGGGAATGCCGGCACGGGCGGTGTGGCGTTCGCCTCCGGCGGGGCGACACCGACGACGGTGGCGACAGTGGACGGAAGCGGGAATGCGATGTTTCTGGGCACGCTGAGCGTGGGAGGAACGACGACGTTCACGGGATCGACTACGGTTCGCAACGGGGCCGATGCGGAGATTGACCAGACGCTGGAAGCGGGCGCGACGGCGACGCAGAAGGAGAGCTTCGTCTACAAGGACTACACGGGCGCGAGCCAGTGGTACATGGTGAAGGATGGGTCGAACAACTGGGCGCTGAACTCGGCGATCGACGGGCTGGACCACGTGAAGGCGTACCAGAACGGAGATGAGTATCTGGACGCGGCGGGAATAGGCGCGGTGCGCTTCAACCTGGAGGCGAATGCAGGGACGGGCGGAGTGGTTTTCTACTCCGGCGGCGCGACGCCAACCGTGGTGGCGAAGATCGACGGGAGCGGAAACCTGACGGTGGCGAGCTGCACGGGCTGCGGAGGGACGAGTGGCGGCACGGGAACGGTGGCCAGCGGAACGGCGGGGCAGGTGGCGTACTACGCGACGACGGGCACGACGGTGAGCGGACTGGCGACGACGGGGACGGGCGACGCGGTGCTGGCGACAAGCGCGGTGCTGGCGACGCCGACGGTGACCGGTACGGCGACGCTGACGGGCAACGTGGCGCTGACCAACGCGGCGAATGCGGCAGAGACGCTGAGCATTCAACCGGGAACGAGCGCGGAGCAGAACGGGACGGTCGAGTGGAACAGCTACACCGGCGCGGCGGAGTGGACGTGGAAGAAAGACAGCGGCAACACGCTGCGGATGACGGACGCGGCGAACGCGATGGATCGAGTGGTGGCTTATCAGAACGGGCAGACGGCGATCAACGCGGGAGCGGGCGCGAACGCGGTGGTGATCAACAACGGAAGCGGCAGCGGGACGGGCGGGCTGATTGTGTATGAGGGCGGTTCGAATGCGAACACGGCGGCGATGACGGTGACGGGAGCGGGAAATCTGACGGTGCCGGGATCGATCATCTCCAACGGGGTGGCAACCGGTCATGGGACGGTGCTGATCAACTCCGGCCAGCCGCTGCAGTTGTGGAATGGAGCGGCGCAGGCGACGTCGACGAGCTGTTCGGTGGGCGGCATGGTGAACATGATGGGCAACTACTGGAACGGAAGCGCAGGCGCGCAGGACTCGATCAACATGCAGCCAAGCTGCACGCCGGGGACGAATGGAGCCGAGACGCTAAGTTTTACGAACAGCGGATCGACGGGAGCGTTCACGGTGGCGGTGGCGGGAGCAGAGACAGCGCAACGGTTTGCCGGAAGCGGCGGGATGGGGCTGGCGACGGGAAGCGCGGCGGGGACAGGCGCGACGATTGGCTGCGCCAGCGGACACGTCTGCGACGGGGTGAGCGGAACGCTGACGGTAACGACAGGAACGGCAACGACGACGGGAACGCTGGCGACGCTGAGCTTTCCGACGGCGCACACGGCAAGCGCCAACTGCGTGGTGAGCACGACGCTGGCGGGAACGGGCGCGGTGAACGCGGTGGAGTGGTCGGAGTCAACGACGGCGGTGACGCTGACGGCGGATGCGGCGCTGGCGGCGAGCACCGGGTACGCGATGCGTTACTGGTGCGGCGGGAACTAGGGCCACGGACGGTTGTGGCGCTCCACCCTTGCCGCAGACGACGCGGGATGGTGGGGCACCCAGAGGGTGGCGGACGACGAAGGGCAAGAGCAGAAGCAAGAGAAGAAGCAGATTCCCTGCGGGAATGACAAACAGAACTGCAAAGGCAAGGGCAACAGCAAGGACAAAAGAAGAAGCAGATTCCCTGCGGGAATGACAAACAGAACTGCAAGGGCAAGGGCAACAGCAAGGACAAAAGAAGAAGCAGATTCCCTGCGGGAATGACAAACAGAATGGCAAGAACAGGAACGAAAGCATAAGTATGGGCAAGAGCTGGAGAGTATGGCAAGAGCTGGAGCGCATGCGGGAGGGGAAACGGGCGGATAGGCGAAGCGAGCTGTGAGGGCTGAGGCCGGGAAGCAGAGTGAGGGTTGTGGGGAGATTCACAGGGGGATGCGCGAGGCGGCCCGGGCAGGCGGGAGGCTGAGACGTGGCGGGACGTCTGCGGCCGATGGGGAGGTTGCTTCGCGCACGAGGCGGGTGGGAACAGCCGACCGCGGGCAGAGATGGGGGCGAGGATTGGCGCGGGGAAAGACGAAGAAGCTGGAGCAGTTGCGGGAGCAGAGACAGGCGGCGCTGGTGCGGGAGCGGGAGCAGCGGGATCGCCTGGAGCTGGAGCGGCTGGGAGGGATTCTGGATCGGCCGTTTCGAGCACTGAAGGGCAATACGCCGCTGATCTTTCTGGCCGAGAAGCTGCTGAAAGTGCGGGGCAAAGATGGCCGACTGCATGCGCTGCGTCCGAATGCGGCGCAGCGGGCGTTTGAGGAGCGTCGCGGCGAGGCGAATATTGTGCTGAAGGCGCGACAGATGGGGATGACGACGTGGGTGGCGGGCCGGTTTCTGCTGAAGACGGTGACGCGTCCTGGAACACTGACACTGCTGGTGGCGCATACGCAGGATGCGGCGGAGGAGATTCTGCGGATTGTGCATCGGTATGTGGAGCATCTGCCGCCGGTGCTGACGCGCGGGGTGCTGACGACGGATCGGCAGAATGTGCGTCAGATCGCGTTTCCGAAGATCGATTCGGAGTTTCGGGTGGTGAGCGCGTCGGATCGGAATGCGGGGCGCGGGATGACGGTACAGAATCTGCACTGCTCGGAGGTTTCGCGGTGGCCGGGCGATGGGGCTGAGACCCTGGCGGGTCTGCGTGCGTGCCTGGCGCCGAGCCGGGACGGGGCGGAGATCGTGCTGGAATCGACCCCGAACGGGGCAAGCGGATGTTTTTACGACGAGTGGGTGCGGGCAGGCGAGACGGGGATGGTGCGGCACTTCTTTCCGTGGTGGATGGAGGCCGGATATCGCGGGCCGGCGGTGGAGGAAGAGAGCCTGAACGAAGAGGAGCTGGAACTGTTTGTGGAGCGGGATCTGGACCTGGAGCAGATCGCGTATCGGCGAAGGATGCTGGCCGAGCAGGGAGCGCTGGCACGGCAGGAGTTTGCCGAGGATGCGGAGCGGTGTTTTCTGGTCTCCGGCGAGATGTACTTTGACCGCGAGGCGGTGGAACGGCGACTGGCGGAACTGGGCGGGCCGATGGATCGGGAACGGAACGGGAGGCTGGAGATATATCTGCCGCCGGTGTGTGGACGGCGGTATCTGGTGGCGGTGGATCCGGCGGGCGGAGGCGCAGAGGGGGATTACTCGGTGGCCGAGGTGCTGGACCTGGAAAGCGGGATGCAGTGCGCGGAGTTTGCGGCACATGTGGGAGGCAGCGAGCTGGCGCGCGAGGTGGCAGGACTGGCGCGGCGGTACAACGAGGCTCCGGTGGTGGTGGAGCGGAATAATCACGGAGCAGCGGTGCTGCTGGCGCTGGGTGAGACGGTGGGCTATCACGAGGTGTGGGTGGCGCGGGATGGACAGCCGGGATGGCTGACGACGACGCTGAGCCGTCCGGTAGTGCTGGCACGGCTGGCGGCGGTGATCGAGGAGAACGGCGGCTGCCTGATGAGCCGGGGGCTGCTGATGGAGTGCCGCAGCTTTGTGCGGCTGGCCAACGGAAGTGTGGGAGCGCGAAGCGGGACGCACGACGACCGGGTGATGGCGATGGCGATCGGACTGGCGGCGCGGGAACAGATGCTGGGCGGGCGGACGATGCTGCACTCGACGCCGCTGCGAGCGGGGAATTATCGGCGAACGGGCTAGGCATTGCATGCAGCGGACGCGCGGCTCAGGCCGCGCCACAGATGGTGGTGACGCTCCCGCTGGTCGCGGGTGGGTTAGGGGTTTTGTGGTACCCCGCCCTCGCCGCAAAAGACGCGGGATGGTGGGGCACCTGAAAGGGTGGCGGACGACGGCGAAAAACAGAGGCAAGGGCAGAAGAAGAAGCAGATTCCCTGCGGGAATGACAACAAGAGAAGCAAAACAAAAGCAACAGCAACAGCAAAGGCAAGGGCAAGAGCAAGAGCAAGAGCAAAAGCAAGGGCAAGAGCAAGGGCAAGAGCAAGAGCAAAAGCAAGAGAAGAAGCAGATTCCCTGCGGGAATGACAACAAGAACGGCAAAAGCAAGGGCAAGGGCGAGAACGGCAAAAGCAAAGGCGGAAGCCGGTGCGGACGCGAGGGATGCGGGGAGCGGGTAGAATCCGGGTAGTGCGCTGGCGGTGCGGAAGCAGCTGTGACGAATGGGCGCAGTGGCGGATGGGCGCGCGGCGGGGGGCGGAACGAGTTTGGCAGTGCAGGCGGTACAGCAGATTCGCCGGATGCGGGGCGGAGCGCAGGGGCAGTTGATGCTCGGCTCCGACGGGCGGCTGTATGTGGTGAAGTTCCGGAACAATCCGCAGCATGAGCGGGTGCTGGCAAACGAGATGCTGGCGACGCGGCTGGCGGCGGCGGTGGGATTGACGGTGCCGGAGACCGAGGTGGTGGAGGTTTCGGCGTGGCTGGTGGAACATACGCCGGAGCTGAAAGTGGACCTGGGACGGCGGCAGGAGCCGTGCACGGCGGGACTGAACTTCGGGGCGCGGTACGTGGGCGGACTGATGCCAGGGCAGGTGGTGGATTATCTGCCGGAGGAGCAACTGGGCGAGGTGAGGAATCTGACGGAGTTTGCCGGGATGCTGGCGCTGGACAAGTGGACGGGCAACGCCAACGGACGGCAGGCGGTCTTTACACGGTCGGCGCGGGAGCGACGGTATACGGCGGTCTTCATCGACCAGGGATTCTGCTTCCACGCCGGGGAGTGGAAGTTTGAGGATGCGCCGCTGCGGGGAGTCTATCCGCGCAATGCGGTCTATGCCGGAGTGACGGGCTGGGAGAGCTTTGAGCCGTGGCTGAGTCGGCTGGAGACGATGCCGGTGGAGGAGATCTGGCAGGCGGCAGAGTCGATTCCGCCGGAGTGGTATGGCGACGCAGTGGAGGAGATGGAACGGCTGGTGGAGACGCTGGGACGTCGGCAGAGAAGGATTCGGGAACGCGTGGAGGACTTTGGAAAAACGGGAAGAAGGCCGTTTGGAGGGTGGGAGAAGTGAAAAGATGCGGACGAAGATGGGGGTAAGATAGGGGCATTGTATGCGGCAGAGGCCACGCCACGGACGGTGGTGGCCTGCCATGGGTTGCGGGGTGTGGGAGGACGCTGGGGAGAAGCAAGGGCAAAAGAAGAAGCAGATTCCCTGCGGGAATGACAAACGGAACTGCAAAGGCAAGGGCAAGAACAACAGCAAAAGAAGAAGCAGATTCCCTGCGGGAATGACAAACAAGAGAAGCAAAGGCAAGGGTAAGGGCAAGGGCAGGGGTAAGGGCAGGGGTGGATTCCCGGAGGACGGATGAGGGTGGGAGCAGAGCGAGTGGAAGGCTGAAGCGCAATGAATCGCCGGATGGAGTGTGAGTTTTCGCTGCTGCGGTATGTGCCGGACCCGGTGCGCAATGAATTTGTGCATATCGGGGTGCTGCTGCGGGCGGGAAGCGCGGGCGCGCGACAGGTGCTGGGCGTGAAGTTTACGGCCGACTGGCGGCGGGTACGGTGCCTGGATCCGGAAGCGGACACGGAGATGCTGGAGGCTCTGGAAGCGGAGCTGCGCAGACGCTTTGCCGAGGAGCCGGAGGGAAATCTGATGCATGTGCTGGAGGATTCGTTTTCCAACTGCGTGCAGATGAGCGAGTCGCGGGCGTATCTGGCGGAGAGCGTGGAGGCGGGGATGGAAGAGCTGATGCGGCTGTATGTGGAGCCGCAGCAGCGGGAGCGGTCGAGCCGGGTGAGCGGACGGGCAGCGATCCAGGGCGCGATGCGGACGGAGTTTGAGCGGGTGGGGGTGTGGGATCTGCTGCGCAAGCGAATTGCGGCGGCGACGTATACGCGTCCGGGCGATCCGCTGCGGATCGACGCCGGGTATCGGGTGGACGGGGCTGGCTTTGGAGTGGGCTTCGGAGTGGGCAGGGATGGCGAGGCGGGCAGCAGCGGGCAACCGAGGCCGGAGGGTCTGGTGCGGATGTTTCATGCCGTGAGCCTGGAGCATCTGGGCGGCACGGGCGGCGGGATGGGCGTGGAGATGGCCAAGGTGCTGGCCTTTTCCGCATCGAGTCTGCGGGCCGGGGTGGAGCGGGTGGAACGGGCGGCGCTGGAGCTGACGGCGGTCATCGAGCCGTGGAGCCGGTTTGCGGCGCGGGACGACCGCGCAGGGGCTTACCGATTTGCCGTGGAGACGATGGAGGAGCACGGGATTCAGGTGCGGACGACGGCGGAGATGGCGGCGATGGCCGAACGGGCGCGGGTCGAGCTGAGGGTGTGAACCCTGGCTTGGTCCCAGGTCTCAGAAGCGAGAGCCGGGCACCCAGACGCCGGGAAGAGAGCGGTTGAGGTAAGGCACGGGATACGGGCATGGGATACGGGCATGGACACAGCGTCCATGCCCGTTTTGTTTTGCGGGCCTGTTTTGCGGAGTTGGGGCAATCGACACAGCGCGCAGTGCGCGGGAAGGGATGAGCAGACGTGAAGGCAGAAGAGCAACTGCGGACGAGCTGGGTGAGGGCGATGTGGGAGGGTTGGCGCGGGGCGCGAAGAGCCGAAGAGCGGATGGAGGCGGGCGAATCAGTGACGCGGCGGACGATTGCGATGCCGACGATTGTTTCGCCGTATGGATATGGGGCGGGGACGAGCGCGGCGATGCCCAAGCCGACGCAGATGAATCTGCGGCGGTTTGCAGAGACGCCGGTGGTGCGGCGAGCGATGAACGTGATCAAGGACCGGATTGTGGCGATGGACTGGCAGATTCGGGTGAGGCGCGGGGTACGTTCCGAAGAGATTGGCTATGCGCGGCGGAAGGTGCGTGCGCTGCGGCGGATGCTGGAGGAGCCGAATGAGTCGGACAGCTTTCGGACGTTGCTGGAGCAGGTGGTAGAAGACGCGCTGACGGGCGGCTACGGGGCGATGGAGATGGAGCGGACCGAGGATCCGGAGCGACCGGCGATGCTGTGGGCGGTGGATGGCTCGACGATCCGGGTGAATGCGAAGTGGGACGGAAATCCGGAGTCGCCGCGATATGAGCAGGTGCCGATGGGACGGACGCCGCAGGAGGGCATTCCGCTGCGGGACGATCAACTGCTGTATCTGCGGATGAATCCGCGGAGTTTTTCGCCGTTTGGACTGGGTCCGCTGGAGGTGGCGTTTGAGGCGGTGAACGAGCTGCTGAGCGCGCACCGGTTTGCGGGCAAGCTGGCGGCCAATACGGTGGTGCAGTATGCGCTGTGGCTGAACGAGGCGACGCCGACGCAGCATGAGCGGATCATCCGCTGGTGGCAGGACGAGATTGAAGGGACGGGACGGGTGCCGCTGATCTCGACCGAGCAGAAGCCGGAGGTGCTGCGGTTTGCGCAGGGGACGGATGCGGATATGCGGTTGGAGTGGCAGATGTTTCTGATCCGGCTGATTGCGGATGCCTTTGGGCTGCCGCCGCTGCTGCTGGGGCTGGAGGCGGATGTGAACCGGTCGACGGCGGCGGAGCTGACGGATGAGGCGTTCCGGTCGGCGATTGCGCCGCTGGCGCGACGGATCGAGGAGCATCTGACACGAGATTTGTTTGGCAAATGTGTGGGATGGCGGGAGTTTGAGTTTGTCTTCAACGACCTGAGTGCGGCGGATGCGCAGACGGAGTTGGCGATGCAGGTGCAGTTGCTGCAGGCCGGGGTGCTGACGGTGAACGAGGTGCGGTCGATGCGTGGGCTGAGTCCGCTGGATGAGGTTGGGAAGGCTCCGCTGTCGGCATCCGCCGACCCTTGTATGGAGCCATTGCATGGAGCGGACGCGCGGCTTTAGAGCGTTTTCGCTCACACTGCTTACAGTGGAGACGCTCTCGGCGTGGCTTTTTCCCAAGGAAAAGCCACACTCACCATTGCCCGTCTGTATAGACCATGAGCGAAAACGCTTTAGTCGCGCCACGGAGGGTTGTGGCATTGCATGCAGCAGACGCGACCTTCGGTCGGCACGGAGGGTGGTGGACGACGGCGAAAGGCAACGGCAAGAGAAGAAGCAGATTCCCTGCGGGAATGACAAACAGAAGAGCAAAGGCAAGAGCAAAAGCAAGAGCAAAAGAAGAAGCAGATTCCCTGCGGGAATGACAACAAGAAAAGCAAGGGCAAGGGCAAAAGCAAGGGCAAGAGAAGAAGCAGATTCCCTGCGGGAATGACAAACAGAAGAGCAACGACAATATCAA